>CAYLZE010000047.1:0-2427 GCA_964388035.1 uncultured archaeon
TCCTTGTCAATCAAATCCTTGAACCATTGCTGGTCTTGATATTTCAATTTGGGGGTACCTCCGCCTAAACTTTGTTTATACGTCGATTTGATTGCCGTTGAGAACGCTTTTTTAAACGTGGCTTGGAAAAGATGCGTCTGGGAATGGCCTCCAAGCGTGATATCGACAAGAACGCTCTAATCGGCCTGAAGGAAGGACAAAATGCTGAGGATCGCCCGGGCACGCTCGTCTTTATTTAATGCTTCAAAATTAAAGGATAGAATTTTTTTATCTCGATCAATGCCTTCAGCACCGATGGGATAAAAGCTGGCCACAAACTCTACTTTCTTGAGGTCATAGTCATCCTTTACTCTCTCTCCCAATTCTTCAAAAATATCATCATACTTGGCACAAGCCCGTCCGAACTTACCCGTCCATTCCTCATCCAAGACATTTTCTATTCTTATTTTTATTATTAAGATTTTAATATTCTCAAATTCAATTCTTTAGTATTTCTAAATATCAAGTATTTTTATAAAGGAATTAACAATCTCTTAAAAGAAAGTTAGTTGAAAAACTCTAAATAAGGTTTATCTTTTCTTTTTCCTTTCTTAAGTAGGTTAATTTTTTGCTTATATAGGTCATTCTATTACTTGACGGAGAATCATTTGGAGTGTTCCTTGAGACTTTTTCGTACCAATTACAAATCTTCGGGGTTTCCCTTTTTGTAAGGGATACTTGACATAAATATCAATCGGAAATATATGATGTTCTGCCTTTTCCACGTTAACTTCCGTAGGGATTAAATTTCTTTCCGTGAGTTGAATGTAATACACGCTCGTGCTGTTATTGCACATTGGGCATCCAGGAATAAAGTCCGAGCTGATAAAAATAATGGGATCCTGATATTGTGGAAGATTGATTCGAAGATATTCTCTTAACTCTCCCATTGCAATTATTTCCATGAATTAAGGACAGATATAAACAAATTACAAAATTATGTTTATGGACTGCAATTGATTTATTAATTTGAATAAAAAAGAAATATAAAAAATAAGAAAAAGGGTAAGGTATAAGAAAAAAAATTACTTTTTTAAATTTTAGAACCACAATAAGCGCAATACGCTACCCCGCTCTTTAATGCGGTTCCACAGTTGGGACAATATACAATCGCAGTCCCTTGTCCCGTGTCGGTTGCACTTGGTTCGGATTTTAGTTGTCCTGTCTTTGAAGAGAATTTCCCTCGAAGTTCTCCCCTTGCTTTTAGATCTAATATGATGGCTTGAACATCTTTTTGGCTGATATTTGTTTTTTCTGATATTTCTTCAATAGTAGCATTAGGATTTTGTTCGAATTCAAATTTTACTACATTTCGCAATTTTTCCCGAGAAGTAATTCGATTTATTTGTCCGATTAAAATGGCGAGTCCAATTGCTAATGGTATGAATCCAAACCACGATAAGGAAATGAATAGGGAAACTGCTCCATATATAAAAATTCCCGCAACTACCAAGCAACAAATGGAAACACCTTCACTGTACATGTTTTTTTCATATTTCATTTTATTCTTACCTCCATTATTATTACATCAACTAGCATCTTCAATTAATTAAATTGTATCATTAAGATTTAATAATAATGCACGAGAAAGTTTATATATTATTCTATTAAAACTTTAGATTAATTGTTAATTAATGAATTTGTAGTAGATGACTTCATTAGAAAAAATATTTGCTATACGGCTCAAGTTCTTATTAATTATACCATAAGATTAATCCTTCAGGGACGTAATAATTTAAGAAAGCAGCAATCGAAATTCCAAGGAAAATTATTAATGCATGAGCAATGATTACTCATTAAATTTCCACTCATCAAAAAGCAACTTCTCTTCCGTAATTTATTTTCTGAGACTTTAACTCATCATGCAATTAAAAAAAAAGGTGTCGTATTCAATGAGAATTTAAATAATTTTCTCCCTCTTTTTTTGAATTCAAGGAATTAAGCCCTTGATAATGATATTTAAAAGAGATGAAGGGGAAGATAAAATAACGGAAATGTATAGGTTTATTTTTTAAACTTTCTTAATAATAATTATAGGGAAATACTAAACATCATGAATATGTGTGAATTAAAACCAAATGGTAACGTGAACGGTAAGACAAAAAGAATCCTTTTTCAATCCTTGGAAATTCTTTTGAAGAATTTAGAGGCGAATATTGACCACTTGGATAAACCAAAGAACTTCAAATACACCCAAAAATTTATCGATACTGTACACGAAGCAATCTGTTCACATAGAAAATTCTTTCTACTCGCTTCTGGAAGAAGTGCATTTATCTTACAATGTTTTGCAACTAGGCTTGTTCACTTGGGGGCAGAAGTGTATATCATTACCAATCTAGCAAGCAATCCGGTTATTACAGATAATGATCTCTTGATTGTCTTATC
>CAYLZE010000047.1:2527-34541 GCA_964388035.1 uncultured archaeon
ATCTTTCACTTTAAAATGAGATAGATATTTCATAACCTTAAGAATATTTCCTCCCGCTTTCTTTAAAGATAGTTTATTTAACCGAGTTGAGGTAAACTCAATGTGTATATAATAGTTAATTAAAATGAAATAAATTTTTTTAGAGGTCACCAGACTTCGACAATTTCACTAAGTCTATATTTATCATCAGTGACTCTGTATTCACTTATATCTTGGGAAAGGTCAATATTTTCTAAGGGAGTTATGACTAATCGTACAAACGAAGTCCTGATAAAATATTCCACTTTGCATTTTTTATGTTCGGATAAAAAATAACTGAAATAATTTGCCCAAAATTCCCCAAATCTTTCATTTTGGAATTCATGATAAAGGAGCATAATATAATTTCCTTTACTCCCCTTTTCAATTGATATTTTATAAAAATAATTAGCAGTTATCCAGATTTTTTTAATTGCATTTAAAATATCCTCAACCGATAACTCATCAATAGCCTTTTGAGCATACCATTCAACAAGATCAAGAGCAATATTATTGCGATATACATTTTTATAATCCCCCGTGATGTATGCAATGAAAGTGGGTTTTCCTACTAATAACATTTTTAATTCATCTTTTGTTCTATTCCAGAGGGAATGCTCCTCTTCTTTATCAGGATGATGGAATTTCTCAAGTAGGTCTAAAGCTTTTTCAATTACTTTAGATTTATTTCCGTATATTTTGTTTCCATCTTTATCTTTAAGCTTAGCATATGCATTCAATATATTCTCCTTCTCCATTGAAATAGTCGTGTGAACTCTTACTCTAATTTTTTCCTTATTTTTTGTTTTGGTGCTCATTTTATTTGAAAATTTTTATTTTATACTATATTTCGTATTTTTTCTGCAATTTAAATATAATACAATTTTTTGGATATTAAATTTTATTATTTTTAATATTATTCAAAAAAAAATGTGCATAAATAGATTTAAATAGTTAACACGATTCCTCAAAAAGTGTGCATCACAATTTTTTATTAAAATAAATTGAAATGAGTTGATGAAAAATATCATATAAAGTACCAAATAATAAAGATCTTGAAGCTTTGATTGGTATCGTTGGGAAAAATTATGCGACAAATAATGAAGCAATTACAGCTTCATACCTTGCTAAATCCGTCATGGGATTAGAAAGTCAAATACCTGACATTGTTATTCGCCCCAAATACGTAGAAGAGATTCGGAAGGTTCTAATTTATTGTTCTCAGGAAAAAATAGCGGTTTCACCTATATCTGCGGGGCTTTCTGGAGGATTTGCTTGTCCAACTATTAAGCCAGCAGGTGTGTTGCTTGATTTAAGCAGAATGGACAGGATTTTAGAAATTGATGAGAAAAATAGAATCCTTATTATTGAACCGGGAGTTACGTGCGGTCAAATTTGGGCTTACATGCATAAGAATTATCCCGAGTGGGCACCACCAATTCCCGATGGAGCTCCACCTGCTGCGACAGTGATGGGGGATGCAATAGAACGAGGCTTTTCGCTTTATACTTCGAGTGTAGGTCCACAAGGTGACAACTTTATGTGTGCTGAAGTTGTATTTCCAAACGGAGATATTTTGCGAACTGGTTCATGGGCATTACCTTTTGCTAAACCCTTCTATAAATATGGATTAGGACCGGATCTTTGGTCAATATTAATGGGGAGTCAAGGTACTATGGGAGTAGTTACTAAAGCAGCATTGAAGATGTTTCCACATCCGGATTTTAAAACGATCGTTAATTGGGGAATGGGAAATCCGCAAGATATGCAAAATGTTACATTTGAAATTGCTAAGCAAGAATTTGGAATAGCTCATAATACAGTAATGGTTCAAGGTGGAAACTACGCTATTGCAATGTGTAGATGGCCAAAGGATAAAATTCCTCATGATTATAAGTTCTTTGAAGAAAAGGGCTATCCCCTGTGGTGGATGAATTGGGAAATCTGGGCACAAACACAGAGGGAACTGGATTTTTGCGTTGAAACTGTAAATCTGTTATGTAATAAATTTAAAAATTCAAATCAATGTCGAGATCCAGAGACCATGAAACCTATAGAGCTTCATCCCAAACAAATAGCAAGTCGGTTAAAAAAACCAAATAAAATTGCAGTACCCTATAGTTTATGGGAAGCGGGCTTTTTATTTATAACTTGGTATACTCCTTGGAATGATTGTGCTCATTTTGCGGAAATGTACAACGCAGCATTGGAAAAATATGAGTTTCCTCCCGTAATGTGGATTGCAAGTATTGAACGATGCCGTCAAGCCATTTGCATGCCGATCGTCTGTTTTGACTCAATTTTCTGCAACTCAAAGTGTTCAGAAAGAGGTTCCAAAACGGAAGATTTTGAACGAGTTCAAGAGGTAAACAGAGAAACCACCGACTATGCCCTCAAACAAGGATGGTTGAATTACAGACCGGATCCTTACGTACATGCTCCTTCCATGTATAGTCAAGCAGGCATGTATTGGAAATACTTGAGGAAACTGAAAAGAATGGTGGATCCAAATATGATACTTCATCCAGGAAGGTTATGTCTTCCTTAAAGAAGGTGATAAAGTAGAATGACAAAAACTGGAATGCAAAAATTAGAAGAACTAAAACCACAAATCTTCATGTGTATCCATTGTAAAGCATGTAAGTACAGTTATTCCGGAGAACCTAGTAGAGAAGGAATTGGAAAATGGAAAGGAAAGCAAAAAACAATACTCTATGAAGGAATGGTAGATTCTTGTCCTGCAGGGATTGAATACGGATGGGAAGCTTTTTGGAATGCAGGTAAGATGTGGATAGCACGCTCGATATTAAATGGAGATTTAAAATTTTCAGAAAAGGTGAGAGATACAATTTATCCTTGTATTACTTGTGGTCTATGTTCAAGCCAATGTGATAATAAAATTCCAACCGTGGATATTCTTGAAAGCATGAGGGCAGCATGCGTTGAATCTGGAGTTCCTTTGATTGAAAAACATCAGCAAATCATTAATTTGGTTCAAGAATATAACAACCCCTATGGTGGTAAAGCTAAAGAAAGGTTAAAATGGGCAAAAGATTCTGGTTTCGAGAAATATATTGACAACAAGAGTGCAAAGATTGGTTATTATGTAGGATGCACTGCAAGCTATAGACAATTAGATATTGCTGTTTCAACGTGTAATTTACTAGAAAAATTGGGAATAAATTTCACATTAATTTCTGATGAGGTCTGTTGTGGAAGTCCCTTTTTTCGAATTGGTGCTATTGATGTTGCTAAAGATCTAATGAACAAGAATCTTGAAAGTTTTGGAAAGTTAGAGAAAGTATATTTCTCTTGTGCCGGATGCTATAGAACATTTTTTATAGATTATCCAAAATGGAATGAACATCGAGAAATCCCATTTAAAATGGCCCATACGTTTGAATTAATTTCCGAATTAATCACAGAAGATAAACTCAAGTTTAAAAAAAATAGAGAATTGGAAGGGGAAATCATTACTTATCACGATCCATGTCATATAGGAAGACATTTTGGTCTAGAAATTGAACGACGGATAACGGAACAGTCTAAAAACTTAATGCTTGATGCAAGAAAAATTAAAGAAAAGATTGATAATTGGTTCGAAATTCCAAGGGCCATACTGAAGCAATTGGAACAAGATGTGGGGATTATATTCAAGGAAATGTATCGAATAAAGATGAATTCCATGTGTTGCGGAGCGGGTGGAGGGGTCAGAGCTGGGTATCCTGATTTTAGTCTGAGGACCTCGAGTTTACGCTGTGATGAGGCGAATGCTATAGGAGCAGATATATTAACAACAGAGTGTCCTTTTTGCAAGACAAATTTAAGTGATGCTAATAAATTATATGAACATGGAATGAAAGTGATTGGGTTACTTCAACTAATTGATGAGTTCGATCTAATGGAACTTTCATTATAATTTAAAATCATAATCAATATTTTTTTTTTCTCTCACTTGAAAGGGTTATCAAAATTAAATTTACCAAAAGGAAAGAATGTAAAGATTTACTTGAAAATGAAATTTGTTAAGAAAGAAATGATCCAATCGCACCTGCATATTCAGAGTTTTTCAAAAAGATGGCTTTTTTATTATTTATTTTACATAACAAGCTTAAAATATTTTTCAGAACTGAATTATCCACCAAAAATCCACCAAAGAAGATAATCTCTCGTGCATCGTGATTTATTGCCATTTGTACCGAGAGTGCTCCGATATTTTCCGCTATCATGCTAATTATTGAAGCAATAACATCTTCTTTGTTATAATCATTTGAACTTTTTCCATTTATAATTTTTCCAAGAGAAGCAGCCGTAAATTCTCGAAATAGTAAATCTACCCGTTGATCTCTTGAATCATAGATATCCGCGACTTTTAGGTCCACGTTGTATCTATTTCCTCTTTTTACCAAGTCCATTGCCATCTGATAATCATCTATTTGATATAATAAAGATAATAAGCCAAGGAAAAAACCCCCTCCTAAAGCAGATCCCCCTAAATGGATAGGCGTTTCCTTTTGAAAGACAATCGAAGTTCCCGTCCCTAAGCAAACCAAGAGCGCATTATAAGGTTTTTTCTTTTTTTGAATCTCAAATAAATATTCGATTCCTCTCAAGTTTGCTTCAAATTCATTTAATAGTGATGCCTTCAAGATTTTATCGTATTTCAAGTATAAATTATAGCATTTTCCCCCAGTAAAATTCAATTGTGAAAGGTTTTCTTTTCTTGAATCGATATATTCACTGATTTTTTCCATGTTTTCGAAAGTTGAGATTTTAGATAGGAATAATTCATCCTCCCTTCTCCATGCTATTTTAGTGAGACTTTGTCCAATATCAAGGCCCATTTTCATCGCTGATACCTCCCGCCATTGCTCGGGGATTTTTAGTTTTTCACTTTCAAATGGTTTTAAGGACATGGTAAAAGTTTAATTTAAGTATTTTATTAACTTAGTTTATTAAATTATCTACTTTTATTAAATTTCTTTTAATTAAATTTCCCGTGATATATTAACATTGACTTTACCAATCGAATATCCCAAAGTTGTTATTGCAAGGGGGAATTCCCCAGAAGAAACGCTTTCTAATGCATTTTCTAAATTTGGTGAGATGACATCTATCATTAAGGAAGGGGAAGATGCGTGCATCCTGATTAATATGGAAGGTTTTTATGGATTTCCTGCTATGGTTAATCTCCAGACGTTAAAAAGTTTAATCGATATCGTTAAGCAAGCTGGCGCCCATAAGATTTCCATAGGTGTACTTAATCGAGAGAACATTCCTATAAAATTAGCTCTTGATTATAGGGGCTTAATAAATTTTTTTAATGAACTCAAGGTGGAAATTCTATATTTAGACAATAGTAATTATTATATTGGGGAGCGTAACAAGGTTGAAGAACTAAAAATAATTAAGGAACGTGATTTTAATGTTGAAACAAAAGAGAATGTTCAATATCTCCTCCCAAGGGAAATTGTAAAAAATAATCATTTAATAATTCTAAATCAAGTTGGAGTTCATCCTATTTTTGTTTTAAATTTAAGCATTTTAAGGTTCTTGGATTTCTCGGTGAAAAAATCCTCTCACATGCAAAAAGAGAAGAAAAATAGGATTGAATATTGTAGAAGTGATGAGTATGAAAAGGAACTGATAAAAACTATTTTACATAATTATTCTTTTTTAAAACCCGCTTTAGTAATTAATGATCTTTTCTACATGCAAGAAAGTGCGGGACCTTGTATTTATAAGGATTCTAATTTAAAAAAAACCAATACAATGGTAATTGGGAATAATCCTTTAGCGACGGATCAAGTTACCATGAGCCTTCTGGGTGTAGATCCCGAGAATCATGTAATTATTCGGGAAGCAAAACATCTTGGATTAATTAAATACAGTTTTGATTCTCTTAATGTAATTGGAGAAAATTTAGAGGGGATGAAAAGGGAAATTAATAAATGTGCAAAGTTGAAAGAAATCGGGGTCTTAAATTTATATTTACGTCAGGGGCAGCTTTGTTCGGGGTGTAGTGAAAAAGCATATCATTTTCTAAACCTTCTTAAAACCTACATGCTGAAAGATCTTAAATACATTAAAAAAAACTGGTTTTTCATGGGTGAAAGCCCGCCAGATCTGGAAAAAGCTGAAAATCCCATAATCTTATTCGGGGATTGTGCTATTGAATCCACGAAAAGATATGCTTTTAGGAAAATATCAAAAGTTTCTAAAAAAAAGATGAAAGTGAAGAAAAATAAAAAGATTATTGAATTAAATGGATGTCCCCCTTCAATTTCCGATTGTTTAATAAAATTAAAGGATTATTATGGTAAAGGAAATCTCCCATCAATTCATTCATATCTAAAAATGCTAAAATCGATTAAATTCTTTGAAGCGAAAAAGAAATTAGATGCATGGAGGGAATTATAGAGATGTTTAACGAAAAGTTTTTAAAAAATTGGTTAAATATCCTGAAATATAATGGTAAGCTTCGATATTTAGAAAGCCCCGAAACCATGAAGGAAGTTGTCAATATCCCATTTACTCCCTTTGAAATAAACGCATTTTTATTCCATTCCTTAGTAAAAACTCTTTATCCCAAATTTATCACGGATAAAAATAATATTTTAGACGTGATTGTATCGGAAGATAATTCAAAAATTCTTGCATTCTACTTTTATGAGACAGATGAAGCGGGAATCGTTGAGAAGTACGATGAAATGGAATTTAAATCAATGGTGCTTAATCTAGAAAAGCACGATTCAAAAACAAAGCTTGCTTCGAGTATCTATGACTATTGCTTAGAGGAAAAAGGATTAAATATTGGATCTATTAGGATTCTCGATAAATTAGGAATTGAATTAATCAATAGATATCTTGCTACTCTCCCAAAATTATCTTTTTATGAATTTTTAGGAGCATTTTTTGACTTGATAGGCAATTTAATCAAAGAGGAATTAGTTGTTATATATCCTGTTCCAAATGGTTATCAATTTTTTAAAAATTTCATATTATTAATACATCCCATTAAACTCTCTTCACTATATAAATTTCTAACGGGATTCCTTCCTGAAATTAACTCATCAATAATTTTAGAGAATAAGAGTATCCAATATCTTATCAAGGTTTCAAGTAAAAAAAATGCTGCCCTTAATTCCGAATATTCCCTTGAATTTTTGGATTCAAACTCCATTAAAATGAGGGAAAAAGAACAAGGCATGGAGATTTTTTTAAACTCCATGATGACTACAACCGGAACAAAGTCATGTTATTGGTTTGATTTTAAAGATATTTATGGGTTTTTATCAACACTTTTTGAAATGAACGTTCCTTTTGAAAAGGAGCAAATTGAGTTAATTCTCCAAAAACTAATATTTGGTTTTAGAAAGTTCAATGATCTTTGGTATCTCTCTCCCATTCCCAAGGCAAGCTGGAACTTGACGCGATTCATAATTCGCCTCTTCTTATTTCTTAATTTTAATCTACGGAAGTTGTCGTATTGGAGCCTTCCTTATTTTATAGTTGACACGTTAGAAGCATATTTTGGATTGAATTCTAAAACGCTAGTTATTTTAACGGACATAGAATCCCATCCTAGAATTAATCCAAGGGACTTAAATTTCTTGGAATCATGTTTTCAATCGGCTTTCTTGATTGAAATTGAAAATAAGCGATTATCTAAAATCATTCCTATAAAAAAGGAAAAAATTTTTTCTAATGGTAATTTGAATGATTTAGAATCTATTTATAGTCAATTTTTAGCCGTTAATACCCTTCTTACTTCCGTAATTAACGTGGACTTATCCTTCTTGAAAGAATTTTTCAATGAATATATTTTTAGCATCTACAAATTTAATCTGATCTCTAAATTAAGATTCCTGAGAGGAATAAAGAAAAAAAATAATTTTAATATGTTTCCGGTATTCCCGATCTTCACATTAATAAAAAAAAAGAATTCCTATTCTCTTTTCAAGATGTTTTTGAAGATAGCTATTGATAAACACGAATTTTAAAAAAAGATTAAGGTTAAACTAGCAAATTAATTTAAATATAATTCTTAGCAATTAGATATTCGGCACTTAATACTCCTCCTCTCCCCGCTCCAAGTTCCGTGTTGTGGCTTAGAACTGTAAATTTTATGCCATTCATGAAATTTGTAGTTTCCAATCCGCCAACAAATGTAGTCATTCCATTTTTCTTGTCGGCTAAATCAATTCGCGGTTGAGGTCGATATGGGTCTTGCATCACTTTAATTGGGACTTTTGGAGCATTAGGCAAATCTAATCCTGAAGTATCTCCCTTAAACTCTTTCAAAACATTTTTAATTTCCTCTAATGAAGAAAAAGGTTGCTTTGTCTGAATAAAGATGCTTTCTATGTGTCCATCAATAGAGGGAACCCTATTGCATTTACAGTCAATTAAAAATTCCGGGGTTTGAAATTGTCCATTTTCTATGGTAGCTAAAATTTTCTTGGCTTCTTTAACGACTTTTTCCTCTTCTCCCTCAATATGAGGGATGACATTGGCGATGATATCATAAGAAGGAACCCCAGGATATCCTGCTCCTGTAATGGCTTGCATGCTAACCATGTGAACAGTATTCAATCCAAACTTCTTGAAAATGGGATAAAGTGAAGTAGCGAGACCCACTGTGGTACAATTAGGACCTGGTAATACAAACCCCTCCCAATCCCTGTTCTTTTTTTGTAAATCGAGGATTTCATAATGATGCCCATTAATAATGGGAAGGAAAATGGGAACATCTGGTTCATATCGATAAGCAGAAGCAGTCGATATGATTGGAGTTGTCTTGGCTAATCTCCCTTCCACTTCACGTGCTTGCTTACTTGGAATCGCAGAAAAAATAATATCGGTTGTCTTGATATCAACATCTTCCGTATCCCGCACTTTTAATTCTAGTATTTCTTCTGGATATTCAAAACTAGTTAATCCCCGAATTGAATCTCCATATTTTTTCCCAACAGAACTATGACCATGAAGAGATACGATATCAAACCATGGATGCCCAACTAACGCCTCCATGAATTGCTGACCTGCCATTCCAGTAGCACCAATAATTGAAGCATTATATTTTTTTTTCATGATTCTAGCACTCCTTATTATTCACAATATCGATTCAATTTGTTATAATTTTTAGAGATTTTAGAATTTTTTGGTATTTTGAATCTCTATTAATAAAATCTTAATTAATTATTGATAGATTTTTATTTTGCAAGTTCTTGAACGAAAGTGGATTATTGGGCATCAATGAAAATAATTTAATATCTCTCTCCAAAAATGAAAAGAAAAAAATCAATTAAGATATCAGGAATTGTTCTAAATATTAAATTCTAGATCTATATTTGGAAAACTTTCTGACTCAATTTTTAGATCATGTTTTCCTGGAGTTAATTTTCCCATAAAACTCTCTGGCATTTTTATATCAATAGAAAAATTATCACCCATTGCAACATTTTTCCCGCCGGCTTTTCCTTGTAATATATCTTCCACGGAAAAACTCCCTCCTTTAATATTTAACTTCATGCTATTAATAATTTCTCCGAAATTGACTGCTTCCTTAGAGATATTCACTTGTTCACCATCAAGATACAAGTCTAAATATTGAGAGGGGTCAATACTTTTAATGTCTCTATCTCCAATATTAATCTCCTTCGGAAGGGAAAATGGTTGGATCACGTTAATTCCCGTAATTTCTATAACGTTTCCACCCTTTATCGATACGCATTTTTTAGGAGGAAAAACCTTCTTAATGATACTTTTCGGTACTTTAAAATCTTTGATTACGTCCTTAAAATCTACCATGTTTGCTCATCTTTTTAAGTGTATATTTTTTTTTAAATCATCTTTTTAATATAAATTTGTCTACTATAAATCGAATTGACAAATCTATTCTTAAGTTCAAATTCTTATTTTTTAACCTCAAATAATAATAAATAGGTATAGTGATTAACAAATATTTAAAATATAAAATTTTTATTTGATCTTCAAAAATTGCTACAATCATGCAAAATATTTCATAATTCGAAAAATTTTGCAATATTTTAATTATTAAATAAAATATCAAAATACTTATCATGACAGTAGACAAAAAAGATTTAGAAGAAAAAGCCGATGCTTTGGAACGGCGAGCTAAAGGGGAAATGGATGATAAGAATTATTTGCTTGCACTTTCTTTACTTTCTGAGGCACGACAAATTAGTTCTGAATTGGGATTTATGGGTCAAGTAAAGTCCATTGAAAAGAAAATTGCTCAAATTAAGAGCATCATGAAATTTCATGATGTAGAATTGGAGGATACTCCTGAGAAAGAAATGATTGAATTAGAATTGGAAGGTAATACCCTCATGAGTGAAGCTGGAAGGTACATGGAATATAGGAATCTTCCTTCCGCTTTAAAAGCATATGAAAAAGCTTATTCAATTTTTGAGAAGTTAAACTACGATTTTCAATGTCAAAAAATATATGGGAAAATAAGGCTAATAAAGTCTCAAATTCAAGATGAAGAACCAGAACAAGAACAGTCTAAACCGGAAGAAAAAGAAAGAGATAAAGAAACTATTAGACCTCCTCGAGAGCGTGGCGTCTTTACCATGGAGAGTGAATTCAATGAATTAGAAGAGTTAAGATATGTAGAACAAGAAAAAGCTAGAATTGAAACTGAAATATTAAAGATATCCCAAAAAAAAGAGGATCTGGAAAAAAGAGAAAAGGAACTAAGAGAGATCATTAAAGAAAAAAAATTAGATGAGATTTTCCTTGATCAAGATGAAGCTTCTGGTAACTCAATTCCAGAAGATCCTAATAAAGTGGATGCAGAACGATTGGCTGAAATAACCGAGGCAGAGAGAAGAAGAAAGATTATTCGAGAAAAAATGGAGCAAGAAAAAGAAAAAAAGCGAATTGAAGAAGAACGCATTGAAAAAATTAAAAAACAGGAAGAAGCAAGACGTAATAAACTTCAAGAAGAAGAAGAAAGTCTAAAAGCTATAACAGAAAAACAAACGGAAACTCAAGAATTAAAAAAGAAAGCTGAAATTGCATTAGGAAAAGGGAAAAATTTTTTGGACAAAAAAATGTACAAGGAAGCTAAATCTTTTTATCATGAAGCCATTAATTATTTAAAAACGCTAGGATGGTTTGATCAAGTAGAGATCTTGTATAATGAAATTAAAAATATCGAAAAGTATGAAATAGAGCATTTAAAAGAAGAAGAATATAAAACAAATACTCAAAATGCTCGAGAGGAAGAATTTCAAGAACGAATAAAAGAAGTAAAAGCAGAAAAAAAAAAGGAAGAGCAAGAAAGATTGGCAAAAGCCTCTATGATGCCCCCAGAGCTTAAAATTAAAGTAAATAAAGCACTCTTAGCTCTGGAGAAAGCGGAGCAAGAAGAATCAGAGGGACAAATTGGTAAAGCAATAGGAAGATATCAATTTGCCTTAAATATTTATAAATCCATATCTACCGGACAATACGATTTCAATCAGCAAATATCCGAAATTGAAGCAAAAATAGAGAAATTAAAATCAAAATCCTAACCAAAAAAACATTCTTCTTTCTTGATATTATTTTATTCCCGTTTGATTCTTCTCAATTACGCTTTTTTCCTATTTTTTCTATTTCATATCCTTAAATTATAATCTAATGTCATTAGCATGAGACTTGAGAAAATTTATTTGAAAATAGATTAAAAATTTTAGGAATGCATCTCTTATTCTAACAGTGACGGTGATGGATAATCCTTTTAAAGATTTTAATCACGTTCCTAACGCCCAAGATTTATTAGATATTGCATTTAAACGAGCAATGAAAAGTTCAGCTCGGGTTTCTAAAAATGCTCCCATCTTAATCAAAGCTAAAAAAAAAGAAGGTGAACGGATTAAAACCGCAATTAAAGTATTGGTTCAATTTATTTTAAATATTATAAAAAGTGTTCCACTCATCGATGATTTACCTGAATTTTATAGAGAGTTAGCTTCTATACTAGTAGATGTGGATGAATTAAAACTCAATTTAGGTAAACTTAACGGAATTTTACCCGTTTTGCATTCTTTAGAAAGAGATTTTAGTAAAAGATTGAGCAGAATTCAAGAACCAAGGGAAGGAGATAGGCTACGACGTGCTGCTTTTGGAAGAGTCTCTTCCATTATAAAAAAACAAGATAAAGTATTAAAGTATTTAAATGCTATTCGTTTTTCTTTAAAAGCCATTCCTTCCATCGATTATGTACAACCTTGCGTTGTAGTTGCAGGATATCCTAATGTAGGAAAAAGTAGCTTAGTTAAACTAATCTCCACGAATAAGAAAATTGAAGTGCAAGAATATCCTTTTACTACAAAGAATATTAATATAGGACACATTGATTTCCAACGGAAATTTGATTCCATCCAAATTCAAGTATTAGATACTCCCGGAATTTTAGATCGCCCCATGAATGAAAGAAATAACATTGAATTGCAGGCAATATTAGCATTACGGCTCATATCGGATCTAATCCTTTTTGTTTTTGACCCAACTCCTGCATGCGGATATTCTATTCAATCCCAAGTTGATTTATATAACGAAATCCAACAAAATTTCACTCGTCAAAAAACAATTGACATTCAAATTATTTTTAATAAAATTGATCTCGCAAAAGAATCCGAAATAAAAGAACTTCTCGAGCTCCTGCCTCTTTCTGAAAAAGAGGTGATACAAGTCAACGCATTATTAGGAGAAAACATCGATACTGTCTTATCCCTTCTAAAATCTCGATATGCTAATAATGATCAATTATAAATTACAACTCTTAATTCTACAATCATGAGAAAATTATCATTTATTTCTTGCTATTCAATAATTTAATAGAAGGCATTTGAGATATGAATGTTTTAGGATTAGATATCGGTGGTGCAAATACAAAGGGAGCATTAATCTCGTTTGAAGATAATAAAATTAAGAAATCCTCATCCCATATTGAATATTTTCCTTTTTGGGAAAAAACTCTAAATCAGATTCCCCTCATGCTAAATCAGATTATTAACAATATTACCAAAAAGCATCAAATTGAACTTAAAAAAATTGATCATGTTGGAATAACTATTACAGCCGAGCTTTCTGATGCTTTTCAGACAAAAAGAGAAGGAATAATCAAAATATTAAATGCGTTAGAAAATGTATTTGAAAAAGCAAAAATGCGTTTTATATCCCATGAAATTAAATTCATCACTTTCGAGGAAGCCATGAACCATCCTCTTTCCATAGCAGCTGCAAATTGGATATCTACGGCTTTATTTTTGGGAAAATTCGTGTCCCAATGCATATTGATTGATGCGGGATCGACTACTATTGATGTCATTCCTATAAAAAAATCTCTTCCCGTAGCGATCGGAAAAAACGACATATCAAGAATGATTCATCATGAATTAATTTATACTGGAGGATTAAGAGCAACCATTCCTTCAATTACCCATCACGTGCCATATAAAAATACTATGGTCCGTATTTCTTTTGAGAAGTTCGCATTAATATCGGATATACATAGGGTTTTAAATCATATTTCTGAAGAGGAATATATTAATGATACTGCAGATAACCGATCTAAATCGATTGAAGATTGTTATGCTCGAATTGCAAGAACAATATGCATGGATTTAGAATCGATTACCAAGAATGATTTGGATAGAATCGCACAATATATTTATGAAAAGCAGTTAATCATTATTTCACGGGAATTAGAAGCTTTTTTAATGGAATTAATTCAACGAATCCCCTCTTTTGAAGATGATCCTCTCTTCATCTTAACGGGGCTATCTTCCAATTTTCTGATTAAACCCGTGTTAGAAAAAATGGAACTTAAAAACTTTGAATCTTATGAAAAGAGTACTCATATATCGGATAAAGTCAGTTCCTCAGCCCTTGCGGTAGCAGGAGCACTATATTTTCAATTAATGGAATAACTCTTTTTAAAAATTATGGTAAATAAAAACCAAATTCGCGTATTTAAAATAAGCGGGTCTGTACTAGAAAGGAAACCAAATCTTGAGCATGTTTTATCCCAATTAAAAAAATTGCAAGATAAGGAACCTGCTAATACCATCTGTTTGATACCCGGAGGAGGTTCCCTGGCTAATTTTGTTAGATATGTGGATAGAAAACAAAATCTTGGGGATGACCTATCTCATTGGATGGCAATTCAAGCCATGGAATATAACGGAATAAAATTATGTGAAAATTATAATTACCTTTTACCTGTAAAAGATGTTAAAATTTTATTAGAAAATGATCCCATGATGGCTGTTTTTCTACCTCATGAGTATTTAAAAAAAACGGATGAATTACCCCACAGCTGGGAGGTAACATCCGATTCTATCACCTTGTTTATAGCTTTTAAATTGGGAATAGATCATTGTTTTTTGATTAAAGAGGTGGAGGGAATATTAGATTCCCATCATAATTTGGTTAAGGAAATAAACTTCACCAATTTCAAAAAATTAAAAGCCACTCGTGAGTTAGCAGAATTTAGTCAAGGAGGGCATTTCTCTCATGATAAAAAGAAAACTCAACCGGTGGATTCTTATATATTTAATTTGATGAAGTCCCGCGAGTTGTATTGTATCATTTTGAGTGGAAATAAGTCATCTAATAGTATTTCTAATTATTTTAATGCATCTTTAAGCCCTCAACAAAAAAGATATACGAAGATTACATTTGATTGAAATTCATTTTTAATGGATAAATCTTTATATTTTCTAAGCAATCACAATCTTAAAAATTTAAAAGGATTAAAGACAAGATTATTATTAAAACTCACAAAAAAAGTGAAGTCTATGGACCCAGAACAAGTTAAAAAAAATGCTCAATTTCTAAAAGAAAATCTTTCGGGAATGGAAATTGAGGGAAAAGTGTCGGTTAGGATAAGATATAAAGATTTGGTGGATTTTGCAAAAATCTATGGAATAACCGACCCCAAATATGTTGGCCCTGAAGAAAATGGTATCGTCGCATGTCATGCTTTTGCGAATAATTTTACAATCAAAGCACTTTATAAATTACTTTTAGGGATGAAATTAGAGCAAAATGGAGAACAAAGACCTTTTTTAATCAATCCCGGAAAGTTGCTTCACGCTGGACAAAAATACGATTGGGAGGGATGCATTGATGTAAAACCAGGAGATAAACTCGAGATAACGGCAAAATGGGGGAAGGTTTGGGTGATTGAAAAAAATATGATCTTATTCGCGGAGCTACTAGTATCCGTTAAAAATCAAGAAGGGGCACTCGTATGCAAACCTACAGTTACTGCTGCAGTTAGACCGGGAGGTTATTAAAATAATTTGGAGGATTGAAAATGGTAAAAATTTCAGAAATAAAAGTTGGACAAAAAATTAAGAATGAATTTGACGGGATTACCCGAGAATTACTTCGGGAATATGCAAAAGCCAGTGGAGACACGAATCCAATCCACACGAATGACACGGTTGCTGAAAAGGCGGGATTAAAAGGCATTATCGCCCATGGATTATTCAGTTTTGGATTTATCACGAAGTTATTCGAGGATTTTCTTAATCAAGAAAAAGATGGAAAGATCATAGAAATTGCTGTTGATATGAGGGCAATGGTCCGATGCGGCGACCTCCTCATTACAGAGGCCATAGTGAACAAGCTTGAAGGAAAAAGAGTATATTTTGATGTTATCCAGACCACCATAACTAATGTTGATATTAAAGATCAAAATCGTAATATTGTAAAACAATTTGAAGCAGGCGAACGCGGTTATATTTCAGAAAAAGACATAGAGCAAGGCCTTGTAAAAACTAAAGACGTACCTGAGGGGATTCTTACCTATAGAGAGAGGGTAGCCACGCCTGGAACAGCAATACTTGAATTAAATGCATAGATTGGATAGAATGGTTTTATAAAATTATCAATTTCTTCTTTTTTATTAGTCATTTACTCTTTTTAAAACTATCTTGCAGTTCTCATTTGGATATCAAAAATCTTTGGCATGCTAGAATTATTTCCGAGAGTTACGTAATAATACGCATGATTTTTAAAAATTGGACTACATAATATTTAATTTAAAGACACACTATTTTTTCAATATATACAATCCTTTAAAAATATTAGAATTATATAATTACCTAAAATGAGTACAAATAACCTTTTTTGTCCGGAATGTGGAAAGCGATTTACCCCCGATCAGCGCTATTGTGAATCTTGTGGAACAAAATTGCCCGTGGTTTCCCAATATGCGAAACCCGAGTCCCCCTCAGCAAAACCATCGCAGTCTCAAAATATCGTGCCAACTAAGCCCGGTGGAATATTCGATATTAATAGAAATTATTACATTTTAAAAGAAAAATTCTGGGATTGGGGTTCAGGGGATATTTTAGACGAGAAAAATCAAATAATTGGCAAGATGAAACGTGTATTTTTCAGTATTAGAAAAAGAATTGAATTGCAAGAGATAGACGGAACTATCGCTGCTACAATTCATTCGAAAATTGTGTCGGCACGAGGCGCTCAAGATTTAAAAGATGTTGAAGGTAACTTAATAGCCAGAATTAAGAAAAAAATCCTGTCTTTTATACACCCTCTCTTCTATCTTGAAGATGCTGAAGGCCGGCAATGGTACGAAGCTCAAGGTAAATTCATGGGCTGGTCTTATAAAGTTAAGGACTTGTCTACGGGGAAAATCGTTGCAGAAGTGGAAAAAGCAGATCGATGGCGAGATGTATTCTTAGGTGGACTATTTGATTTTAAGGACACTTATGCTCTAAGAATTTTGGATAACGAAACAGACAGGAGAATCCTTCTAGGATTTGTCATTTCCATTGATAACATCCTCTTTGATACGCGCGGAGGAGCGATGGGATTCATTCCTCTAGGTTTACCGAGAGGTCGTGGAGGTAGAGGCCCTGGAAGACTTCCAGGAAAAATAGCGGGGAAACTTCCAAGGTTTAAATTTTAAAAGTTAATTTTTATTTTTTTAAACATCTTTTTTGCATTAAATTGCATAATTATTCAAAAATTCTTAAATTCATAACGCCAAAGATATAAATTCCTAATTTTTAATCTAAATCTAGTGAATTATTTTTTTTTGAAAATTGAAAATTATAAATACTTGAACATCAAAGATATATTTTATCAAATTTAATTGTTGAACATGAAAAGTGATTAAGCAAAAACGTGAACTCTCTAGCTATTGATTTAAAAAGAATAAAAAGATTGATAAAAATCGGAAATTATGAACAAGCAACGGAACAATTATTTACGATATTAGACAGTTCACAAAATTATAGCAATAAGGAACTCATCTATAAAAGCTTGGCTCTTTTAAATCATGTTTGTGATAAAACCCCCTCAATTTCGGTGCAAACCGTAAAAATCGTCGCAAATTTCATAAATGATGTTAATTCTTGGATTAGGTTAGAGTCACTTGAAATTTTATATCAAATTTCCAAATTCCGCCCTAATCTTTTAATTGATTTAATTGAGAAGATTAAATCTCGCCTTTATGATAAGGATATTAGCGTTCGAAGATTAGCTATAAAAATAATAGGAAATTTAATTCTCTCTCTCCATATTGATATAGAAAAATTGCAAGAACTTTTAGAGGAATACATTCAAAAATTAATGGATAACGATTGGAGGGTAAAATTACATGTAATTAAAACGCTCCAAAATATACTCAAGGAAGACTATACTAAGATAAGAGATTTAGAGCCTCTTTTATCAATTATCATTATCAATCTAAGAGATGAGGATGATGATGTTGCCAGAGCTTCCGCTGATTTATTAAAATTATTGGGAACATATTTTCTTTCCAAAGAAAAAATTTTGTATGTACTTTTGAACTTACTTTATAATGAAGAATCAAGCGTAAAAGAACACGTGGTGTGGCTATTTGGAGAGATTGGAAAGGAGCGATCCTCTGAAATTATTCCTATTATCCCCAAATTAATTAATATCTTGAAAGATTCGGATTATTCCCTCCAAATGAAAGTAATGGATGCCTTAGTTGGTATTGCAAATAATAATTTCGAACAAATCTGGTCGAATTTAATAGATTCCTTGGATACAAGCAATCAAGAATTTCGAAATAACTTGGTTAGCACTCTATATCATTTAAGTGAGAATAACATGGATAAAATCTTTCCTTACTTATTTGAAGAAATTGAAAATCCGTCTGAAAATATTAGAGAATCCATTATTCTGGTATTAAAACGGTTATTTGATGAGCATCAAACAGAAATAAATAATGAAATTGCGAAAATATTTTACAAATTAGGGTCGAAGTATTGGAGAAAACGGAAAAACACCATGATTTTGCTCATGAATCTCTTTTATGTGTTAAATGATGAAAAATTAGCCATTTGGATAACTTTAGAATTAAATAAATTATTAAAAAGAGAGAAAGATACTGATGTAAAGATAGAAATCACGGAAAGCTTAGAAAAAATCAATACTCGATTTGTAAATATCGAGAGCAAAATTTCGGAAATTTATAATCAATTAACTCTCCTACATGAAGGAATAAAAAAATTTCGCAGAATTCCCGCTCAGTTTAGAGAAAAACTAAGTACTTACATCAATAAGTTCAAATTCAATAAAACAGAAATCCAGTTAAGACGAATGTATGATAGGATCTTAAAAAAAATAACTATATTTGATACTAATGTGAATAATTTTGAGTACAAGCGTCTGGCATTTGATTTAATGGAAGAATGGGAAGAAACTAAACTCCAAGTGATTGATGAATTAGGGATTATTAAAGAATTCATTTCAGATATCTGTGAAGAAAAAAAACAAGAGTTTATCGTAGATTTAGAAAATAGGATAAGTTTATTGGAAAAAAAAATAGATGTTTTAAAGATAAAGTTCGACCATATTAAAAATTATA
This sequence comes from uncultured archaeon, assembly GCA_964388035.1. Classification (GTDB taxonomy): domain Archaea; phylum Asgardarchaeota; class Lokiarchaeia; order Sigyniarchaeales; family SOKP01; genus JALGVJ01. Next base: position 21,441 of record CAYLZE010000047.1, read on the forward strand.
AGTTTAAACTAAATTTATACGTAGCATTATCTGATATTAATCTCGATCATGATCTTGAAGAAAGATTCAATCAAATAACAGATATAAGAAAAAATCTCTTTATCCTTGATGGGGAAATAAGAGAACTTTTAATACAAAATCTTGAATTTAGTGATATTTTTAATGATTTATTAGCTAAATGGATTAAAAATAAAATTAAAATTCAAAAATATCTTGCTGAATTTGAACGACAAGTTAAACTCATGAAAGATAATGTTTTGACTCATTATTTCAATATCAAGGACAAACCCGGCGTGTCAGATAAAGAAACAATTGATGGTTTAGACAAAGAACTCGCATTCCAACTCCTTCAAGGACATTTTCAATCCGTGATTTCGCAAGCAATTGATGATACAAAAAAATTTGATGACAATTTTAGAGTGATTAAATCAAAATTGAATTACCTCATTAAAAAGAGGGAATACATGCAAGTAAAAAAATTAATTGAGTTGAATTCAACACAAATTCAGAACTTTATTCAAGAAACGGAAGCAAGGATCGATGGGATAATAGGGAAAGACAAAATTTTTGAAAAGAGCAATGTATATACCTTGTTCGTCCGTCCTTATTTAAATAAATGGAATGAGCACAAGGAATTTCTCTTGGAAAAATCTAGAAAATTTCTTTTAAAGAGTAAAAATAAATTAAATCTCAGTCAAATAAAATATTTTTTGACAATAATGAATCCCATAGAATTCGATTTCTTGTCTTCATATATGGGAAATTCCCCTGTCCAATTAAAAGAACTAATATTGAAATACATCAATAATGGGAAATTAAACGCAAAAATCGTGAAAAATTCCATCTATTCCCAAGAACTTGAATATGAATTTCCACATTCTAAAGAAATCATGCTGCAAAAACAATTGAAAAGAATAGGTGATGAAGTTCATATCCATTTTAAATTAAATAATCCCTCAAACTTTATTTATCGTGATTTATACATCAACTTGAAAATACCTACATTTCTAAAATTTAAGAAAGAAATAAGCGATCCGAGAATCTTTTATTTAAACGAATTAAGACAAGGAAAAGGATATGAATTTGATTTCATGCTCTCTATTAATAAGGAACTTAAGTCCATTCCTCCGAATCGGTCTGATACCAATGATATCATTCTGGATCTTTATTATAAGGACCCGTTCGATTTTGTTAAAAGAAAGACAGAAAAGATATCCGTTTTTTTCCCGTAATTTATGAATAAATACCTTATTTTTAATTAGATATAGTTTTCAAATTTCTTTTAAATCTGATTTCTAAAAAATTGTGAGTTATTTTACCTTTTAATAATCACTCATCTTCTTAATTTCTCTTTTAGTATATAAAAACTATTTTTTTTGTTGTTAATCGAATTTTTCGATAATATAAATCTAAAAGTTTAATATTAACATTTTCATTTTATTACTCATATTTTAATAATTTAAAAAAATTAGTGTTCAAAAAAGTCCAAAATGAGTGAAGAAGAAAAAAAAATATCAAATATTGTAAGAGTACCTGCATTTTTAGGAATATTAATTGGAATCTTAGCTGCGTTCATACAAGCCTTAATCATCAGCGCTGGAGGACCAGAAGCTTATGGATTCTGCGTGGCATGCCACACGAGAGATTTAACAAATGCTTTTGTTAATGCCTTCACAGGCTCTACTTTAGGATTAGCTCCCATCTCTGCTGTGACTCCTGTTTTAACCATTGTTGGAGTTATCTTAGGTGGGTTTATGGCAGCAACAAGAAATAGAGAATTTAAAGTCAAAAAAAGTAATCCCGTCCTGTATTTAATATATTTAGTTGGAGGGATTGGTGTAATGATTTTTGCTTTGTTTCTTGGTGCTTGTCCATATCGAGCAGCATTGAGATTGGCTTATGGGGATTTGGTAGCGTTAATAGGCATTTTGTCAATTGCAGGTGGCGTCGCTGTTGGAGTTATTATATTATTGCAACATTATAAGAGGATGATGTAAAAATGGCCGCCGCAGGATGGTTAGTAGTAGGGGCTGCAGTAATTATATTGCCTTTGATTACATTAATATTAGGAATCATTATTGGATATCTCGCTCAGAGATCAGGTTTCTGTTCTATTGGAGGGATGAGAGATCTCATGATGTTTCGACATACTCGATTATTCATTGGATACTTGGCGTTAATTGGAAGCGCATTTTTAGGGTATTTAATTTTTTGGGCAATCATACCCGCAGCTTTTCCTAACTTTTATTGGACAGCATCTCAATCAAATCCTCTCACACCTATTCCTGGAGCACCTGGTGGTTTAACCATTGGTTCTTATATTATCTTGGCAATTATTGGTGGTTTTGGAATGGGCATTTTAGGTGTAGTATTGGGAGGATGCCCCTTACGGCAGATCGTAATGGGGTCGGAAGGAAATTATCGCTCTATATATTATATTATAGGATTGATTATCGGAGCGGTAATTTTCCATGCGTGGGTAGTAGGGTGGGTAGCTGCTGTTTTTCCATAGAATAAATTAGAGGTGTAAAAATGACAGAAGTAAATCTGGATATTATAGGAAAAATATGTCCATATTGTCTTTTAATAGTAAAAAAGAAGATTCAGGAACTTTCTTCTGGAGATGTATTAATCATTAAGACGGATCATCCCCCTGCAGCGAATGAGACCATACCGATGTTCGCAAGAAAGGCAGGTTATCCCTTCGAATCTAAAATGCTGGAGCCCGGAGTGTGGGAGTTAAAAATTACAAAGAAATAGGCAATCTATTTTTTTTTTAAAAAATATGTCATCAATGACTTTCCTTTTAGGAGATGTTTTAACTTTCGAAAGAATTGATTGGTTTTTTGATATTATTAAAAATGTGGAGACTTTTTTATCAAATAGTGAAGTAAAAATTCAAATTTTCCTAACTGGAGATGCAATTTATAATATATTTAATGAATACAATATCCCTTTATGGAAATCTCTTTTAACAGATTCCAAAGTCATAATTATTATTGATCCAACCGAATCGAATTTATATGGATTAAATATGCATCAATTGGAAGAAATTTATCCTTTAAATATAAGTAATTTTTCTTCGAAAATAGTAAATACAGATACATTTATCTCAGAGAATTCTGATTCTGAGAGTTTAATTTTCAACTTTTGGGATAAATTAATTAATTCAATAAAAGATTATGGCTTTCATCAAAAATTAGGTATTCTTTCCTTCGAAGGACCTTATATGCATCGTACTTCCATTCACATATTACGTCTAATTGAAAGAGTTCTGAACAATGATATGAATGCAGAATTATATGCATATCTGGATGCTTTACACTTAGGGCATTCCCATCAAAAGCCTTCAGCATTTGAGAATGTGGGAGACACTTTAAATAGGATAACAAAATTATCGATTGAAAAAAATTTAGAATTTTTAATGCTTGCTTGTTCTAGATGTGGAATGGCAAGGGGGTATATTAAAGAGGAAAATACTCAGGAATTCGTCCAATCAGAAGATACTATTCCATCCTTTTTAATTTGTAATTTAAATAAAATAATTGATAAATTTGAAGAAAATCATGTTATTTTAACCCCATTTAGTGGGGTTATATTTAATAATTTCTCTCAAGAAGATGCCAATGGAGCTATTTCTCCTTCTATGTCTATTTCTCCGCCCATAATAATATTCATGACTCATTCACCCTATGGTACGGAATGGACATTTGGAGGACTATCCTTTGCAATTGCTTGTGCAAATCACGGGATATTGACTGATGTAGTTTTTATCGAAGATGGAGTATATTCCTTAACGGGAACACATGTTTTACAAGAGCAAGAGAAAATATTTAATATACTAGAAGTGATTGACGCTACTTCCGATTTAGAATGTCTCAAATATTATGCATATGAACCTTCGTTGCGGAAAAGAAATGTTTATATCACTAATAAAATTGAGAATTTAGTAATTATTAACAATAAAAATCTGACTAATCTCCTTTATCCTATTAATGATCACTCGAAATTTATGCAACGACGCATTTTATTTTTTTAAGGATTGAATATAAGTAAGTTTAAAAATTAATAAATATAACAACTATCATAAAACTATGACTGACGCGAATATACCAGACTTTTCTCACTTGACTTGTACCAATTTAATGATTAAACTCAAAATGAATTTAAAAAAGTTATCTCCTGGGGCAAATCTTGAATTTTTTTCAAATAGGGAACAATTTGATAACATCAAGAATTTTTTTTCAAAACCGCCATATAGGCTTAATAGTAAAATAATAGAGAGTAATAAATATCATATTTCAATTTTTAAACTATAGAGAAAATAAGCTAAATCAAAATGTTAAATGCAATTAAATTAAAAACAATATATTTAGATTTTATTCATCAAGGAAAATATTATGTCATTTTCACTACTACTCATACAGCTTATGAATATCTCTATTTTACCTATCTAAATGAAAAAATGCAATCTATTTTTTACGGAGAAAACCTTCTTGAACAAATACAATTTATGATGAAAAAATCTAAAAATCTCTGTATTGAATGTCAACTTGGCTCGAGGATTTTGGGTGGAGTCTCTTCCGAAGGAGAGGATTTAGTTGAATTCAATTTTACAAAATCCGAGAGTAATCTCATTTTGAATGAGCTCAAGAAGTCTTTAAATAAGAAAAATGATCATATAATGCTTTTTGAATAAAATAAAAAATAATAAATTACGATTGAGGTATTAATGGAAAAAAGAAGAGAGTATAGATTAACTCAACAAGTAAAAATCCACGGATGAAGTTGCAAGCTAGGACCAAACAACTTAAAAGATTTATTAATGAAAGTTGGATTGAACGGTGATATCGAGGATGCTGCCGTCATTCCGGTTCCAAATTCGGAATTAGTATTGGTTAAAAACATAGACATTTTCACTCCAATTGTTGATGAACCAAATATTATGGGACAAATAGCCGCTTGTAATGTGACTAATGATCTTTTTGCCATGAATGTTTTGGAAGTTTCAGGCATGTTAGCATTTCTTGCCATTCAAACCAGCACGCCTATTGAAATTGCGGAAGGGATTCTTGAAGGTATGAAATATTTCATGGAAGAAAAAATAAAATCAAAAATTGTGGGTGGACATACAATCTATTGCGAATGGCCTTTAATGGGGGGAGAAGCTTCGGGATTCTTATATAAAGACGCCGTTATTCCTAAAGGGGGTGTTCGGGAAGGAGATGAACTGATATTGACGAAACCTGTGGGGTTACAAGCAATAACAGCCGCTTATCGGATTCGAAAGGACATGCCTGAATTATTAAGTGCATATTCTTCTCAGGAAATACAGAATTCCATAGACTTTGCTATTGATCTCATGACCACTTCAAATCAAGATGTAGTTAAAATCATTCATACCTATAATGATATGTCCTTTATCCATGCCATGTCGGATGTGACTGGGTTTGGACTGGCAGGTCACGTTCAGGAAATGCTTCAAAACTCTTATCTCTCCGCTGAAATTAAAATTGTACCTTATATTAAACTTTCTAATGAATTATCTAAAGAATTTGGTTATGCTTTCGACGAATGTAGTACTCATGAAACTGCGGGAGGTATGGTTATGTCTGTCGATCCTTTAAAGGTAGATGAATTTTCAAAAAGATTGAAAGAAAACGGAGTAAATAATTGGATTATTGGGACGATTGATAGTGCAGGATCTAATGAAGTAAAAATTTCAGAGAACGTGGATTTTGTTGAAGTTTCTAAATGATAGGGACGCCTAGGATATAAATCTAAAAACCTATAAAGGAGGGATTTATGGAGGATTCCATTCGCAAAATGGACGTCCAATATATAAAATATCTGTTAATTTTTATTGGTTTTAATTTTACCATTCAATTTTAGCACTATTTCCTTCGCTTTTTTTAAAACCTCATCCACCATTTCGTCTCCATTTTCTACATTAAAGCAAGTTATGGAGAGTTCCACTTCCACGGAAAGTCCGACTCTAGGATGGGTTTTAATCCATAGTTGAGGAAATTCTTTTTCTAACTTCGTAACGTGAGGTGCTATTTGAGATTCGCCAATTCCAGAGAAAATGAATCCTTTTTGAATGAAAGATCCTTGCTGTTCTTTTAGAATCGGTTTAATAACGGTATTAAACATGGCTTTCATTTCCATGGGGACTCCCGGAAGACAATAAATCGTGGTACTTCCTTCTACAATTTTAACTCCGGGAGCTGTTCCACGAACATTTGGCAAAGGAGTAGAGCCCTTGGGAAGGTTCGCCATTTTTTCTCTTTCGGGAGTCATGCCTTCCATTCTTAAAATACCTTGGGAAACAGCGTTTTCATAAGCCTTTTTAATAGATTGATATGCTTGTTTATCCCGATGAATATCACGATTCAATCCCTTGGCAACCCCTTCTAAAGTCATGTCATCAAAAGTCGGACCTTGGACTTAAAGAATTCAATCTTCTTTAATTAATCCACCCGAAGTGATGATCATGTCAGGAGCTCTACTTAAAATGTCGTGCAAAGTAAGGGAAATTTCCTCCAAACTATCCCCTATGGTTGTTATTCTCCGTAATTTATGACCGTATTTAGTTATTCTCTTTGTCATCCAATAAGAGTTTGTATCTTGAGTTTTTCCTATAAGTATCTCGTTTCCAATTATTAGAAGTTCAACAATCATATTACATTTAAAGAAGCAACGATGTCTTATTAAAATGATGTAATTAGAAATGAAGTGCATCTCTATGGTATTTTAACTAAAAAAAAAAATTCTAATAAGTGAAAAAACATTTGGTTTGATCTTTTAAGAAATCTTTACCATATCAGGATTATTCGGGCCAAAATGCTTAAGCATGACAATCGGTTCCACATCAGATTGATTTGAGATTGTTATTCCCTCCTTGGCAACTTGCTCACTGATAAAAAATTCATCATTAGTCAATTGCCCATATCTGATTAAAGACGGGGTTTCAATCTTCCAATTATTCATCAATCCGTATCCTTGTAGCATGATCATTCCATAAGCCGCATTATCTTTAATTACAGCTTTTTTACCTGGCAAAATCGTTAATTCTTTTGCACTAAACTCTTCAGATTTATAACAAATCCATTTCTCAATATATCCTTCTTTCTTCATTAGTTCTAACTGCTTTACCGGAATTGGAAGCATGAAATTCTTAGAACTATAATCAGGATCAATATTTGCGTCCCAATCAATTATTTCCATTAAGTAATCAAAATCACCAATTTTACCTTCCGGAGTATTTTTCCATAAGAGTTCTTCTGAAATAATTTGCCCATTAGTAAGGGATTGATACATTGCAAATATGTCAGAAGCTTTTTGGGGTTCATACGTACAAAGACTGCCCGGTGCATGTAATACGCCCGGTGGAACATTCCATCCCGTACCAACACTAAGAGCATATGCCTTGGAAAAAGAAAGAATCTTATTATCTCCTTTTGTAAAATTTATCAAACTTTCTTTAACTTGGCTTTTTGTAGTACCTGGGTTAAATCCAAAAAAAGTATAAGGGAAATCTCCTCCATGATTATTGACTTGAGCTGGAAAATAATATGCTTCAGGTTTTCCTTTTTGCCCCACGATTTTGGCATGTTGTTCGCGATGATGAATGTGGTGAGGAAGAGGGCCCTGATTGTCAAAAAACTTAGAATACATGGGCCATTCTTTAAATTCCTTCCACAAACGATCCCCTATAAGTTCTCCTTTCAATTCTTGCACGGCGTCTTTGAGTAAGAATTTTTTAAACTCGCCCCCTTCTAAAAATATTACTTGACTTAAACCTTCATTGGGAGCTGTAAGAGGGCCATTATCAGCGGGCGTCGTGGATGAAAACCATCTCTCATCTATCCCTCCTCTATTACTCCCTAAAGCATAATAATCATTTGGATGCAACTTAATCCTTCTTCCCGGAATACAAAATGCTCGAGGCACCCAAGTGGGAGCCAGTTTAAAAATTCCCTTCCCATCCTTAAATGTCCTCTCAATTAGATTTTCATTAACCATGATGAATTGCTCTTTAATTAATTATATTCCATAAATTTCGAATCACAAAAATATAGTTAAAAATGGTATTTTAATTATTCTTTTTAATTGAAGACTTGAAAACTTATTGACCGACAAATAAGGGAGAAAAGGATATTTTTATTATACATTAATCCTAATTTATTAGTTATATAATTCTTAAAAATTTATGAACCATGAAGATAGTGATTTTTGCACCACATCCAGATGATGAGATATATGGATGTGGAGGAAGCATACTGAAATGGATGGATGAAGGATATGATTTACATATCGTCTACGTCACAGATAATCGTGTCCTTATTAAATGGGGGCGAGAAAACGATCAATTATTAGAGGAAGAAGTAAAGGAATTTATTGATTTGAATGAAGATCAAGTAGCTCAAATTGCATTGAACGAAGCTGTGAGTGCCGCAAAAGCTTTTGGATTTTCTGATAACCATATTCATTTATTTAAATTCCATGATCAAGATGCTATCAACAAGGTAAATGAAGGTATAACCTTATCCCAACCTATAATTAAAGATGCAGATCGAATCGTACTGTCGAGTGATAATAATAATCACGTGGATCATCAAGCTACCCACCTAATTGCCAAGCGTTCTGCACAAGAGTCTAATTTAAAAAATGCTGAGTATTACGTTTATGCTATTTATAATCTTTTAAAAATTCCCAAAGAAAAGCAAATAAAAGTAAATATTGCCGATTATCGGGAGAAAGTCTATGAAATAATGAAAAATTACAAAACACAATTATGCTTGAAAGACACTCGACTTGGATGGGAAACACTTAAAAGAAAGAGGATTGAACGTTTTGGGCTATTTAAATACGAGGATATGAATAAATTCTACAATTTCTAAAAGAAAGGTTTCAAAATTAATATCCTCCTTAATGGTTTATTTTAATCGATACACCTCTTATAATTGTGTCCCGCAAGCACGACAGATTTTCGTACCCGGAGGGTTTTCATGACCGCAAGCAAAACATATAACTTCTCCCGAATCACTTGTTTTATCTAATTTTATTTGAATATCTTCAGAGGATAGTTCTGTTTTACTATCAACCTTATTCTGAGGTACGAACAAATCATGCTCGCTCTCTTGCTTTAAAAGATTTTGGATGTACTCTTCATCATGTGGCGCGAGAATTTTAAAGTCTTGATCGGGTTTAATCTCTTTAAATCCTTCTGGAAGATTTTTCAAATCCGAATCAATAATTTGCTTCGTTGAAGGGGGCTTTTTTTCAGGAGCTGGAATTTTGTCATCTTCCGATATCGATATACCACCTTTTTTCTCAATCCCTTCTTCGCTCGGGCCTACTTCCTCTGCTTCATATAAAGGCTGCTCTTCATCAACCATTACTTTTGCATTCGAGTCAATGTGGGATATGGGTGGTGCTCTTGCTTTCATTTTCAATTCTTTCACATGCTCGATGATCTGCTCGGTTTTTTGAATTAACATGGATCTAAACGTGAATTCTATGTCTGCTCGTTTGGAAGTATTTAAGGTTAATTCAGAGACTTCGATCCATCTCTTAATTGCATCTTCCCATTCCTTTCTTTTTTCGGATCTATTAGCACTTGATATCTTCTCTTTGAGTTGTATATTGAATTGTGCTATATCCATTTCATAACCTTCTTTATTAAATTATGTTAATTTATGTATTAGAAAAAAATACAATTATTAAATTATATACCATATTTTTATTTATATTTCTTGTTAAGACCAATTTTTTCATAAAATACCATATTTAGAATAAATATTATTTACTTATTATCCTCCTTAAACAATACTATTTGTTTTATTAGCTTTTGGTTCAATTTAATTCAATTATAGTTAAAGATAGAGGCTCATTAGGTGTATTTGATTCTTCTTAAAGAGATAGAAGATATTTGCTCAGGGTTGTTCAACTTTAATCAATTTAAGTATCTTTAATAATTTATGGAAAGAAAATCGATTTTAAAAATAAATTTATAATCATTCTCTCTCTAGAAAATATAGTACAAATGTAATATTATTATCCCCATTTAAATAGATTAACAAGTAGGAACATGCTATTTTAGTTATTTGCCTTACAAAATTCCTAAATAGAATTGAAATTTATTAATAATAAACCTCTTTAGCCTATTATGCCAATTACTCCCTTTTCTAATAATGAATTGGATTTAATAAAGAAAGTATTAAACGAAAGCGGGTGGCATTTAAGGGGATTTTTAGAAAATTACCAAAGATTTAGTGTAAAAAAAAATAATTTCGTCCTATTTTCTATTAAATTACCAATTGAGTTAGAATTAAAAATTAATTTTCCCATTGAACTTATTAAATTCCATACCTCTACTAGTTTTCAATTTTGGAGCATGAATTCTAATACTTCCATGTTAATTCAGAACTTTGCGGAAAATCTTAAAAGTTTGAAAGAGAGAACCAATATAGAACTTGATTTTGCTCTGGGGGAAAAAGAGGATGATTTAATTGAACTACTGAATAAATTAATCCCGGAACCAATGAGAAATGAAGAAGAAAGAAATTTTCTCAATCGAGTTAGGGTCTCCATTATGAATAAAAAAGATGCACTTTATGATTTAAATACTCCTGATTTAAATTGGATTTTAGAGATTCTTAAATCCTTATCCCTCTTTCCTACTTTCAAACTCCCTTGGGAATTAAAAAAAGGAATTGCCCGATTTAGACTCTCTGAACTTTTAATCTTTTCCAATGAAGAACCTGAATTTTTTTTACTAGAAAAAGATGGCTACATGACATATTTCAAAGATCTTCGTTATAATAAATTTTTTATTAGATCCTACTTCGAAACATATTACTTTCCCTTTTTATTAAAGTTATATGGAACAGATTTAGATTTTAGAAATAAATTTCGTCTACTTTTAGAAGACTGCGTGAAATTTTCTAGATTCTTCTTGAATTCCGTAGTGGAAGTAATTGATTCCTTGGATATAAACAAAAATGAACTCATTGAATTTAAACCCGAGAAAGAATTGATAAGTAAGAGTTTTTTGGAAGGATATAATAATTTTCCTTTCTCCGCGCTTTATTTTGAAGCACAATTTCAGAAAGAATTATATTCCATTCGCACAGATTTACTAAATACTCCTCCCCAAGATTTTAAGGTTCTTCAATCAATAGATTTTCTAATTAAAGCGGAAATTTTAATTCGAAGGTTAGAAATAAAAAAAGCAATTGAATTTTTAGAGAAATCTCTTGAAATCATAGAAAATATTGATCAAATTAAACTTCTTGTCACGATTTATTTATTATTAGCTAAAACGTATCGATTGTTGAAACAATATAGCATTTCCTTAAAATACTTGAATAAATCGTTTAATTTGGCAAAAGCAGGAAAAATTTCCATAGAATTCATCTTAAAGATTCATTATGAATACGGAAGAATTTATTTTATATTACATGACCATGAAAATGCTGAATCTCACTTTCAGGTTCTGATTGGCTTTCTTAATAAGGAAAAAAAATACAACATGAAAGTAAAATGCTTAGCAAAATCTTATATTTATTTAGGATTGATCAATACTCACAGAAATAACCTTCCCGAAGCGAAGAAATGTTTTACTAAAGCACGCGAAATAGGGAAAAACCTTCCATCACTAATGATAAAATTATTTCAATCCCAAATCAAAGAATTTAAACGACAAAATAAGATATCCCAAGCTCAGAAATATATACGCTTCCTCCTAAATTCAGAAGATTTCAATATCAATGATGAACAATACAAAAAACATTATATTGATATTTTGCTTGAACTGGCCAGCATACAAATAAAAATTAGAAAAAATAGAAAAAGTGCACTGCAAGCTTTAACTAAGATTCAAGAACTTTTTGAAAATACCGAAGATTCTATCCGAATCTTCGAATATAAAATGAGATGGAATCTTCTGATGGCAAGTTATTTTAAAAATTTTGAAAAAGATGATAAAAATTATATAAAATATTATGATAAAAGTCAGCAGATAAAAGAAAAATTAATAAAAATTGGAATTATTTATTAAATTTCGACCTTTTTGCGCTAAGACTATCGGGTTGTCCTCCGAATTTCTTTTTTATAACTCTGCGTTTATATAATTCTCTATAACGCACTCTTGGAGGATTTTTTGCATTAGCATTGACTCCTGATTTGGAGATCTTAGGTGTTTGCTGTCTTACTTTACCTGCTTTGGTCAAACTTCCATGAGATCCGGGCATTTAACATTTACACTCCTTATTTTTACTTAAACATGATTTATAATTTAATTAAAATATATTAGCAATATTTTTCTTCATATCATAAAAAAGAATACACCCTCAAAAATCTTTTTCTTACAATTCATTAAGACCAAATATCGGACTCCAAATAGTTTATAGAAATTTTATCATTTATTATTCTAAGAATAATATTATTTATTATCAGAGTGAAAGATTTAAAATGACTAGTGACAAAGTAAAACCAGATAAAAAAGAAATAGAAAAAGCAGAGGAAAAGATATTATTCGGAGAAAAAATGACTACTTGTTTTGCATGTGGTGAAGTAATAAAAGAAGGAACAAAAAAATGTCCATATTGTGAAACTAAACAAAAACTTAGCTAAATAAATTTAATAATTAAGCTTTAATGGAAAGACTTGATATATTTTTTTTTACAAGCAATGCACGCCTTTAAGAATTTGTTTGATTAAAATGAGTCCCCATTGTTGATGAATCATAATTCTGCTTGAAATTTGGTCTGAAAAATCTTTTACTATTTTCAATTTTAAATAGAAGCTTTCTTAATTCTAAATTTTATAAATTGTAAGAAATAAGATTTTGAATAAAAAAGCTCTCTTATTACCTTAGTATTCATGATATTGAGATTTCCATTTTATAAAAGTGATGAGTATGGTTCAGGTACAAATCAGGTGTCCTAAATGCCAGCATAATGGATATATAGAACTTGACCAAGATTTGGTCAATAAAAATACCAATGGAATTTTAACTGTAGAAGTGAAAGCTTCTAACATTTGCGAACATGACTTTATAATATATTTGGATAAAAATTTTAAAGTAAGAGATTA
>CAYLZE010000047.1:34641-35737 GCA_964388035.1 uncultured archaeon
GCACTATTGGAGTCAATATTGAAGTAAAGTATATAAAAATCAAAGGTTATAATATCAGATTACAAATTTGGGATTTTGGTGGCGAAGAACGGTTTAGATTCTTCTTACCAGGCTATTCTCTTGGAGCATCAGCAGGAATCTTCATGTATGATATCACTCGACGCGATACCTTAAATGATATTGAAGAATGGCTAGAAGTATTTATATCTCCTCATAAAAAGGAAGAAGATAATCCCCAAATCTTGATGGTGGGAGGAAAAATAGACTTGGAAGAGCAGAGAGAGGTAAGTCATGAAGAAGCCATAAAAATAGCTAAAAGTCATAGTTTTAAAGGTTACGTGGAATGTTCTGCTAAGACTGGAGCTAATATACATTCCTTATTTAATATTTTAGTGCAAATTTTATTAGAATATGTAGGTGTTTCATAATATTTCTTAAAAATATAACTTTATTTATTAAACGGTAGGGTAGGGAATAATCCTTTGATTATTTAAAAATTGAAAATTAAGGCTCAATGAATTTCTTTTTTTAGATATAAATTATTCATACCTCTGCATTATAAAAACACTTGTTCAATGAGCAATATTAATTAATTAAACTCAAATATAATGTAATCCTTAAATTTAATATCAATTTAAATAAAAGTTGTATTAAAATTAAATAGATACGCAATAACTATAAAATTAAACCTATTAATTAATACACTCGGGGACTTGGCGAAGCTCGGTATCGCGGCAGCTAAAGGGTAATTCACTCTTAGTCGCAAGGCTCCAGATCCCATAGGCAACATATGTGCGCGGATACCTGTTGATAAAATTCGAAAATTTTATCCGGTCACTTGGTCGAGGGTTCAAATCCCTCAGTCCCCATATCTTTTAAAATCCCTAAAATTTGCTTTAATTCTTTAATGCTCCTAATTTTATTCAGATCTATTTTTTTTAATTCATAGATTGTGTATTTTTTTTTTCCAATGAATTTTTTAACATCTCCGTGAAAACGAATAATATTTAGGATGAAAGTTCAATTAAGACTTATTAAGAGATACTCAAGGGATGGTATTCTCATATATTTTACTTCGTGAAATAGGTGTTTCACG
>CAYLZE010000048.1:0-27333 GCA_964388035.1 uncultured archaeon
TTCATTAATTCCTTCGTAACTGGCGTGCAACCTAAGCAATCCTTGAACTGTCGCATGAATTCCATATCTATTGGTTCATTGGCATCTTTCCAGCACTTTTTCAATAATTCGTCTGCTTTATCCGGTGCTTCCTCAATAATATTTTGAAGTAATTTAGGATCCTTATTCACGTCATAAAGGTTTCCTTCTTCAGTATCCCAAATATACCCGTTGTACCAAAAATCTCCGTCATAAACGGCTACAGAGCCACCCCAAGCCACTGTGACATGATCGTAATACGATAATCCTTTATCTTGAACTAAAGGTAAAAGATCTTTCCCGTCCATGTTATTCGTCGATACGCCGCATGCTTCCCCGATTGTTGCGGAAATATCTTGATGATAGCAAAATTTATCACAAGTCTTACCACTTCCCTCCCCGCCCGGAAATCGAATCATTGCAACGAGATCAGCGACTTCACGTCCTAAAGGCATTGCGGCTTTCGCAACGAGGCCGTGTTCTCCTAGCATATGTCCGTGATCGGATACCACAGCGATGATCGAGTCATCCCAAATGCCAATCCTCTTGATATAATCTATAAAATAGCCAAACCAAGTATCAACAAGAGATACTTCACCAGCGTATTTAGTTTTCAAGTTTTTAAGTTCTTGTTCGGTTAGGATGCTTGCGGGACCGTAAAGTGAATGCGAAATCTTTCTGCATCCCTTTTCCCAATCCGGGTCTTTTTCATACATGCGAATATAATGGAGGGGTGGATTCCATGGTTCATGAGGGTCAAATGACTCCACTGTCATGAATCCCTTTCCTTTAGTTAGGACGTCATAATTCATATCCAGCCATTCTCCAGCCGCACGGAACACTTGAGCTGGGAAGCTATCACTTTCGGAGCGCCACCAGTGAGTGTTTTGCAGGAATTGGCGCATCATGACTTGGGCAAAGACTGAACCTGCAGTAATCCCATCTTTCTTAGAAGTGAGATACTCATTTAAAATTTCATCGGAAACACGCGGTCCAGAAAGAAATGCATCTTCTTCTTGCCCACGGATCCATTGCCATTGAGTAAATCCACGCTGAAAATTATATCCCGGTTTGAATTGGTGATATACATCCGAAAATAAGGCCGATCTATATTTCTTTCGATTAAACCTCTCTGCCAATGTATCTTGTTTTTCTGAAATACAGCCCCATCCCGGTGCTCCAAGTGCATCCCCTATGAAGTCCCCTCTTCCCGCTTTTGTTATACCGAGTTTATCATCCGTAAAAGGAAACATTCGCTTCCCTGTATAGAGTGCCTTTCTCACGGGGAGCGTTGGTAAGGAATCTGGATACATTCGGGTGAATTTAACCGATTCTTGCGCAAATTTATCCAAATTAGGGGTCCTGATCCAGGTATTCCCATAACATCCCACATGGTCTTGCCTTAAAGTATCCAACACGATTAAAATTGCATTTACCATTCTAATTCTCCAACTTTTCTATTCTTATAATTAATTGAGTTAACTTGAATATAAGAGAGAAATAAGCTTAAAGTTCTCTTCTTTGTTATCTGTAAAAATTGTAAAGCAGTATCCTATATTCATATTAACAATTATATAATTTTTATAATTAATTGAAATTAAAAAAAACCTAAGATTTTATTAAAACCTTTTTTCAAGCAATCGATTAAGTCTCTGCTTTCAAGAAGAATGCCTGTTTAATAAGATATAAGGGGATGAAAAAGTGAATGAGACGAGGATATAACAATTATATTGAGTTAATCCATTATAAATCTGTTTTATGACGATAAAATCAAGACGTGCTGAGAATAATTACCTTATATTTATCAAATGAATAAATAGAAAATAATGCTTTAAGAGATTAATATCCCCGACAATTAATTATAAGAGAGAAAGATACAACAGCTAACAAGCAACTAAACTAATAAAGCTTAAAACTTTTTGAGGATATCCTCTTTATTGACATATGATAAAGAAAATCATTAAATCTAATCTTAATATTATTATTTTTATCATAATAGCCATTAATCTATTAATTATTCCGTCCTATGTACTATTCAATACAAAATTGGTGGAATTAGACATTCCTTTAAATTCAATCATTCTTATTTCATGGTTGGCAACTTTTATCGTTTCTATTCTTTTGATGATTCTAATTCGGGTTTTAGAACGAGAGAAAAAGAAAGAATAAAGCTTCATTTAATTTACGTGAACTTTTCTTACCTTTCATTATACAAGCTGGAAAAGTTAAAATTCTCGTGCGTTTACTTTTTGGTTTAATTTGAAAAGAGGAAAGTATCTTAATTTTTGAGGATCCACATACTTTTGACCAATGGTTGATATGCATTTATTTTAGATTAAAATGCATTGATTATAAATGATCCAATATTTACATGAGCATGATTATTATTAAATATATATCATAAATATAAAAAGACCAAAAAGATAGAAAAAAATAAGAGGAGCATTTCATAACATGGAAAATAATAAAATTGAAATAAAAAATTTGACAAGGCTTTACACGCTCGTTTTATTAAAATTTAACAACATTATTTCGGGATATTCCATATTAAAACTTTTGGAAAAGGATCTTGGAAAAACCGCAAGTCCTACATATGTATATGATTTTCTAAATAAACTCGAATCGAATGGATATATTAAAAATTTAAAGCCATCAAAATCAAAGCGTTCTAAGGGATTCCAACTCACATCAACGGGTAATGAATTTGTTAATAGTATTTTAACCCGATTCGATAATTTAATACAAGTTGCAATACAATCCAAGTTAAAAATATGCGTTAGCTGCGGAGTTAAATTGTATGAAGACTATTATTCGGAAAAGATAGGAGACAAGGAATATTATTTCTGTTGTGTGCACTGTGCTAAGGCATATAAACAAAATCTCAATCAGTAGGTTTGATAGAATATCTTCCTAAATATAAAAAGAATAATTCTTCTTATTTAATTTCTCAAATAAACTTAAAGATAAAAAATTCGGTAATAAACGTAATTTAAGTAAAAGAAAAAAAAATTGTATTCTGAATCAAGAATGTAAATCTTTAATATCTATCCGCTCAGAATTATTCTTAAAAAATAACTTTTTTAGGGGTTCCAATGCTTTTTGATTCAATTCTTGTACCTTTTTTTCGTATGTGTCTCGAAAATGCTTTATTTCTTTTGGTAGAATTATATTAGGACTTTCTGGGCATACGATTCCATTATTCCTAATGATCCACCCTCTATGTTCGAGAGATGTAAGATTTTTTTCAATGATTGATTGCTCGATATTTAATGAGTCTATCAATAATTCTTTTTTAGTTTCTCCTAAGGAAATTAACGTTGCATATAATTGTATTTGTAAATCCGTCAAATTTAAATATCTCAAGGTCATTAAGGTTTCTTCATCGAAGTTTGAGATTCTTAACTTCTTTCGTGAAGAAGCTTTCTTTATTTTAGAAAGATCTGCTTCCAGATCAATTGTTATCGAGCCCTCTTCGAGTGCAGTATTAAATACCCTTTCCCCGATGTTATTTCGTATTATCACGCTATTCCAATTATCGGAAGGAGCCCCCGTGTTTCCCACGGAAATATCTGCATATTCTGCCGTATAATCCTTGCAATCCTTACAAGTAGACCATTCATAAGGTAAGATTTCCTTTAAAGGTACTTTAATGGACGTACCGTCATTTTTTAAGAGAATAAATTTTCCCCGAGAAATATCCATCTTAGTAATGTCAGAGAGACTCAGATTTAATTTCTTTTTTATGAAAGTATCCAAAAGGTCATTGGAAAAATTTGCAGAGCAATAGAGACCGATAATTAGAGTAAAACTACTTAAAAATTCAGAAAGTGGGGGATAAACTTGTAATTTTCGCACAGCTTTTATTTGGCAAGGCATTCCAACAAAAGCTAATTTTTTAAGATTGTATTTTTCAATCGCTTCTCTATATGGTACTAACGATGGAGCTATGGTATATTTAGAACCCATTGCAGATAGAATCTCTTCAGGAGTCTGGGCAATAATAGGCTTAGGTTTCCAATCCAGACCTCGATCGGTAAGAAGCACACCATCAATATAGCCCATTTCCAAGGCATGAATAAGTAATGTGCTCACGATACCTCCATTCTGAGCTGCTTGTAAAATTCGTTTATGGGTGCTTTTTGCAATAACTATTTTTCTATAAGTTCCTAATAAAACATCATTTTTTGCTCCATCCTTAAAAAATTTGGCTTGCACGATGTCTTTAGGGAACTGGGTTCTTGCACAATATCGAAAGCATAAGGAACATTCGGGATCATAATCTTGAAGTGAAGGTTGTTCCTTAACTAACTCAATTCGAGGACATAAGGAAGAACATAATCCACATAATATGCAATTTTTTTCATCTACTACTAATTCTTTCAAATCTTGAAATCCTACTCCAAGATGGAAAGCTTCAAAGGAGTTATTTTCCTTTTCTTGGCATTTTTTCATCATTTTTTTTAGCCTTGTATCGATTGTTATTTACGGACCGAGCTAAAAATCCAACCATGAATCTTTTTCAGATAAACTTTTATTACCAAGCGAACAAATCCAGAAAGAGTATCAGAAAAAGATCAAGCGGATTTGTTTCGCTCATAAAATAATTACTACAATAATTTCGATGATCCTTGATAACAAGGAATTATTTAATATCGATATTGTAGAATTACTCAAAATGATCACTTATCATAAATATAATTTTGGACATTTATAAATATTTTGATTATAATGTTATATTTTTAACATTTATAGAATTTTCAAGAGTAAATATTATCAATTCAATAAAAAAATATTCATAAAATAATTTAACAAGAGGAATAAATCACTTTTACAATTCATATTGACAGATGTCTTGCATGTTAAAATTTAATAGTTTCAAGAATACTCCTATATTAAAGCCCCAATCCGAGCATGCTTTTAAATTAGATTCATGCGAGTTATTAAGTAATGATATCTTTTTATTAACATCCTATTCTAAATTGAAGTACAAAAAAAATCAAATTAAAATGGTCATTAAAAAACCAACTATAGTAATAGACAAAGGAATAACCATTAGTAAGATAACTGAAATGGCTAATAAAGCCAAATTGAGCGCAGCAAGATTTAGACCACATTTCAAAACGCATCATTCTGCCGAGATCGGAGAGTGGTTTAGACAAGCAGGCGTGTCCTCAATTGCAGTTTCGACTTTAGATATGGCTGAATATTTTACACAATATAATTGGAAAGACATCATGATTTGCATTCCCATCAATATTCTTCAAATTAAAGAAATCAATGATTTAGCCAAGCGAGTAAATTTACATGTTCTTATTGATTCTATTAAAGTTATTGAACACGTTGGAAAGGAATTAAACAATAATCTCAACATTTGGATTGAAATCGATGTGGGCTATAAAAGGACGGGAATATCCTCTGAAGAAATTGATAAAATCTTACGGGCTGCTCATTTAATTCAAAATCAAGACAAGATGCATTTAAAAGGGATCCTCACCCATTCAGGACATGCGTATCATGCTCATTCTATAGAGGAGATAAAAAGTATCCACGCAGAATCAATTCATAGAATGAGAAATATTAAAAGGATTTTAAATGAAGGGGGTTTTTCTAATATTGAGATTTCAATTGGTGACACTCCCTCGTGTAGTATTATCCAGCAATTTGAAGAGGATATTGATGAAATTAGACCGGGTAATTTTGTATTTTATGATCTTGCGCAATTTAGAATTGGTTCTTGTTCAATAGAAGAGTTATCCATGACCGTTGCTTGTCCTATCATTTCAAAACATTCCGAAAGATCAGAAGTCATAATTTATGGAGGAGGAACTAGTCTTGGGAGAGAATTTTACGTATCGAAAGAAGGGAACAAAATATATGGATTGGTTTGTAAGGGAGCGGATGATGGACATTGGACGGAGCCGATGGAGAACGTATTCTTAAGTTCTTTATCTCAAGAACATGGAAAGGTAATCGGACCTTCTGAAATCATACGTCAACTCAAAATTGGAGACATTTTATATGTTCTTCCCGTACATGCTTGTCAAGCTGCGACGCAACATGGGCATTATCAATTAACAGACGGCACCATTTTGAGCAAGTTTAGACCATAGATCTGAATTTCTAATGAAAAAAAATTCTTGCAATTATCAATTCCATTCTCGATATCTTTCCTTGGCATATCGCTGATAAACTTCTGGCATTCCCTTTTCTGGAACTTCTTGAGATACTTTTTCTATTTTTAAGTAATTTGTTGGGCAATTCGAAGCGCATAAGCCACAACCAATACATAAATCCTTATTGATTTCAAAATTAAGGGTATCTTCTTTATTTGGCCAAGTTAAAATAGCATGAGTAGGGCAAACATCAAAACATCGATAACATTTTTTACATTCAACGTTCTCATCTATAACAGCTCTGAAATTCGAGGTTGCAAACATTCCTGGACGATGGAAAGTGGTTAATGCCCTGAGAATCCCACAGCAGTCCGAGCAACAATTGCAAATAAAATTCGTATCTTGCCCGTTCAATGCGGTATGAACCAAGCCTTTTTTCTCACAATCCTTTAATAATTCCAAGGTTTCTTCCCTTGTTAACCTTCTTGCCATTCCATTTTCAATGAAAAACTCTGCATTGATATCAAAGGAAATACAGGTTTCTTTTGGCTTATCACATCCCTTCCCCAGAATCTCGTGATGGACCCTACAAGAACAATTCATCACGCTGAAGGAATTCTTGCTGTTTACTATCGCTTTTATTTCTTCAAAAGGTAATACTTTTTGGGACACATCGCCGATATCTTCATTGATATTGATTATTTTTTCTGAAGTTGTTGAAGGAATGACTCTTTGAAAGGGATAGGTAGATGCGGATATTATCGGAAAAAGAGTTCTTTCTTGATAATGTTCGAATAATTTTGCGACTCTTTTTTGCGTTTTTTCAGGCCAGATTTTAGCATTGCTAAAAAAAAATTCAAAAATGCCGATAACAACTGGCCAGATTGCAAATTTTGCCCGTTTACGTGATTTACCTATTCGAAAAATTAATCCCTTATCCGCCAAGGAGTTCAAGGTATCTACTACATAATCTAAAGGCTTGTTGCTTCTTTTAACAATTTCGATGGGAGAAACTCTGTCAGTAAGAGGGGCTTTAAAATGAACTAATAACTCGGCTTCTTCTTTAGTAAATAATTCTTGCAAGATTTGAATTATATCCCTTGATTTTGGAGCCCGTGTTGGCCAGCGATCCATTTTTTGTCTTAATTGTTCATATACTTCATCCGAAGGAGTACCAGTTGTAGTCAAGTATATTCACGTAGATATTCTTATTAAATTAGTCTATTTGGGCATTACAAAAAAAATTATCCTTTTTATTTCTCAATAGAGCATATAAAATCATTATATAATATATTGGGGAATTATCATTTTCTTTTACTATAATTTAACGTGAATTTTTGAAGAGTTTGAATTCAATTTGAACCATATTGAATTAGAGGTTAATCGAAATATCTATCAAAATGAGAAAAAAAAAGATTTAAGATTTAGGGCTTTTCTTGTTCGGGGTGATACCCAAGGTGACCACGAGTTAGAAAAAGAATCAAGAGTGCCGGAATACCAAAACAGATGAGAGTCGCCAAGAACATGTTGGTAACACTTACGGCTGGAAAGAGTGGTATTAAAACAACTTGAGGCATATTTACACTAGTATGAGCCAAAATTGCAATAAAGACGCTTCCTTTGGTATGGTTGAAGATCCATGTAAACACTATTGCAATGCTTAAAATCATCAAAATGAATATAGGAAAATTTATGTAAATGGAAGTTATTCCTGAACCGGGTCCTTCCCCTTGATATTCGGGCATTAAATAATCCGGTAAATGCCAGAATGCCCATAAGATACCCAATAACAGGGTACCCCATAAAGGTCCATAGCGTGACTGTACGCGAGGTAAGGCAAAACCACGCCAGCCAGGTTCTTCACCCAGAGGGCCACCCCCAAAAAGAACAATAACGAAATAGATTAGATAACTCACTAGTGTCACGATTGTAAACCCTTGAATACCCACAAGCGTTCCTGGTTGGATTATAATCCCAAGTACAATCATTATTGGGATGCCAACCAAGGCGAATAAATACCATGGCCAACCAACACGCCACAGCCTTATGCGTTTTTGCAAACGATGCAGGCCTTCTTTTCCCTCAGTAACGTTAATAACGATGATTGCAGCTAAAGCTGGTCCAAATGTACGTAAGGTAGCAGATATTAGCGCAATTCCCTCTGGAACAGCGATCCATCCCGAGAGAACATACGGGATTACGAAGATCCACGATATCACGTATGTCAGAAAAAAATAGAAGAATATTGGATGTTTTTTCATCATTTTTTCAGAGTTATTGGGGGAAGCGTCTGGTATACTCGATGCAGACATTATAAAAAACCTCTCATGATCATAAACTCATGTGGCTTAAAATACTTTCACTATTCACTTAACTTTTGCATATCAATTATAACGATTCCATCGAAATATCGCTGGATCATTCGCTATCTGAGAAATATATCCATATTGCTCCAGATTGGAAAAAATAATATTGAAACACTAAGCACGGAAAAGAGGAATACCGGCAGGGATATCTTGTTAGCAAATCTTCTCTTTCCTAAGATATGCCCTTTACCTCTACCTTTCTACTAAATCTTATTATAAGGAAACACATTAATAAAGGAGTAGCTACAATTCTAAAAATCATGGAGTTTTAAGTTTTTGTTAGAATTCATGGAGTAAAAAGATAAATTTGTCATGCTAAATTTAAAAAAGAATTAACGACGGGGAATTTAACCATAATTCATTGTTCTTTATTTAACACATTATACTTATTAGTAAATTGCAGAGAAATGGTATAATTTCATTCATATTAGAAGAGGGAGCGTAAGGTTTAAAATAAATGAAATATGACAAATGATTATCATGAAATCTATTGATAAAAAATTTAACAAAATTTATTCCGAACTAATTTTAGTATCCTTGATACTTTTAATCTTCTTTCAATTAATTTCAGATCTCGTGGAGACGATTTATATCAAATGCCTTTTATCTAATTCATTGAATGAAAACGTATTAGGAATATTAGCTCTTCTCTCACCTCTCGTTGTTTTTATTATTGGAAAAGGAAGGGATTTTTCTGATAAAGGAGTGATTGCAATCGGACTAATCATGGTGGGTTGTAGAGTTGTCGAGGCGTTCTTGACCATGGAAGCGAAAATTCTTTTTTCTGGAATTGGGATTGCGTGTTTCTTTATTTATTTCCCTCTTTATTTTCTTAAAAAGGATGCACAAGAAGGGGAAAAGAATGGATTGATATTGGGGCTTGGATTGGCATTTGCAGTTTCATTATCCGTCCTTTTACGAGCTTGGGGATCTTCCTTGGATATTTCCACTTATGGATTATTTCAATGGATCGGATGGATAATAGCATTTTTCGCAGCGATCATGATTATAGAAAATGCCTTACAAATCCCGGCACTACCTACGCAAGAAAAAAGCGATCGAGTACCTAGTAGTAAAAAAAAAATTCTAGGACTTACCTTAGGTTTAATTGGAATTTTAATTGTAGGCTATTTCGCTTTTAGCAGTCCCACTGTAATTGCAAGGTGGACAGAGATGAATTATTTCGTGGTGATTATCCTTTTAGTGATGATGATCACCATATTTGTCGTTATCGCCTCTTATAAACCAGAATTAATAAGTAAATTGAATCGCAAAGTTCTACTAATTTGGAATGCTCTTTTCGTGCTTTTCTTAACCTTAACAATCGCAGTAAATCAAGTAATATTCATAGATGATCCTGCATATTATCCGATCGTAGTTCCAGCAACAAGCATCTGGCAACAACTTCCCGCCATCGTGATGTTAATTCTTTCACCAATACTATTCATTGATTTCACGCTTTTTTCAAGAGAATTAATAAAGGGCAGGCCTTCTCCACGAACCTTAGGGGGAAGCTTTACAATTGCGACCTTATTTTTCTTGCTAATGATTTTTGCCAATATCTTTACCGCAGTATGGGATTATATTCCTGTGGTGGGAGGATTTTTCAGGGACTTGTATTGGGTGGTCTTCATGGTTGCGGGATTGGCTGTTGCCCTACCTTCTCTTCTCATAATGAAAAAAACGCTTAGATTTAAAATGCCTGCTTTTAACGTGAAGGATAGAGTGAAAGTCATCATAATAATTGTGATCATCAGCGTTGGAACGATTACAGGGATTTTTGTAGTTAATGCTAGGCCAATAACACCAATGGGAGCTAAAAATACTCTTACTATTTTTACTTATAACGTCCAACAAGGGGTAAATGAGCCGGGGGTAAAAAATTTTGAGGATCAGATCCAATTAATAAAAAGTATTGATCCTGACATTCTTGGCTTGGAAGAAACGGATACTGCGAGGATTGCAGGTGGAAATTCTGATCTCGTTAGAAAATTCGCTGATAGCCTAAACATGTATTCATATTATGGGCCCAAGACAGTAACATCAACCTTCGGAGTAGCATTATTATCCAAATATCCTATTAAAAATGCAGAAACCTTTTACATGTACAGTCTTCAAAAGTGGTCTCATACTCGAGAGCAAACGGCTTGTATCGAAGCAGAGATAACCATCGGGGCGATAACATATACCGTATTTGTTACACATCTTGGAAATGGCGCCCCTATAATCGAACAACAAGAAATATTACAAAGGGTTGCACAGAAATCGAATATTATCCTCATGGGTGATTTTAATTTTAAACCTGATTCCGAGCAATATAAGATAACAACACAAGTTTTAGTAGAATGCTGGGATGTTGCAAAAGTTAAAGTAGTAGGGGCAATTCCCGTTGATAGCGATCCCATACCCGCACAAAGAATCGATCATATTTTTATATCCCCGACATTCAAGAACGACGTGGCATATTGTGAATACTTTGGTGGTACCATATCAGACCATCCCGCATGCTATGCAATATTAAATATATAAACTTTTTTTTTAATTTAATTCATTTCTTCATTTTATTTGAATGTTTGGTTAAGTTAGATAATTCGAGATGAAGTTCCATAATTAAAAGATTCCCTAATTCTATGAACTCCATGGGATAAACTAGTAAAAGTTATTTATAACTCAATAAAAAAACTAAAAAAAATGAATAAAAAAAAGATTAGGGCTTTAAACGGCTAAGCTCATCTCTCATGGAATCTAATTTTCGACCGTGCAAATCATATGATTTTAAAAACACTATAGCTATGACTAAGGCTATTGCGGGAAATAAGAACATCAGGAGTTTTAAACCAATCATCACGTCTACTCCAGGATTCGGGTTATAACCAGCCCATCCTGCTCCGGTGAAAACTATCGCGATAGTAGAAATTATAAGAATGATATGTAATCGATGAACAAATGCATTGGTTCCGTAGAAGCTGGCTGATCTTTTGACGCCGTGAGTTAATTCATCTTGGTCAATCACATCTCCTAGCATGATGTCAAAATAAAACATGTTTCCGCTGATACCAAATCCCACGATAGCAGCAAATAATATTCCTAATGCCATCATTCCTTCCCCTAATAATAGAAAGGGGAATAAAGAAACAATCCAAACTAGCTCGGAAATAATAAATGCTTTTCTCATGCCAAATTTCATTCCCATTTTTCTATGGATGGGCATTGTAAGTGCTGCTACAATAAAAGCCATCATTAATGACATCCCAATAATAAGAGAGCCCCTCCCAACATCTAACACGTGTAAGCAATACAGAGGCCAAATGGTAGTCATCATGGTTAATACGTACCAATTCATGGTATTTGCAAGAACTAGCTTAACGAACGTGCGATTCCTAAAGCTCAATTTCAAGGAAGCAAAAAATGATGGACGAAGTTCAAACTGTTCTTGTAGTTCCTCTTTTTCTTTCACTCCATACTTAATGAATAATATCCCGGTTATGATGGTTATAATTGCGA
The DNA here is from genome assembly GCA_964388035.1 of uncultured archaeon. GTDB lineage: Archaea > Asgardarchaeota > Lokiarchaeia > Sigyniarchaeales > SOKP01 > JALGVJ01. The sequence continues at coordinate 12,002 of CAYLZE010000048.1, forward strand.
ATACAATGCCAACAGAAACGTACATCGAAGGAATTCGGGCTATTTCTTCAGGAGTACTATCGGGTAATGGAGCCATGGGAGAAATTACAAAGGTGGGAAATACCATGGCAAATAAAATAGCAATAATCGTAATTACTCTTAAAACAAGGTTAGCAGATGCTCTTTCTTCTTCATTGGGCCACATTTCTGGAAATATTGCCTTGGTATTTACATCAAAGAGTGTATATATTAGCTCAAAAGTGAGGATAATCATCAGAAAATATACAAAATCCATACCTGCGGGAACCGTGAAGAGTAAAATCATCCATAGACTTAATGGACCAATTGCAATGATCATAAAAAATCTTCGCTTCCCTAATTTTCCATATTTTTTTCTATCGGATAATGCCCCAAGCATAGGATCATTTGCTGCATTCCAAATACCCCAGATAACATATGCCAGCCACATTAAAAACATACTGATTCCTACAACCGCAAAATAGTACGTGAATACAAGAAAGGAAAAAGCTTGATATGTCATCAAGTCAGGAAATCCATTTAATCCAAAAAAGATCTTATCTTTTAATGTCCTTTTTAAAGTGTGTTTTTCTTCACTCATTTATATCTTCAAACCATATAGTAATTGATGTAGTTATATAAGAATAGGTTTTGTACCATATAAATCCATGACAATTTTCTACATCGAATCTAAAGAAGAGAGAATGTTGAGTGAAATAATAGTGAAAAAATTATAAGGAAAAGATTTGAGCCAACCGATAGGTTCCTATTAAGGAAATTATTATTCCAAATATAATAGATATTGAGTATAAATAGAATGCATAGGAACCAAGGGTAATATGATACCTTTTTCCTTTTTCAGTTTTATTTAATAGCGGAATACCAAAAAACGAACCTATAAGAATTAGTATCATGGTAATCAGCCCAATTATGCCGTGTAAGGAATAAAATATGCTTCCTCTAAGTTCAAAAGTTACGATTACCCAATAAATGAAGGTTGCTAAGGCCCCCGAAAAGAAAAGAATAGAAAATAACGCATGGAACCTTTTAGAGATAAAGTTAGGTAGCGCTATAAAGTCCGTTTTCCGACCACTAAATTTGCGTCCTGAAACAAACGATAATCCCGCAAAAATGAAAGTAATGGAAAAAAGATATGCGTGTACTATCCAAGCGGAAAAATTGGTTCTCATAGCTTGATCACTCCATCCTCGTTGTTCCCAATATCCGATATAATCATAATTAACAACTTCAATCTTGGTAATCCATTTTACCCATTTATACCCATAATGATCGGGACAGACTAATCTAAGAGGGAAGCCTTGTTCCTTAGGTAAAGGAACGCCATTCATATTATATGCCAATAAAATGTTTTCTGCAGAAGCTTCTCTGAGATTAAGTGAATCAGCATATCCATCCGTAGCATAAAAAACAATATCATAGCTTCCTTCCTTCAAACCCGCCATATTTAAAAGTATGATTAAGGGCACTCCCTCCCATTCAGCAGTTCCGGTATATCCCTCCACACAATCTAACGTAGCTATCTCCTTTTTTGATTCTAATTGAGTGAACTGTTCATAATTATAGTGGAGTTTGTATTCAATATTCCCTGTTATATCTAAGGACCATTCTTCTTGATTTATATTAGGAATCGCTCCTTTTTGAAGGACGAAAAATTGATCATTAGGTGTCATGAACGATCGTGAAAGGTGCATTAAACCTACGATCATTAATGGGAGAAATAATAGAATGAGGGTTTTAATCAAAATGGAATAGGATTTTTGCATTTTAACTTTTTTTTTTACTTTTCAGAACTTAACATCCATAATATCTTAGAATGTTATTAAAACTTCCTCTTATGTTAAAAAAGTATTATCGGAATCTATGGCATGAGTTAAAAAAGTTCCTTAATAATGATTCTGAATCCAACTATTTTAAGCAAGAAATAAATGTGGACATGAGGATAAACCATATCTATGTTATTTCAAATAATTAATAAAGAAGTATTAAGATATTGCATTTAAAATCATAGTTTAGGTTTGAATTTTTTTGGAATTCAAATTCATTAATAATAACAACGTCAGAGATCCTTAGATCCATCATATCTGAGTGAATGAATGGAAATCAATATCACGTATAGTATGAACATTCCTATTGCGAACCATTCAAGGATGAAAACTGCATACAAGAACGCACCATAGATGAAATTGATTGCTGCACTCACTAAACCAAATATAGCAAGAAGTTTAAGTGTCTTGAGAAGTCTTAATAAGATCGTTGCCGAAAAGGTTAGGAAAAAACCAGCGAAGATAATGTGGATTTTGCCCGAAACCTCATGGACTTGTGTTTGTACCCCAAGGGGAAAGAGCGCGGTTATGATTAGAGAAATCGCCGAAATAATATTCGACACTTGGGCAATCGCTAATAAAACCCCACGTTTCTTCTCTCCATTGTCCCATATCCGAAGTCCGAGGCTAAAAACAATCAGAGAGAGCCCTGCAATAATGCATCCCAAGTTGTATAAAAGAGCCCCATTTGTATTGACAAGGGGATTTCCCAAATCGCTAAGCCAATTGTCGATCGGATTGTATGAAATGGGATACAAGAGATAAGCGATTATCGCAAAAACCAGGTAAGAGGCACTTCCCGTGAAACCAGCCATCCAAACTAACTTATTGTTTATTTTATTAGCTTTCATAAGTAGTTCTTTTCTTGCAAGGATAATAAAATTATCCAATTTATTAACTTTTATTTAAAAATCGAGGTAATTTTCCAATTTAATTTTACTCGTTAAATGTGTCTTGTATTAAAAATATCAGAAACAAACCCCCAGCTTTTTAAAATATTTTCCGCTTCCCCCATCAGATTTTCAATTACTTCTTTCAGAGGAAGCATTTCACTAACGTGACCAATTGCCGTAGAAGGGGCCATGAAATTTTTAGTATTGTAATGATAAATTTTTGTATAAAAATCCTCAGAAAATATATTTTGATTAATCCATTTCATTTTTACCTTTAGAGGGGCCGGACATTCTAAAGTGGTCATCAATGCTGTCCCAAGACACGTTGCTTCTGCTCCCATAAATAAAGTGCTTAAAAATCCCCGCCCATCTCCAATTCCACCAGCAGCTATAATGGGAATGGAAAGAAGTTTTTTTCCCATGGTGATGTTAACTAAGGTGGTGTTAGTAAGAGGGTGCTTGAAACCCGTTCCTTCCAATCCAACGACGGAGACGGCATCTGCACCTTCCATTCCAGCAGAGAGAGCGTGTTTCATTAGCACGCATTTATGAATCCAAATTCCTTCTGATTCATGTATTCTTTGTCCAATAAAAGCCGCTTTATATCCCGAGGTAGTAAAAATATTCACTCCTTCATCTAAGGCAATTTTTACATATTGAAGATAGTCTTCTTTCGATCTCGTTTTCTTACTTGAGCTTCCTAATTTCGAATGGGGGAGAGATAGATTGACCCCAAAGGGTTTATTTGTTAATTGTTTCATGGATTTCAAGTCTTCTCTAAAATCCTCAAAATCAGGAAAATTTAAAGCAGCAATGATTCCTAACCCTCCCGCATTCGAGAAGATTGATGCGAATTTCGATTTCCCCCAGCCTCCGAAGGCACCCATAATTAGAGGATACTTAATTTTAGTGAGTTCCGTTATTTTAGTTTTCCAAATCATTGAATTTAATTCCACTGTCAAGTAGTTTTAATTAATGGTCATATTCCGCAGGTCCTTTCTCCTTCCCTTCTTTGATGAAATTAGGCTTATGAGTAGCTTCACATTTCCGTCGGGAAGCCCAATTTTTCCATATAATATCTAATTCTCGATCATTATCGTTATTGCAATTCTTTTTTGGATGTTTTTCTATCTTTTTAGGCATATATTCTCTATTTTTGAATAATTTTAGATCGATTAAATAATCCATTATATTCTTCGTTTCAATTAGATTATACTTATAAAAATACTTTTTTCAATTAAAATTTAAAAATTTTTTATAGCCACCTTTAATTCTTAGAGATAAAGTGAATTTGTAAAAATAATGAAAGAAGACTATTCTAGGATTCTAAACGAACAAGGATCCCAGTTAAAGAATAAATTAGCAGAACTTTGGCGACAAAATAGTGTCCGCGGAACATTATTTTTACATTCCCTGTACATATTTTTGGGATTAGTCATTACCCTTTTCTTTTTGCGGGATCAGAACGATTTTATTGTCTTCATGAAAGCAGGGGAAATCTTTCTTACTAAACCAAATGAATTGTATAATCAAGAATATTATTTATGGGATTTTCGATATTTTCCCGTGGTAGCTATCCTTTTCATTCCTTTTTATTTATTGGGTTTTGATTGGGGGTTTATTATTTTTAATTTAATGAGTTTAATTCTAAATGTTTTAATTTGTATTTTAATATATAAGCTGATTTTATTGGTTAGAAATCCCGATCAAGAGACTGATACGAAACGACCTCTTTTATATAGCTGCTTTTACCTAATGGGAGTTCCACACGTGTTCAATTACGTTTTAGGGCAATTTAATATACCTTTTATTTTTGTAATTTTACTCTCCCTTTATCTATTTTTGAAAAAAAAAGGATTAAAATGGGAATTTGTGGCGGGGCTATTAATTGGAATAAGCATCATTTTAAAACCCATTGCTCTTACTTTAGTTCCTTTTATACTCATCATTCACCTTGATTTAAAAAGGAAGAAACTTAACATTAATTATTCGAAGAGTATTGTAAGATTAATGGGAGTAATCGTGCCAAACTTGTTTAACATCTTACTATTTATTCTCTATCCTCAAATGTTCAATGGTTTCATGGAAACTAACTTCACGGGGTCTACTCCTATAAGAATCAATTTTTCTTTTAGTGTTACGAAACTTATTTTGAATTTTTGTTATATTGCAGATATTCCCTTCAATCAATTAACTATCCTTTTTGTAGTAGGGGTGATTTTTGCAGGAATAGCATTTTTTACTTACATAATTGGAGATGAAAATGAATATAAAATTATTTATGGGTTTACTTTTGGCATTTTAATCCAATTGTTGGTTTTTTATGATTCATGGGATCATCATCTTTTAAATCTGACTCCTTTATTGATATTGATAATCTTCAATTTACCCCGCCATTCTAAACTGGCTGCACCCTATTTTAAGAAGGGATTTTTCTTTCTGAACTTTTTTGATTTACTTTTCATGAGTTTTTGGTTCTTGACGGCACCTTATTTTCCTTTCAATTACTATTCAACCGTGTTTTTAATCATAATTTTTATTGGAACGTGCAAATGCAGCATGTCATTAAATAGCGTGCTGAATCTTCGAGAGAAAGAGGGGATCAAATGAAAAGGAGGCAAATTTCTCTTACCATTTTACTGGTATTATTTTTCTTTCTCGTGGTTCTGACTCCTCTCAGTCTCGCTATTACCTATAATGCAGATTTTAAGGAAAATGATGTAATGATCTGGAGATGTAATGTATGCGATGAAGAGAAAATGGAACAAGTTTTTGGAGAAACGTGGCAAACTCATTTCGAATTATTTCATAACATTAAAGCAGGATATAAAATGAAATGGGTTATAACAGGAGTAGATAATAATGCTTTAAAATATAGTGGAAAAACAAAAAGCAAAGTGGGAGCTATTAGCATTACTTATGAGTATTGGATGTGGACTGAAAACGAATGGGAGGAGAAACCTCAAGAAGACAATTTTTTCTTCTACAAGAATTCAAGTTATTTTAATGATAATTTACTTTTTGCTAATTTTGTGCCTTTATGGTTTCCCGCTCCAACTCGAGAATATCTTAGAAGTTTAGATACCGTACTATATAAAGGGTATCAAGTGGATGTAACCTATTTATTAACACTTACATGTGAAGTAAATGCAGGAGATAATCTGGGAGGAAATCCTTCTGAATATATTAAAGTATTAGCAATTTATGATAGTCACGGAATCTTGTCATCGTACAAATTATATATTAAAAATCATTACGTTCTAATCGATATTTCCATTGATAATAGCTTTGAATATCAATTACCCGTATTCATTATATTAACAACAGCATTTACAGTGGTAACCATCTACTTTTATAAAAAAGTATGAATATCTACGACAGAAAAGGCTAAATGAATAGGAATTGAGCAATAAAAGTAAGAGATCATCCATATAAAAGTGGCCATAGGATAAAAGGAAATGATAGATTTAATCCAATAAGGAGAATAATGATCATTATTCTATATCGCTGACGCCATTTTAAAGTCTTGATATGTTCTAAAAAAATGAGAATTAATAATCCTTCAAACAATAATTGAGCCGTTTGGAAAACTTGCCAAGAAAATAAGTAGATTACTAATAAGATATTGAAGCTATCCGATTGAATTTCCATGTAGGTCCAATTGTAATACATGCTGAGAAAATACTGGGGAAAAACCATGTAAGGAATGCATGAAATAACAAGCGGGGTAAAAAAGTAAATGAAAGCCTTTATATTTATCTTCTTTACGATTAACAACATGAAGGGGAAAATAATTAAAATGATTTTATATGTACCTAAGGAAAATAATATACCCGAAAGCCACTTTTTATCCTTAATCCATGCATAATACGATAAAAATAATAATAGTTGGATTAACCAATTGTTATTATTCAAGTAGGCGTCAGCAAAAAAACCCAATCCCGCTAATATGAAAAAAATCACTTTATCCGTGCTGTTTTCAGAGATAATGTTAATTTTTTTAGCCACATAAATGCAAGAAATGATTCTAAGTACATCCCATGCATACACACCGATATTAATCGGAAGGAGATAGATGGGATAAAAAAGGAAATACCAAAAATAAAGATAATAAGCTCTAAACCCACCGATAGATCCCGTGTTATAATAATTTGCGAGTCCATTTTCCATGAACACGTATAATGTTTTAAAATCTATATCGCGATTATAGGAAAAAAAAGAATCTTGATAAAAGTAAAAGATTATTCTTAAGATTGTGAGAAATATTGCGATTATGATAATCGAATAGATATAATATACATGAATGGGAGTAGATTTCTTTTCTTCCATGATATAGGGTTGTATTAATTTTTATTAATAGAATATATTTCCAACTTCATCTAAATAACCCAGTAATAGGGTGTCTCAACGCCATTTTCGTCTTTAGAAGAATGGACTTTATTTAAATAATCTAAATGATAATATTGCTCTTGTTGCTCCTTAGAGAGATGGCCATAAACTTGCCATCCTACATTTAAAAAGTAAAAATTATCTACTATTATATATACATCAGTACCGTACTGTTGCTTTAATTTTTGTAGTTGATTCACTCCATTTACTATTTGATTTTCAGGAGGAAAATAATTTTCTTCAAAACTGATAACGATGATAATATCTGAATCTTTTATAGACTTATTATCTTCGTTATAGGGGTAATCATAATAGAGAAAAACATAATCATGCCCGAATTCCGTATGCATGGCTATTTTTCCCGAAGTATATTGAGCAAGCCATTGGAACGAATGAACTTCGCGATGCTTCATCGAGAAATTGGAAATGCCAACATGATCGTAATAAGCAGTTGCTGATATCGAGAAAAAAATTATAAATAATAGGAGGACTTTATACTTCATTCGGTGTATATAACCTGTTTTTTTTAATTTATAAATATAGGAGAGAAATCCAATGATAATAGCAACTGAGCCTAAATAAAGGACTCTTGTCCATACTTTCTCGTTTACGGTTAATAGATCCACGAAAAATACACCTAAAAATATGAAATTAATCGATAATGCCCACATGGTTATTGGTTTTCCTCGTGGTTTCTTTTGAAAAATGGCAAGCCCCCAAAAGGAAAAGGAGAAAAAGGCAAATATATCAAAGATTAAAAAGAAAAAAGAAATATCCAGATTAAGAATTAATATATTTGCAATTAAAAAGGCGATAATAATAGTTATTAAAATTACCGTGATAATGGGTATTATGAACTTGTCTTCTATTTTTTTTATGAACGTGCTTTGTTCTCCCATTATGGCTTTCTTATACCGTCCCTTGGTGAAAAGTAAGGATTTCTTAAATCTCCAAATGATCCATGCCCCGCCAGCCCCTACGGGGATAAAAAGATACCATGGTAAATTGAAAGGTTGGATAAAGTAATAATGTCCGTATCCCAAACCAGCAAAAGTGAGAATTAAATAAATTCCCAATAGTAATATTAGTAAGATGAAATCAATCCCACGTCTATAACTCTTCAAAAAATAGACCAAATAAGTACTAACTAAAGGTAGTAATAAGATAATAGTAGTGATCGCATGAGTAAAGGCACTACTAATAAATAGAAAAATAATTAAACTATAAGAGAATTTCATGGAAGTGACCATTTGCTGCTTATCGGGAGGGCGGAGTAGGATGAAATTTTGAAGCCGAGAATAAAATAAAAAGAAGATTTCTAAGCCGATAATGAATGCTAATCCGGAAGGCCAAAATTGGAGCATCATGTAAGAGAACCCAAGCATGGAAAATTCCAAGATGAATACTCCCAAAATAGATAAATTCTGATTTTTAAAAATTAGCATGAGGATGTTGTAGAGAATGAGAGCAGATATGAAATAAGTAAAAAACACAAAATATCTCGGTATGTAGAGATAATCCACGCCCGAAAAGAATTGAATTACAGCTCCAAATACATGAAATCCTAACTCATTATGATAATCCAGCAGGGGTAAATAATGCATTTCAGTGATCTTTTTTATTATTGTGAGATGATACCAAGGATCCGTGCCGAAGAAGTAAGGATTTCTCGCCAAATTTAAAAGGCAAACAAGCAGAATAAATATGATTAAAAAAAATGCATTTTTCGACACTTTACCAGTTAATTGAGTAAAAATAGTGTGCACGTTAGTCTCGTTTTCATGAATTTCATGAGTTTTAATAAAAACCTTTTCCCCTCCTCGATATTGCTGGAAAATTAAAATAAAGATCAAGAGGAGATATGAGAGGGAGGATACTACAAAAAAATAAAGTCCCGTGATTGAGATCCCAATATAAAAACCAATATATCCAGTAAGAATATAAAAACCAGTATTAGTAACTATGGTTATACTTAATTTCTCTAAGACATTAAAATCTTTTTTCTTTACTATTAGGAAAAAAAGAGGATAGCTTGGTAAAAATAATATAACAAAAATTGTGCTAATTATTACAAGTGTACGGAATATGAATAAGAAAAAAGAATTCATTGAACTCCCAATTATAATGGTAATCTGAATTAAATTTAGGAAGATAAAAAAGAGTGAAATGAGAGAAATAATCAGAATGCAGGTATTCTTTCGCGATCTTGCCTGAGAGCATAATCTATTTAACAAATTCATTCTGTTTCTCAGTTACCTCTTATTTTAGTTTCACATTCATAAAAAGCATATATGAGATCAATTTTCTTTCTTGATATTAATTGGAAACGCAAAGAGAATATTAAATATTAATTCAATTTATTGATTATTTAAATAATAATTTTATATGTTACATTTCTAATAATTATTAAGGTGTGTTTTCTAATCGAATTAAAAACAATATTAATCTATAGAATAAAAGAATTTAAGAAATGTTTCATTCTATTGTACAATATAAGGTGTAAATCAGGTTAATTATATGGAAGAATATACTTGTGAAGTTTTAATTATTGGTGCAGGTCCAGCAGGCTTAACAGCGGGCTTGTATTGTGGCAGGTCTAATAGAGATACCATTATTCTTTATGGAAAACAGATTTCTGCGTTAGCAACAGCAAAAGAGATTGGGAATTACCCGGGATTTGCTGATATTCAAGGAAATGATTTATTAGAAAAATTTAAGGAACAATTAAAGGATTATCCTACAGTTAAAATCATTCCTGGAGATGTTATCTCGTTACTTGTAGGGATGGGAGCAAACATGATATCTACTAGAACAGCAAATATCACTGCAGATGTGGTTATCATTGCGACGGGAAGGGGGCAGAGAAAAGAACAGATCAAGGGAGAAGAATCACTTATTGGATATGGAGTTTCTTACTGTGCTCTTTGTGATGGACCTTTATATAAGGAAAAGGTGGTATACATGTATGGTTGGGATGAGGAAGTGCTAGAGGATGCCTTGGTATTACAACAAATGGGTTGTATTGTAAAAATTTTAACAAAAGTACCGCTAAGTCAACTTCCTGGAAAAATTAATGAAGTTAAAGAGAGTGGAATAGAAGTGATAGATCAAATGGAAATTACTGAAGTCATTCCCAATAAAGAAGGAATTATTCAAAAAATAGTCGCTAAAACTACAAATCCCGAGAATTCAAATCTCGTGAAAGTGTTTGAATTAGATGCTCTTTTTATCTTGTCTCATCTTCCCTCTAATACGATATTTAAAAAAGCTGGGATCGAATTGGATGAAAGAGGAAATATAAAAGTAGATGCTGAACAACACACTAATATAGAAGGAGTATTTGCAGCTGGTGATGTAACAGGAGGAGTATTTCAAGTCGTATTTGCTACGGCAGAAGGAGCCCGAGCAGGAATTAATGCGAATAAATATGTGCGTCAAAAGAAAAAAGATTAGAATTAAACTTATAGAATCAATTTTTATTTCTTTCTTCTCATTTCTTGTATCACCGGGATATCACATCCTCTTTACTATTCGGATTGGTATATTATCACCATATTATGAACGGCGTGAAAATATCAGATGTAATGGAAGATTTCTTGATTGCAAAGGAAATTGAAGAAGGATGTTCCTCTGCGACTATAAGAGCTTATCGATACGATTTAAATAAATTTATTGATTTGATTGGGAACCTTGAGATTGATTCTCCTCTCATGCGCCAGAAAATTAGATTATTTTTAAAAAAACTTAAAGATAAAAATTATACTAAAAGAGCATTAAGTAGAAAAATAGCCTGTTTAAGAGCTTTTTTTAAGTTTTTAACTCTAAATGAATTCATGACGATTAACCCCATGGATAAAATTAAATCACCAAAAATAAGAATAGAAGAAAATTTACCGAAATTCTTGACAATAAATGAAATGCGCTTAATTTTAAATAAAATTAATAATGCACAGCTGTTTAATTCAAAAAAAAGCCAGAGATATTACCTTCTTGTGAGGCTTCTCTATTCTACTATGGCAAGAGTGAGTGAAGTGTGTAATATTAAGATTAGGGATGTAGATTTTAGTAAAGGATACATAAAACTAAGGGGAAAAGGAAACAAAGAGCGAATAGTGCCGGTTGATTCCAAAACCTTGCAGATTATTAAACAGAATTTAACAGACCGACTTATATATGAACCAGACGATTATTTATTGGTGAATACTAGAAATGAGAAATTAACACCCAGAGTTGCGCAAAATGATATTAATAGTATAAAAGAAAAATGTGGATTTTCTGACTCGAAAATTATCACCCCCCACGTTTTTCGGCATACCGGAGCCACGCATTTAAGACGCTCGGGAATGGATATAAGTGAATTGCAGGATATCTTGGGGCATAGCAGCCCTAATACGACAAGAATTTACGCAAAAAACGATATCACCAAACTCAAGGAATCTTATACATTGATGCATCCCTTAAATAAAGAATTCTAATCTAAATTCTATCTCCTTGTTCTTACCTCATTATTCTTTAATCAAGCTTAATTCAATCGATTCCACACTTCATGAGAAGTATCAGAGAATAATGGGAAATTGAATCTTTATTTTAGAAAGAAAAAATCTAAATCTTATTGATTTAGATTTTTAAGGAGTTATTTTAAATACTTGCTAAATGATAAGAAGTTCAAGAAAATCAATATTTTGCTATTTAATACATAAAAAGTGAGATCATGTCTACCAATAAAAATTTAGAAGCACAAGCAAAAGAGGAAAAGAAAGAAGGAGAGATAATTTATTTAAGAAGCTATTCCAAGTTAATATATTTCTTTCCTTTATTCTTTACAACCATCATTTTATGGATACTACAATACTTCTTAAGCCCATCGGGACAACCATATCCTTGGTTGGGATTTGTATGGGTATTGATATTTTTTATTAATGTTCTTGCCATCGGATTTGATATTTCTACAACGAAGCTTTTTATTCTCATTTTAATCATTGCCTTAGCTATTGTACTATCGTTGTTTCTAATCCTACCCTCAATTCTCCAAGCATTTTATCAACAAGTTGGAATTATAGCTTTCAATATTGGGATGAGTGAAGATTTTTACTTCGTAATCACCGCTATTTTAGGTATTGTTCTACTTATTACCCTTATAGCACCCCGCTTTAATTATTGGAAATTAGAACGTAATGAGATTATTCATAAAAAAGGCATTTTTGTAGAAGCTGATAGGTACCCAACGAAGGGACTAAAGTATAGGAAAAAAATTCCCGATGTTTTAGAGTTCTTTTTGTTGGGTGCGGGCTCCATAACCTTAATGTTAGGCAAAAATGATGTTGAGCATTTAAGTACTATTTTGCGAGTAGATAATAAGGCAAGAAGAATAGACTCCCTCTTAAGTGAAGTGGAAGTTGAAGTAGAACCAGATAAAAAATAGATATACAAATACTTTCATAATTTAAATTCCTAATCCTATTTTTAATAATTTTTTTCATTTTTCTTCTTTCAAATTTAAATAAATACAATTTTCCATTGAATCAATAGTATCCCCCCATTTTTTGCAAGTCACAAATTCGAATTTTTCAAAAAATCGATTTTCGTATTAAATTCTGAAATCTTTAAAGTCAAGTAATTATTCATTCGCAATAATCCTTTGATTTTCAGTAAATTATAGAGATAATATATGAACTTTTAAAAGAGCTAAAAATATATTAGAAATATTAGATTACCCTTTAATTAGCTTATAAAAAATATTTTTCATATGAAAATGGATGAGGATGAATTTAGAGCCCAGTTTACGGCTAAATCAGTGTTTAGACAAGCGAGTTCTCTAGATCTTAGTTTTGTCCCCGATAAACTTTTGTGCAGGGATGAAGCCATAAAAACTCTAATCATCAATTTTAGAAGGATTCTCGAAGAAAAAGAACAGCCTTCTATCAACTGCTTGATCTTAGGTAAAGGAGGCGTGGGTAAGACAGTGACAGCAAGATATTTTGGGAAGAACTTCAAAACTATTGCTTTAGAGCATGATGTGAACCTATTCATAGAATATTTTAATTGCATTAATTTTCGCAGTAAATCCAAAATTATTAGAGAGCTTCTGGCCAAATACACGCACGGATCAGGGCGAGGGTTTAGTGATGATGAGGCTATTAAATTAATCCTCACAAAATTAATAAATGAACAAGGGTACATGTTACTCGTGATCGATGAGGTACATCTTCTAAAAGCTGAAGAAGTGTTGGCATTTTTAGATATTGCCGAAACTTTTGGGCATCAAAATGCAAAATTATCTGTTCTCCTGATTTCTCGAATCCATGACTGGATGCGAATAGAAACGGAAAGGATATTAAGCAGAATTAATGAAAAAGTAAAGTTAAAACCTTATAATTTGGAAGAAAGTCTTCAGATTTTAACCTATAGGAGTGAAATGGCATTTAAAGAAAGTCTTGATGAAGATATTTTAGAAATGATTGCTCAAATCGTTGTATCGCATGAAAACATGCGCCATGGTATCGAGATATTAAGAAAGTGTGGACTATACGCCGATAAAGAAGGATTAAGTTATATTAATGCAGATATGGTAAGATCGGCTTCACAAGATGTATATCCAACTTTTCGAGGGGATATTGTGGATAAACTCAAGGATCAAGAATTATTGGCACTCTATGGGATTGCTCGCTCATTAATTAATAATGATGAACCTTATACTTTAGTAGATGATGCATTCATGGAATATGAGTCTTCATGTGAAACTTTTAATCAAGAACCTCATGTTAAAATGAGTTTCCGAAAATATATTAGACAATTAAAAAAGTTGAAAATAATTACCTCAAAAACGGAAAGAATAGATGATGCCGAGCGCGGAAGGCATTTAAGAATCACCCTATTAGATATCCCTCCTCAAACATTAATAGAATTTTTAGAAAAAATATTTGCTAAAAAGTTTGGAGAATAAAGGACATTTTTTTCTTTCTTACATGGAAAGAGGATGTTAAAATAAGTTAATTAGAATGAGAACTATTTTATAACATAATATTTTTCATAAATTAATTTTCGTAATGAAAACGTAAATACCACTAATATAATTTTTCTAGAGAGAAGTTTATTACCCTTTTTTTTAATCAATCCTTACTTTTTAGTATTTCTCTTTTTCAGCTTTTGACTGACTATACCACGCTAACCAATCTTTCCTTTTCTGTCGTTTTTTTTCCATCTCGTCAGCATCTCCAATATTCTGCTCTCTAACAGACTTCCAATAATTATCTAATTCGTATTGCGTTAAGGATAACCCACATGACTGACAAACAGACCTTTTTAAATCCGATTGCCATTTGAGTTTTCCTCCGCACTCGGGACATCGTGCCAATTTTTTTAACGAAAAAACTTTTTTTAGCTTTTGTTGATAAAAATTGTCATTATCAAAAAGTTTTTGCTTTATACTTTAAGAATTCCTTATTATTTTACAGTGATGTAATTAAGTTAAATACCATGCAACTTATTTTTAATTAGGTGAATTTATTACAAACTCCCCCATTGGTTTTAGGTTTGAACAACTATAATCATTTTCTTTAAATTATAAAATTCATTAGATTATCAAAATAGAAGAGAAAATCATTAATCTAATTAAAATAAAGCGAAGGTAATAAGTTGAAATCAGAGGTATATTTTTTCACGGCAAGAACGGCTTCGAAAGATGAGAGCATGTCAAGCGTTAAGGGCCCTTTAGCTTTAGATAAATTGGGAATTAAGGACAAAGTAAAGCCAGGAGATAATGTCGTTATCAAAACGCATTTTGGGGCTTTAGAAAATGTGAGATATTTGAGACCCTCCTATTTACGCTTTTTATGCGATTATATTAAAGAATTGGAAGGAGTGCCCTATGTAGCAGAATCTTGTGGATGGGGTGCTCCCGAGAGTATCACGGGAAAACACACGGAATATAGTGGTAGAGGAAATGAAAGAGAGTACTTGGATGTAGCATTAAAGCATGGTTTCACAGAAGAAACCATGGGAGCAAAACTTTTAATGCTTGATGGACCGGATGGAACGGATTTCGAACTACAACCCATAAGGGGGAAGAATTTTAAAGAGGTTTTAGTTGCCGGTCGATTAAGAGAATTCGATCATCTCATATTAGCTTCTCATTTCAAGGGTCATGCAGGGGCGGGTTTTGGAGGAGCAATAAAGATCTTGGACACTACAAGTGGTAAGCATCTGCTTG
>CAYLZE010000048.1:27343-35046 GCA_964388035.1 uncultured archaeon
CTTTAGCAGGATTTGGAGGAGCAATAAAGAATCTAGGGATTGGATGTGTAGCGAAAGGAGGCAAGGTACAAGCCCACTTGGGTAAAAAATTTGAATACAACTTCAATAATTGTATTCCTGAATGTGATTTGTGCATAAAGGTTTGCCCCAGAGGAGCTTTAAGTAGAGATAGCGAGAATAATTTGAGCAAAAATTGGGAATTATGCGGATATTGTTATCTTTGCGATTCTGTATGCAAGAATGATGTAATAGATACAGGAGGGTCAGGAAATGAGGATTTTATCACTCAGTTAGTGGATAATGCAAAAGGAGTAGTAGATTATTTTGGAAAGAACCGAATTTTCTATATTAATTATGCAATTGACATCACATGGCAATGTGATTGCACGGGAGGGAGCGATACTCCCTTCATACCGGATATAGGTATTCTTTCATCCAATGATCCAGTTGCATTAGATCAGGCGTGCATAGACTTATCCCATTTATCATACATGAATCCTTATTCCGTATTAGGGGATATTCAGACTCTCTCATTAGATAAAAAAGCCGATTGGTTTTCCTTTACACCACGATTTAATCCCCAAACGGGGGAATATGATTTGAATCAGGAAGGAAAAATTTTTAAAAATTGGGAATTTCAATTAAATGCTGCTGAAGAAATAGGATTAGGTTCAAGAGATTACACTCTTACTGAAGTCAACATTGAAAAAAATAAAAAATAGAACAGGAAATAATTTATTAAAAGATGTTTTTTTCAGTAAATTCTTGAATTATTCGTATTCTTTATCGACCAAATAAATGAATTCTAAGCATATTTCGAGAAATTGATTCAAAACGTCCTTGTCAATATTTTCAGGAGCATCCAAAACGGAATGCCAGTTTACTGCTTTATTCTTGTCTTTTTCCCTTCCAAATAAAGCCGCTGCTTTATATCCCTCTTCAATATATCTTCCTGCATCGCATGCTCCGATCCTTAATCTCCCTTTCTTAAGGGGTAACAAGCTTGGTGATCTTTTTAACACGTTCTGATGAGCTAGTTCGATTTTTTTATTAATTTCTTCATTATAATGTGCTTTATGCATATCCTTTTCGATAATCATCATGCTTCCTGCTGCACCGCAACATTCCAAAATCACGCTATAGGCATTTTCTAAAAAGCCCCCATATTTTTGAACAAAAGCTCGGGCACCCTTATCTCCTATTTCCTCGCTCCCTTGAGAACATACCCAAACTTCAACATTTTTTGGTCGGTTTTCGCTAAGATATTTTCCAATTGCCACAGAAACCGCACTTCCCGCAAGATTATCATTGGCGCCTAACACTATTGTGCTTCCTAAGAACCCTTTGAGCAATAAGAGAAAAAATGGATATGTAATTACGAACGTTATGAAATAAATTGTATCTATGATAGTCCAAGAAAATATACTCCATTGTGCTAAAACCATGGAGGATCCGAGAGTTAGTTGGTTAATGAACTTGATTAAGGGAAAAATAATAGTTAAGATAAGATAGAGAACGCCAAAAATGGTTACTAACCTTCGCAAATTATATTTATAGCTGGCAATGTTCATTTCCTTGGCACTATCCGTATGCCCTTCGAAAATTATTCTAAATTTTGCTTCATTAGTTGGTTTTATGATGCCAAAGGTATTACTGGAGGTTCCTTTCTTAAAAAGAAATTTAATCCATTCTTTCATTAATACTAGCTCTGTGTAAAGGACGAATAATCCTAATAATACTAATATCGTTGCAATAATTGGAAGGGGAAAAATTAAAGGCATGAAAAGGAAGGCTATTCCGGCAAGTATTCCAGTAACTTTTATATGTCCTTGAGGATAAAGACCGGGATAAGTATCAAAAGTATCAAAATGGGTTTCATCACAAAATTCATCTAATTCCGATTTAATCCACTGATTGGCATCATGTTCTGCCTTGCTGCAAGAATATCGAGGTCCAAACTTTTTACAAATAGTTTCGATGAATTCATACATATAATCCGCATATTTTTTATCTGCTATCATCATATTACACCTAATTTAGATGTTAATTTATTTATGGAATGTTCATTCTTCTTTATAGTTAATTATAGTTTCATCCTCATTTATTTCTTAAAAATGAGGAAGATTAAAATATAAATTCATTACGATGAAGAAAACTGTACATAATAGCTCGCAGCGCATTATAATTTTTATAGATAATAGTAATATCTTCAATGGTTTTAAAAAGTTTAACATTAAAGCAGATTATGAGAAGTTAAAGAATCTTATTCGCCAGAACAGGATATTGATTGACATTATTCTTTATGAAGGAGTAGTATATCCCATAGACCCCCATAAAAAAAGATGGTATGAGGATCTCAAGAAAAATAGTGGATATACGATTAAAACAAGTTTTGACAAGATCACTTCAAATGCACCTACTGAAAAGAAAATTGATGTAGAACTAGCAATTGATATCATTTCAATGGCTTATGAAAATGATTATGATAGAGCCATTCTGGTATCAGGAGACGGAGATTTTTTGCCGGTGGTGAAAAAACTCAAGGAATTAAATAAAGAAATAGAAATTTGGGCATTTCGATATTCCTTAGCCCATGTATTAAAAGAGGAAGTGGGACAAGATCATGTCAATTATTTGGATGATTATTTAAGCACGATTGAGCTTTAAGAAAACATTATGATAATAACTTGCTATTATTTGGAATTTTTTGAAAATGATTGACATGTTTTATAATATTGAATTTTTTTTCAGTCAATTGTTCCCGCAAAGATCTTTGCTCTTTACAATATGCACTGTTAAAAATGAGAGTTCAGATATCCACTAAATAAAAGGAATTAAAGTCATATACTTCATGGATCTAATAAATTTTCTATCGATTCACTGATTATTAACCATTAACAAAAAAAAAATTGATAAATAATATGAATAATAATAAAACAGAGAGAAAATGATGTATAATGTTAAAGATTAAAAAATCTAATTTATTAAAACGGGTAAAAACAGCACAATTTATTGGAAAACAACTATCTCGATTAAAGTTGGGACAATCTTACTATTCCATTGTAATTTCCACCTTGAGCGCCGTATCTTTGGTGTCCCTTGCGTTTAAGATTGATATTTGGGCTTTGATCTTAATCTTTCCGCTTATCTTATTTGGTGCCTTTATTATAGGATATTTTCTAGACATCTACAATATAAACACGATGGATACTCTCAAGTCCAATGAAATTACTCAACGATTTTTGACCACCAGCGATATTAAGAATCAAGAATTTCAGTTATTGCAAACGAAAATCTTGCTGGAGGCGATAAAAGCAATGCAAGAAAACAGAAAAGTGGATCCCGAAGAAATTTTGGATAAATATTATGATACCTATTATAGAAAATGGAAACCCCCGGAAATTTAATCTATTTTGACTAACAAATGAATATAGAAATATTTTAAAACAATCTGCCAACTATTCTGAATTTATAAAGATGTTGATGATGATTTTGAACTATATAGGCGAAATAATATCTTAAAATTTATTTTCATCCTTTATTGAATATAGATATTTAAGGTTTAATAGCATATATTTAATTAACACAGAATCAAATGTTATTTACTTTTTAAGGGATTAACTATAAATGATGAATTTAATAGAAAAGGATGCCAAGATAGCATTCTTAGTAGGGGCGGGATGTTCAATGGAAGCACCCTCTTATTTACCTTCTGCTCGGGAATTTGTGAGAGTATTAATTAATATATGTGCACCTTCCGAGGAAATAGAGACAATCTTGAATAAGGAAGCTTTAAGATATGAGGGAATTGTCGAAATAGTTAAAAAGAATGTTGATAAGGAACTAACTTTTCTGAATTATCTTGATACTAAAAAAGAACCCAATATTATTCACTATTTTTTAGCGCATAATATATTAAACTATAACCCTGTAATCACCACGAATTTTGATTATTTAATTGAATATGCCTTGATGAATATATTACCAGAGGAGAAAAAGAACAATATCAATCCCATAATCACTAAAGAACAATATTCTTCATTAAATGTTTCAAATCTCTACGACGATAATGAGCAACTCCTTTTATTTAAAATCCATGGGTCAAAAAAAAATATAATCACCAACCATGAGACCTCCGAATCATTAATAACAACTCTTTCTTCTTTAGGGAGGGATCGAGAAGAAGGACAAACATTCAGCATTGAATATTATAAAAAACCCGTAATGCTAAAAGCATTAAAAGATCGCATCCTCATTGTTTTAGGGTATTCAGGAAGTGACGATTTTGATATTGCACCTTTTATTAAAGAATTGAAAGCATATAAAAAAATAATTTGGATAGAACATGATTCTACTAAGACCAATACGAATCAAATGGAAGTTTTTAATATAAAGCCGACAAAATCAGAATCAACTTTACAATCTCTTTCCAAGCAAGAGAGATTTTTATCAGAACTTAAATCTGACCTTGATATTGAGATTCTTCTTGTGAAGGCAAGTACCGTACATTATATATCAGACGTCTTATGGACTCAATTAGTTGGAACAGCATTTAAACCATCATTTTTAAACATGAATGAGACTAATACTGAAACTACGGAATTTAAAGATTGGATAATGAATTTAAATGCATATCAGAAAATCTCTACGTTTACCAAATATCATTTTGCTGAGGAAATTTATAGTAGTTTAAGCTATTGGAAAGACGGACTTCGTGTATCGGAAAAGGGTTTGGAAATTGCAAAACAGAAACATGATGAGAAAGAGAAGGCAGAATTTCTAACAAGAATCTCCTCCCATTTAATTGAAGAATCCAAATTGGAAGAGTCACTTAATTTACTATTAGAGGCGAAAAAAATATATGACACCCTTAATGATTATGACGGAATTGCATCTTGCTTAAACACTATTGGCATCATTTTATCCCAAATGGCAAAATACCCGGATTCGCTAGAATATTATCAAAAAGCATTTGATCTAAAAGATAAGCTCAATGATCTTGATAGCATAACTGTGATCTCGATTAATTTAGGGATTGCAAGAAAGCGGGTTGGACAATATGAGTCCTCTTTGCAAGCTTTTCGGAAAGCCTTAGAGATTGTCAACATTACAGGAAGGTTAGATTATAAAGCAGAAATCCTTAAAGGTATAGGTAGTGTTTATATCAATCTCAACAAGGATGATGAGGGTCTAAATAGTTTCAGGGAATCGTTCCAAATCTCTCAATTGTTAGGGGATATGCAAGCTCTAACCATAATCCATGAATATTTAGGCGATGTCTATTTCAAGTTAAATGATTATGAGAAAGGACTTGAAAATTATTTGGAAGGATTAAAAATCGCTAATGAGATTGAGCATTTGGCAAGCCAATCAAATATTAATCTCAAGCTTGCAAATTTTTATGATTCTATCGATGATGTGAAATCTGCAACACAATATTTCCAAGCTGCAATGGAACTCTGTGAAATAACCGAAGATATTGAAATCAAAATACAAACTCTGAGTTCCGTTGCAATATCTTGTTATAATAAGGGATCTTACAGCGATGCTTTAGATTATTTTAATATGAGCCTGCAGATTGCCCGAGATGTCGGATATAAGTCATATATTATCAGTCTAATCCATTGGCTCGCAGTTGTACATTCTGACATGCTTGAATATGAAAAATCTTATAAATATTATTCAGAAATTGTGAATATTCTTGAAAAAGAAGGAGACGTCAGACGAAAAGCAGATTATCAAAGGCTCATGGGGGATGCTTACTATAAAATGACTAAGAAAGCTCCTGAAGCCATTAAAATCCTTCAAAATGCCCAACGTCTTTATAGTCAACTGGGAGACTCAGATATGGTAGATGAAGTTCAAAATGATATTGACAATATGCAATGACCTATCAAAAAATTATAAAAATTAGTAATTTTAGAAGATAACATCTTTTTCTTTAATCTCTTTATCGCTAAATATTGAAAAATACAAAATGGTAAGTCATTCACCACAATAATGCAAATAAAAAGATTTAAAAAGAAAAAAACTTGATTTCTTTAATTATTTATTCTTTTCTAGCTAAATAACTCCTAAAGTATCCGAAAATGAATTTCTTTTGTTCTAAGATCTTAAAACCTCTTGATTCCATTTCAAGTTCCAACTCCTCAAAATCAAATCTATAATGTGGTTCTTCGATTAAAAGAACTCCCTCAGGTTTAAGGATTCGATATACTTCTTTAATTGCATTTTGCCAATCTGATATATGATGAATGACCCCAAAAATAAAAACGGCATCAATGCTATTGTCTAATTCTTTGATTTCTCTCATGTCTCCTTGATAGAAGTTTATATTTAAATTATTCCTGCGATTCCTTATTTTTGCTAATTCTATTTGCTCAGGCATGAAATCAAATGCGATTAATCGTTTGGGAGTAAATTTTTCTTGAATAAGTTGAGAACTATAACCAGAACCACAACCCGCATCAACAATTACGCCATTTTTTAATTCAATTTCTTGTGCTTTCAACATGTTTTTGAAATATCGAAACTCAAATCTCTTTTGATAAAATCTTCTTAGAGAATTGTTCATTGCTTTAAATTCAAAAGATCCTAGACGCATGTCCTCATTTTGTTCCAAAATTATTTTTTGCTCCAATTTTTTTACCTCTGTTCTGTCGGTGGCTATCCGACATTGCAAATTTGTATTACTATATTGTAAGGAAATTTTCTCTTGTATTTAAGTTTATTAGTGTCGGGGGATGACCGACGCACTTAAATATTAAGTATGATTTATAATATTTGATAGAAATGGTTTCAGAAAATGGGAACAGCACGAGGAATCATATTCTTAAAAAAATGGGATTAAATAATACCGATTCCATGGTATATTATGCTTTAATGAAATTTGGTGAAGATGGTACGACCGTTTATAATTTAATTCGTGCCTTACAAAATAGTTTTAAACGGACAACTTTATATACTATTTTAGACAAAATGGCTAAATTAGAAATGGTGGAAATTATAGATAATAATTCTTCACCACGAAATGCTAGGATATATCGCGTCATTTCTCCAAAAGAATATTTTGCAAATTTTTTAGAACAAAAAAAAAGAGAGTTGAGAGAATTAGAAGAAATAAGTAATTTTTTCATGCATGAATTAGAAAAGATCTATTTATATGGTAAAAGAGAACAATTGGGAGAGATAAATGAATTTCTCCAACCTTATATTAAAAATCTTCTTGATAAAGGGTGGAAAATTAACTTGTATTCCAAAGAAGAAAATATTCCCGTTTTTAATTGCTCTGTTTACGAATGCTATTTAGGACCACCAAATACAATTATCTTCAATGACGTACCCTTCCACATTTTCATATTTAACTATAATATCACAGAAGATAAGAATGCTTTACAATTCGTCATTAATAGCATCAAAAATCAGAGCAAGCAATTAATCAAAATTTATGGAAGTATTGAACATTTTACTTTAAAAGAGAGAAAATATTCATATTTAGATGAGAAATTTCCAGCTTATGTTATAAATATCCCGACGAATGCAATTAAAACACATTTTCTCCTTCCAAAAATTCTTGAATTCTTGAATATTGAAAAAGCTGAAGACTTACCAGAAGAAATTGACGTCGGCATAGGTGTTATTATTCCCATTGAGAATAAAGTATTTTATTTATGGGCGGAATCAAAATCCTATATTGATGAGAT
>CAYLZE010000049.1:0-34811 GCA_964388035.1 uncultured archaeon
TGCATATTCAATATTTTATCTTTTCTTTCAACCACATCCTCAATTTTAGAGACGAGTATTGAGGAGCTATTTGTTGCTATGATTGAATGAGATAGAGCAGGTTTATCAATTAGAGAAAAAACTTCTTTTTTTAATTCTATTCTTTCTGGGATAGCTTCAATGATAAGATTAGCATCTGCGATAGCTTCGGAAAGATTCTGATGTTCAGTGACTTCACCAGATATATTTTTTCTTTTCTTTTTTCTCGTTAGTGATCCTGCTATTTTGCATAGCTCCTCAGAGTATATATCAAATATTCGTATTGTATTATCATATAAGACAAAATGATTAATAATTTGTTTTCCCATAAAGCCAATGCCTATTAAGGCTATAGTTTTTATATCGCTCATTAATATTTCACCCTTTCTTTTACAATTTTGTAAAAATTGTAAAGTGATGACCGGCTCTTCCACAACCTTATACGAGATTGGTTTTATGGATTATAATCTATCCGGGCATAATCGTTGGATTTGTCTTAGACCCCAGGTATACGAAGAAAAAGATCCGAAAAGATATTTAGATTTGAGAAGAAAAGCGGATACGGAGGATTATTTTATAGCAAGCGTAAATTCAATTGCCGCTTTGGGACAACTATTGGTATAGTTAATAGCGGATCAAGGATTTCAGCGTATCCTTTTGCAGCTAAAAAAGTAATTCTTTGTTGCATGATTTCAAAAAATTACACCTTCTCTAGAAGACGCTATGAATCGAATAAGAGAATATATATATCCTTTAGAAAACGAGAGAGCATTAAAAGCGTATGGATTTACATCGTCAATAGGAAAATGGGTGATTATTGAAAAAGAAATAATTCGGCATAGAATTACTTTGATTCTTGTTAAAGAAAAGTTAGGATATTAATGTGTTCAATTTATTCTTATTATTCTCATTAGTTTTAAAATTTAATCCTATTTTAAGGAATAAAACCTTTTTTTCAAAGTAACTTATTTATTTCTTGAATTTTTTATGAAAATATTAAATGTAAAGGATATTGAAGACTTCTATTTTTCAGAAGCTATGAAAATTTATTTAGATAGCTTCTCTGCAAAAGAAAGACAATCGATTGAACTTATCCAAAAACAAATTAAAGAGAATCGAAATAAATTATTTATTGGAATAATTAGAAACGATTTAGTTGTTTTTTCATTAATATATAAGTTCAAAAATCCCAAATTTTATCTTTTAGATTATTACGGTGTTAATCAAAATTATCGTAACCAAAAGATTGGAACTTTTTTTTTAAAAGCATTATTTAAAGAAATGAAACTAGACGAAAATGAAATCTTTTTAATCTTTGAAGTAGAAGACCCACTTTACGGAATTAATAGAAACGAAAAAATTAGAAGAGTTCAATTCTATAGATCACTTGGTGTAAGACAAATTGGCGGTATGAAATATATTTTACCTCCATTAGATGCTGGAAAAGAATCAACTGATATGATCATTATGATATACCCCATCCCTAAACATAGAAGCATTACTCAAGAAACATTATTATCACTTGTAAAAGAGCTCTATATTGAAAAATATAATCGAAATCCTAATGATCCGCTACTTACAAAATGTCTAGGATTTATTCCAAAAAATATACGTTTTATTTAAACTGTAAATTATTTGAAAACTCTAAAATTCGTATAATATTTCTATTAAAAAAAAATAATAATATCAGCAGTGATTAACCTTTTTTCAGTAATCTTTTTATCGCTTTTGCTACTGCAAAAGCCATTAATGGAGGAACAGCATTTCCCACTTGTCTGTATCTTTCCATCATATTTCCGAAAAAACGATTATTATCCGGAAACGATTGTAAGCAAGCTACTTCTCTTCCAGATATTGCTCTATGTTGGATAGGATGTATAAATCGGCCTGGAGCACTTACACAACCACAATTTCCCGTGATAGTATCTGCTGGTCTATTTAAATTAAGTCTTCCGTAAATATTAGGATATCCTCCTTTCAATAACTATTTTCTTTTTAAAATGTTGTTATCATGCAATAATCTGAAGAATGATAGTTAATGCAAATATGGTGATATAATTTTATTAAATTGGGATTTTAAGCTTCAAAACATGTAAGGGATAATAATCCTTACTATAAATTTAAGGAATTAGGATTTGACGAATATAATGAGAAGATTTACCGTGGAAGTGATTTTGCATTAAAATGGTAAATATTTTTCTCAATTTCTTCTTTTCGGGCGAATTATTGAACCTTTACAGTCTTAATTGTTCCAATCTATCCTTCAATTCTCTCAAGATGTATTGTCGGAATTGAGATGCATCAAAACGTCCTGAATTGAACTCATAAGGTTCTAAAATTTTTTCGCGGATTCTCATATCAGCTTCTGCTTTTGCTGCTCCTAAACATACACTATAAAAGTAATAAAACAGAGCGGGTGCCTTAACCGATTTTATTTCTTCTCGATCTACAGCATCTTGTAATAACTGAATGCCTTGTTTAATAAACTCAAAAGGGCGATATGATTGTTCTAATTTGCCTTCTTTTTCAGAAGGAGGAGCTGGAACAAAATTCATCATTTGAAATCGTTTATAATTTGAGCTTGCAAATTCTAAGTATAATTCGGCCCATTTTATGCAAAAATCAATGAAATCTCCTTCATGACTCTCAACTAGTTCATTAAATTCATCTTGATAAGCTTGATAATGTTTCATCCTAACGGCAATCCACAATTCTCTCTTGCTTTCCACATAATTATAGAGATTGGCTTCAGACATGTCCAGTCGCCTGGCTAATGCTCGCATTCCGAAGCCATAAGGTCCTCTTTTTACGAATAAATCCATGGCTTCATCCAATATTGCATCAAATTGTGCTTCTTTATTTTCTCCTCTCGCTCTCTTCTTAGTTTTAATTTTCTTTACCATTTTAAACAACCATAGATGGTGCTCAATTTCCTTTAATCAATTTTACAGGAAATGATTCAGTATTATTTTCCTAAATCGTGGGAATAGGGGGTGATTTAATCTTCAATAATAATTAAGTTTAACTGATTTGGTAATTATGCCATTTTTTAAATGACACTAATAAGCAAATATCCTATAGATTTTAAGAATCTTACGATAAAACAGTATTTCTTTAGTTTTATAACCATTTAAGTTTAAAATTCAAAAAAATAAAGAAAATAAAATTTAATTTATATTTGTATTCAGGAATAAAAAAGAGGTTTCGAAAAGAGGGAAGATTTTTATAAAACTGATATTTTTTCTTTTTAACGAAAATTTATCGGTTAAAAAATAAATTATTGAACTATCGTGAAAATTGCCTTAATTAATCCTAGCCCAATTTTAGGAGAAGGAGAACATTTTTATGGACAAAAATGGCCCCCCCTTGGAATATTGTTATTAGGGACAATCTTGAAGGGGCAAGGACATCAAGTTTACTTGCTGGATCAAGCGAGTACAGAATGCAGCAATGAGAAATTGCTAAAATGGATAAAAAGGGTCGATCCAGAACTATTAGGATTTTTGACCATGACTGTAGGATTTTTATCAACGATTAAAATATCTGAAATGGTAAAGCAGTGGAATTCAAACATTAAAATTGTGTTAG
Source organism: uncultured archaeon (assembly GCA_964388035.1). GTDB lineage: Archaea > Asgardarchaeota > Lokiarchaeia > Sigyniarchaeales > SOKP01 > JALGVJ01. Next base: position 3,607 of record CAYLZE010000049.1, read on the forward strand.
GTCATTATCATCCCACACTTTGTGATGATAAAATTTTAAATAAATATCATCATCTTGTAGATTATTGTGTTAGGGGAGAAAATGAATATATTCTTTCTAATTTGATAAATTTCTTGGAAAAAAAAAATGGGGAGGAGCCTAAGGATATATTAGGTCTCAGTTATTATTTTAACGGAAAATTTAAACGAAATCCCGATTGTCCTGTAAATAAAAATTTGGATAATTTACCTTTCATTGATCGCTCTTTAATCAATTTTCCCTATCGACAGAATTTAGCCGGTATTGAATTAATGGATTCAAAATTAGCTACTACCTTTTTTACTCGTGGTTGTCCTTATGGTTGTAGTTATTGTGCGGTGTCAAAATTTTCAAATAGACAATATAGGTCTAAAACTCCCGAGAAGTTAATAGAAGAATTTGGTTATCTAAATTCAAAAGGATATTCTGAAGTTGCTTTTGTAGATGATAATTTTTCATTTAATCTTAAAAATGTGCTCACATTTTGTAAATTGTTACGGAAAGAGAATCTCGACATGGATTGGCACGTTGAAATGCGTGTGGATAGAGTTTCGAAGCAGTTATTTGAATACATGGTATCGGCCGGTTGTAAATCGGTAAGTTTTGGAATCGAAAGCGCTAATCAAAGAATCTTAGATTATTACAATAAACGAATCACGCCTACTCAAGCTCTCACGGCAATTAAGAAAGCTAAAGAAGCAAAAATGAATTTTATAATCGGCTTATTCATGATAGGTGCCCCATTCGAGACGATAGCCGAGTGTCAAAACACTGCAAACTTTGCTTTGAAATCAAACGTGGATTATTTCTTTCTGAATGTGGTAGAAACTTGGCCCGGAATTCCAATGTGGGATGATTTGGTATCAAAAGGATTAATTAACGAGAATGAACGGTGGGAAGCTTCCACTAGAGTAATGGATTTAACCCATACGGAAGCAGAAAGGCAGAAGATTTTGGATCTAATTACACAAACTTATCGGGAATATATTTCTCTTAGTCGAGTAGGTTGGTTGTTCAAGACCATCCCTGATTTAATATTGAACTCGTATAAAAGACGACTTAGTTTGAATTTTCTGAAACACATGAGAACGGGAGCAAGGACTTTTGTGAGATTAAGAAATCTTAGATTATCGGGATTTGGAAAATATACAATCGATGATAAATGATAATTAAGGAATGTGAATCTCATATATCCTGTATAAATCAATTTTATTTAATTTCTATCGAAATATATTATTCTATAACAAGATTCTTGAGAGTAATGAACTCAGCTTTAGAAGATATAGCTTTTTTAATAAAAGCATTTAATTTTAAGATAAATTGCTCTCCGGTATTAATCCATCTATCCGGTCTGAATAGGAGATTTTTAATCTTATCCGCCCTGCTCATTCTTAAAAGAAGTAATTTTTTCATGTTAACAGCTTCCCAAGGATGAAAATCTAAAATGATGAGATTTTTTTTAAAAATACTTCTCTCCACCAAATTATAGCTTAGATTTAATCTAAAAAACATGGTGTAATCTGAAGGAGGAAATTCAACAATTTGATTGTTATATATCTGATAAAAATGTAAGTTTTTTAAGTTTCTTATTGAAGAATCGTAATGAAATCCTAGATTACTTAATATTTTAAATAAAAATTTTGGAGGTCTTAAATAAGGTGCTCTAAATCCAATTATCTCCGATCTATTACAAATATCCTCTAAGAGTTCTTTGTTCTGATTGATTATATCGTATATTTCCTCAATACTTAAATGATTTAATCGTTCATGATTGAAACCATGACAAGCAATCTCATGATCGTTTCGTTCAATTAATTTAATAAGTTCTGGATACCATTTAGCTACATTTCCCGTACAAAAAAAAGTACCTTTAATGCTATATTTATCCAGAATTCGTAAAATCTTTACTAATCCTGATTTTATACCAAAATCTGTATTTAGAATGTTTGGCAGATCTCTTTCAACATCAAAGGTTAGTGCAATTTTCATATTATAAAAAGCAATTAATTTTCGAAGTTAGGGCATTTTTAGCAATTAATTATAAAAAAAATGAATATTTAACGTCTTTAATACCTACCTTTTTAATTTTGAAAATCTATTTCACTCACTAGATAACCTCACACAAGAATGTTCATTTTAATCATCCTTTTTTGCCAATTCAGAATAAGTGCTTTTCATTGAAAAATATTGATTAATTCTTGTCATGCTTCGTTGAAAAGATAGATGCCTTCCGCTCGTTAATACCGAAATGAAATTAAGAGTTTTTATTTTTCCTCTGTGCATTTTTCGAATCAAATATATTAAAGAATCTGAGAAAACTTTATCAATTCCTAATGAATTTGGAGGCTGTTTAAATCCACCTACTTTAAAAAATATATCCCTCCGGACTATAATATTGCAACCGGAAAGCTCTGGATATCCTAAAAGGGTTTTAAAAAAATAATACATGTGCATGAAGAAATTTTGAAAGAAATAGGTGGTAATAGTGAATTTTATTGTATTACATAATTTTAAAGAGAGTGCTTTTCCATCAAAATATTTAAATCTGGCGCTACAAGCAAGTAGATTATCATCGTTTGCGAATATTTTAGCAATTTTATGTAAAAATAATGGTTCTATTAACGTATCGGCATCTAAAAAAAGAATTAATTCACCGGTAGTTTTTGTCATGCCATAATTTAGTTGGTTAGCCTTGCCTTTTTGCGGCGATATGTACACTTTAGCGAAATTTTTGGAAATATCTACGGTGTTATCTGTACTTTGTCCATCTATAACTAAAATCTCAAATGGTGTTTCGCAAATTTGATTTATTACTGCCACTAGCACTTCTTTTATATTATATTCCTCATTATAGGTGGGAATTACTACAGAAATTTTTGAGATATTAGTAGTGTTAATTATCTTCACTTTTTATGGGAAGTTTAGATAGTTATAAAGAATAAGAATGATTTGAATTTAATTTTGTTAGATCTGCCACGTTTCAAAGAACTTTGAAATTACATCACATGCCAACTTAGGAGAACCATCTGGTTTAATTAAACCAAATCCTTTTAATTCGTCATCTTTCCATTCATGAATGATTATCCCATTAACGAAAATATCTTTCTTTAATAGTTTAAATACTTCAGAAAATGCTTTAGATTGAGCTTTTTCATCATATTCTAATTGAGAAGAATTCTCATAAAATTGGATTGGCATTGGTCCGAATTGAATTGGATTTGGTACGGTTTGAAATCCTAATTCTGAGATAATAACGGGTTTTTTAAAATTCTTTAAATATTGAACGTGCTGCTTAAAAAATTGAGTTGCTCGATAAATAGGACTAAGTTTAAGCGTTTTTACTTTTACACCAGGTAACAATTCCATGTATTTTGAAAAGACGTCACTAAAATAAAGATTACAACAAATAATATCGAAGTGTTTCCACGGTACAATTCTAGTTTCCCAAGAACCGCACGCATACGATACTATGCCATTGAATTCTTCCCGGACTTTTTTGGATAAATTTTCTAAATAACCCGTGAGTTCATTTTTTTCTTTTCCAATTTTATCAAGTTTTAGGAGGGGTGTACCGGGAACACCGGGAGTTAATTCTAAAAGAGAAGGAGTAAATTGGGAGAAAAATTCTTCATTAAATCTATTAACATGACCAGATTTGTCATCACTAAGTTCTAAACTTAACTCATTTCCGATACAAAAAATATCAACTCCTGCCTCCCGAGCTTTTTTTGCATGCATCAAGCAAAAATCTTCAAATTCCTCGTATGTTAATGAAGCATCTAATTGTGGTTTATCAAGTCCTTCAGGATAGACGTATTTTGGAGATAAAATAACGTTAAGTCCGAGCTCTTTAGCCACGGAAACAAGATCATAAACATTACTTTCTGGTTTCATGGCATCAAGCCGGATGGTATTAATGTTCATGGTTTTTATTGCATTTTTCAATTGCGCTTTAAATTCACGAGGATTTGTTGGGATCCATCCCATCGATTCATGTAGAAAATGGATACCCTTAAAAAGTCCATAAACACCCGCAAAAGCATTAATGCGTTTTAATCCTTTTTTAAGAAAGAGATCCACGAATCCGGGGAACATTTGAAATGGTCTGGCAGTCCATCCCATCAATTCTACGGTATTTACTTTACCTTTTTTTAACATTTTGAAAATTTTATCTTGATCCTTCGGGTTATTAATGCCGGGACCAATGATATTAAAATAGCGTCCAATCTGGTGAACCGTATGAGCATCATCTGATCCTAGAATAAACATTTGAGGACGTAATTCCAAAAGATATGAACACATAGAATTAAGAAAAGGGGGTAGATCGGCGTGGAAATACTCAATTCCATCAAACTGGAACTTTTTTATTTCTGAAATTTTTAACCCGCCAAATGTTCTAAAGATTCCTTCAACGGGATGAAAAGGATGAGCTATTACTGCTAAACCACCTTGTTCATGAGTTTTTTCGATAACTTCTTGAATGGGTATCTTTTCTCCCAGTTTTACTGGAATTTCAGCATCCAAACCATAAGAAAGAATATCCCCGTGCTCACTATCAACTTCTTCCGCACAGATGTATCCACATTGGGGGTACTTTTCTTTTATATATGCCCTGGCATGATCAGCCACTCTTATATTATTATGATCCGTCAATGCAATTAGATTTACTCCGGCTTTAACCAAGTGATCAATAACTTCGCGATATTCCGCCCCATCAGAAAAATTAGTATGATTATGTGAAGAGAAGATGAGATATCCTTCCTTCTTTAATTGTTCTAATTCATTTTTTGAAATTCTTCTAACTTCAGGTACTTGAATTCCATTAGACATTGTATATAGTTTTAAGTAATAAATACAATTTAAGATTTATAGAGAATTAAAATATTAATGGATAGAATGAATAAAGGATTCATAATCTCATTTGGTTTCTTATTAATTAGTGCAATTGCGATAATTTTATTTATTATCAACAAGATATTTTTCCCTATATCTTGGATCGAGTCTTTAACATATTATGTGGAATTCTTTTTACTATTAATTTTCTATGATATCAGCATTTACTTTTATGGGGTTAGTTTAATTGCTTATGTTTTGCTATTGCCGCTATTTGTATTGGGATATAATTTATCAAAAACCAAACAATTAACGGGTTCAATCTTATATGTGTCAAGTTTATTTGGATTTGCTTTTATCACATTCATTATTATTAATTATAACTACGTCGGACTCTTATTTAATGTAGATTTATCCCTAACAACGCGGCTTAGCCTTATTTTGCTTTTTTTACCGGTAAATTTTGCTTTTAGTTTCGTATTATTTTTAGCTTCTATTGATCAATTTATTTTTCTTAAGGATTTAGTCCAAGCACGTAAGGTATGGAATCATAAATTGTTAAATTACGACATTGAAACGAAAGGAAAAATGACGTATATCAACATTGAGACAAACGAACACATCTTTACCCCCATTCCGATGCTAATAATCGCAAAATATCTTCAAACCGAAGGATACTCGATAGCTTGGTTTGTCAAAGGGGCATTTAATCACTTATTCTCACTAATTATAACTTATTTGACGGGATGGCCACGAGCCCGGAATGTATTATTTCGTTTATTGGGATTGAAAATTGGAGATAATTGCCATATCTCTGAAAGAACAGTTATTGATCCTCTTCTTCCAGAATTAATAGAATTTGAAAATGGAAGTGGGTGTGGAATTGGCGTCAAGCTCTTCACACATAATGCCATGAACATCAAACATGGAAGTTTTAGTTTCGGACCCATAAAGGTCTGCGAAAATGCAAGAATAGGAGCATATTCTCTTATTTTACCGGGAGTCACCATCGGAAAAGGCTCGATAATTGGAGCAAATTCCGTAGTAACGGAGGACATTCCACCTTACTCAATCGCTCATGGTTCTCCTGCAAGAATTATACGTGAAATGACAGAAGAAGAAAAGGAAGAAGTAAATAAGCAGTTTGAATTAATATAAAGGAAGATAAAAAATTAATAGCATGTATTGATTAGCATTTTCACCAGATCCTTAGAATAAAATAGGTATAGAAATGAATACAATATTAATTTATCCAAAACTTGATTTCTCAGGGGCCCAACTTGCCACGCCTCCTTATTCCATTCTTTTTATCGCAGATTACCTCCTAAAAAAGAGCATTAACGTTAAGATTTGCGATTTAAGATTTGACTCCATTAATCTATTAGAGGAAATGATTTCAAATCTAGAACCAGAGTATATCGGTATTTCTGTAATGACCGGCCCCCAGATATATCATGCTTTAAGAGTAAGTAAGTTCATAAAAGAAAATTTTGATAAAATTAAAATTGTTTGGGGTGGGATTCATTCTACTATTCTTCCAACTCAAACCCTTCAAAATAAATTTATTGACTTTATTGTTAGAGGTGAGGGTGAGAAAGCTTATTATGAGTTAGTTAGTGGTAAAAATAAAGCAGATGTTCACGGGCTTTCATTTAAGGTGAATAAGAGGATTGTGCATACCCCCGAACGTGAAGTATTGACAACTTCAGAATTAAATCAATTAAAAATACCTTGGAACCTGATAAATCCAAAGAATTATATAAAAAATGGAAATATCAACATGATAACAAGTCGCGGCTGTCCATATAAATGTGCTTTTTGCATCAATTCTTTTTCCACTATGGGTTGGAGGGGATGGACAGCCGAGAAATGCATGAAAGAAATCGATATAGCTATGAGTTATGGTGTTAAGAGAATTATTTTTTTTGATGATAACTTTTTCGCCAATTTTAAGCGAATTCCAGCTCTTTTTTCTTACTTTAAAGAGCAAAACATAACATGGAAAGCAGAATTACGCGTAGATCGCTTAAATTATTCATTAGCTAAACAAGCAAGGGAACATGGTTGTGAGCAGATGTTTTTTGGAGCAGAATCTGGGTCACAAAAGGTTTTAAATATATTAAATAAAAAAATAACTATTAAAGATATAATTAATAGTGCTCGAATTACCGGGGATGAAGGCATCTTTGCTGATTATAGCTGGATGATAGGAATACCCGGAGAAACTAAAGAGGATATACGAAAAACTCTTACCTTAATTAAAAATATCAAACAAATCAACCTTAATTCTGAATTCTCAATAAAAATACTGTTTCCATATCCTAAAACAATGATCTATATGAAAGCCCTTAATGAAGGATTCACGCCTCCCTCTAATTTAATTAGTTGGTCAAAAATTCGCAGAGAACGGGCATCCCGTTATTTAAAGCATAAAAATTATCTTGAGATGATTTCAATCACTAGTGCTATGGTCGGGAAAAAAATTTTTGAACAAGAATTTCCCATCTTTAAATTAATAAAATTGCCCGCTTCATTTCGATGGAAACATGAAATTTTTAATGTTGGAATTGAAAATTTATTCTATAAAATGTTTAGGGGTATTATTGAAAAAGTAATTAGCAAGGATAATTCATTTGAATATGATCCTTTTGCACATAAAATTATTGCTATTAAGGTCTGATGAGGAGAGCCTAATATATTCTTTCTAATTTTATAATAGAATCAAGTATAAAAAAATAATTAAATTTAGGATAATTACATTCTAGAATCGCTCGTTTCCACATCCGTTCCCTTATTTCGGTTGAAAATCTCGGTCATTATCATGGCAAAATTTTGTTGTCTTTGCTTAAAATTATCTTTAGGTTCATCACTATTTCGATTTAAAGTAAGTTTCCATTGTCCTAGTTTATAATTCCCCTTCTTATCTATAATCAAAAGACCATTTTTTCTTTTTTTGAATTGAACCATAATTTGACCATTTCCTTTAGGGATTATGTTATAAACATCATACCAGCGCACCCATTTACTTTTACCGGCAGACATCAATGCAGTTGAATAACCCATTTTTATTCTCCAACTGAAACCATTATCACTAGCTACTAAAAAACCATTTTCTTTATCAAGTTTACATTTGGAGGTTATAATTGGGTCACCAACGGGGTCTGTTTCTAAAATCTTTTCAAACATCTTTTCTCTGCCGGGAGAAACTTCCCAACCTTGAATAAAAGGCATATTTTTCACCTTGTTTTATCGTCTTTTTTAATTTATTTTTGAGTGTCTTTAAAATTGACGAATAAAATATGATCATCATTATTTTTAAAATTATTTATTTTCCTATTTTTATTTGTTAATAGAATACAACTTGTTAATTTCAAATTATCATCATCAATTTCCAGAATCTTTAATAATGTAATACTCAAGTGGAAATTAGATATTGCTGTATAAAGTAAAAGCTTTAATCTTTTGGGTAAGTTATTTTATTTATTCTATAGCAAATATTTAATTTGAAATTTTGATAATTAAAGTATCTTAAAACAGAGATAGTAATCTTTATAAGGTTATTTTTTACATTATTATTATACCAATAATTGAAAATAGTAAGATAAAAATCATGCGTTGTCAGTGTGGAGAAGAATTTTTAAGTCCTAATCAAAAATATTGTTATCGATGTGGAAGAAAAAATCCATATTTAATGTTATCAAGAATGGCAGGTTATCAACCAAGTTCTGCTCAGTATGCAGGACCTCCGGGACCTTACTCCATAATTTGTTTATTTTTAGCACTATTCTCCCTATTTATGGTAATAATATCTATTGGTATTGGTACTGGATTTAGCGGAAATATAATATTCTACAATTCCAATAGCCAAAAAATTTTTCTTTTGGGAGTAGAGGTGCTCATGCTGAACTTTATAGGTTTATCTGCGGCAATTACTTCAAGAATAAGTAGCGATAAAGCAGGCAAGTTTGAACCAATAAATAACATTGAGAAAGTCGGAGGTGTCTTCTCGATCTTTGGAATTGTAATTAATTCATTCGCAATGATTGGAGCCATTTATTCTGTCATGCAGGGCACAGCAAATATTTTTTTTTAGTATTAATAATACTTCTCAAAATTGATTAAATCATAATGTAAAATACACGTTAGATTGGTCTCGCCAACCTTTTGATAATGAGTAGATGAGAGAATATCAGTTATTGGCATCCTTTAAAAGATCTTTAAACAAACAAAATATTGGAAAAAAAAATACTGAAATTAGGAATAATGATTAATGAATAGTAGGATATATCGAGTATATCCGTGTTTTAAGGGTTAAGAAATTGCATAAAAGAATATTTAAAATAATAAAAATTAAATTTTGAAGTGATTATAATAGTGTATTGCCTGAATTGTGGCGAGAAATTAAAAAATGGTATAAATTTCTGTCCTAAATGTGGTAATCAAGTTCCATCTTCAGAGTCATTTTCCCAAGATACATTCAGAGAAACCTCATCAACAATAACTCAGTCAAATTCAACATATGATAACTATGCTGTTAAAACTAATGAACCCTTGCAAATTAAAGAAGAAACGAGATCGAAATCAATAAAGTGTCTAGCCTTCTCTTTACTATCCTTTTTAATGGCAATAATTGCATTTATTCTCGGGGGATCATTTTTTTTTCTTTATTCTCGATACTTTTATGATTTTCTATTTTTGATACCGTTGGCAATAAGTGTGACAATTATGAATATTATGGGATTAATTTTTGGAAAGATAGCTAGAATACTTAACAGAAAGGCTATAACGGCTGAGTTAGATAATAGCATTAGGAAAACGGGAAAGAGTTTTGCTATATTTGGGGTTATTCTGAATTCAATATCAATTGTAGTTCCACTGGTTTTTCTGGTTATTATCATCCCGACCATGTTAATTCTCCCAAGAATAATGTAATTATTAGGATTAATAAATGCTCGCAATGATCAGAGCAATTTATTCAGTTCTTTAAGGTATAATAGTTGAATTTTATTTAGTAATAATGTTGTCTCTAAAAATTTTTTTTTTAGGTTAAAGAGTTTGCTGGATTGTGCAATTCATCCCATTGAGCAAGGTAATAGTAATTTAAATTCTTATAAAAATCTAGATATTGACAACAATTAATAAATCATGTGAAATATCGAAATTTTCAATAATTTTAGAAGCAAATAAATAAATATGGGGATATATATATATTTCATAATAAACTAATACTTAAAAGGGAGTGAAATCGTGTATTGCCCATCTTGTGGGGAGAAATTAAAAAGTGGTGTAAAATTCTGCCCTAAATGTGGAACTCCAATTCCATCTTCGGAAGAACCTACCTTAGACTCACCAACAGAAAATCAACAAAAAACGCCACAAGCAACTCTGGAATCCCCATCAATATATGATAAGTATGCGGTAAAGACCCAAGAAGCCATGCAAACTGGTGGAGGAACGAGTTCTAATTCAAATAAAAGTCTGATGTTTTCTGTAATTTCCCTTATCTTAGCAATAATTGCATTTATTGTGGGAGGAGTTGGTCCTATTGGCATTTCTTCTTATTCTTATTATTATTATGTAGCTTTGATTATAGTGGGGATTACAGTGACTATTTTAAATGTTTTAGGATTAATTTTTGGGATCGTAGCGAAATCTTTTAGCGGAAAAGCTGAACGGACAGAACCAAATAATAGTATAAGGAAAGTGGGAAGCATTTTTGCTATATTTGGGATTATAATTAATGTAATTGCATTAATAGTCGCATTGATTTTTCTGATTATTATTATACCATTTTTGATATTTTATTAAGAGTTAACAAAATTAATCCTATTTTGATCTTTTTTTTCTTTTTTATAAAGTGCAAAAAAGTTAGATTTATGCAATAGGTTAAAATGCCGTGCCAATTTATATCTATTTTAAATCTCTAAATCGATGTTTTAATATTCAAAAAAGAAATTCCATTCCAAGAAAAAATTATTTGTCAATTTAAACTAGATTTTTAAAATATAAGAAAATTTAAATATCTAATAATAAATATATTAAATTATAAAAGTAATTCTAAGACATTAACCAAAAAAACATGTTCTGCCCTAATTGTGGGTTCATAATAGAAAGCCCAGAGAATAAGTTCTGTTCAAATTGTGGATATCAAATCTCCATTTCAGACGGTAAACAAGAAAATTTCTTAACCGCTCGAACAGTTATTGGAGATGAGACGGATCTTTCATCTAAAGATGATGATATTGAAAAAAATCATCAAATATCAAAACCTTTTAAAGAATTGGGTTCACTTTCAAAAAGAAGCTTAATATTTTCATTAATATCAATAATCTTGTATTTTATTGCTCATCTTATTGGATTGAATTCAATTACGAAAAATATTAGCTGTTTCAATTGTGCTTCTTATTTAAACAGGTTATTTATCGCATTGATATTAATCATATTTATCCTCATTGGGGGAATAACATCTGGAATTATCTCAAGCGTGACCTTTAAAAAAGCAAGGTTATTTGAACCAGAAAATTGGATTCAAAGCATTAGTAATATAATTGCAATTTTTGCATTAATTTTAAGTTCTTTATTTTTGACCTTTATCATAATCTTCTTTTCATCTCTTTTCCTTTAGCATTATCTATTTGATATCTAGTCCACCATCTTAAAAGGGAAAAAAGTTAGAACTTTAATAATTAAGATGAATTAAACAAAATATTATATAAAAGATAATTATTCCAAAATGAGAGAAAAATGTTTTGTCCAAATTGCGGTTCTAGAATAGATAATATATATCAAAATTTCTGCCATATATGTGGTCAAGAAATTCCTACTTCAAAATTCCCTCAAATACAAGGTGACCACTCTCGACTGGTCATCAATAGTGATTCAAGGGCAGTGAATAGAACTGGAGATATAATTCAAATAAGGGTATATCAAAAAGGTAAGGCGGGTTTTTATTCGATAACATGTATAATATTAGCATTTGCTTCCTTTGCGCTCTTCCAAATTGCTGTTGAAATCCTTTGGGGAATTGAAAATGTTATCTATTTTAATATTATAGGATTAATTTTAGCTATTATTTCGATATTAAGTTGGAAAAAAGCAAGGGAATTAGAATCAAAAAATACAGCTAAGAGAGCGGGTGGTATTCTCTCAATCATCACTACCATTTTCAATTCAGTAGCATTAACAGTATTAATTATATTAGCGGTAAATGGATAATATGTATCCTATTTTGGTTTTAGTTCATTTTAAAAGAAAGAAAAAAACTCATAAATAATTCAAAAACTTAATACATTAAACCTTTTAAGCTTTCAAATTTATAATCAAATCCAATGGAAGTTTTTTTGATAATAATTATAATAGTGATAATAATTTGAGTAGTGCTGAAATAAGGGGGAAATTACCATTAATTCTTGGTTTATTTATTGCGATTATATTAGTTACTGCAGAAGTGGATTGGGTCGCAGAACATTCAGAAGTCGGTTTATTCCTTAGATTTACATGGCTAATTATTCTCTTAAGTGTAGGAATAATATTTCCTCTAATATTCATATATCTTGCTGGAAATAATATACGAGTGAGAAAAGAATCTGATAAAAAATGGTTTATACTATCTCTCGTGTTATACGGAATTGCTAACGGTATTCCCCCCTTTTTTTACATTTATCTTAAGATATCTCCTGGTTTTTTCTTATTTCTTCAATTAGGCTTATTTGGCTTAGTACCTGCATTTATTTATCAACCGATCAATCCAAAGAACCGGTTTTTAATCTTAATAATTTTGAGCATTGTAGTATTAATCCCGTTAACAATTCTATTAAATATAATAATAGATTCTCTGTGGATAAATCCTTTAATGGACAAAACCATCTATTACTTGGTATTTTGGGGATTCTTTTCCGTCTTTATTTATTTTTTTATGGGTATCGGTTGGAAATTTGGGGGAGGAAAAAGAAGAGAAAGTTGGAATATTTTCATGTCGGGCATGTTAATACAATTTAGTACCTTAGAAGATTTTTTATATTTTATATTAAATGGGGAATCTCTTCCAGGAAATTGGCCATGGATGAGCAATTTTGTCATTAACTTAGAATCTTTATTTGGTCACGTACCAACTGATTTAGATCTTTTGATTTTCTGTGTAATAATGATTTTAATTGCACTATTTATACTATTAGACGGATACGGTTATATTTGGATTAAAATAAAGCAAAAAAAGTAAATTCTAAAAAGATTAGGATTTCACAAGATCCCCTTTAAGGATTTAAATCCAAGAGATTATTGAGGAACATCCCATTCCATTACTTTTATCACATCTCCCAAGGATCTTAAAAGCTGATCCCTCATATCCACATTCTGGACATTTGGTTCGTGATATTAATTCCACTTTATCATCTACCGAAACCGCGTGTTTTACAGATGCGCTACTTCCGAAAGGGGTTAAAACTTCTAATATCCCTTGGTCTCCTTCTTTTTTCAAGGGTTCTAAACTTTCAAGATCTCTGATTATAATTCTAGAATATGGGGGAGAATGGAATATGAAATCTTCATGCTTATCAGACCAGTGAGCACCAAACACAATAGGGCATTCTGTAAAGCCGTATATATCAATGACTCTTTTTCTATCCGTTCCAAATAATTCAGCAACGTTTGAGACAAAATCCAGCTTATTAATAGGATCATATTTAATTTGAGCTTTATGTCCATCCCATCCACCACCACCGATTACTACATCAAAATCTTTACCCAAATTATAAGAGATCTTATTTTCTCTCATGTATTCTAAGCATTTATTAATTAAGTGATTACTTCCTCCGATTGCTATGTATTTCTGTTCTTCTAGAGATTTTTCTAAATTTTTTTGGATGGTTTTTAAAAGATAATTTTGTTTAATATAAAATCCCGCTACAATACTCCGAGTTTTAATTATTGCGTTCAATGCTCTTACAACAGAAAAACCAAAAAGGAATTTAACTTTACACATCTCGGCATTAACACGATAATAATTACCGCTATATGCCCGCACGGGTCTTAACTTGGTATATCTTAAGCAAAATCTATCTAATAATTTTGCACTGGGAGAAAAAAGATAAACCGTTGTTCTATTCCAATCTCTTGGAATAAAGTCCATGTAGCATTTTCTTGCCATTTCATCAAGAAAATTCATGTCATTTTCATTAACTCCGACAAGGGAGGGAATTCCAGTCGTCGAAGAGGAACAATTCCAGAATAAAACTTCTTCTTCTGGAATTTTCAAAAGCTTTTTATATAAATTTTGGCTTTCCTTATAAAATTTAGTTGGGATAAATGGGATTGACTCTAAATCATCAATAGTGTTTAAATCGTCAATTTTAAATTCAGCGGTTTCAACCAATTTTCTATAAAACTTATTCTTTTCCATGTTCTCAGAGATAATCTCTCTCATTAATCTGATGAATTCCACATCGGCATAATCTTTTTGTAATGTAACTTGAATGGAAGGTCTATTTTTGCTGATAGTCATTTTTTTTTTGGATCATTTAATTTTTTTTATTATAAATATAGTGGATAACATGTTTAAAAAATATGCTTTCTTAAGATAAAAAAGGGTTTTTAAATTGAGTGTTAAAACTGTTAAAAAGGGGTTCTATATGAAAATTCATTCATAGACATGAATTTTTCTAATCAAAATTCAAGTAATTTAAGTCTCTCTATTGTTAAATTCTGTAATTAAATTAAAAAATGCTCTACTCCATAAATCTATTAAAGTCTTTTCTTATAAAAGTCAATTCTTATTTCTATTCCAATATAATTTTACATGTAATTGATTAGTGGAAAAATAATACCTTCGGTATCTTATTAAAAATATGAATGTGAAAATAAAAAATTGGAGTGCTTACATTTTTCAAATAGGTTTATTTTCTATTTTCACCATAATTTTAATTTTTATTGAGTTTCGCTGGGTAATGGAAATATATTTTCATCCATATCTTCCTGAATGGAATCTACCCATAAGAATCGCCATTCCCCCCGTTCAAGAAATCCTTTTATCAATAGGATATATCGCCTTTTTCATTTTTAATTTCGGCATAGCAAGCTTTTCCATGTATGTTTTTATTTTTATCCTTCACGTATTAGATTCAAATTTTGCAAGAACAGTGCCAATATGTGCTTTTGCAATCGATTGCTCCTTAGTAAATTTATTTTTATTTCATTTCATTTTTAATAAAAAAATATATTTCGATTATTTCATGATATATTTTCACCTCCACCTTTTATATCAAATTCCAGCTTTAATTTCTCAACTCACGGGGATAATTATATTTATTAATTTCTTTACACTCTTGATAAACTTAAGGTTTGGGATGCAAGGAATAAAAAATAGACGACTGCTTGGCTCAAATCTCTTAACTGATTTAATTCATAGTCTATTAATAGTTAATGGCTTTATAGCACTTATTTTTTTCTTTTACTACCTAACGGTCTTAAGCATTAACATAGTTGGTTTTATTTTAGGTTTGACCGCTGCAATCATTTTGGTTGTTATTATTAACAATTTTCTGAAAAGGAATAAATTCTATTATCCAATTCAAGCTATTGCTGATTTTAGAAAAGAGAAACTTGCACATCACCCTCAAGAGGGAGATTCCGATTAATTTACTGATTTTGGAAGATTAGAAATTTTTCTCATAAATGTATCGAATTGTAAAATCAAATATTTATTTATCAATGGGGGCGTTAGAAGAAAATGGAAAATTTAGAATAAAATTCCTTGAATCCATTGAATTTCTAAATTTCTATATTTTTAGAAAATATCTTTTTATTTATAAATCAAGAATTTATTAATTCTTAAAAATGATAAATAGAAATAATAAAATTTAGAACCGTTTTTCGCTCAATGAATCTAAAACCCTTAGCGATGAAGGGAAATCTTTAGCAAGATTTTTGAATTTATCTCGACGATAAGGACTCATAATTGATCTCGTAAATTGCTTGAAAATAAATTTTGGTCTTGCTAATGAATAAAAGTTTTTATATGTTCTTTTAATTATGTCTTCAAGAGCCTTTGCTTTAACCCCATAAAATGGTAGGTCAGGTACTCGAACACCCGTCGCCCAATATTTTTCTTCATCTAATTTATGTTGATCGATTAACTCTTGCCATATTTTGATTCCGGGAAATACTTCAAAAATATGAAACATTGCGTAATCGATATCTAAATTTAGTGCAAGTTTAATAGTAAGTTGGATATCGCTAATTTTTTCTATGGGAGAACCCATAATGAAAGAGGCCATCAAGAGATCGATTCCACCTTTCCTTGCTTTTTTAATCGCGTTTTTACATTTCGCGGGAGTGATGTTTTTTTGATAATAGTCGAGAATTCTTTGACTCCCGCTTTCCATGCCAAAAAATATCGATTTAAAATTAGCTCTATTCATGTATTCATACATTTCCCTTGTTCCTTCGACTCTTCCTTCACAATGAAAGATTAAATCAATCTTTTCTTTTCTAATATTTTTGCATATTTCAATTACCCATTGCGGCTTTAATGTGAAATTATCATCCATTACCATTATTTCTCGATATCCTTCAGCTTCTAATAGTTCTAACTCTTGGATTATATTATTTACCGATCTATATCGCCAGCTTCTTTGATTAACTGAACAAAACCTGCACTGAAAAGGACATCCACGACTCATAATTATGGTTCCTGATTTCTGCTCTGAAAGACTTATACCCCCAAGAGACATTTTATATTCATTGTTCTTGAGCAGCTTACGATCTGGAATTGGAAACTGATCTAAATCTTCTTCTAATTCGCGTGGAGGAGTTGATACAATTTTATCTCCTTCTCTATAAGAAATACTCTTAACTTCTTTGTAATTAGGTGTATGATTTTTAATCAAATTTAATAATTCTACCAATACATGTTCCCCTTCGCCACAAACACAAAAATCAATAAAATTGTATTTACTTAATATTTTATCAGCACAAACCGTGTGATAATTGCCAAGAATAGTAATGATATTTGGATTCCATTCTTTTGCTATCCTTGCAATTTCAATTCCTGAGAGAAAGGATCTGGTTAAAACGGAAATACCTATCACGTCTGGGTCCTTTTCTTTTATCCAACCTAATACTTGAGAAAAAGTGTAATTTGTTGCTGCATGATCTAAAATAGATATCTCATATCCTTCTTCTTTCAATACACCGGCAATATATAGCAATCCTAAGGGCTCTGCAAAACCTGAAAACATTGGTCTGAGCTCTTTTTTATCCAATTCCATTGGAACAGGATTAATTAATGCAATTTTCATTGTTTTTCCACTTACAACATGGATTTAATAACATTTCTTATTCTAAGAAAAATTGAAATTAATATTAATGATTCATTATTAATTATCATACGTCCCAAATCCTCTAGGTTTCGATTCTCGAAAGGTAGTTATCGCATTCATTGCATCTTTGAAATTTGTCATTATATTGCCCGCCATATTAAGCATGAATTTACTTCTTATCATTCGGAGCATCATTTTAAGAAGAAATATTTTCTTTCTTTCAAATGAAAAAAACCGCTGATAGGCATTACGAATTTCCTCTAGCATGAGCTCTCTCTCTTTAGGAGATAATAAAAAGTCAATGACTCTTGTTGTTGTTTCCCAACGCTCCACGTCATGAATTTCATTACCCACACGAGTTTTTACAATGTCATGGGCATTAATAATCCCTTTTGAAATATAATCATCCCAAAACTGAATTCCCGGAAAGATTTCGACCACGTTAAAAAATGGCACATCTATATCTGAGTTTATAGCGAATTCAATTGTATTTTTTACTTCATCTAATGTTTCAGTAGGTGCTCCTAGCATGAATAATCCTACAATGAGATCAATTTTTGCTTTCCGTGTTTTCTTTATAGCTTCATTAAATTGTGCAATTTTGGTTCTCTTATTGTAAAGATTTAGAATCCGTTGGTTTGCGGTCTCAAATCCATACCACATTGACTTGCATCCTGATTTTCTCATCCAATTTAACATCTCTTGAGAAGTTTGATCTACACGTCCATCAGTATGCCAATCGATATCTATCTTTTCTTTTTTAATTAACTCGCAGATCTTGATTGTTCGTTTGGGAAGTAAGGTAAAATTATCATCAACAAAATTCAATTGCGTATAACCTTGTGCTTGGATAAAGAGCATTTCTTCTACGATATTTTCAGGACTTCTCATGCGAAATTGGCGTTTTGCAAATTTGGTACAAGCACAATATGCACAATTAAAAGGACACCCTCGGGAAGAGATAATGGAAGTTAATTTTGATTTTGAAAAGTCAAACCCAGAAAAATTCCATTTATAATCATAATCTATTAGCGTTCTATCGGGAAATGGGAGTGCATCTAAATCCTTGATTAAAGGAGCATCTGGAGTGATAATTATTTTATTATCGGCATTCCGAAATGCTAATCCGTTAATATTTTCTGGTAGACTATCATTCTGTTTTTCTAAAAATTTGCATAATTCTAAGAAAGTGAATTCCCCCTCCCCTCTAATGCAATAATCAACATATTTTCCGTATTTCTTAAGTATATTTTCAGCTTCCATAGTAGGATGGTAATGTCCTAAAATTACTTTTATGGAGGGATCAAATTCTTTAATATATTTGATAAGGTTGATCGCGGGCAGAAATGCCACCGAAAAAACAGATATTCCCAGAATATCAGGTTTTATCTGTTTGATCCAGCTTAAAACTTTATCTTTATCATAAAATTTAGCTGCAGCGTCAAGTAATGAAACTGAATATCCGTTTTCTTTTAAAATTGTACCTATATATAAGATACCTAATGGAGGCCAAGGAGAATAAATCTTGGTTTCCAAGCTCGGGTTAATTAATCCTATTTTCAATTTTTTTTTACACCAATAAGTTTCTATTAAAATAAATCCGGAGGGTTATTGATTAATTTTATAAATTTGTCCATATCTTTAAAATTAAGGTGGTTTAAAATGATTTCTCGCCGGTATTTACTTATCAAAGTTCGGAAGGCAGCTTTAGCCAAATATCCCGGTCTAAAAAATTTCAGATGGAACTGATCCTTTATTATTTTAAAGATCATATCGCGTTTCATTTTTGCAATCGGCAAATCGATCAAGTCCACACCCGTTTCCCAATATTTGTTTTCATCTATTATTTTATTGTTTATTAAGTCTTTGAAGATTTGAGTTCCTGGTAACGCTCGTAAAAAAATAATATGGGGAAAATCGATATCCAATTTTGAAATAAATTTGAGGGTATCAATTGCTTCTTCATAGGTTTCATCTAATGCACCTATTATGAAGGATCCAATAATGAACTTGAATCCCGCTTTCCTTGCATTTTTTACAGCAATTTCACTCATTTGAGGCGTAATTCCTTTTTTGTAATAATTCAAAATTCGCTGTGAACTACTTTCGATTCCATACATTAAGATCTCAAAATTGGATCCATGCATCAATCGTAGTAAATCAATGGAGCTATTATTAACTCGTCCATCACAGATAAAAGAAATATCTAACTTTTCCTTTTTAATTTTCCTACATAGCTTGATAACTCTTTTTTTATTTAACGTGAAATTATCATCTACAAAAAGGATTTCACGATAGCCTTGATTGTTCAAATAAATAATTTCATCAAAAATATTATTCACTGACCTTGTTCGCCAAATTCCCCGAGAATAAGCAGAACAACCGCAAAATGTGCATGAATATGGGCATCCTCGAGAAGAGACCATCGTGGCAAATTTTCGTTTTGTTACATCAATACCACCAATTCGATTTCTGTACATGTCCGGAATTAATGTTCTATCGGGAAAAGGCAATAGATCAAGATTCTTTATATAGGAGTGATCGGGATTTTCTTTTATTTTTCCATCATTTCGATAAGTTATACCTTTAATGTCACTAAGATTTGCATCTGTAGCTAGTTTCTCTACGAGTTCTGCAAATACTTGTTCGCCTTCTCCTCTTACACAGATATCAATTGAACTATAGTTTTCAAGAATTTTTTTTGAATAAAATGTTGCTAAATAGTTACCCATAATGATAATCAAGTTAGGATTCCAGATCTTTAAAGTTTCAGAAATTTCTTTAGCATTTTGGAAAGAAGAGCATAAAATGGAAAAGCCCACTATATCGGGATCTTCTTTTTTAACCCAGTTTACTACCTCCAAATTGCTATATTTAAAAGCGGCTTGATCGAGAATTTTCATGTCATGCCCTTTATTTCGTAAAGAAGTAGCCAGATATAAGAGCCCTAATGGAGGAGCAGAAGAATAAAATAATGTTTCACGCTTATTTTCATGGGATATCGACGGACTAGGGTTGATAAGACAAATTTTCATTAAAATTTAACTCTCTTCTAAGGGTTTACTCGTTTCTAATTTTTATTTTTTTAGTGTGATGTGAACATTAATAATTCATGTTTAAATTTAAGTTGTTTTTTTATTATAGTTAAAATCCTTTTAATAAATCCAATTAAATAGAGAAGAGCAACTCTTACCTTGCGCATTTTCCAAGCGACCTTTTATTCGGAAAGTAGCCCCTTGATAACTGCATTCGGGGCATTTGCTATTTGAAATCAATTCGACAACATCGTCAATCAGAACCGCTTGATTCACCGATCCATTCACACCAAATGGCGTGATGACTTCTAATAATCCACTTTCTCCATTATTTACCGGTTCTAAAGACTCTTGATCTCTTACTATTATTCGTGTTGTATCCGGGCAATGATAAATAAAATCTTGATACTTTTCAGACCAATGTCCTCCAAAAAGGGTGGGGCCTTCCGTAAAAGCATAGATATCTGCAATTTCATTTGGTTTGATATTGAATAATTTTTCAAAAGTTTTAATGAATTTGACTTTATCGACATTTCCCATCTTGGCTTCTCCTTTAACACCATCCCAACCACCGCCCCCACAGCCAACTATTGCTTTACCATTCAGATCGTACGAGCGATTTTCCTTTAACAATCGCTTTTCGAACATGTTATTCATTAAGAGCGGACTGCCACCAAAAATAATTTTACTGACTTCGATTTCTTTCCAATATCCCGTTTTTAAAATAGAATTTATCATTTTTAACATTTTACTAACATCTAAAACAAAGGCCCCTCTTATCGAGAGAGTAGAAAGTATTGCTTTAATCGTGCTAAAAAATTTGGCTTTTACTAGGTATTCTTCATGTCCGTAATATTCCCAAGGTTTATTCATACAGGCTGTAAAATAGCGAGTTTTTTTTAGATACGGAAATCCTTTTAGATTCTTTCTAACCATTAAGGAAAAGGTTAAACGATTCGGTGCAAAGTTAAAGACTAAGCATCTCTTTGAATTTTGCTTTAAATCTTTCCATCGAAAAAACTCAGAAAAGACCTTTATTGAATTATATTGAAGTTGGTCAAAATCTTCTACAGTTCTGGGTACTATGGATGGATCTCCTGTAGTAGATGAAGAGCAAGAAAAGAGAGCGATCTTATTCAAAGGAACTTTTAAAAGTGTTATCGTTAAATTATTAGATTTTTTATATATATTAGAGGGAATATATGGGATCTCTGATAAATCTTGAATTTTTAATTGATCTGGAACGGAGAATTTAAATTTCTCTACAAGTTTATTCCGATAAAGTTTACAATTCTCATTGGATAAAATAATTTGTTCCAGTATTTTTTTACAAAAATCCTCATCAGAATAATGGAGAGGTTTAAAATCAAAATATTTGGTCTGTAATTCCTCTGGTAAATAGTCCTTGAAGCTAAACATGGTAAGCAACCATTTTGTAAGTATCCTTTTTTATGAAAGAACTTTCCACATATTTTTAAAAAAGAAAAACAAGATTAGATGAAAAAACTTGTCCAAACTTTTTTCCATAGAAATCTCCTTCTCGGAAAGCAAGATAATTCTTTGAACTTTTATTTTCTAAATTTATATAAAAAAAAAAATTAATTAGAGGATAGAGCTATTATTTCTTCCTCTTCTTTTTCAAATAACATTGGTGTCTTTTCCCACGACATTTCTTTAGGAAGTTGGAACTGATGTAAAAACATGAAGAGATGGATATAGCCACTTATCAAAAATAATAATAACACGCTATAATGTTTATCCCCATACTTTCTTATGGCATTAAATAAAAAGCCGAACTGGAAGAACAAACAAGAAAGAGTCCAAAATAATAGATAAAATTCCCCAATCAGAAAGTAAAATAGAGAGAACGCAATCACGATAGGAATCCAGGTATCTAAATTTCCTAAGAGCATCATTGTCATATTTCGTGAGATGATAATCGATTTTCCATTTTTATCCCCTTTTTTCATTGCCATTAGTTGAGGCATGTCAAATATAAATCCTGCTAACCACCGTGTACGTTGCTTGACCAAGATATCCCATGTATTTGGAACATATTCATAAATCTTTGCTTTGGGCGTAAAAAGTATTTTAACTCCATCCAAGTTTAAGAGTACAGATAAATAAAGATCTTCTGTCATTGAATCTTCGTTAAATCCTCCATAATCCAAAAGACATTTAGTTCTGACTGCGAAATTTCGACCAAAGGAGTATGCTGAAGAACCTAACCGATTTTTTATTTCAAACGTTAATCCTCCACCAGAAATCATGGCATAATCAAGTAAAATTCCTTTGGTTAATGTATTCTCTTTCCAATTCTCTACCAATACGGGACCAATTACAGCATTATTTTTTTCCTCGTGGAATGGATTCATTAATTCTTTTAACGTGTAAGATTGCAAGATGCAACCAGCATCATAGAGGACAACGATTTCATTTTTTACATGTTTTAACCCATAATTCAATGCTGGTGGTTTTCCTTTCTTAGGGAGATTTTCGGATAAAATTGTTATATCCAAATTTTCATGTTTATTCGCAAAAGATTTGCAAAAATCCAAGGAATCATCAGTTGATCCACTAATTATAAGAATTAGTTGAATTTTCTCTTTAGGATAATCTGTTTTAACAATTGAGTTCAAAGTTCTTTCTAATAATGTTTTTTCACTTTTCGAAGCTATTAAAATACTAATAGGGGTAGTATAAGAGGTTTTAATTCGATAACCGCTTCCAAAGGATGATAAAAAATGTATCCCGTAATAGAGTATTAAACCCAAAAAGAATCCTAATCCAATTAATGGAAATATAACCCACCAATAAGTTAAAGGATTAGTAAAGAACAGATCTATTGTTCCTTTTACTCCGGATGGAAAGGAGGGAGGAAATATCAGGTGTAATATTACATAAAATACCACTAATATTAGTCCGTAAAGTACAATTTTTCCAATTTTCATTTCTGCTCACCCATTTTTTTATCCGTTTTATATTGTATTTTTAATATAATTCATATCGTTTTGAAAATTAACCATTTTTATTTTCCATTGTTTTAAGTTGCTTCCAAATATAGCTACTAGATTGAAGAGAGGACATTACCATTATAAATAGTAAAACGACTTGATAAATTAACATGCACCATGTTACTATCCCTCCATGAATAACCGACCAAATAGCAGCAGTAGTAGGATTAATTAGATAAGTTATCATCACGATAAAACTTGAAATACCATATATCAGAAAGAATGTAACCATGATTATAATTCTGGTAATCCTTTCTCCCGCAAATGGTTTTGTTTCAAGTAATCCTAATCCTTCATGTCTTGCTCTCATGTATTCATAGATAAAAATAAGTAATATGTTTGTCCAGACAATCCACGTGAAATCAAGACCAAGGCTCGGGATGATCAAGAGGCTAGTAGGAACTAAACATACTAACATTAAAATATCACTAATTCGATCGATGATGTTATCTAACCAAGCTCCAGTTTTAGATTTGATATTCAACAATCGCGCAATAGTGCCATCGATCCCATCAATTATTCCCGTAAATGCAACTAAAAAAGCAACGGGAAGAAATATAAATCCATAGAATGGTTGTTGCGAAATCAAATCTAAGGTTTGCCCTTCACTAGCTATAATGACGCCATAAAAGATAAAGAATGATAATATTAAGTTCATTATAGTAACTTTGTTGGGACTTATACCCCACTTTATAAAAATCTTTGCACCCTTATATGTCATGGGCATGTAGAATGATCCAGAAGGATCTTTTTTCATTTGTGCGAATTGCTCTTCTAGTTTATGCCCCTGCCCATGATCTTTTAACCAATCTTTTATGAAATCATCCAAGCTCATGAGATCTTGTTTAGGTGCTGTTCTTGACCGACCAGCAAGTAATAATATTATAAGGAAGCCTAGTAAAACTAAGGGAAATATAATTCTAAATATAATTTCTGCCATAAAAAACTCATTTTTTTTTTAATTTTAATTTAAGTATTGAATTGTTAATTAGTAATTAAATTATATTGAAAAACATATTTAAGCTTTACGCAAATCAGTCAATATTTCATTTACAGCTAAATGGCTAATGATAGATAATATTCTATTAAATTTATAAATCTTTAACCTCGCATCATTCAATTTATCAATGTTTTTTAAATTAAACCTCTTGATTTACTTATATCCTTTTCTACTTCTTCATTTCAACCTCTAATCTATTATTTTTTTTCATTTTTCCCATAAGAATGATTTTTTTAAGGTCATAATTAAAAGGGATTATCATTTTATACCTCCCGAATCATTAATTTTTTAGAATCAGAAAGGCATGGAAAAAGGAGGGAATAATAAGGAGTTTTAATATAAAAAGTAAGTGATTTTTTAAAATAGGAAGAAGTAATAAGAAAAATCAGATTAGAATCTTTCTTATTTCTAAATTTAGATACTTTTTTAAGCTTATAATTATCAATTACTCTTGTAATTTTCTTTTTTGTCGAAAGGGAAAGAAAACTTTTATTCCATTCAAATTCATATCCAACTTTATTTTCATCATCCAATGGAGCACCTATCAATTCAGGGATGATTCCAAATATGTTATACTGGCCCAAATATTGAGGTTCGGATTCCTCTTGGATCTCCCGAATGCAATCTTCATCACTAAAATTTAAAAATGTCCTTTTCACAAAACAATGATAAAAACAAGCATCAATATAACAATATAAATGAGCAAAAAGAATAATGTCAATTAATTGTCCAAGGCTAAATTGGAATGAATGATATTCTGCGGGCAAGAAGAACAATAGATTAAGATAAGGAAGATCAGGAAAAAATATAGATTGGCCAGAAACAAAATAATTATTCAAATATGAAATTATAATTAAATCATCGACTAGAGAGAGATATATGAAAGTGATTGGCAAGCAAGAAAAACTGAATATAAATATTAAAATTATTTTTGATAATCTATATTTCTCTTGAACAAGCATGGAACAATCACTCGCTATTTATTCTTAGTAACTTAAATTCTTCTCTACTACAAATTGAACTCGTACTTTTTATTATAATTAATGTTTTTAAAATAATTTTTAGTTCTACTACTATTTAAATTTTTATTATTAGAATTTATAAGCCTCGGAAATTATTTTAAATGTCCACATATCTTAAATTGCTCCATGCATCGCATGGATATTCTCAATCAAGAATTAGACTATGCCTTTAATCTACATTAGTAAATTACTTATCAACGGTATTCCAAATGATTATTATATTTAAAAATAATCAACGAATTTTTTTCATTTATTTTCATAAAACACAGGTAAATAGTAGCGATGGAGATTTAAGGATTCCCGTTCACGTGTTAATAGAACATTGATTATTATAAAAAAAAATCTAATATCTTCAATTAATTAGAAAAATACAAATAGAGGAGGATAAAAGAAAAGGGTTCATTCATTCTTTTCTTAATTTTGGTTTAGCCATGATGTAGCCGCACTTCGGGCATATCAAATACATGCGGAATTCCTTCATGCTATTAAAGAAACTTGCACCAAGAATTCCTGCAGGAAGAGTAAAGAGAGAAACTCCAAGGAATGCAAAACAAATCGTAGCCAACCTTCCCGCGGTGGTTATTGGATAGATATCACCAAATCCAGTTGTTGTAAATGTTATTACTCCAAACCATAACGTTGCGGGAATATTTTTAAATTTCTCGGGTTGAGCATCTTTTTCTAAATGATAAATTACTGTAGATGCAATAATGAGGAAAAGAACACAAAGGAGAAGAGTGGTAAAAAATTCCTTTTTCGAGTACTTGACGATTGAACCAATTACATCAAAAACTGCAAGAAAATGACCAATTTGAAAGACTACGAACATGCGGAGAGCTAACAAAATGGGAATCCCCATTGGAAATGCAAAAAATAATAAGACCGTTAGATAAAGCGCTATGAGGTAGATCAAATCCATTACACCCAAAAAGCTTCGCATGTAATTTAACCTTCCCAACTTTGGATCTTGGTATTTTTTATCATCAGAAGCAACCACACTCCAAATTCTTAGTATATATTCTATAGTAAATGCTGCTACTGAAATTAATAATACAACAAATATCACGATCCGATTCTCTTGATAAAGTATTGGATTAGTTTCTGCCATGATTGCTAAGACGTTTAACGTGATAAGGGTTGAAAAAAATACAAAAATGAAGAATTGTAGTAAGTTTCGAGGGTATCTAAATTCAAGGTTTTGAAAAAACATTTTTTGAATTATAAAAATATCATCTTCTGGAGATTCTTGAGTCTTTTCCACTTCTTCCAGTGCTTGTGTAATAATTTTTGGTTTTCTTCCTTTAGTTTTTGCGAAGAGATCTCGCAATAATTGATTCCGATCAATGACTTTATGACAATTAGGACAAGCTTCAAATTGGGGGTTTCTTGATTGAATTTCATCCACAAACCCAGAACCTATGACGCTAGCGGGTAATAAGAACAACGTGATACCCATAACGGAAATAACGGAAGAAACTAATTTGCCCATCGTTGTAACTGGTACAATCTCTCCATAACCTATAGTAAATAAATTTATCGCAGTAAACCACATTGAGCTAAATAAATTTGTAAAAACTGTTGGTTGAGCATCATGCTCTGCGAGAAATACTAACACGGATCCCAAAAACATTAAAAGCATTGATAACATGAAAGTTATTAACAATTCTTCTTTTTTGTCTTTAATTACCGAAAATATAACATCAAAGGATTGTGAATATCTTACTAACTTAAAAAATACTATCAAATGGAGAATTCTTACCCATCCACGCTGCGGATTATCCATCGAAATTACCAGACCAAGAAAAATTGACACCACGCTAAATAAATCTACCATTGGAAGGAAATTAAACATGTATTTAAGGCGCTTAAATTTCACGTCTTTGTACTTAGGGTTAATATCACAGATCCAAACTCGTAAAATTAATTCCACACTAAAAATACATAAAGCAATTATTTCAATAGTTTTTAGAACGAGAAAATAATCATTTTGAATGTAATCAACAGTTTCGAATAAAATGGTAAATCCACTGGCGAGTGATGTGATTATGAATAATATTGATAAGAGGGTTGAGGGTAAATCTGAGAATCTTGTTAAATTTAATAAGGTATAAATTTTAATTTTAATTATTTGAAAAGATTTATTCGTCCTTTTAGTTCCTTGCGATGAAGAGATTAATTGACTTTCAGATTGTGCCATTAGTGAATTTTGGCTGACGATTTCCTTTTGGTTTGATTTCTTAGGGATATCTTTTAAATCATTTAATTTTTTTAACGCGTTTTGATGAAATTTACTATTAATATGACTAAGGGAATCAGGATTTTCTAATTCTTTTCCACAAATTAAACATTTAGGCAATTATAATCCTCATTATTCTTTTAAATTAATTTTACTAGTAATGTAAATATTATTTAAATATTTCAAATTGGTATTAATTCGAAATTTACTCATAAAAAGATTGAATACGAGTGACAAATCCCCCATAAATTTAATAATCAAAATAAGAGAAGAGGAAAAAATTATTTCTCTAAATTAGTGGAAAGTAATTCTACATTATCAACTTGATAATTTAAATTATCTTTATCTCCTAAATCTAATATCGCTATGGTTTATCAATTTATATACTCGTACTTTCAAGAAGTCCGTAATTAGAAATAGAATGAAAGCATAAGCCCAAACAAATCCCGCTAATGCCCATCCCATAGGTGGTAACAAGAATCCATACACCGTGATTAACGTAGCAATAAATTGGGTGATTACTATTGCTAAAAACAAAATCTTGGCCGGCCTTCTAGACCAGAACGGTCCTTTTGTTCTCGCTACGAAAATCGTCAAATGTCCTGCAACTGATAACTTTAAATAAATGAAGGATTGCAATACGTCAGAACTTAAATGAAAAATTTCAAGTCCAATATAGAAAATTCCAAATGATGAAAATACACCTATTATTCCCAAATATGTTGCAATTGATAATAATTCTCTCATATTCCATCTTTGCGGTCTATTATCAAATCTAACCTTATCATATGAAATTGTGATAATCGGAATGTCATTCAAAATTGCTAAAAGAACGATCATGAGGGCTGTTACAGGATAAAAACCGAAAATGATAATTGCAAGAGTAATAAAAAATAAAATTCGAAGGGTTTCTGCAATTCTATAAATAGCATAATTTGTCATGCGTTGAAAAATTTTACGGCTTTCTTGTATTGCATCTATCGTTACCGAAATGCCAGGTTTTGTGAGGACTATATCCGCTGCCGATTTCGCAGCATCGGTAGATCCCGACACCGCTATTCCTGCATCGGCCTTCTTAAGTGCAGGAGAATCATTCACTCCATCTCCTGTCATACCGACAACATGACCTTTTTTCTGTAATAATTCTACTAAACGATATTTATGTTCAGGGAAGAATTGCGCAAATCCATCTGCAACCTCTACGATTCTTTTAGCATCATGATCACTTAAATTTATGAAAGAAGATGCAGGTATGATATTTTGACCTAAATTTACTTTCCCTGCAATTTCTTTAGCGATTGCGACGTGATCCCCCGTAACCATCTTGACATTGATTCCCATTGATTGTGCTGTCTTTATGGTCTCAGCAGAATCTTCTCGAGGAGGATCAAATAATGCTATTAGACCAACGAGATTCCATCTTCCCATTTCATCTGTTTTAATCACACCCAATGCTCTATATCCCCGACTTGCAAAATTATTGACAGTCGTATTAACCTCATTTTCCAGTGTTCCTTTATTATAACATAGCGAAAGCATTACTTGGGGTGCTCCTTTGCTAACTTTTATGGGTTTACTATTTTTTATTAAAATACTTTCGGTTCGTTTGCTAATCGGATCAAAAGGAATAAATTTTTCTAACGTGAAATTTTTTAGATTATCTTGAACTTCCTTAAAACGCTTTCCTTCATTGATAATGGCATTATCGATAGGATCTTGATCCTCTTCTCTAGATGCAAGAATAGAATAGAGTAAAACATCATTTTGATTAAAATCGTCATAAGTATGAATATCGCCCACAGTTAATTCATTTTTAGTTATAGTTCCAGTTTTATCAGAGCATAAAACATCCATGCTTGCCAACTCTTCAATTGCTACTAACTTGCTTACTATTGCTTCTTTCCTTGCCAATGCCATGGCGCCAATAGCTAAGGTCACTGAAAGTACTGCGGGCAATGCAGCTGGAATTCCAGATACCATCAAAATTAAAGCGAATTGAAGGGTTGTGAGAAGTCTTTCATGTCTAAACAAAGAAACTATAAAAATTATTAAAACCATGGCGATGGCGAGTGTTATCAAATAATTTCCTATCTTTAAAACAGCTCGCTGAAAATGGCTCACAGTTTTAGCTTCTCCAACAAGTTTGGCAGTTTTTCCAAAAAAAGTATTAAGTGCAGTATTTGTCACGAGTGCGTCCATTTCTCCTTGTTTTACGATAGTACTTGCATAAACTTCATCCATTTTATGTTTTTCTACAGGTAAAGATTCTCCTGTTAAAGCGGACTCATCTAATAATAAATAATCCCCTTCTACGGGTTTAATATCAGCAGGAACAATATCCCCAAGACGAACACGTATATAATCACCGGGCACTAATTCACGGGAGGGCAATACACACCATTTTCTGTCCCTTAAAACACGGGCATGTAGGGCTAATCGTTGCTTTAATAAAGCAATTGCATTATCAGCTTTATGTTCCTCCCAAAACCGGATTATTGCATTAACTAATAGCAACGATAAAATTATTATGAAGTCATCTAATTGCTGATCTATGATTGACATTATTACAGCAGCTTCAATCATCCAAGGAATAGGTCCCCAGAAATTTTTCAAAAGTTTAAAAATTGCTCTTTCTTTCTTTTCTGGGATTTCATTCGGCCCAAATTGTTCAAGACGTTCAATAGCTTCTTCTGATGTTAATCCTTTCTTAAGTTCAGATAATTCACAAACCAATTCGGTTTCATGTCCTTTCACATCTCTAGATTTAATTTTTATAGAACTCATAATACCGATTTGCAATGTTTTAAATTTTATTGGAAAATTAATTAGATTAATCTAATAAAGTTAATGTCTCATTTTTATTTGTAAAGAATTTGAACATAATTGGTTAATTTATTATTCAAATTTTATAAAATAAAGTTTACGAGGAAAAATATTATATCTAAACCATTCTTATTAAGAGAAATGATGAAATTTCTCCCGGAATTTTATTTTCTCGCTAAATTATGAAATTATAATTCATCATGATTGGTATAAATGAATTTAGAAATGGAGAACTTAAATGTAAAAAGATTTTTGGGGTTATTTATTATAAGGTTAAAATATATAAAATAATAAAATTATAAGGATGATCATTTGAATTCAAGAGAGAGGGTAATTACTTCCTTAAATCATGAAGAACCCGATATGGTCCCTCTCGATTTAGGAGGGAACCAGTCTGGAATCCATATCAAGGCTTATGTAAAATTATTAAATTATCTAGGTATTGAGGATGAAGAAATTCAGACCTATGATTTTGTCCAGCAACTTGCAGTTCCTTGTGAAGAATTACTTAAGAAATTTCAAATAGATACTCGTTATATTCGTCCCCTGGGAGGGATGGTAAAAATTGATGATTTTAAACCTCAATATGAAGGGAAATATGTAGGAGTATATGACCAATTCGGCGTGTTTTGGGGCAATTATGCAGATAAAGATGTAAAGGATATTTTATATTATGATCCCGTCATTCATCC
The DNA here is from genome assembly GCA_964388035.1 of uncultured archaeon. Taxonomy (GTDB): domain Archaea; phylum Asgardarchaeota; class Lokiarchaeia; order Sigyniarchaeales; family SOKP01; genus JALGVJ01. The sequence goes on from CAYLZE010000049.1 coordinate 34,594, forward strand.
TTTTGCAGATTTTAAAACAATACAAGAAATTGAAAATTATGATTGGCCAGATGGAAAGGATAAGTCCCCTTTTAAAGGATTAAAAGAACATACAAAAAAGCTAAGAGAAGAAACCGATTATGCGTTAGTTACTCCCCCAACAGGTTGTATATATGAATATACCACCTTTTTATTTGGGTTTACTAAGGTTTTAAGATATTTGCGCAGAAAACCCGAAT
>CAYLZE010000050.1:0-33922 GCA_964388035.1 uncultured archaeon
TTAATTTATATATATTGTATTTGATTTGAATCATGATCGAAATTAATGATCCAAATTAAATAAAAAATAGTAGTGTGAGTTAAAAGATTAGATATCAAAATTATCATATTATTGTTATCATCTATTCATTTATGTTTGAAATATAAATTATTCATTAGGAAGTGAAATCAAGATTAATAAAAATAATGGAACCGAGACTGATTTTAGCACAAAATATATCATCATCACCTCATATAATATAAGCGGAGTCGTAGAAAAAAGCGATATTGTGGGAGCTATATTCGGCCAAAGATTATAAAAAAGAGCCTTATCGGCTTATCGGCTAAACAGAAGGCCTTCTTTTAGATCTAGACTTAAGAGATTTACAAAAGTCGGGTCGAATAGGGCGGATTGAAGTAACCTTAGAATCAAAGGAAGGTCAAACGGAAGGAATCATTAAGATTCCAAGTAGCCTCACAAGAAAAGAAACTGCGCTTCTCGCGGCAACAGTAGAAACGGTCACGCGTGTTGGTCCCTGTGAAGCAGAAATCAAATTAAGGGAAATAAAGGATGTTAGAGAGAGCAAGCGGAAAAAAATCATAAAGCGTGCAGCCGAATTATTAAAAGAATGGGATAATAAGTCTTTAGAATCAAGTGAAATTGAGGAAAAAATTGATAAGGACATTAATTTAGGAGAAATTATAGCTTGGGGTCCTGATAATTTACCAGCAGGACCTGATGTTGAGAATAGCGATGAACTTATTATTGTTGAAGGTCGTGCGGATGTACTGAATCTTTTAAGGATAGATGTTAAAAATACGGTTGCCGTTCAAGGCACAAATGTTCCCAAATCTGTAATGGATTTGACCCGAAAAAAGAAATCTGTTATTGCTTTCGTGGATGGAGATAGAGGGGGCACTATAATTTTAAACGAGCTCCAGCAAGTGGCAAAATTAGATTATATAGCAAGAGCCCCCGAAGGATTTGAAGTTGAGGAACTTACCCGTAAACAATTAATAAAAGCTTTACAAAATAAAAGATCCATCAAAGGAGAAGTAATCGAGCAAGTCGAACCATCTGTACCCGTGCCTAATCCTAAAGATGATGCTTTAACAAAAATGTTAAACAAGGTAAAAATTAAGAACGGGAAAAATCTCATGGATACGGTTCATTCCATTCAAGCGGGTCAAGCAATTGGTTTCGATAAAGAGGGTCAGAAATTATTTGAAATCCCTGTTTCAGAACTTTATGAAAAAATTGAAAATCATGCGGATTTACAGGGTTTAGTGATTAATGGCATTCTAAGCGAGAGATTGCTGGTTCTTTTAATGAAAATGAATGTTTCTTTTGTTTCTTGCCGCAATAAAGAAGAAGATTTAATGATTCCCAATAAACTTTCTGTCTATTTTTTCTAACTTATTTTTTTCCACTTTTTTTAAATTTTTTTACTATTATATTTCACGTTAATGGGAATTCCTCCAATGAGCGAATTCGTTACCACGCAAAATTCTTGGAACGTGGAAAGACAATGCTCTAATCTCTGTGAGTAAATTTCCTTTATTTCAACATGGATCTCAACATCAACTTCTTTTAAACGGAGTCGCATTTTTGGTCCTTGGTGTTTTATAATTCCCTCCACTATAAGGGATAAGTTATTTATTTCCACATTATTTTTTTGAAGACAATAAACGAAAGAGGAGCCCAAACATCCTCCAATACCAATTAATATGTATTCTACCGAGCTAGGACCGAGATTTGTGCCATGAAAGGATTCTGGTTCATCCACGTGGATCTCCTTAAAATTCCTCACGGATGCAGTAAAATGGAGATGCTCAGAAAAATCTAAATAGATCTTCATTTCTATGAATGCTAAGCAGATTTAATTTAATTAGATGCATGCAATTATTTTATTGAGAATTTCTTATTTCCCAATCGGCAATGCCACGGAAAAAATGAGCTGGATAACGTAAGATAGAGCACCCAGTATGACGAGTCCAATCGCACAGATCTTAAATACCAAAAAGTATTCTTTTCTATTTGGTTTTTTTGCAACTTTAAGTACCCGTTTTGAACTTTTAAAAAAGTTTACGATTCGATCGTAATATCCTTCCTTTTTCTTGGCACCTTTCTTTAATTTATCATATTTCGGATATGACATGGTCATTAAATTTAAAAAATAGGTAGTAAAAGAAGTTAACGATAGGTAAAATTTAAAGTTCCTCATTCCATATCTAATATTTTTGAAACAAAAAGATCAGGATCAAATTTTTCTAAATTATCATATTTTTGACCCGTTCCAATAAAAATGATGGGTTTTTTTGTTTCTTGAGAAATGGAGAGGGCTGCTCCCCCTTTAGCATCTGCATCTAGTTTCGTCAATATATTAGCATCAATCCCTACATATTGATTAAATTCTTTTGCTTGATACAAGGCATCATTTCCAGCAAGGCTATCCCCCACGAAAATTTTCAAATCCGGCTGAGCCACGCTGCTAATTTTTTGGATTTCTCTCATCAAATTTTTATCGGTAACTTGGCGTCCGGCGGTATCTATCAATACCACATTTACATTTTTGGCTTTAGCATGCTCTATCGCGTCAAACGCAATGGAAGCGGGATCTGATTTATATTGTTGCTTGATGATCCTCACGCCCACGTTATTCATGTGAAAACTTAACTGTTCTATAGCTCCAGCCCGAAACGTGTCAGATGCTGCAGCAACAACCGAGAAGCCCTTCTCTTTCAGGAGATGAGCGATCTTCGCCATTGTAGTTGTTTTGCCAGTCCCATTTACTCCTAAGAAGAGCACCACGTACGGTTTCTTATTATCTCGACTTTTTTGAACTTCTTGAATTAAATCAATCTGCTTATCGGGAGTCAGAATTTCTTCTATGATATCTTTTAAAATATCGTATAGCATTCTTTTGGTCGACTTTAATCGCCCTACTTGTTCTCCTTTATATGCATCAACGATTCTATTACAAATATCTTCCGCAGTATCCATCGCTACATCATTACTTAAAAGGAGCAATTTTAAATCAGATAGAGAATTATCCAACGATTTTTCTGTTAAGGTCTTGTTAACAAATTTAGAAAAAACGTCTTTAAGTTTTTCTAACATGATTTTAAGGAGTTTTTTATGATCTAAGTTCTAAGGTTGCATTTGTTGAAGGAGATTTTGTAGATTTTGAGTAAGGTTCTGTAAATCTAGCTCTGCTTGTTGGAATTGCTCGTTAAATTTCTTTGCTTGTTCTTCTTGTTGCTGGATTGAGTTTTCCAGAAATGCAATTGCATCATCCAGTTTCTTTTCCATTACTACATCTTCAGAAATTCGAACCAGTACTTTTTCAACATCTTTGATTTGGGCTTTAATATTTATTAAAGGACCTACCGGTACCAAGATCTCATCATTCACGTTAATCGTTTTTAAATTTTCGAGGGTACTTTTCATGAATTGAAAAGTAGTAAGAGAAGTTTCAAATATTTGTAATTGCTCTTCCAATTGATCTCGATAGGCTTTTAATTGTGAATAATTATATTGCTGCTGTATTAGAACTTGTCGCAAATCCATGTTATAATTATTTTCCATTTTTTCCACACAAATATAGTTTTATAGGGAAGATAACTCGCGAATGAGATAATCTTCTGCTAATTCTGGCTTTATTTCTTCTACTTTTTCAATTTTTAATTGTCTTCTAAGAATTCCAATACTAGTGATTTGGCAGAGAACTTTTTCAATCGCATTTTCTTCTTTTAAAGCCCTTACTTCTTTACGAAACAAGTATTTTTTCCGATTCTTTACGTAGGTTCCAGTAACTCGAAATATTTTTATTTCCGACATGGGTTCAAAAAAATGTTAAACTGATGGTTAATAAGTGTTCTAAAAATATAAATTTAGAAGAATAAAATTATGTTCAAGATAATGTTTAAAAAATATTAAGTTTTTCCTTTTTAATTAAATAATGCAGCATGGGAAGTAAGGTCCATTAAATTTGTAATACGCTGGTAAGTCTCATGAGTTCGGGACCAGTACTGTTTGCACCAAAGATTCCATTCTCATCATTGACAATTGCACCTGATCTAAGGAAAGGAATGCCCCGATTAATAGTAGAAACGTCCGTCTCTACCACCTTTAGAATGGATTTAACATGTTCAATTTCATCGTCATTCGATAATGGATGCACTAGACAACCTTTATTGTTTGCAATCGATATGGATCCCGGTAAAAAATATCCCGCAAATTCGTAAACTTGCGTTTCCACATTTAATATGTCCGCGATTTCATGTTGATAACTGCGCAGGAGAGAACTAATGATGGCTCCTTTATCATTACACGCAATCAAATTTCCAAAGGTATTATCTTTAGATTTTATTATACCGATTTGATAAGAGTCTCCTAGATTGGTCTTTAATTTACTTAATTCATCATCTCGAATAATATTGGGAACGATAATTCCATTCTTATTGGATACGCTATACACTCCGAGTAAATGAGAATTATTAATGGATTGGGGATAAAAGGGGATCTTGAAAACCCTCCTAAATTCATCTAATTTGGGCTTAAGTAAATTGGGGGGATATAATACAAAGGAGTTATTTGCTACAAAATATATTCCTATTAAAGAACGTCCGTACACTTGGGATTTTAGAATCATAAAAAGTTATACCCGTGCCTGCTGAATATGAGAAGTTTATATTTTTTAAGCGAGATAGACCACTACCAGCCCATCAACATTTTTGGTGGCTCTTACTTTTAACTTTCTTGGAGGTTTATGTATCCCACGTTCCCAGATTTTTTCGTTAACTTCTTGAGAGATAACGATTGATTCTGGTTTAAAATGCCTTGTCATGTAATCTCGTAAATATCTAATGGATTTCTTGGCCCATTTATTTCGAGGACCTCTTCTTGCTTTCGCGAGAGGGATAGTATAAATTCGCTCATCTATTATTTCTACTTCCGGAGCTTCTTCAATTTCCTCTTCTTCTTCCACCTCTTCTTCTAGCAGTTCTTCGATTTCTTCTTCTTCGGTAATTTCATCTAAACTGAACTCCTCGATTTCCTCAATTTTCTCTTCTTTTTCTTCTTTTTCCTCCTTCTCGTCTCCTTCAGCCAATTCTTCTTCTAAATCATCTAAACTTATTTCTCGCTTTTTTTTTGCCATATTCTCTCCTTCCATTAATTATAAGTGAATTAATCCTTCTTTAAACGAGTATTTCTCCATCCTCTCCGGGTATAGGGGCTATCTCTTACTTTACCGTTTGTTTTTAAAATTACCCAACGAGGTATCGAGCCACTTTCCTTCAACTTTTTAGCTCTCCTTAGCTTGGATGGAAGATCTTTATTTCGTGCCATTTTATTAAGTATTCTGTTATTTTTAAAATCGTTTAATATTAAAATCTTTTTTCTTGTTAGATTGAGCTATTTGTTCTAATAAGTTTTTAAAAGCTTCATCTGGTAATGGAGTCTTTCCGCGTAATCGTCCTGCTCTATACAATTGAATTAATTGCAATTCAATTTGTTCAGCAAATTCCGCTTTAACCATCCTGATATTTTCTAACCGTTGACGTGCTTCAGAACTGAGAATGATTCTCATTATCTGGTATTTTTGATCTTCGTAGGATTTTCTTTGCTGATCGGCAATTTGTTGCTGCATGGCTTGTTGTTTAATTTGTTCGAGTTTTCTCCTTCTGATTTCTTCTAAATCCTCTTCTTCACTCAATTTTATTCACTCCAACAAGCTATTTTATTAGAATCATGTCTTTTTATTTCTTATAATTGAATATGCCGTTCGTTCCAACAAACTTATTCCTTCAGGAGAAACTACCCGCCCTTCTTTTTCCACTGTAGCGATTAATTTCGCAGCTTCAAGTTGTTGTAAAGCAACTCTTATTATTTTTCCAGAACCACGGATACTATGACGCATTCCCTGCCTGTTATTCGAACGACCGGAATAATGCTTTCGTAATTTATTTATCCCTATGGGGCCGTATTTTTTTACTTTTCTTAATAGCGACGCACAACGCACATACCAAAAGTTCTCCGAATCTGCAGGCGCTAATTCTTTATAGCTGGCTGTTTTCCAAAACTCGCTCCCTTGGGGGGGATATATAATATCGGAAAATTCTTTTAATTTCTCAGCTAATGTAGTAATAAGTTCTAATGATTCTACTCTGTATATCGACATTCATCTAACACTTTAGTAAATAAACTTATTTAGAAAGAAAAATATCCCATTTAATAATAATTTTTTGATAGACAACATGAGTTCTCAAGAAGACTTAAAAAAGATTTTACTCTCGAAGCCTCACGCTATTCTCGGTAAAAAAGTCATCACGGAGGAATTTATCGCTCATTTAAATAAATTGTTGAAAAGATATAAACTCATAAAAATTAAAGCACTTAAAAGTGCTATTCATAATAATACAATAGAAAGCATAGCAAATGAGTTATCAGAACGTACTCAATCACGATTAGTCGATCTCCGGGGAAGAACTTTTATTCTTTCTATTAAGTAATTGAATGAAAAATTGTTTTATTTTTGAAAACGTTCCCATGGTAAAGAACAAAGCTATAATAAAGAAGATCGCAACTTACCGCATGAATTATTTATTTCAAAGAGCCCATGATGTTTTTCCCGAAAATAAACAGCTAGCCAATAGATATGTTCAGTTAGCCAGAAAATATGCACAGAGAGCTAAAATTCCGGTACCAAGGGAATGGAGCCGACGGATCTGCAGTAAATGCAAGCAATTTTTATATCCTGGCGTTAATTGCCGGTATCGAGTACAATCTCGTCGCGGAAAAGGATCTCATGTCTCTCTAACTTGCTTGGAATGTTTAAAAGTTAAAAGATACTACATAAAAACTTCAAAATAATGTTAAAATCTTCCCATTTATCAATAAAAGGATAAATCCATGCCATTAATCTTAATTTTAGCTGAATGCGGAATAGAAATAATTCCCAAACGTTTAAGGACCAATTTCAATGTAAAGAAACAAATTAGATCACGAAATTATTCCTCCCAACTATTAGATAATGCACTTCATCACTCTAGCATGGAAAATTTAAAAAAACAGGAAAAAAGAGGACGCCCGGACATCCTTCATGTTTGCTTACTCAATGCGCTAGGTTCGCCTTTAAATAAAGCAGGGAACTTAAAAATTATCGTTCATACGATTAAAAATAAAATCTTTGAATTTAACCCCGAAATCCGAATTGCTCGCAACTATAATAGATTCAAGGGATTAATGGCAAAACTATTGATTGATGGCAAGATAGGAATTGCGGAAAATTATTTAATCTCACCGATTGAAGGGTCCTTGAAACAATTCATTACTACCATAAAAGAACCGGAAATAATTTTGTTTTCGAAAAGTGGTAAATTAATTTCTAACATGAACGAGTTATTTTCAACTGATTCTGATACAAATTATGTGAGTATTATTGGTGGATTCCAAAAAAGCTCTTTTTCTCCCCAGATTAAGTCTCTAACTAATAATCTAATAAGCATCTCCAATTATTCCCTGGATGCGTCGTCCGTGGTTTCTAAAGTTATCACCATTTATGAATTAATACATGACATTTATTAATTAATCAAATGATTCTTTCCTTCCTTAAAGTTAAAATGAGATGATGTTTTTTAAATCATATATTTGTGAAGTGAGTATGGATTATAACTTTTGATTCATATTTGACTCATATCTGATTCAAAAAAGCGCTCGTAGTCTAGTGGTAGGATTGTGGCCTTCCATGGAAATCTTTTACGGGTTTCTGAAGAAAGCCATCGACCCGGGTTCGAATTTGAGCTCATTACGAGACTTGACGAGATTCCCGGCGGGCGCATCTAATCCTTTATTATATTATATACTATTTTAATTCCTTTAGAAAGTAATTTTATGGAAGACTTTTTTACTTATTTTAATTATCGTTTTAAATGCAAGCATGATTTTGAGATAATCCGACTACCATGGTCAATTACATCACCCGCGAATTCAAAACAGCCCTTAATAAACTAAAGTATCCAGATTCTTGGTTTTGGGTAAGATATACCATTAATCCTTATTCGGGATGTGAACATGCGTGCATATATTGTGATGCCAGAAGTCAGCGGTATTATTTAGAGCAAGACTTCGAGCATGAAGTAGTTTTAAAGAAAAATATGGATAAAAATTTAGATTTGAAACTCAGAAACGCTCGTTCTTTGTTACCGGATGTAATTGGTGCGGGAGGTGTAAACGATGCCTATCAACCCATAGAACGAGAAGCGGAAAATACGCGTAAAATACTTGAAGTAATCGCGAATCACAAGTATCCCGTTAATATTGCAACGAAATCTAAGTTAATCTTGCGAGATTTAGACCTGTTGGAGAAAATTGCTAAGAAAACCTGGTGTGCGATAGGTTTTTCCATAACTACGACGAATGAAGAATTGGCGAAGTTTTTGGAACCGCATTCAAGTTCTTCCATGGAACGGTTTCACGCAATTAAAGAGATAAAGCAAAGAGTTCCAAATATTCAAGCAGGTACTTACTTCATGCCTATTATTCCATTTTTAGAAGATGATGATGAAAATTTGGAAAATGTAATGAGAGAATCCAAAGAAGCAGGAGCCGACTTTGTTTTATTTTCACCTGGTTTAACCTTGCGGGATTCCCAAGCAGATTTTTTTATAAATAAATTAAAGGAAAGCAAATATCGAGACGTTATCAAACCACTATTAGAGTTATTCAAAGGAAACACGTATCCTTCCCTGAATTATATTATTAAAATTCATACTAAGCTCTGGAAGTTGAGTGAAAAGTATCAAGTCCCCGTAAGAATAAAAAGGTGGATTCCCAAGGATTTTCGTAAATGGAATTACAAGATAGCAGAACTCTTATTGAACACGGAATATATCGCTTCCCTTAAAGGTAATCCGAATAATACCATGAAATGGGCGGGATTAAATCTCAATAATTTAAAAGAATCGATAATAGACGTGTACAAGAGGGATGAATTATCCAAATTACCCAATTTTAATAAAAAAATTATCTCTTTTATTCAGCCATATTTAGATAAGAGTAAAGAATTACATGAAAAAAAGGGGATAGAACGATTTCTGTAAATAACTCCAAAAGTATTATTGAAACCATGAAACGTGCTTTAAAAGCCACGGCGCCCAATTTAACTCCAGAACAATTAATAAGAAGAAAGAAGATTTTAAATTCTTCAGATCCAAGTTTCGAGCAATACGGGCATAAAATGTCAGAATTGGAAAAGTTAGCAAAAAATATATTTAATCAATATCAATCGGACTATGAAACTGCGGTAATCGTATTTGAAAACCTAATTTCATCCCATATACATGAAGAAAAGTTTCTTGGGATTCTATATTTGAATCAATTTAAAAAGAGCTTCACTCCGGAGACAGTATTCCTATTTCAGCGAAGTCTCACAGATTATTGCGATTGCTGGGCAATATGTGATTCCACAATTATTAAAGTGGTTGGTCCTTATTTAGGAAAAAAAGGAAACGACACTCTCGCTTATAAAACGATCGAAGTATGGTCTCATTCAGAAAATTTATGGATTCGGAGGGCATCCATGGTTATTTTGTTGAAATTCGTTCTAATAAAAAAGACGGTGGAAAAAGACTTTCTATTTAAATTAGTGCATGAAATGCTACGCCATGATGATGAGTATATCCAGAAAGGAATTGGATGGCTTCTTAAAACATGTTCTAGACATGAACCTGAGCTCATATTTAATTATTTGAAAGAGAATAAAGATCATCTTCCGCGGCTAATCCTTCGATACGCAAGTGAGAAACTTACAAAAGAGGAAAGAAAGGTCCTTCTTGAACACGAGTAAATTACATGTTGAATACTTCTTTTACAATATTTTCAACAGGATTAAATATGGAGAGATCTCCATCAAAATTAAGTAACACGTTTAAATAAATGGTTTCAATTCTATCTGTAAACTCTTTCAAATAGGATATCACGTTTTCAATTTCCTTGTTGCAAATTAAAACTAGTATGATTAAGTCACTGGTGTAAATGTAAATTACATTTCCCCCCTTTTTAAAGCTTGATAATCCTTGTTGTTTAGAATTTGTTATTTCCTTTATGAAGAGATCAGCGGAAGTAATAGCCCCCGAGATTAGATATTGAGAAGATTCTGAAGGAGTTTTGGATTCAATGAAAGATTGATGAAATAACGTAAGTCCTCCCCTATTCATGAGGAAAATCTCTTCGATATTTTGTTTAAAATCAACTTCTGAGTAGGAAGGAACTTTAAAGAAAAAGAAAAATAATATTACTAAAGAAATAAATTGGAAAATAGAACCATATATCTTTACTTCTAATCCATAGGTTGTAATCATCACATCCATGCTCAAAAAGATACCCACTATAAAAAAGATTACAGAAATGATGAACATGGACCTGCCTAAAAGAATGATTCTCCTTTTTTTTATCCTTTTCATGACATCAAGGAAATAAAAAATTAATACTGTATAAAAATAAATATTAAATAGGATAGCAAACACGAGCGCCCAATCTAGATTAAAGAAAAATAAGAATATAAAAACGCCAATCCATATTAGAGAGACAAATGTGAATAAATACTTCTTATATAAGACTTTTTTGGCCTTTTCTACTAGAAAAAGAAATGTTATTACCATTACCATCATGAAGAAATTGCCCGAGCTAATGATCAAAGATCTATCACTGCCGGTATTCCAAATGTAAAAGGGAGTCTGGACATCATCCGTTAAATAGTAATTCCCAATTATTATCAATACCTTCATGACTGAAAAGCCAAGATAAAAAAAAGCAAATCCTAAATCGGAATTCTCTTTGATAATTCCTTTTTTTTGCTTGTATTTTAAGAAGAAAATAAAACTGAATTCGAGATAAATTATGAGAGAGATCCACTCAAAAATAAGCAAGGGAAATCTTAAAGATCCTGAAATTGGAAATTCAGTGAAAACCATTTTTATCACCTCAAAATATTGGCTATTAAAACGTCAAAACTTCTAAATAGTTTATCTTGATCTTCTTTCAAGGAATCCAAACTTACTAATATATCCTTAAAAAAGGTCTCAAATTGAATGCGAATGGTTTTTAATAAGTGATTGAAACTTTTTAGGTCTTTTTTCACCAATAAAACATAAGTAATAAAGGTGGGGTGGACACCACGCTCCAATAAAATTACAGAATTTTCTTGATTGATCTGATTAACTTCTTCCTCAGTAGTATCTGTTAGAATGGACATTATTGTTTCAATTCCGGCAATTCCTCCTGAAAACAACACATCTTTGGTATTTTGAATACTTCCTTTATTTATAAAATAATCGTGATTCTTCAGAGCTGATTCGAAATCGCAAAAATACAAACACGCGTTATTAATTCGATTAACAATAAATAGCTTGATTAGATTTTCACGGTAATTAAACTCGTACAATGGGGGGAAATTATACGCAGAAGCAAATAAAATGATGAATCCCGTCGATAAAACTGCAATCCCAATAAAGTAGAAGAGTTCATTAATACCAGGAGGGAGGATACCTAATCCTACTTGTACTGCGAAGACTAAAGCAATGATGGCGGTGATTTCACCTATTAAAAAACGGCTGAAACGCATTTTAATACTTCCCACTGTTTTTTTAATTAAATTGAATTGCAAATAAAAAATATATAAAATACTCATGACCATGAAAGCTAGGGAAACTCTAAAGATAATGGAATCATTTGATAAAAAAAAGTTCCCAAGTATGGGAAAAAGATTGAGCACCATTAGTGTTCTACTAATTTTAACGTTAAGAATTTGAGTGAAGTTTTTGTTGGCAATGAAAATCAAGAATGCAATTGGAGAGGCAATCGCAAATGACCACCCCATTTTAGAGAAAAGCGTTTTAATCAGAGGGTCTGTTTGAAATAATCGAGCATTATTGATGAAAAAAGTGCCTACAATTATTAAAAGAGATAACATCCCATACGAAAGCAAAATTCGATTCAAATATAAATTCTTATCCCGCAATTTATAATATTGAAGAAAGAAGTAAATGGATAATTGAACTCCAATGCTAATTGGTGCTAAATAAAATAAGAACTGTAATTCTTGCGATATTGTAATGTCGAGAAGCATTATTTCCCTCGAAAACTTTTTTATTGGACCTAATTACTTAATGGTGGGTCAATAATTAAATCTATATAAAAAAATCATTTATCTCAAATTGGGGCTTTTATTTCTTAATTAATTCATTTACCATGTTATCAACGGATAGAAAGATGGTTAAATCCCCATCCCATGCTTTTAGAATTTGACTGTAAAGCAGTTCAAATTTCTCAACAAAATCTTTTAAAAATAACTTAATCATGTTAAACTCCTCCGTGCAAAATATGACACCAGCTACCCCTTCTCCCGCATATGTAATAACTGTTTTTTCTCGTTTTTTAATGACAGAAATACCTTCTGTCTCAGGTCGGATGAGTTCTTTCAACATGATATTAACAGATGTTATCGCTCCAGATACGAGAAGATCTTCCTGGTGATCTTCATGAGTACCTAAAAAAGATTTATGATATAAGGGTATGCCAGAACTAGCAATTATATAAATCTCTTCAATATTATCCTGCCAATTAAATTCAGAAAAAGGTGGCAATCCAAAAAAGAATAAAGCAATAAGTCCTAAAGAAATTAATTGAAAAATCGCCCCATATAAACGAATAATGAGACCAAAAAGATCAATTAAAAAATCGGTAGTAAATAAGAAACCGATAACCAATAAACCAAATCCTGGAACAACCTTGAGAAAAGCCATGAATAATTTTTCCCTATTTTTGACTTTTCTAGCGAAATTAGTAAGATATACTAATAAAAAGATTACAAACCATGGCCAAAACAAGTAAGTGATGAATTGTGTAATTGTAATATCAATTAAAAAAAATATAGCAAAAGTAATTGATATTATGAAGAATATAATAGAAAAGAAATGTTTTCTAAATAATAAGATCTGATTTTTTTCAATAAAATAGATAAAAAAAAACGCACCAATCATGATAGTAAAATATCCACAATTTAAAAAAATAAATCTCATGCTGCCTCTTGGCCAAAAGAAAAAGGGGCTCACAATTTGATCTGAAGAATAATAATCACTTATAATATACCACATGTACATTAAAGAATAACCAAAAAATAAGGAAGAAAATCCCATCTCTTGATAATTTCTAATTTCTTTTTTTTGGTGTCTATAACGTAACAGGAAAATTAATCCCATTTCAAAAATAATAAAAGAAAAAATCCATTCGATTGTAAGTAGTACTTCCCTTAAGTTTCCACTGATCGGAAATTCCGCTAATAACATGTGTTTAACTCCTATTGATTTAAAAAATTTTGAATAAAAATATCAAAGCTAACAAATAATTGCTCCTGATCTTTATCAAATTGAGATAAATTGACTAATATCTCCTTAAAAAAGGATTCAAATTGGAATTTAATGCTCTCCAAAAAGTGCCTAATACTATTCAAATCTTTCTTGACAATGAGCGCAAAAATCAAGGGGACAGAATAAATTTCAGAATAATCTAAAAGAATGTAATCTTCACCCTGCATGATCTTACTGATTTTTTCCTCCCCCGTGTGAGTTATGCTAGAAATGATTTCCTGCACTCCTGAAATTCCGCCCGGAAAAATTTGCTTGGAAAATTCTTCTCTCTCCTCTGTTTTCTCTTTTTCATTAAAGAATTTTAATTGATGTGCTGAAAAATCGTAACTAAATAATAACTTAGCATTTTTTTGATTAATAATAAATAACTTGCGTAATTGTTCCCTCCATTCGATTTCATAAATGACCGGGAAATTATATACCGCAAAAAATGTAATTAGAAATCCCCCGAAGAGAGCGAGGTTGGTGATTATAGTAAATAACCCTTCATTTTGAATAACCAAAAATCCCAACGTAAGCTTGGATCTCATGATTAGCGACAAAACAATGATCATTTGACCGACAATTATTAAAATGGTCTTAAGCTTTATAGTAGAAACTAAAAATCTCGCCAATTTTATTTGAAAAATTAATATATAACCCCCCACAATAAGGACAATTAGGGAAAAGAAAAGAAATAGTACCATTTGTTCTGTCGATGGAATAATCACCAGAATAACTACTGAAATAATTGTCATGCTCATGAGGTACTTTATCCAACGTAAATTAATTATATTTGAAAATTCTTGTAAATTTATGAAATATAAAAAAATAGCGGGAGATAGGAAGAAAAGTACGTATGCTATTTTTGTCATTATTTCCGAGAATCCAAGACTCGAAATGACATATTTATTTAAAGTGGTTATCAATATACCCATTAAAATAAAAAGTAAAAAGGTGCCGTGAGCGACTAGGAATTTATTTAAATGCAGTTTTTCATCCTTAATCTTATAATATCGATAAAAATAATAAAAAACTAACTGACTTCCCAATACAATTATCATTAATGAAAAATTGTAATCTACTTCTGCGATAGTATTAAATTGAGCGAAAATAATTCCCAACCACCTTTAGGATATAGTGTATAGATAAATACTTCTATATAAATTTTAGTCTTATGTTTTCAACGATCTAAATGATTTTCCCAATTTAAATGCAAATTTAAATATAAAAGTGGGATATAAAGCCTACATGGACATTATTTCTTACTCATGATTCTTAATCTATAAGGTAATAAGGATAAATCTTACATTTTCTCTCTGAAGCCATTTCTTGCTAAGATAATTTCTGATTTCTTTATTAAAACTTAATAACAATCTTATGAAGATACAATATTTGAGAGAAATCATTAAATACCAAAACCTCAATTTACCTTGACATGAATTGAATAAAAAGGTCAATAAAGGGTATCCTCCATCTATTTCTCTAAGAATTAATAAAATTTATATGATACGCTCAATTATATGATTTACATTTGATGGTAATTTACATCAGATAAAGAAAGAATCATGCCTCATTGGGTAGAGAAGCATGAAAATCTTTCGAAATAGCAAAGATTTTTCGAAACTGGAGCAATAGGCCAAGGTGGCGTAGAAATGAGTTAATCTCTTACTTTTGCGCAACCCGGGAACGCACCAGACTGAAGATCTGGGTATCGAGGGTTCAAATAAAAAGCTCTTCTCGAACTTTTTTGGTACTCCCTCCCTTGGCACATTTTCTCTCTCTATTTATATTCATTAGTTAATACTAAAACTAATTTTAAAGAAAGATTTTCCATCTATGAATAGCATATCTTAAGGT
This sequence comes from uncultured archaeon, assembly GCA_964388035.1. Lineage (GTDB taxonomy): Archaea > Asgardarchaeota > Lokiarchaeia > Sigyniarchaeales > SOKP01 > JALGVJ01. The sequence continues at coordinate 15,249 of CAYLZE010000050.1, forward strand.
TAATACTTAAATAGATTAGATCTGCAATCATTATACTATAAATGTAATTTTATTCCTCTTTTTTTTGATAATGAATCTATTCTAATAATTGAGAGCAAAAAAGCCAAATAAAAAGTCAAATATTGAACCAAGAAAAAGGATACATCAAAACTTTCTAAGATTTACCTCGTCTTTTATCCTTTTTTATAAACTCCTTAAAATATGCATTATTATCATCGATGAATTCCCAAAACTCTTCATAAATCTCCTTCAATTTTGTTCCAATTTGTTTGTGAAGATTAGCACCTTTATCTTGTCCCCCCTTAGAACTCAATTTCTCATTTATCTTGAAAGGTCTATTTTCAATTTCAAAATCAACTTTTTGATATCCCCGAACCTTGAAATTCTTATCGATAAATGCTTGAAAATGATGCTCACATATCAATCTTTTCGGAATAGAAACCGTGGTTAATTGGCTAGAATTATTTACAACTTCAATAGGGATATTAATTTCTTTCTCAGCTTTACAGTTAGGACAAATGAATTTAATGCATCTAAAGTTTTCCTCGGGGAGATCCTCTTCATATGAATTTTTAAAATAAATTTTCTGCTTTGTTAAAGCCATCTTTTTATAAATTACCTCTTTTAATTGAAAAAAAAAACATGATTTAAATTAAAGAAGAGATAGCTGGTTTAGTGAAATCAAATGAATTTTTTTCCTATTTCGATTTTAAGGAGCAACTTCTGAGATTTTAACGGGTCTTTTTTCTTTAAAGGATTTTTGAGCCGCAAGGGCAATCAAGACAGCTTTTAAGCCGTCTTCACCGTCCGGTTTCGGCGGCTTTCCTTGTTGAAGACAATCAAAAAAATATCGTAATTCATTCGCATATGATTGAAGATAGCGATCCAAAAAGAAATAAGGAATTTTATCCGATTGAATGCATTCCGTGGTATACATGCGAACGGTATTGCTTGCTGCATTATCCGCAATCAAGCATCCTTTGGAACCGAAGACTTCTAAGCGCTGATCATACCCATAGACCGCTTGCCGGGAATTATCAATTAATCCCATCGCACCGTTTTCAAATTTAAGAACTGCGATTGCTGTATCAATATCACCCGCTTTACCGATTTCTGGGTCAATAAGAGCTGCTCCATTAGCAAAAATCTCCTCTACTTCGCTTAATGCTTGAAATCGCGCCATATCCCAATCATGAATCGTCATATCCAAGAAAATTCCTCCTGATACTTTTATATATTCAATGGGAGGAGGTGATGGGTCTCTAGAGGTAATTTTTATAATTTGGGGGATTCCAACATGGCCTGATTTTACAAGTTCATGCAATCTATCGAAATTTGGATCAAATCTTCGATTAAATCCAATCATGAGATTCATTCCTGAATCTTGAACAACTTTTAATGTATTTTTGATTCTATCAACATTTACATCAATTGGTTTCTCACAAAATATATGTTTGTGATGGGTCACCGCTTCCGTAATGAATTTTACATGAGTATCCGTGGAAGATGCGACTATAACTGCCTTTATTTCAGGATCTTCAAAAATCTCTTCCGAATCATTTGATAAATCCATCCCTTTCGACACTTGGGCTAACTTTTTTAAATCATCATCAAATTTAATATCCACAACCGTCTTAAGCTGTATATCAGTAAACTTCTTTAGAAGATTATCCAAGTGAATTTTGCCAATCCGTCCCGTTCCAATTAATCCAACTTTTATTTTTTCGTTCATGATTTATTTGGAAATATTCTTTCTTCCCTTTATTTTTAATCAGTGAAAAATTTTTTTATAGCATGGTTCTTGTAGGAAGGTTGTAAACCTTTTCTCATTAGTAGAAAGCTTTTTATAGTTAATAGATACAAACTTTAAATTAATAATTTTCAAATTAATAATTTCAAAAAACGAAATTGGAAAAAAAAATATTATGAGTGAAAAAGAACCTCTAAAAATCACGCGACGAATGCGTTTTGCATTTGCAACGGGTGAAGTGGGAGATAATACGGCTTTAAACATTTTCAACTTCTTGATCTTTACTTTTTATTTCACGGTGGTAAAATTACCCGTTTTATGGATAACTACAGGCTTTATCATCTGGAGTTTTTGGAACGCGGTCAACGACCCTTTAACGGGATACTTTTCAGACCGGACCAGAAGTAGATGGGGTCGCAGAGTGCCTTGGATGATGGTTGCCGTAATCCCATTAGGCGTGTTAATGATATTACTTTTTACACCTCCTATTAGTTTTGGAGATGCTTCTAATGTGGCCAATTTCATCTATTTCCTACTGATCCTTGTTCTTTTTGATACAATATATACTGCAATCAATTTGAACTATAATGCCCTTTTTTCTGAAATGTTTGTAGAAATGAAAGATCGAAGCGCCACGGGCAAAGTTCGCATTACTTTTGTGATGTTGGGAACCATTTTTGCATATCTATTTCCAACCTTTATTATCCAGGATATAACGAATAAATTAAATGATCCCATAACAATAACCCAATACCAAATAACGGGACTTATTGCGGGAATTGTTGTACTCATGGCTTATTTCATAATTTTAAAATGGGGCGTTCGGGAACCAAAAGTGTTTTCAAAAGATGCTGAGACGGCAATGAAATTTATTCCTACATTTAAAAAAGCCTTTCAGAATAAATCATTTCTCTGGTTTTTATTTCCCGCCTTAGGAACTTGGATGGTAATAGGTATCTTGCCAACATTAGCTCCACTTTTCATGACTTATGGAATTGGAATCGAGGATACTGAATTAATTGGTGTCGTTCTTTTAGTCATTTTTCTTGCATCTGCATTTTCCACGCCATTATGGGAAAAAATTCGAGTTAAGTGGGGTGCACGAATGTCTGGCTTGATAGGAATCATTGTATGGATGGTTCCTGTGCTATTTTTCGCATTCTCGACGAGTTTTGAAATGGCTATAATTATTGCAATTTTTGAAGGGATAGGATTAGGAGGAGGACTTTATTTTTACGACCAATGCATCGCAGAAATAATAGATGAGGATGAAATTAAATATGGAACGAGAAGATCCGGCACGTATTACGCCGTTATCAATTTTTTGATTCGGCTAAGTTCTGTATTAAACTTTGTAATTATTGGGCTCGTATTTTCTAGCTCAGATTGGCAAACTTATGTTCCGAATCCCGGAGTTGATACGATTTTTGCCCTTAGAATGTTAATGGGGGTATATCCAATGATTGTCCTGGCAATCTCAGCAATTGGTTTGTATTTCTATCCAATTCATGGGCAGAGATTAATGGAAAATAGGCAAAATTTGACAGAATTACATCAACAAAAAAGAAGCAAGCTTTAAGATTAAATAATTTTTCTTCTTTTTATTTTTATTTGTCATTAATATCCTTAGTGTTTGAACTTTTGAATGGATTAATTTGAATTTATAAAAAGATTAAGAGCTAAATATAGCATTATTTGAAAGTGTTGATTACTATTTCCCTTGATTTTTTTTATTAAAAAAATATTCAATTATGATGCTCTCCAACCGAATTACCTTAAATTAACTGTCTTTCTTATTAATAAAATAAATAAAATAAATACAAATTAATCAAATGGATGATTTTAAATATTTAAAATAATTGATAAAAAAGTCAAAATAATATGAAAGCAATTGAATTAAAAGCAAAATGGGACCCTAAACCGAATTTTAAATTAGGACCTAAAGATATCGAAGGAAAATTAACATATTTAGGTTCACAAGTATGGAGAAATCCTTCGATAAATGTGGTGGAAAAACAAAAGCCAACGATTAAGGCTAATGAGGTACTAATTAAGGTGAAACGATGTGGAAATCTTGAAAATTATTTTTCAAGACCATAATATGTGGTTCCGATGTGCACATGGCGCAAACACATGAAGACGGATATATATTTTATCCCGGTCTTACTGCCTTTCCCGTAACTCTTGGACATGAATTTTCAGGAGAAGTCTCTGAAGTGGGGGAAAAAGCCATCAATAAAAGAACGGGCAAACCATATGAACTCGGAGAACCAGTCACAGTAGAAGAAATGGCCTGGTGTGGAGAGTGTAGACCATGCTGCGATGGATTTCCAAACCACTGCGAGCGACTTCAAGAAATAGGTTTTTCAATTGATGGTGCATTTGCTGAATACATCGCAGCCCCCGCAAAATTATGCTGGAGTTTGAAAAAATTACAGGGAAAATATGAGGATATTTATAAAATAGGAAGTTTGGTGGAACCGACATCGGTTGCGTATAACGCCGTCATCGAACGGGGAGGTGGCATACGCCCGGGAGAAAATGTTATTATTTTAGGAGGAGGTCCAATTGGCATTGCTGCAACGGCAATTTTGAAAAGAGCAGGGGCTGGTATTTGTATTTTATCGGAACCGAATGAGCATAGAGCTCGCTTGGCAAGGAAAATGGGTGCCGATTATATTATTGATCCCTCAAAAGAGAATTTTGTTGAAAAAGTTAAAGAATATACCGATAGAGAGGGGGCTGCTATCTATTTAGAAGCAACGGGACTTCCTCATATAGTTACTGATGACATCCAGAATGCTATTTGGGAATGTAAAGCAGTTAATAGTACCGTTGTTATTGTCGCCAGAGCAGAGCAGAGAATGCCTATAATTGGTGAATATTTTCAAGTAAAAAGGGCTCGAATAGTTGGTTCACAGGGTCACAGTGGACATGGGACGTTTCCTAATGTCATTAGTTGCATGGCCACGGGAATGGACATGTCTCCCATGATAACAAAGGAGATAAAGCTCGAAGAAGTAAGTGAAAATCTAAAAAGACTTCAAACCGACAGAGAAAACTGCAAGATATCCGCTAAATTAGGATAACCGTGAGGCTTTTAAAATCTTACCTTTTCAATTACTTTTTTTCATTAAAATTTAATACTCCCATTGGATTTATCATTAAAAAACCTTCAATATTAAACTTAGATATTCCATGCTAGATTTTGCTACTTCTTCAAAAGATGGTTTCATGATTGTCTCAATTGATGCATAACCTTGATAACCAGAATCTTCAAAGATATTCAAGAAAGCTTTAAAATCAAAATGCCCCGTTCCAGGAGCTCTTCTGGTACAATCTGATAAATGAATGTGTGAAACCAGGGGTGCGATTTTTACCAGATAATTCCATATAAAACCGGGATCCTCCTCTAAATGAGTATGAAATGAATCGATTAATAATTTAAGATTATCTGAGCCGATCTTTTCAATCAAATTAACCGCCTCCGATATGGAATTATAGGAATCCATCTCAAAACTATTAATGGGTTCAAACACGAGCTCTACATCGTAGAGTTCTGCATTTCTACAACATTCCTTTAAGGAAGATTCAATGTTTAATCGTTCTTTTTTGGGATTGCTGTGATAGCTATACCTCCCTCTAATTAAACCAATAATAACTTTTGCATTAAATTCTTTAGCAAATTTAATATATTCGCTAATTCTAGCAATGGCTTTTTCTCGCATTTGCATTTCATGATGGCCTAAAGAGTATCCAAATCGCAGAAAAGTGCTACCTGTACCTAAAGCTGAAAGTTCCATATCATAAGTTTCCAGAAGTTCATTAATTTCCGCTATATTGACTTTCTCCGGCTCCAATAAGCTCAATTCAATTCCATCGTAATTCAATGATTTCAGAAAGTCTAATAGAGAAGTAAATTTCTTGTTGATCTCTTCTTGATTCAACTTTTTTTCATTTAAAGAAGAGACTATACTAAGTTTCATGATTTACCTTATTCCATTTAAATTCCTCATTTTTTGTAAATTAATATCACTTTTAATATATTCGCTAAAATTATATTAAAAATTTATTACCATTTGATTGAAAAAAATAGGAAATTTAATTTTCACCTTACCGTGCTTTAAACACAATAAAAGCATATTGAACACGTTTTCTTAAAAATCTTAGCTCAATCAAACCCTTCCAATAGACTTGCATTAGATGATATTAATAAAGGTTCTATTTATTCTTTCTTTTATTCTAAATTTATTCATGCTCCCATGCTCACGATATTTTTTCAATACATAAAAATTTGAATGCACTCGAATTATATTAATTAAATAGTTAAAAAATTTAGGAAAGGTGAAATAAAAAAAATGACCGATTGGAATTTACCTCCTAAAGGAGGGCATATGGACCTCCCTGATGGAATCTATCTTCAAACCATGAATATTGCGGAAATAAGGGAGCGGGTTAAAAAAAATGATGTAATAATAATTCCCGTGGGCTCAACGGAAAATCACGGTCCTGCGGCATGTATTGGAGAAGACACTTTTTTAGTAACCCGAATGGCAGAATTAGTAGCTCAAAAAACGGGATGCACGGTAGCACAGCCAACTTGGTATGGATCTCACCCATATCATCACGTGGGAATGCCTGGATCGATTATCGTGCCAGAAGAAATCTTTAAAGGTTTATTAAGAGCTGTAATGGCAGGTTGTTGGAATATGGGATTCAGGAAGCAAATAAAAACTTCTTTTTTTGCTTGAAAATGATCCTCCTGAATGGACATGGTCAGGAATATGTTATTCCCTCTGCCATCCATGAATTTGCTAAAATTTATCAATTACCCATGGTCGTGTGTAATGTAAATTGGTATCATGCCATTCCCGAATATTGCAAAGATAAAGCACATGGTGGTCCCTTTGAAACCCCTTTTATCCACGCAGATGAGGCTGAAACTTCCTTTTCAATGACTTTATTCCCTGAAATGATTAAAAAGATCGATCTTAGTCGGGATAATAAAATACAAGGTTGGATGCCTGAAGGACACGTGGATAAAGCGGGAAATGTATATAATAAACCAATTAAATGGTATGGGCAAGTAGGATTTAGTCCAATTGAAGTCTCAGCTTATCCAGAAGGGCATGTTGGTTCTCCAAGTAAAGCCACTTTTGAAAAAGGAAAACCTGGAATGGACGCGCTTCTGAATTACTTGGAAAAGTTGGTTAATGATATTTTAAAAACTTTTCCCCCCGGGAAATTACCTCCGATTGAAGGCATTACTCAACGAGACCCTGAAGAAATACAAGCTTACTTGAAAGGACCTCTTAATGGAGGAAAAAGCATATATGAATTGCGATATCCTCCTTAATCTTTTTTTTTAATTTAATATTTAATAAAATAAAAAGAAATAGTAAGAAGTTAAGAAAATCAAGATATTATTTTAATTCTGTTCCGCAAAATTCACAGAATTTAGCGTTGGAAGTCACGGGAGTTCCGCATCCAGGACAATACTTGGAGATTTGTTCTTTTGATGGCTTCACTTGATTTGCAGGTACTTGTTGTTCTACTTTAGCTTTTTGTTCAATTCGTTTCTCTTTGTCAGCAATAAATGCCTCTTCTAATTGTCCCGTAGAGCTTGAAAATTTACCCATTAGTTCACCGGATGCTTTTAAATCTAGTATAATGGCTCTAACATCTTTTTCAGTCATTCCCGTTGTATTAGTGATGTCTTTAATCGTAGTTTTAGGATTAATCATGAATTCATGTTTTACCACATTTCGCAGTTTACTCCTAGCAGAAAGGCGATAGATCTGACCGATGATGATTGCTACTCCGATAATGAGAGCTATGAGACTAATTGGAAAGGGACCAAGAATTCCAAATAAGATGAAGGCTCCTGCCACGACAAAACAGCAAATAGAGACTCCTTCCGTGTACATGTTTCTTTTATATTTTACCATTTCAATTATACCATGTTTTACTTGTATTTTTTAATACGAAGTTACAAATTTAAAACCATTAGGTAAAAAATAAATAGAACCTATAAAAATTTCTCTCATCAAGATGAAACTATATTCTACTTAATTCTTTTATAAAAACTGCAAAAATCAATTACTAAGAAAAAGTTTAAGAAATAAAAAAAAGGATTAAATTTTCGCACCACAATATGCACAATAAACTACTCCTTCCTTTGTGAATGGTGTGCCGCAGCTTGGACAGTATTTTCCCATCTCCGGTTGTGGCGTCTTCTCTGTTATTAAAATTTTCTGAGGAGGAGCTATATAGGTTTGCTCCATCTTTCCGGTCTCGCAAGAAAAAATACCCACTAATTCTCCATTAGCTTTTAAATCTAAAATGATAGCCCTTGCATCTTTTTCCGTGATACCCGTGCTTCTTGAAATTTCTTCCATCGTAGCGTTTGGATTTTGCATGAATTCTGCTTTAACAACATTTCGCAGTTTACTTCTATTGGTTAGCGATCGGATTTGTCCCGCTAAGATACTCAAACCGATCCCTATCCATATCAAACCTAACCACCATAACCCGAACCATGCTGCTTTTGGTCGGATTAACGTGCTCATGCCCCAGAATATGAACGCTCCACTAATTATTAAACCACATATTGAAATGCCTTCACTATATTGATTTTTCTCATATTTCATTGATAGAATCACCTTTTATTCTCATTAATTGTCAAAAATGAATTTAGTATATTAAAATTTCAATAGTCCAATCTTAATTTGCACTTGTAGATTGAATTAGGATGTATAATCCCGTCTCATGCCTTTTTTAGGCGGGTTATATCAAGAAAAACTTATCATTTTTCTTGCGATGGCACTATATGACTATTTATAACTTGAAAAACATTATTAATATCAATGGTATCCAAGGAAAGAATGGTCAAAAGATAATTTAAAATTCGAATTGTCAAGATATAATAATTATCAGAATGAACGAGATTAAAGTCAGGACTCTGAATACCAATATCCTCTGTAATATCTTTAGAAACATCATAAAGCTGGGAAAATTCTAAGCAAAGAGAAGCTTTATTAAATTCTTCTTCGTTAATTCGCGAATGCAGTACCGCTCCATTAATATTGGAAATTAAAAGAAAATAAATGAATTTTTCAAATTTTTCTAATAAATCATCCATTATAACTTCAAAATCAATTCCATTACTTGACATTTTTTATAAATCGAAATAAATTTTAAGAGTGTCTTCAAAATTGTAAAACTTTCCTATTTCTCCGTTAAAATCTTTGAGCTCTTTATCGAATTTTTTAGTAAATTCATCCGCAACTATATAAATATATCTTTGTAGTAATGGTGTCATTTTGTTTACTAAAAAAGCAAATATTACCTCATTTTTAACTATGGTATGAAAGATTTGATTGCCAAAATTAATTTCCTTTAAGTTAGCCCCTTTATCCGCTCCGATTATATTTTTCGAGAATGAAAAGAGGGCCGAAATGAAACCTCCAATGTGAATCTCGTTTTGGATAAATTTTGTATCTTTGCCCATAATTTTGGTAAAAATTGGGCATCCTCCCATATCAATCACGAATAAACTTAAAAGCCCTTCAGCTTTAGGGATCTCAATTAAATCATTACAAGTTTCTAATAATTCCTCAAAATTATTGGAATGATAACAATTTATAATCTTTTTGGAATGTATATAAAGTTTTGGGAATTTTTGGGAATCTTCTCGATCGTCTAAATAAATTATTAAAACGATTTCATGCTCTCCCCCTTTAAAATAGCTGATAAAAGCACTAAAATCTTCAAGCGGTATGAACGATTTTCCCTCCTCTTTTTCAATGATCTCATCTTTATACAATTCGAAAATATTTTGAATAGTGCTCATTCCAATACCTTTTTGAAATATAATCTGATATTGAATTATGCTGGATAACGAAATTTTTACAACCCCCATGCCAAGGATGTCAATTTTATTTACTTCCTGCATAATTCGTCCTTTGTTGCTCCAAAAGTATTACTAGTTCATATTAAGATGATTTTTTCAATTTTTCAAAAAAGGTAATTTTTCTTTAAATACCACGCCCCTTAAAATAATCTTGTAAACGGAGGAAATGAAGGCATCATGTGAATTTTAAGACATAATAATTTCCCATTTTTGAAAGTAATAGGTAATATTTATGTATAAAAGAGAAAATTACAATTTTATTAACCATAATAAGAAAGATCTTATATTTAAAACTTTTTAAAATAAATCGTCCTTCAATTTTCTTGAAAAAGTAAATTCATTCTTCCTTGTTTAAATCCAATTAGTATCTAATTAAATTTTTAGTTTTAATCATTGAATGAATGACGGTGTTTTTAACTGCATGAGTTCCTTTAAAAGATATAAAATTTAACCTCGGGAACGGCAGCAATTCCAATTTATTTTCTTTCTGATACCTTTTTTAAAAAAAATATCCTCTTACTTAACCCATGAGTTTACTGCTGATTAATAATAATTATATCCACTTCCAAAAGTGCAATGAAGCATCAATATCGAGAAATAAATTCACAGAAATAATTGAACTAAATCCATGGTAAGGACAATTTTCTTATTATTAAATCCGTTTTATTGGATAAGCAACATTAGGGCGTTTTATGATAAAGGATGCATCCAGATCATTAGCCATGCGTTCTGCTATCTTAGATGGGATGCCTAACGATAAGTTATTCTGAGGAAACCAATTGTTTCCAGTGGGATCAGTTGGGCCAATAATTACAATTTCATTATGTTCATTGGTTAATCCCGCAGGGTAAGTTACAAAAGATGCACATGAAGGGCCCCAAGGCATTTTTATATTAAATCCATCCTCCGGTTGGAAATATGCCAAAGAACAAAGATTTCTTATTTGTTCTGAATAACCAAAACATAAAAAGGACCTAACATCCTCACTTACTCCTGCAAAGGAATCGCTTTTTTGGATCACGGTATATTTACTAAGAGGGGTAATTTTCCCAACAGACATTAGTTGTTTATCCGCAAGCTCCGGATTTGCAAGTAAATATTCTGCAGCTCCGCCTCTATAATCCTCCGAACCTGTGGATATAAAGTATTTTAATTGGGAGACAAAGGGTTTATATCCAAGCCACGCTTGTCCTCCGGGACAGCTGCCTTCTAACACCTCTTCTCCTATATAAATCGTATTAATTTCCTCAGAAATAGATAAATTGTAAATTGCATTGGCAATGCAACGATTATAATCTCTTATAGGGATCCCATTATCTGGAATGCTTTCTGAACCGTAAATACATAACGGAGCAGTTTCCAATCTCCCCGCTTGTTTCAATTTGTTGCCAATTTCATTAATATTTAAACCAACCATAAATAAATTTAATGATTATTAGCATTAATATATTTCATCATATTGATTAGTTCGATGAAAGGAGTATCTTGGGAGGGATTAATCCCTTTTCATGAGGAATTTGCCCAGTTGAAAAATATCGATTTAATCATGGCCCATATTCGTGAAAGCTTTCTTTCACGCTTTTACATGTATATCTCCACAATATAGTTTCGATGTGATTTTACTATAAATATGTCTTCTATTTTCTCTATATATTTTATTGAGAAAATAATTTTATGCTAGAGAGAACTTTCAAATATTAATAGAATAAGAGAAAAGGTGAATGATTGAATGAATTTCTTTTTAGATTTTGATAAAAAAAAAGAATTATTTTATAATAATTATTGGATAGACGATGAAAAAGTAGTAGTTAAAATGCCTATTCAAGAAGGAAAAGAAAAAGAAAAGGACATAAAAATAGAAGAATTTAATTTATCAAGTCATGTCTACTTGCTTGCTTATTAGTACTTTTTTATAATAAATATTTGGTAAAACTAAAATATCTATTTTTTTTGTAGAATTTTCAAACGCCCATGTTACTTATGATTTTAAAAAGGATAATCCAATTGCTCAAAATAGACAAATCATATAAATTGGATTACAAAATAAGGAAAAACATTTCAAATGTTATTTATAGCTTTCGTGTGTAATAGTAAAACATAATTTAAATAAAATTTAATATTTAGAGCAAGATTGACTATATTATATTTAGCTTCTTCACAATCTTCTTTAGATCTACAAGGAATCGAGAAATGTGTTCCTTTGTAATATGAGGCATGATCACTGCTCGAATTAAATTAAAATCCGTGAATTTTCCTAACATCCAGTTCAACTTCCTTAGCTCTTCATCTAATTCACATATACTTTTGCCGCTTTCTGTCGTTATGCCTACAACATTCATTAGAGGTTCTGCTGCAAGTTTTACTCCTTTTATTTCTTTAATGCCATTTGCGAGAAGCATGGTATTTTCCATGCATTTTTGAACTACAGAGGTGAATCCTTTCACGCCAAGATATTCTATTATAGCCCAAAAAGCAATTACTGTACCACCCGATCGAGTTCCAACGATATGAAGATGCTTGAAATTACCCCCTGCTAAATAAGGAATTTCAAACCCTAATTTGTCTATGATTTTCTCATTTCTTAAAAAGAAGCCTCCCGAGGGGATGGCCCCCATTCCCATTTTATGAGGATCTGCGGTAATCGAAGCAACTTGCTCTACTGAAAAGTCCCACGATGGGATGGAATGACCTAACATCTTCAAAAAGGGAAGCACGAATCCGCCAAATGCAGCGTCAACGTGAAAAAAAATGTCTTTCTTATCAATTAATTTTCCTATTTTGGCAATGGGATCCACTAATCCTAATGAAGTGGTGCCTGCAACCCCTACAACAGCACACGTATTTTCATTTATCAAGGATTTGAAATGATCTAAATCTAATTCAAAATTGTTGTTTAATTTTGCTTTTCTCAAGGTTAAATTCAAGAGGTCCGCAGCTTTATCGAAGGAGTAATGGGCAGAATTAGGTACAACAACTTCCGGGTTTTTTATATCTGGTCGTAGCTTTTTGGCTATTCTCATCGCAATCAGATTTGCTTCCGAGCCACCCGTAGTAAAGGTACCAATTATGTTCTTTCCATTAAATAATTCACCAATTTCGGAAACGGTTTCTTTTTCTAAGGCTGCCGTCCCGGGAAAGAGCCCCGGATCTCCTAAGTTTTTACTCATGTATTTATGATAGATTTCCTTCCCAAATTCATGGACTTCAGTACACATCGATCCCAAGATATACCCCGAATCATACGTATGATCCGAGGACAATTTTTGTTCCAAAATTCGTATTATTTCCCTTGAATTTAATCCTTCATCTAACATTTTATTTAAAATTGAAAATTAAGAATACTTAATATCATTTTTTATGAATTTCTTTAATTATTAGATGAAAAATAATGATTTGTTTTAAGAATAATGTCTAATTTTTAGAAAAAAATTAAATAAGGTTTTAATCCTCTCTTTAAGGAAAGAAAAAAAAATTGAATAAAATTGTAGAAAAAGAGGAGGGGGAATTGCACGCTCTCCAAGCTTCCTTACTATTATCATGTCAGAAAGAGATATTGACTTTTATTTTGAAGCAATTTTAGGATTAATTATATTCAGTTTATTATTTAGCTTTACTTTATTCGCCAATTTTTTAGATAGCTTGAATCCCGATAGTTATTTATATATCAAGTATTCTCCTGATTTTGATACTTTTATTATTTTAATCTTAATTTTGATGGATATTTTCTTCACATTATACTTTTTGAACCTTTCTTTTAATTTTAGACGTTCCCGGAATCTTAATTTAAGAAAAAATGAATTATTAATTATACATGACAAGATAAAGATTATAAGTTTCGTCTACTTGCCGCAGAAAGCCATAAAGATTTATTATTTAATTAAGTATTTCAATACAAGCATTACTTTGTACATGTTTTTAACATTATTAATAGAGCTCAGTTTGATAAGCTTAATTTTTTATGTTTCATTTCAATTATTAAATGATCAAAGAGTATCAGAAGTCCTTGATAACGGACCCTAAGGATGTGAATTCTTGGATCAATCTTGCAGATGCATTTCTCGATCAAAAAAATTATGAAAAAGCAATTGAATGTTATGAAAGGGCAGTAGCTCTCTCTCCCGATGCTTTTTCAGATGTTTGGAATAGCATGGGTCTTGCTTATTCCTATCTATCCGATTACAATAAAGCAATTGAATGTTATAAAAAAGCTCTTGAGATTGATCCGGAAGATTCCACCATATTCTACAATTTGGGTTATGCACTGGAAGATACAGAACAGTTGGAAGAGGCTATATATTATTATGAAAGGGCTTTTGAAATTGATCCCTCAAATGTGGATGCTTTGAATAATTTGGGGTTGTTGTATAAAAATAAAGAACAATATGAGGAAGCTATTCGATATTATAAATTAGCGATTAAAATTAATCCTGATGCCCCATATTTATATCGAAATCTTGCTTTTATCTATTACGATAAGGGAGATACATCCGAAGCAATTCAGTGTTATCGGAAAGTATTAGAATTACGACCTAATCACGTAGATAATTGGTTAGATATGGGAGATTTATATTTCAACATGAAGGAGTATGATGAAGCTATAAGATGCTTACAAAAAGCTTCAAGTCTGGACCCTGAGAATGAAGAGATTCTTTATTCCCTTAGTATTGTATACGATGAGTGCCAAAATTATGAAATGGCGATTAATTTTTTGCAGAAAGTGTTAACAATTAATCCCGATCATGATTTAGCTAAGAATAGTTTGATCAATATACAAGGTAAACTGTCTTAAAGAGTCATCCAAGGGTTTTAATGTAATGAACTTTTAGAGTTTCAAATTGCTTTTTTAATAATAAATCATATTAACCTTTATATATGAGCATGGTTTAGATAATCCATGAGAAGTTATAACGCTGATCTTCATATCCATGGGCCTCATTCAATTGCAGTATCTCAATCCATGAATTTAGATGCTATGGTATCCACATGCAAAAAAAAAGGTTTGGATATTCTCGGTACGGGAGATATTCTCCAACCAGAATGGCAGAAATACATGGAAAACAATTTGGAAAAAAAGAATGATACTTTTAATTATAAAAGTACCTACTTTATTCTACAAACAGAAATTGAAGATTTGGAATCCATCCATCATGTTGTATTTTTTCCGGATTTTAATTCGGTAAAGGAAGCTCAGAAAAAATTAGGTTCTTATTCAAAAAATATCCTAAATGAATGGGGGGGAAGACCCAGGGTGAATCTTTCCCCACCCGAGCTTGTCGAAGCCTTGGATGCGTGCGGTGCAATCATTGGTCCTGCTCATGCATTTACACCTTTTAAAGCAATTTTTAGACAAAATAAATTTAAAACCTTAGAAGAATGCTATCAAGGTGCTTTCAAGATGGTAGATTTTATCGAATTAGGCTTATCCGCCAACACGGATTTAGCAGATAGGATGGAATGTCTCAAAGATGCTACCTTCCTCAGCAATAGTGATGCCCATTCCGAAACTCCAAGATCTCTGGGTAGAGAATTTAATAGATTTTCCATGGAAACTCCCTCCTTTGAAGAATTAGAATTAGCCTTGAAGAGAAAAGAAGGTAGACGTACCGAACTTAATGTTGGGCTAAATCCCAAATTAGGAAAATATTATAAGATGTTTTGCTCCAAATGCCGCAGAAGAATTATATTTAAATCAAATAAAAATTCAGCAAATTCCTTCTTCAATCGTTATCGGATTACTGAGGATTTCATTTTCTATTATTCTAATAATCCTCATGATTCTAGAGAGGATTACATCCGGCAGGTATCAAACAATAAAATTTCATGCCCTGCTTGCATGGAAAAAACGGGTAAAAAACACAAAATACGATTGGGTGTAAGCGAACGCGTGGATGTGATCTCAACTTACAAATCCCCGGAACATCCAGGGCATAGACCTCCTTATATTAATGCCATTCCTTTAGTGGATATCATACGCGCCATTAAAGGCATAAAAAGTACATCAAGCTCATCAGTTCTTAAAATATATGACGAGATGATCGAAAAATTAGGTACTGAATTTTTCATTCTCTTGGATTTGGATCTCAAAGAAATTAAAAGATATAATGAAGAGATAGGACTTGTCATAGAAGCGTTTCGGAAAGATGAAATAGAGTATATACCTGGAGGTGGTGGCACTTTTGGGTCAATTAGTTTTAATTTTTGATAACTAAACTATAAAGGCAAAGAAAGATTAAGAAAAAGGGTTCTCACTATTACCAATACATTATATATTAAATTCTAACTCCAAGTTTAGGAGCTCACCACAGCGACAGGTCATCCAATCAAAAATTTTAAGAGATACTACCATTTCTTCCATGTTAGAACGTTTAAATCTATTCTTGAAGGTTTTATTGAAACCGCAATAAGGACAACTTAGGTGTGCTTTGACCTCAATGACATCTTCTGCTTGGCTGGCATTTTCCAATGCTTCTATTGATTTGTTGTCATTAAAATTAACTTCCAAAAAAATTTCCTCCTCCCAGCTTCTATAATTCATATGGAAACATGCATTTAAAAATCAATTCTTTTTCGTTTTTGTCGTGTTATAAAAAAGAACATTTTTTGATTTTCACTTTTTCGATAATGAATTAAATGGGGTTAATATCTACATATCACTATTGTATATTACTCGAATATTCTTTTGATATTACGTTAAAACAATAAATAAATTCTTTGTGAGAATCATGGAGAAAGAAAATACTTTCCTTAATCCTTCCGACTCTATAGAACATGAAAAGCTCCCATCCATCGAATCTAGATTTAAAGAATTAGCTAAGCTTGAATCGCAGAACCATCTTGGCGAAAAATGTGATAATGATGAATATTTAATGGACTTATTAAATGCACTAAAGATTAGAAGCTTGATCGTGGGTGTGGGTGGCGCTGGAAATAATACCGTTTCGAGATTACAAGAGATCGGGATTGAAAACACGGAAACTTTAAATATTAATACGGATGCTCACGATTTATTCCATTCAAATAGTGACCATAAAATTCTTATTGGGAAAGAAAGGTGCAATGGGTTAGGATCTGGAAATGATCCCATTATTGGAAAAGAAGCTGCAGAAGAAGATGCATCTCGTTTAAAAGAAATGCTAAAGTCTTGTGATCCCGATCTTGTATTTATCACCTGTGGGTTAGGAGGAGGGACGGGGACGGGAGCCGCGCCCATAATTGCGAGGGAGGCAAAGCGTTTAAATGCCCTAGTAGTTGGCTTTTGCTCCATTCCATTTAAGTCTGAAGGCCCTCAAAGAAGATTGAGAGCCAAATGGGGATTAAAAAATCTAGCAAAATATTCTGATTCCTTGATTCCTTTTCCAAATGATAATTTACTCCAATTCCTTCCAAGAGCTCCCTTATTAACCTGCTTCAAGATAATGGATGAAATTTTGGTAAAAAGTATTCGTGAAATCGTCAATTTAATTAATAATTGCGGTCTCGTGAATATTGATTATGCTGATATCAAGAAAATTTTCATGAGACATGGTGATTACCCTTCAGGCTTAATAGGTATAACTGAATCATTAGGTAGAGAAAAAGATCTGATTTCCAAGGCTAAATTAGCTTTAAATAACCCATTGTTAAAGCCAGATATTATGAAAGTGGAAAATTGTATCGTTTCAATCACCGGTAACCATCGGTTATCTTTAGCAAAGGTTAATAAAATTATTTCTACGATTTCCGAGGAAATTCCCCAAAAAGCCCAATTAAAATTCGGTAATACGGTCGATCCCAATTTTGGGCGAAGAATCCGCATAATGGTATTAGGTAGAGGGCCAGTTTCTCCTTATGTGTATCATGCGATCAATTCAGAATCCCAAATTCCCATAAACTAAACTATATTACTTGCTTTTCATGTATTTTCCATGTATCTAAATGCATAAAAGTTTCTTATTTATGAAAAATATAGTTGTTACATGTTTTATTAACTCTAAATTTAAAATAATAGATTAATAGGTAAATAAACGATGAATAATGTGATGCCCCGAGAGGAACTAATTAAAGAAATTCGAGATTTTTTGAATACTAGAAAAATTCTTGTTTTATGCACTTGTTCTGATAATATCCCAAGAGCAACACCCATGGATTTTTACATGGATAAGAATGCTGAGGACTTTACAATATATGTAGGTCCTGCTCCCGGGAGAAAAGTTGATAATATTAGAAAGAATCCTGTTGTAAGTATAGGAATTTATGCCCCCTTGGACTCAGGAAAAATACAAGGAATGCAAATTACTGCATCGGGAAAAGAAAGACTCATTTTTCTGCAAGAGGATGATCCTAATTTTAAACAAGCTCAAAAAATAGTTAGAGGTAAGAGAAAATTAATTTTAAAAATCATCCCAGAAAAGATTGAGCTATTGGATTATGATTTTATAAAAAAAGGTTATAGTAGATATCAATCCTTAACCCTATAATTTTAATTTATCTGTTTCATTAGATATCTCTCTTGGTCTTGAGATTCCTTTAGAATCCTCGTTAGAATTCAATTTTTTTTTTAAATTCAAGAGCTGAGCAAAGAGCAAGGAAAATAGATCTTCATTTTGGCTCATGTCATTAATCATCTTGGACATTTCATTAAATTCCACGCAAGCTAATTCAATCAAATCTTCAAGCGAATTAATCTCATGATCAATTAAAATAATATCCTCATGACAGACCCGATTTAATCTTTTTGTTAATCCCGTAATAGCACCCACTAAATATGCAATTTTAAGATTATCTTTCTTTTCAGTTAATAAATGCTCATCGATATTTTCTAATCTCTCGATTAAATCTCTCAGAAATTCCGCTGAAGTAGTAATCATCTTACCTTTAGTTGTTTTCTCTTTTTCAAATTTCATGACATTTAAGGTACGAAAAAATTATACTTTAGTAGTAAAAATTTTAGGATTCCCTTTATTTTTATGATTGATAAAAACAGATTATTTAATCAGATTTTATTCGAGAATCATGGTTGATCCTAAACTAAAC
>CAYLZE010000051.1:0-32504 GCA_964388035.1 uncultured archaeon
TGACAATGTTTATTGATTATTTTTATTACTTGAAAGAAAGACTTCCGATTTCCATTACGGAATACATGACCCTCATGGAAGCTTTGGATAAAGGACTAATCCATAACATGGTGGAGTTTTATTATATCTCCCGCTCCATTCTGTGTAAGAATGAGCATCAGTTTGACGTTTATGACATTGCATTTGCAAACTATTTTAGAGATGCAAAATTGATATTTCCTGAAGATGTAAAAAACCAGATTTGGGATTGGTTGGAAAAAAACTTTAATCCCATGGAACTCGAACAGATGTCCCAGATATTTAAAGACGTAATGAATGACTTCGATCTTGAGCAATTACAAAAGCATTTTGAAGAATTAATGAAAAAACAAGATGACGAGCATGATTTTGGACATCATTGGATCGGAACCCAAGGAGATTCGCGGTTTGGAAATATGGGACAGAATCCAATGGGAATGCGAGTGGGAGGTACTTCGGGAATGCGCATGGCCATTCAAATTGCTCAAAAGCGGATTTTCCAAGATTATCGAAAGGATATTGTATTGGACACCCGGCAAATTAAAGTAGCCCTCAAGCGTCTTAGGAAACTCGAGGAGATTGGAAAGCAAGATGAATTAAACATGGATAAGACCATAGATAAAACTGCTAAGAATGGTGGTGATATTGATCTCGTGTTTGAAAAGCGTCGGAAAAACCAAGTAAAACTTCTTTTGCTCATGGATGTGGGAGGTTCCATGACACCTTATGCACACCTTGTAAATCTCTTATTTTCTGCCGCCAATAACATGTCGCACTGGAAGGATTTCAAGTATTACTACTTTCATAATTGTATATATGAATCCCTATATTTTAATGCCCAACGAAATCCCGATGAGGCGATTGATTTCGATGAATTTTTAAAGAAATATGACCATAGCTATAAAGTGGTCCTTGTTGGAGATGCAGCTATGGCCTCCTATGAGTTAACGGAACGTTATGGGAGTATCTATTATTATCACAGGAATGAATTACCGGGGATTTATTATATTAAAGAAATTGCTAATCATTTTAAAAACAATACGGTCTGGTTGAATCCCGAGCAAATAAGAATGGAATGGTTGCCCTGGACGAGAAAAGTAATTGCAAGTATTATCCCGATGTTTGATTTAACTCTTCAAGGAATCGAAGAAGCCATGGATTTTATGCGGAAAGGCGGGAAAAACATGTACACGACCGTAAACGAATTAAAAGCGTTTACATATTAACTTAAGATATTTAGAATTTTTTAATTACCATCGTTATCTAACTATTTTCTTGATAATTAACTACTCTCATCTAATCCAAAGAAAATTAATATTTAAAAAAGAAAAAAAATTGTTTAAGTGAGAACTTTTTTAGTGGTTTTTGTGGAAATCGGGATATTTTTCACTAAAGATTATGATGCTTAGACCAAATCTGATTTTATAAAAATCTTTCTTATGAAACCTGGCAAGATAAAACCGATATAGAACATTATAGCTCCTAATATAACAAAGAATCTGGCTAGTACCAGCGTGAAGGGTGTTAGAATACCAATAGCATCAATTGTTGTCCCAATTGCAAAAAATATAAATCCAAATACGAGGAATTTTCCTTTTATACGGACTTCATGGTTTTCAGATTTAATACTTTTTCCCGCAAATATTAACCCTGTTATTAAAAATATTGCAATGGATAAGATCAAGTATAAAACAATGAAAATTTCCCATTCTACATAAAAAGGTGCAAATTGAGTTCCTACTAATCGAGGATCGGTAATTAATGAATATAAGAAATAGATCTCGAAGATTGTTGCTTCAATCGCAAATATGGGTACTATAATTTTTTCTTTGCTCTTGTATACTAGATCAGCAAATGCCATTATCCAAGTAATATGCACTACTGGAATGAAAGCATTAGCTAAAAAGAAATATGATACATTTTTCAATAAAGTGCCAGTCGATAATCCCAACACGAAATTAACAGCATCCGACCAATAAGGACTCACAATGAGTATCCATGAGATGCCAACTAACAAAAACACTCTTGCTTTATTCTTGCGATATTTGGTCATGATTAAAATTCCTAATATTGTGGAAATAACGACAAACGCGAAGGTCAGGCTTCCTTGTAATAGTTCTAAAGGTGTAAATTCCATGTTTAATTAATCACCTGAGAAATATTGCTTCCTAATTTTTTATTTTTAATTATAAAAAATTCATATTTTTACGATATTATTTAGTTAATATCATGTAAGTTTGTTGTCTTTTTAAATGAATTGTTCATTATTTTAAGAAAAATAAAACCTTATTTAAGGGATTTAAAAAATACAAAATTACACCCTTATCAAATCACACTTAAATCTGGACACTCATTAAAAGAATTATAAATGAAGAAAGTTTATTCTAATTACTTCCCAATCATTTAATCTATTCTAATAATATTTGTTATATTTTGAATAAAAATTAAGTGATTTTTGTTAATTTTCAAAAAGAGAAAAAAAGCTTGATAAGAAATATAATCTTTGATTTAGGAAACGTATTATTATCTTTTAAACCGGAAGACTTTTTAATGCAATATACTACTGATTTGAATAGAATCGACGGGTTTTTATCAAAAATTACCCGGAGTCAAACTTGGTGGCAGCTAGATCAAGGATTAATAACCATGAAAAAAGCAGAAGCATTTTTCAATCAAAAATACTCCGAAGAACTCGATTTATTAATACCTTTTTATGCAAATTGGATGAATATGCTAAAGCCCATAGCAAAGAATGTGCAATTTTTAAATGAATTGAAGAGAAAAGATTATAAATTATACGTTTTATCTAATTTCATCAAAGAAGCTTATGAATATGTTAGCAAGCAGTACAATTTTCTTAAAGTGTTTGATGGGAAAATCTTGTCGTGGAAAGAAAAGGTAGTTAAGCCTGATTTGAAAATTTATAAAAAACTCATAGAAAAATATCAAATAAATCCTCAAGAATCCGTTTTTCTGGATGATATTAAAGGATTCCTAAAGCCAGCAGAAAGTTTAGGGATGAAAACGATATGGATTAAGCAAAATACTGATATTCGGAAAGAATTAAGAAAATTAGATATAATAATTTAATATTGTTATGGATATCGTCGATATTTTTCTATAGCATCTCTAAGTGCGAGCACATTTTTCCATGGAACGTTTAGGATATTATGACTTGGGCCTGCAAAATATCCTCCACCTTGAGCAGCCGCTTTAATACATTTCTTCACATCTTCTTCAATATCCTTAGGTGTTCCGAAATTTAATATATCGGATGAGTCCATACCCCCAATAAAGCATATTTTATCGCCTAAATTCTCTTTTAAGGATTTCAAATCTACTCCTGCGGCAGGTTCAAGGGCTTGTATAGCATCGAGCCCAGCGTCAGCCATTAAAGGTAATAATTTATCTATATACCCACAAGAATGCTGGATTATCAGCATTCCATGTTTATGGCAAGCATCATAGATCTTTTTATAATATGGGAGGATGAATTCCTTGAAAACTTTAATAGATAAAATTGATTTTCCTTTATAACCCAAATCATCAAACATCCAAGCTAAATCCACTCCTGCTTCTCCAAGCCTTTTAATGATCTCTATATTTAATTTTGCATATTCTGACATGACTTCATGAATGAATTGTGGATTTTTACGAATGTAATAAGCCACCCGTGAAAGAGTCATGCCTTCAAATAATGCTTCATGAGGATTTGCTGGGAGAATTGCACCAGGATAAAGATATGGAGAAAGTGCTCCAACAAAACCCTCCCAAATCTTGGGAGAATAATTGACTCTATCATTTATTAATTCTGAAGGTCTACCATACTGATCCCAATAAGAATGAACGATTTCGGGGCTCGTGTAACAACCCCCGACATACCATGTATAATCCATTCCAGTTTCTACTTGTTTTACAGTTTTGAAAAGTTTTCCAGTTAATGTATTCAATATACAATCCGGATATTCTTGAGGTGCTCTTATATAATTTCCTTTTACTTTTAAAATCCAAGGGTCCATCGCGTACGTGTCCACGTTCCAAAATCGTTGTTCTGTTATATAATATTTAATTCTAGAGGTGGTAGATTTTACCCATAGTTCAGATTCTTTTTTTTCTTTGGAATTGGAAAAAGCTTGAAATGCCGTTCCTGTTCTTTCAAATCCTAAGGTATGAATCGGAACAATATCGGGTTCTCCATCAAGTTCCAAGGTTTTAAATACCCGTTCTCTTTTCGATAGAACCATATATTCAAATATGTGGTGTATTTAAAAAAGATTCCCAATAAAGGAGCCTTTGTATTAAATTTGTATTAAAATTTTAAGCTTAAAATTTTTAACTTAGCAATGTATTTTCAGAATAACTACACGAGTAATTATCAAATGTATAAATTATGAGTGAAGAAAACTGTATTTTTTGTAAACTTGTGAAAGGTGAAATTCCTTCAAAAATTGTATTTGAAAATGATGACAACTTGGCTTTTTTGGATATCAATCCCGTCTCTGAAGGTCACACCATCGTGATTCCTAAAAAGCATTTTACCACATTAGAGAAAACTCCAGAAGAAGAAGTGATTAAATTATTTCTAACTGTTAAAGAAGTGGCAGAAATGATCTATACAAAATTGGATATCGATGGGTATAATGTGATACAAAATAATTATAAGGCAGCAGGTCAACATGTAGATCATTCCCATGTCCATATTATTCCAAGATCTAACAGAGATATGAAAATTAGGTTAACTATCCCTAGAAATAGTGCCAGTAATGAAGAATTAGAAAAGGTATTAAAAAAAATAAAATCTTAATATTCAAATGTCCACCTTATATTTTTTACTCTTATTTTATTTTAACCTACTCAGGAGATAATCGTAGATGATTAATGTAAATTAATCTTCGTGAAATTGGGCTTTAACGGTGAAACCTATATATCTAAATATTATGACATTTTAAAACCTATTAACTAAATAATAAACTCTTGTAAGATTTTAAAATAAACAATTGCTAATTAACGGATGTTTTAAATTCTCCCTCGCATGCAATTACTATAACTATACCGAATTAAGAAAGCTTTTTATTTTTAATTCAGATAATTGATTAAAATTATCTTGTGGTTAGGAATACTTAAATAAAATAATTTTAAAAGATATAATCTATGAAAAAAATAAAATTAATAGGTATAATATTCTATTCTTATTCCATAATATAATAATCATCATACGGCAATTATTCTGAAAAATCTCAACAAACAACAAATATTTAAAATTCTTGGAAGTAATAGAGAACAATTGAAAAAGCTCCAGGTAAAGAAGATTGGATTATTTGGTTCGTTTTTAAAGGGATATAATACAGATAAAAGCGATATAGATTTTTTGGTTGAATTTAATGATGGAGAGAAGAATTTTAATAATTTTATTGAACTTGCTTTTCTCTTAGAGAAACTCTTGGAAAGAAAAGTAGATCTTTTGACAAAAGAAGCTTTAAATCCTCATATGAAAACCAATATCTTAAAGGAGGCATATTTTGAAACAATCTAAGGATTATTTAGAAAAAATATAAAGTATACTGGATGAGATGGATTATTTATTAAGAGTATCAAAAGATCTTTTATTTGATAATTTTATCAATGACGAAACGTTGAAAAGAGCTTTTGTTAGAAGTATTGAGATAATTGGGGAAGCAGTAAAAATATTACCTGATGGAATAAGAAATCGTTTCCCTAAGATAGAATGGAAAAAAATTGCTGGAATGAGAGATATTTTAATACACAAATATTTTGGAGTTGATTATGAAATTGTGTGGGATGTTGTTAAAAATATGATACCAAAATTATCTAAAGATGTAAAATTCATAATAGAACAAGAAGAAAACAAATGATCATAAGTTATTATAAGCGTCATTTTTTTTTCATGGAATTCTAATTAAATAAAATCATATATCGATTCTTGCTTGTCTATGATTTTTGCAATTGGAAAGGTCAAATGCCAAATATAATATTTTTCTTCTAATATTGTTGTTTTATTCCTATTATTATTTACTTGATTCAGATCTCTGCGCAAATTAATAATAAATTTTAAATAATTCTCTTTATAAACTTGAAATTCCTCTGAATCGAGGTTTAAAACATAAAATCGGCTAATATTTTTTGAAGAAAATATTTCCTCAATTTTTTTATGACTTTTTGGATTGATTAACTCCAGCTCTTTTTGAAATCTCTCATAATAGCTTAAGAGTTCATCAATTAATGATCGAAGCACCCGAAAGACATATGAATCTGCTCTTATATCTTTACATCGTGCTTCATAAGCTAATTGTGGAGAGACTTTTCTCAGCAAAGTATTACTTAATCTCGTTACATCAAAAAGATCCGATGTTGCTGAATAATATTGCTTTTTATTAGGACCTCTTACTTTTTCTTCTCTTATTTTGACAAGGTTGAGTTTTTCTAATAGTTTTATATGACGTGCTATTGTTGATTTACTTATATTTAGTAACTTACTCAATTTGGTAAGACCTAGCTCATTATAAGTAGAAAGAAATATTAAAATTTTTAACCGGATATTCTTTTGAAGAGACTTAAAAATCTCTATTGTCTTTTCAATTTTAGTTAAATCTATATCTTTTTTCCTTTCGCTCGTTTCCTTGGATCTTTTACTGATAATAGGTTCAGATCTTAAGGTTTTTATCTCTTGCTTTAATTTTTTGATTTTTTGATGAGCAAGATAAATTTGAAATTCTTTACTATCTTGATTAATTTCGTTATTGATGATACTCTTATTAAAAAAAATCAAGGCTTTACTAATAGTTCTTTTAGAAGTCTTATGTTTTTTAGCTAATTCAGTCCAAGTTAGATTCTTTTTCGAATCAAGATAAATTGCATACCATTTAGAATAATCAGGTAATCTACTCATACAATAAAAATAGTACCATTATACTTATATTTTGGTACCATTCAATAATTTTTAAATTTTTTATATAGTATATTAAAATTCTAGTAAAGTAGTATGGGGCTCTTTAGCAAGAGTTATATAGAATATCCTTTAAAAAAATTGCTTAAAGGATCTTTAGACTAAATCATTTTAATTTTAACAATTGGTAATGAAATTTAACTTTGATTTAATATGTTTTATAATTACCTTAAAAGAAAACATTTAAATATTCATCTAACATTCCTAAATTTCAGATTTTTAAAATTAAAATACACATAAGATTTCAGTGATTATTATGCATGAAAAAAAATGGAATAATACAAGAACATTAGAAAGATTAAAAGAGTTTAGCTTTCCCAGACTATCTGGAACTAAAAATTTAGAAGATGCCAGAGATATTATTTTTAAACAACTTAAAGAGAATGTTCCAGATACAAAGATTGAAGAATTCCATTGTAGGAACGAATTAACAAGAGTTTTTAGGTTTTGGGCCCCCATTTTTTTAGGAAGCATCTTAATAACTCTAATTATATGGGAGATATTTTATATTATTTCTATTTTTCTTGCAGTGATGATTATATTATTGAATTTAATCGCTCAAGGGAGAATAGGAAATATGCAAGTTTATAAATGGTATCACAATAGGGGTCCCATAAATGGATATAACATAAGGGGAAAAATAGAAGCAAGTAAGGAGGAAAAAAAAGTGTTAATAATCGGAGCTCACTATGATACCAAGTCATCTCTTTTATGGAAAAGAATAAATAGTGATATAATGGCTTATTCGGTATTAATAGTGAATCTATTATTCATTATCTTTGGTATTATAAGAATCTTTATTGCATACACGTTAATCTGGTGGTTCTCTCCTATCCTTTGGATAGGTACTGCTATAGAATTCATTTCTACGGCACTTCTTACTTTGCTTTATAGCGTTCATAATGAATCTCCTGGTGTAAATGATAATGGTTCAGGAGTGGCGATAATTCTTGAATTAGCGGAGATTTTTTCAATTCACCTTCCCCTAAATCTTTCGATAATATTCGTTTTATTTGATGCGGAAGAAATTGGATTACAAGGTGCCGCTGCAGACGCCAGATCTTATTATAAGGAGTCTATGAATAAAGACCCATGGATGATCAATTTAGATGAAGTGGGTGCGGATAATGTTTTAAAATTAATTATAAAGAGCGGTTTTCCCTCAATTGATCACGGAACTCTACTAAATCCTGCTTTTATTAAGGCCATTGAGAGTAATGAAATCCTTAAAGATTTAAAGAACAATAAAAAAATTTTACCTAATATGAAATTATTTCTCTCACAATCTGATCATTGGCCATTTTTCTTTGCAGGAATTCCTTCCGTCTACATTACAACAGGTAATAAAAAAAGACATTCTCCCGCTGATACAATGGAAGCAATAAAACCAGAATCGATTGAAACTACCGGAATGCTATTGATGGAATTTATTAAGGTTTTAGATGATGATCTTTCTAGTAATTAAATTACATGTATGAGTTATTTTGGGAATTTTATGTTAATCTGTAATAATAATAGAAAAAAAAGGTGATTTAAAATGAGTGAGAATGTTAATGAAATGAAAGATGCTAATGAAGAAGTCGTATTTAAGAAACATTCAACAAAAGATATGATTTCTTATTGCATAAATATCATGGCTATTCAAATAATTTCAGTTATTTTCGTGACTCGGCTTTTTATATTTTATGAAACTAATGTAGGATTATCCATTGGGTTAATTGGTTTGGGATATTCAATTTATACCATTTGGGACGCATTTAATGAACCATTTTCAGGTTATCTATCTGATAGGCCCAATCGCTTATGGAAAAGATGGGGAAAGCGATTTCCGTGGATTGTCTTCTCGGCAATCCCGATCTCTATAAGTTTTTTTTTAATTTTTATCCCTCCCGATCCAGCAATTAGCGAAATTGCCACGTTTCTCTGGTTCTTAATCATATTATGTGTTTATGATGGTATTTACTCTATCTGGAATTTAAATTTCCTTGCTTTATTGCCAGATAAGTATCGTTCAGAAAAAGAACGCACGAAAGTAAGCGGCCTGAGGGTTCCTTTTCACGTTGGAGGATTATTAATTGGGTTAATCTTACCCCCTCTTATCATAGAATATGGAAATCAAGCCTCTTACATTACCATGGCACTTGTAGTTACTATTTTATTAGTAGTTCTTACAATAGTATCTATTCCTGGCTTGCGTGAAGATGAGGAAATGAGAAAAAGAACACTCGAAACCATAAAAACCAAACACGAACCCTTTTTTAAAAGTCTAAGAAACTCATTTAAACACAAGAACTTCAGAATATGGGTTATTGCAGGTATCATGGCATTTGCATGGGATGCACTCTTAGTATCTGCAATACCTTATTACGTGCAATATGTATTGAGACTCGATGCGGAAGTGGAAATCTTTCTTTATCTACCATATTTATTTGCTGGAATCATATTCATTCCATTATGGACAAAATTATGTAACAAATATGGTCATTGGAAAATATATAAGATAGGCCTCCTCATTAGACCGCTTACCTTTATTCCAATACTTTTTATTTCTGATTTAGGCCCATCAATTATTTTTGTATTCATAATGGGAGCTGCTATTGGAGGTACGAATATTGCTCTTCAGCCCGTTCAAGGAGATTTGATGGATGAAGCAGCACTCCTCCATGGCGATCGACATGAAGGAAGATATTTTGGTATCTATACATTTGTAGCTAAAGCTGGCAATTTTATACAAGTTATAGTGATCGTATTATTACACACGTTAACTAATTTTAATCCAACACCTGGAGCGGTTCAGACGCCACTAGCAATTTTAGGTATCCGATTCCATTTGGCATTAGCACCTTTAATTCTAATGTCAATAGAAGCCTTCATTTTCATTAAGTGGTGGGATTTAATTCCAGAAAAGACTGCGGAAATTCAAGTTAAAATACAAGAGCTCAAATTATGAAATCCAAGTAAATTAATTATCATTTTTTTTTTAAAAATCAAAATAGAAATAATTGAATTAAAAAAGTACTGAATTTTATCATGGAATTTTGGAAAACAATAAATATAAAACAAATTTTAAATAAAGTTCCCGATTACACGGAATTCTTATCCATTGAAGAATTAGACAATTCAAGTATGAAACTTGCGGATGCCTATGAAAATGTTAGCCTTTTTGAGATAGGAAAATCAAAAGAGGGAAGAATCATAAATTGTTTAAAAATTGGAGAAGGAAATAAAAATATTTTATTTTTTGGATTTCCTCATCCAAATGAGCCAATAGGTTCCTTAACCGTAGAATTCTTATCCCAATATTTGGCTGAAACTCCTGAATTTACAAGGGAATCAGGATATACATGGTTTCTTGTTAAGGCTATAGATATGGATGGAGCAAAATTGAATGAAGGATGGTTTAAAGGGAATTTTGATCCTTTAAAAAGGGCCAAGAACTATTATAGACCTCCTTTTCATGAACAAGTGGAATGGACTTTTCCTGTTGAGTATAAAAAACTTAAATTCGATTCCCCAATCCCAGCCACACAAGCACTCATGAAATTAATGAAAGAAATAAAGCCTTATTTTCTCTACAGTTTACATAATGCAGGATTTTGTGGTGTCTATTTTTATGTCTCTCAAGATAATAGACAAATGTGCTTAGAACTTCAAGATTTAGTCAGAACTGAAAACTTACCATTGCATCAAGGAGAGCCAGAAATGGAGTTCAGTAAGCAATTATATCCTGCTATTTATCAACAATTTACAATTCAAGCGATATACGACTACTATGAAAGTCAAGGATACAATTTAAATGAATTCACGAAGATAGGTGCTGGTTCTAATGATTACCTTCAAGAAATCGCTGGAAGTGACAATTTTTCCTTAATATGTGAAATGCCCTACATATATGATAAAGCTCTTGAAAATTCGAATCCATCAGAATATAATAGGAGGGAGATTATTGTAGAAGAAGGGAAAGTTCGGAAGAGATTTTTCTCCAACATGAAAAAGATATTCAAGCAAATTCAACCTTACTGCAACAAGGATAGTAGATTATATTCTACTGTAAATGCGACCATGAACTTATATAAAACACAATTAAATCTCCAATTAGGTTTAGCTAAAACTTCCCCCGAATATGATCGCATGGCAACAATTGCAGAAGCATTTGATTCTAAATATGCTTCAAAATACTTTGATTTGAACACTTTTTCACAATTAGGGAGATTATGTGAAGAGTCATATAGATTACATCCAAATCATCCCGAATTAAGGAATTATCAGAAACAAGTAGAAGATAAAGTAGAACACCGAATGAAAAGTTTAATGAGTAAGGTTAACCTTGAAGTGATCCCTATAAGGAAACTTGTTAGAGTACAGGTCGGTAGTGGGTTGATAGCATTAAAATACATATCCAGCTAAATTTTTTTCGAAAGTATGAAATACATTCTTTTTTTATATAGTTTATTCCATATGGTTTGTTATATTTATTTTTGAGTGATATAATTGAGAATGAGAGTAAATGAATCGCAATTATTAACCGTTTTAAAAAATCTTATCAAGATTGAATCGATAAATCCTACTTTAGCAAAGGAAGGAAGTGGAGAAGCAGCAATAGCTTACTACATCGGAGACTATTTGAAAGATTTAGGTCTCGATGTGAAGTTTCAAAAAATCGCAGAAAATAGACCAAACACGATAGGGATTTTAAAGGGTAAAGGCAATGGAAGATCATTACTTTTAAATGGGCATACTGACACGGTCAGCGTATCTAGCATGAAGATTGAGCCTTTTAATCCGTTATTTAAAGCGGGAAAAGTATATGGGAGAGGTGCCTCTGATATGAAATGTGGTCTCGCAATGATGATAATGGCTGCTCAGACCATTTTTCAAAATGATCTTGAATTAAAAGGAAATCTCTTAATGGCTTACGTTGCGGATGAAGAATATGCCAGTCTAGGAACAGAGGAATTGGTAAAGGAATACACGGCGGAAGGTGGAATTGTGTGTGAGCCATCAAATATGAATATCATTATCGCCCATAAAGGATTCGCATGGATTAAGGTTAATGTTCATGGCAAATCGGCTCATGGAAGTCTTAAAGATTTTGGAGTGGATGCGATTGTAAAAGCAGGTAAATTTTTAGCTAAGATTGAAGAATTAGAACAGTTATCTCTCTCTCAGAAAAAGCATGAATTATTGGGATCTCCATCCATTCATGCTTCACTAATTAATGGAGGAATTGAATTAAGCACCTACCCCGATGAATGTAAGATCGAATTAGAACGCAGGAATCTGCCAGGGGAGACACCAAAGATAATCTCAAACGAAATACAATCGTTAATCGATAATATACACGAAAATGATGATAAATTCCAAGCAGAACAAGAAATTTTCTTCTATAGATCTCCATTAGAAATTTCAAAAGATGAAAAGATTGTTAAATCATTAGAAAAGTCGTGTAGAGAATTAGATATCAAGCCATCCTATGGAGGATTTGCAGGGTGGACGGATGCAGCATTGATGAATGACGCTGGAACGCCTACGGTGATCTTTGGTCCTAAAGGAACGGGTAACCATGGAGACATTGAATTTGTGAATTTTAAATCTGTAATTAAATCAACAGAAATCTTGATTAATACCATTATTGATTTTTGTAATCATTAATTAATATAAAAATATAATTTTTAAATTTAAATTATCGAATTAACATTAGATCATGAACTTGAATGATGATTGATTTAAGCATCAAAGAAAAACAATTAGAAGCTACTATAGAAAGATTAAGGCAGAGAAATATCATATTGCCTACTTTCGAACAAATGAAAAATCCAAACAAGAATATACCTTTGAAGATTAAAGAAGAGTTAGCAAAAATCGGATTATGGGAAGTTCATAGTCGGAATTTATTTAGAATAAATTGGAAAAACGAACCCGTTGAGAATGGGGGCGGGTTTCGAGACTTGCCAAATTATCTCGAGCTTCCCTCAGAGTTGACAGGCGTGAAAGCAAGGATAATCGCTCTAATTGGAAAATGGTTTCCGACAGGTTCTCATAAAGTGGGGGCCACCTATGGTTGTCTTGTTCCCAAATTGATCTCGGGACAATTTAATCCCGTGTCCCAAAAGGCGGTTTGGCCCTCGACTGGGAACTATTGTAGGGGAGGAGCTTATAATGCAACACTTTTAGCCTGCGAAAGCATCGCCATCCTTCCCGAAGGCATGAGTAAGGAACGGTTTGAATGGTTAAAAACAGTGGCGGGAGAAATTATAGCGACTCCCGGTACGGAAAGCAATGTTAAAGAAATTTATGATAAATGTCATGAATTAATGGCAAGTCCTCGAGGGCAGATGGGGGAGATAGTGATTTTTAATCAATTTGAAGAATTTGGTAATCATTTATGGCATTACGAAGTTACAGGGCATGCGATGGAGGAAATACTGAATAAGGAATTGAAAAAGGCTCGATTTCGAGGAATCGCTATAACAACGGGTTCTGCGGGAACTATTGGATGTGGAGATTATCTAAAAGAGAAATTTCCTGCTTCTAAAATTGCTGCTGGTGAGGCCTTGCAATGTCCTACCTTACTATTGAATGGGTATGGCGCACATCGGATAGAAGGAATCGGAGATAAACACGTGCCTTGGATACATAATGTTAAAAACACGGATATGGTCATTGCGATTGATGATAATGATACAATGGCTATTGCAAGGCTTTTTAATGAATCTCAAGGACAAAAATATCTGGAAAAATTGGGAGTTTCTAAAGAATTAATAAACAAGCTAAATCTGCTCGGAATTTCAAGCATAGCAAACATGCTCATGGCTTGTAAAATGGCAAAATATTATGAAATGGATGAAAATGATGTTATTCTTACCATCTTTACCGATTCCATGGATTTATATCAATCTCGCCTTCAAGAAATGAGACAACAATACGGAGAATACACGGAATTAGATGCAGTCCGAGATTATCACGTATCTCTATTGGGGCAAAAAACTGATAATATGGCTGAATTGAATTATTTACAACGTCGCAGAATCCACAATCTAAAATATTATACGTGGATTGAACAACAAGGAAAAACCTTAAAAGAATTGGACGATCAATGGTATGATAATAACAAGTATTGGTCATTAAGAAAATCAACTATAACCCAAATTGATAAGTTAATCAAAGAGGTTAATGAAAGAGTAGGATTAATAAGCTGAAATAATGAAAAAAATCAAAAAGAAAGAATTTTTACGCTTCTTTATTTTTGGAATATTTTATATATGAATTCTTTTATTTTTTCTATAGCTCTCTTGCTATCCTCCAAATCATACCCAAAACTTTGAAATACATGCGTCATACCATCCCAAACCTCTATGACCACGTCTACTCCAGCTGCTTTAGCCCGCTCTGCTAATGTAATGGAATCATCGAGCAGAACTTCAATGCCTCCCGCTTGAATTAATAAAGGAGGAAGTCCGCTCAAATCGGCAAGGATGGGAGAGGCTAAGGGATTTTTTTTGTTTTTAGGCCCGACTAAATAAATGCTTGCCATGGCTCTCAGCGTGGTTGCTAGTTCTGGTTCATATTTCGCATTCTCCTTGAGTGATTTCCCTTTACACGTTAAATCTACCCATGGGGATAATAATACAGCGCCGGCTGGCATTGGCAACTTTAATTCCTTAATTTTTAATAACGTAGAAACGGATAATCCTCCACCAGCAGAATCTCCTCCGATTATCACCTTATTTGGTTTGATTCCCGTGGATAATAGCCATTTATATGCCTTAATAGAATCTTCGATTGCTGCTGGAAAAGGATGTTCCGGAGCTAAACGATATTGGGGTTGAAAACAACGCATTTTAGTTGCCCGCCCTAATAAGAGCGGAATCCGTCTTCTTGTTTCGAGAGTGCCCATTAGATATCCTCCCCCAAACAAGTAAAAAATAACTTCCTCTTCGGAAACATTGGGATTTATTATCCATTCTGCGGGAATACCATCGGCGTCCACTCTTTCATAATTTACATCCTTAGGGAGCCTTTTAAATCCATCCAAAGCGGTATAATCTGATATGTATCTTGCTAATTCAATGATGGAACTCCAATCTCCTCTTCTGTTGATCGCATCATCAATTGGAATACCCTTCTTTTCAGCAAAGACCCTTGCTGCTTCTTCGCTCAAATCACTATCTCTTTGTAATAATGCTGCTAACTCAGGATGAATTTTTGAAATTTCTATAATTGCAGAATTCCCCTTAACTGCCATTCTTTTTACTCCAATTTTTTTTAAAATTTAATTGTAATTTTTACAATAAAAACTAATAATTTTTAAATTAGATTAATTCTCCATTCTTTTTATTTAATTGCTTTTATTTGCTGTTAAAATCAAAAAATATGAAGAATGTAAAAAAAAAGCCTCTTTATTTTTGAAATAAATTATAGATGAAATTTTTAACATTTTCTATAGCTCTCTTACTATCCTCTAATTGATCTCCATAAATTTGAAACCCGTGCGTCATTCCATCCCATACTTCAATAGTCACGTCTACTCCTGCTGCTTTCGCTCGTTCTGCTAATCTAATAGAATCATCGAGTAAGACTTCAATCCCTCCCACTTGAATAAATAAAGGAGGAAGACCACTTAATTCGGCAAAGATAGGAGAAACTCAAAGATTTTTTTTGTTTTTGGGCCTTGCCGAATAAAAACTTGCCATTACTCTTAGCGTATTCGCAAGTATTGGTTCATATTTTGCATTTTCTTTGATTGATTGTCCTTTACAAGTTAAATCCACCCATAGAGATAATAATATTGCTCCAGCGGGCATTGGTAGCTCTAGCTCTTTGATTCTTAATAGTGTAGCTATGGATAATCCCCCACCCGAAGAACCTCCTCCGATTATTATTTTATTTGGCTTAACTCCCATGGATAATAACCATTTGTAAGCCTTAAGAGAATCTTCTATTGCTGCCGGAAAAGGATGTTCCGGAGCTAAACGATGTTGAGGCTGAAAACAACGCATTTTAGTTGCTCGGCTTAATAAAAGCGGAATTTTTCTTCTCATTTCAAGCGTGCCCACCATATATCCTCCCCCAAACAGGAAAAGAATAATCTCCTCTTCGGAAACGCTGGAGTCTCCCACCTATTCAACAGGAATACCATTGGCGTCCACTCTTTCGTACTTTACATCTTTAGGGAGCTTTTTAAATTCTTCCAAAGCAGTATATTCTGATATAAGTCTTGATAATTCAATGATTGAATTCCCATCTCCTTTTGTATAAATCTCGTCACCATAGGGAATGCCTTGTTCCTCAGTAATGATTCTTGCAGCTTCCTAACTTGAATCAGTGCTTCTTTGTAAACAAATAGCCAAATCAGGATTAATTTTCGATATTTCTAAAATTGCAGAATTCTCCTTAATAGCCATTCTCTTCTTACTACTATTTTCTTTTAAAATTTAATTGTAATTATTACAAAATTTTTTTTATCCGTTAAGGGCAAATTCAACAGCCTTTCTAGCGTGGATTTCTGTGGTAGAAAACACGGGGATGTCAACATGTTCTTGCTTTATTAATAATGGTATTTCTGTACATCCCAATACAATTCCCTCTGCTCCTCTTTTTTTTAGGTTCTCGATAATATGAAGAAATACTTCTCTTGAAGAATCCTTAATTCTTCCCATTACTAATTCTTTAAAAATTACTTCATTCACCTTTTTTCTCTCTTCAACATCGGGAATGATTACTTCCAGTCCGTACTTATCCTTCATTCTCTCTTTATAAAAATCTTCTTCCATTGTAAATTTAGATCCAAGGAGACCCACTTTTTTAAATCCTTTTTCTATGATTTTCTCAGCAGCTGCATCCGCAATATGTAAAAATGGGATTTTTATTTCCCTTTCTATATTATTAGCAATTTTGTGTACTGTATTGCAACAGATAAGAAGCATGGCTGCACCCCCCTTTTCTAAATTTTGTGCGGCATGTACTAATATTGAAGATATTTCATTCCATTCTTTCCTATTCAAAAGATCTTCGATATGACCGCCATCTACTGTATACATTAAGCTTTCCGCACAATGTAAGCCGCCTTTAATTTCCATTAGTGTTTCATTTATAATTTTATAATATTCAGCGGAAGCATACCAAGACATTCCCCCAATTAAACCAATTGTTTTCATATCAATACCTACGTTTAAGTAAGTTATTATTTTTCTTTTAAAATGAAATAATTATTAGAAATATTTAGTGTTTATCCAATTGATATTAAATTTTCTTATATATCAAATCTAATCTTTCCAAATTACCTAAAAACACTGGTGTTATTCTTTCCGTGATATTCGTTCCTACTCTTGTAGTGAGTGAAGGGCAGATTTTTTAACTAATTGATGAGATAAATAACATTTAATTGATCCAAAATGTAATATTAATGCTATTATTAGGAATTTACTTGAAGTGAATTGATTTGGTATTGGATATTATGAGCAAATGCTGAAATAATAGCAATTACAATGAGATCAAGCCCAATATTACCCAGAATATATAAAAAAGTTATCATATTTATTTCATTAAAGAACAAGATGAAAGACCATCCGTTGAAATAATAACTTTTCTAATGATTATATATTTTTTATTTTAGCAATTTATTTACGATTTAACCTGGGAATTGAGGTTAATTTAATTCAAGTTGATCAAAATATAATCACAATAACTTTATCTTTATCTCTATTTTTAAAATATTGTTAACTATTTTTATTCATTTAATAAAAAAATATCATGTCATTTACAATTAAAGCACGAATAATAGGTTATTATAAAGATGACTTAAATTTTGACTATGAAGATGGAAGTTTTGAATGGTTTGACTCAACTAAATTAAGGATTATCGAACCTCCGCATATGAAGGATAAAGAATTTTATATTTTTCATAACTCATTGAATAAGATTGAAGATACTTGGACTCTAACTGGCGTTACACTCCTTATTACATTTAAAGAAGGATTTTTTGAGAAATGGGATGACATTTTTTCATCACATACTTTTATTTTTACAAATGCAATAAACTTTAAATTCTTAGATAATTAGCTGTTTTAGAATATTATTATTATAGATAACTTAGTATTATAAAAACTATAAAAAGAAATTAAAAAAAATAAAATTAAGGAGCTTGATATCGAGCATTTCCATTCATGACTTTACCGTTTAGTATCATATCGATTGCTTGCATTCCTCCAAGCAATGCTCCAAATACGCCATGAACAAATTTTGGGTTAAACAGTCCTTTGACAGGAGTTCTCATTTTTAATCGGGTTCTTCCAAAATTATCCGTGTAAGGAGCCATTTCATAAATAGAACCTGTCGGCGATCCAGAATAACGCTTATAAGTCGCGGGAGTGGACACATCGGTCACTAAAATATGCTTCGAAAGTTCGGGAATCATGTATTTTTCTACTTTAGTGATAAAAAAGTTCGCCCATTTCTCTTTTTCCTCGTTATATTTCTTCCTATCGTCTTGCCGGAGTGTTTCCCAATTTCCTAGTTGCATGGGGGTGATACGGATCGAGATATTTGGTCTCCCCCCTGTCGTGAGAGAAGGGCAAATCACGCCCATGTGAAAGCGTTGGTCATTGAATCCGATTTCTCCTTTTTCATAAGCATCAAATAATCGGTCATAAGAGTCTCCTCCCGTGGTTAAGACATTATATCCGCAATCCAAGCCCAAGGCTTCTAAATCAATTTTATCATCCAACCCCAAACTCACGTTCATTGAAGAGGTGGACATTTTTACTTCCTCCACTTTTTTCGCGTATTTTGCATCCAGATTACGGAGGATATCCATTCCCACCATTTTTTCCATTAATTGTTTAGTATCCGCAGTATTAATTACATAATCCGCCAATATTTTTTGACCTCCCTTTAATTCCACCCCTTTTACCTGATCCCCCTCAATTAATACCTTTTCTACTTCACTCTTTAACATTAGTTCTCCGCCCAATGCCTTATAACGGTCTTCCAGTGCTTTAGTAAATTCAATGAATGGTCCCACAGTTCGAAAAGTACCATCTAATAAAGAATTCATGGCCGAAATGGGGACTATCGCCGCAACGCGTTCAGAAGGAAGGGCTGCAAATTCCGCAAATACGTTAAAAATTTCCTGAACATCCGGTTCCGAAATATTAAATTGGTTAAAATATTCGGAAAAGGTCTTACTACCATTCTTCAAGATTTTTGGGCAAGCAAATAGAACCTTTAGAATATCCACGAATTTAGGCTCCACCTTCAATTTAAACAATTCTAAATACATTTCCCTTGAATAATCTAAAAACTTTTCGATTTGCGGTGCATTAGAGGGATATTTTTCCATGAGATATTTTTTAAAGTTTTCCGTCCCCGAAGGTAATTCTAAAAGATTCACTTTATCCGTTTCGGGATTTACATTAAAGATGCGCATGTAATAACCCTTAAATCTCTTTAGCTCGATCTCAACACCGAGAAAATTTAATAAGTCCGAGATATTGGGAAGCATTTGACAGGTATCAAACCAAAAATCCTCTCGTTCATACGATGTTACGAAGCCCCCCGTTTTAGGATTTCTTTCAATTATCAAAACGGGATCCTCTTTAACATCATGATTCAATGCCCAGGTAATTCCAGCGCTTAATCCCGATATTCCCCCACCTATTATGATTAAACTTTTTTCTTGCATGAATTTCACCATTTTTTTATAAAAATTCGATTAAATACTATATAAAGGTTTACTCTATCATAAAAAATTACCCTAATTGCTTAAGAAAAGTGCAAAAAAATAAAAAGAATTATAGAATGAGAATAAAAAATCGTATAAAAGAATCTCTTTTCTTATATAAATTAAATTAAGATAACTCCCTCATGTTCGACGTTTTATAACCATTCCCGGCTTCTTTT
The DNA here is from genome assembly GCA_964388035.1 of uncultured archaeon. Lineage (GTDB taxonomy): Archaea > Asgardarchaeota > Lokiarchaeia > Sigyniarchaeales > SOKP01 > JALGVJ01. The sequence goes on from CAYLZE010000051.1 coordinate 19,883, forward strand.
TGAACTGTTTTTCATGGTCAATCACGATAACTCCGTTAACTATAACATAATCAATTCCTTCGGGAATTTGATACGGTTTATCAAAAGTTGCCTTATCCTTGATAGTTTCTGGATTAAAAATTACTAAATCAGCCCAACTCTCTTCCAGTAACAATCCCCTATCTTGGAGTCCTAGTTTCTGAGCAGGGAAGGAGGTCATCTTGCGAATGGCTTGTTCAATTGTCAGTAACTTTTCCTCCCGCACGTACTTTCCTAAGATCCGAGGATAAGTGCCAAAGAAACGGGGATGGTATGTACCCTTACGAAATTTAATGGGAATACCTCCTCCATCCGTTCCAATCATTTGGTAACGACTTGTCATGATTCTCCGAATATCCTCTTCTCCCATGCTTTCGATTGTGATTGAAACGGCAAATTGATTTTCAATTAACAACTTAAAATATGTCTCCCAATCGTTCGAAAAACCTCTTATTTTGGTAATCTCTGAAATATTTTTACCCATTATATCAAACCATGCTTCATTACCTACTGAGGCAATATAAATATGGTCAAAACCGTTATCTTTAATCCAATTTTCCCAACCTTCACCTCCTTCTTCAATATCTTTTTGAATTTTAGCTTGATTTTCAGGCTTTTTAATGCGTTCAATTACAATATCACTGCTTTCTTCACGTGCCCATGGTGGCATGGTTGTGAATAAATCAGCCATGCCCCGATTATAAGGATATTGATCGCACGTAATGTTCAAACCTCGTTCATTTGCTTCTGCTATCAATTTTAATGTTTCTACACTTTTTCCCCAATTTGCTTTACCGGAAACTTTATGGTGTGCAATTTGGCCTCCCACGCATCCTGATTTTTCCACGATTTCTATTACTTCTTTCACGGCGTTCACTACATTTTTGTCTTCTCCTCTAATATGTGAAAAATATAATCCATTATATTGGGCGACGACTTTAGCTAATTCAATTATCTCTTCTGTTTTAGCATATACTTGTGGAGCATAAATGAGTCCAGTGCTCATTCCAAAAGCGCCTGCTTCCATGGCTTCTCTAAGATAGCTCTTCATGGATTCCATTTCTTCAGGATTAGCGTCTCTATTTAGATCTCCTTGGCCCCCTGCGAATCTTAGATTTCTGTATCCCACGAAGAATATTAAATTTGCAGCAGTTCTTTTTTTCTCAAAATAGTTTAAATATTCTTTAAAAGTATGATACGGATAATCAAATTCTCCCAATGCAGGTTCAATTTTTGCCATGATTTTTTGGAACCCTTCTTCCTTTCCTTCCGGAATAGGTGCCATGCCATCGCCGCACATGCCCACCACGCTAGTCGTTATTCCTTGATGAAGGGTGGATTCTTGATTTCGACTTACTGGCAAGATATAATCCGAATGCGAGTGAATGTCAATAAATCCGGGACATATTATCCGATCCTTCGCGTTAATGATAGTTTTCGCGGGCTCCTCGATTTTAGGCCGTATTTTTACTATTTTTCCGCCATTTATTGCGATCTCTCCGTAATACCACGGATTCCCCGCCCCATCAATGATTTTACCATTTTTAATTAAAATATCATGCGCCATACTTAACATGGAATTAAGAATTTAAAATAAAATTATTTGATAGAAACCGATCGTCCTAAGAGTAATTGAGACAAAAGGAATTAGGAAAGAAAAAAATTGTGTAATAGCTAACGTTTTAAATGGGACGTTTTATAACCACACCTGGTTTTTTTTTATTCTGCTTTCCATAGTCAACTACGATTACTCCATTTACAATAACATAATCAATACCTTCAGGAATTTGATAAGGATTTTCATAGGTTGCCTTGTCTTTAATCGTATCTGGATTGAAAATTACTATATCAGCCCAACTATCTTCCAATAACAATCCTCTATCTTGTAATCCTAATTTTTGAGCGGGAAAGGAGGTCATCTTGCGAATGGCTTGTTCTATTGTTAATAATTTTTCTTCTCGCACATATTTTCCCAATACTCTGGGATACGTTCCAAAACATCTAGGATGAAAAGCACCCATGCTAAAAGATATCGGTACTCCAAATCCGTCCGTTCCTACCATTTGATATCGACTGGTCATGATTCTCCGAATATCCTCTTCTCCCATGCTTTGAATCGTTATCATCACTCCCATTTCATTCTCTATCAATAGCTTGAAAAAAGTTTCCCACTCATTAGCAAGTCCTTTGATTTTCGTTATTTCTGAAATGTTTTTTCCTGCGATATCTTTCCACTCTGGATTATTCACGGAAGAAATGAATATATTACTAAAGCCATCATCTTTAATCCAATCTTCCCAACCTTCAATGCCATTCTCTACTTCTTTTTTAATGCGAGCTTGATTCTCCGGATTTTTTATCCGTTCTAAGGCTTTTTCGCTTGTTCCCACTAATACCCACGGGGGAAGTGCCGTTTCTAATCCGGACATGCCTCGATTATATGGGTATTGATCGCAAGTAATATTTAAGTTTCTTTCATTCGCTTCGGCTATTAATCGTATGGTTTCTTCACTTTTTCCCCAATTTACTTTACCTGAGACTTTATGGTGTGCTATTTGACCCCCCACGCATCCCGACTTTTCCACGATTTCTATCACTTCTTTGACAGCGTTCACTACATTTTTATCTTCTCCTCTGATATGAGAAAAATATAATCCGTTATATTCTGCTACAATTTTTGCAAGTTCTATTATTTCTTCAGTGCTTGCATATACCTGTGGTGCATAAATCAGCCCAGTACTCATTCCGAAAGCTCCCGCTTCCATGGCTTCTCTGAGGTATTTCTTCATATTTTCCAATTCTTCGGGATTGGCATCTCTATCTTCTCCTCCTTGTCCTCCTGCGAATCGCAAATTATCATAGCCTATAAGAAACGCAAGATTGGCAGGGGTTCTTTTTTTCTGAATGTGGTCTAAATATTCTGCAAAAGTATGATAAGGATAGTCCATTTGTCCTAATACGGGATTCAAGCCCGACATCATTTTTTTAAATGCTTCTTCTTTTCCTTCCGGAATGGGTGCCATGCCATCCCCACACATTCCAACAACGCTCGTCGTTATTCCTTGATGAAGGGTAGATTCTTGATTTCGATTTATTGGCAACATGTAATCTGAATGCGAATGAATGTCAATAAATCCTGGACAAAGTATATGATTTTGAGCATCAATGATAATTTTTGCAGGCTCCTCGATTTTAGGTCTAATTCCTACAATTTTTCCCTCTTTTATTGCGATCTCTCCGTAATACCACGGATTACCTGCCCCATCGATTATTTTACCATTCTTAATTAAAATATTATGTTCCATACTTAACAAGAAATTAAGAATTAAAAAAAAAATTTGGAAATTTTTAGTAAAAAGGTGAATTTATTTTCCTTTTTCTTTTTTTTCTATACTGTCAGCTAACTTTTCAATTTTACTCTCGGGCGGAAATTCCTCAAAAACCACTTGTTCAGGGAAAGATGTTACAGTTTTCTTTATGTCAATTCCTTGTTTATTTAACATTGCTTTGCGGATGAAATATAGAATAATTCCTATTATAATATAAGGTATCAGTATCAAGATAATGATTAATCCGGCATCAGGATCCGTGAGCAACAGTAATACGAAAATTATCGAGGAGACTCCTCCAATACCTCCCATTATTTTTATAGTTCGATCGCTCGGCTTGAATTTTGAATTTTCATGTAATTGTGGAAAATTCTTCTTAAACAATATGGCACCAAAGCATATAGGTATTTGAAGGATTAATACTGCTACACCGACTACGGCACTTAACAATACTGCAGCCGTTTCAATTCCATAGGATGGTGCGAGGGCAGGAATGAAGGTTAGAAGAAATACCATTCCAAAAACGAATAATAACGTTAATGCAGCGATGGGTGTCTTAAACCTTTTATGTACATAAGCAAATTTACCCGGAAATAATTTATCTCTTCCTGCCATTAAAATGTCTCTAGAGAACGCCATGTATGATGGATGAAGTGTGGAAGCGATAGCAACCGCAATGAGTATTGTTATAAAGATCACCGCACCTGGAGGGAGAATTCCTCCCTTTAAAATAATTTCTGTCACTGTTCCGACGGGCTGATTATAGGGTTGTATTGCAGCAACCATTAAAGATTGGGCTACATATAATATTAGTAATACCGGAATACTTATTAAAAGAGCTAAAGGGATGTTTCGTTGAGGCTTTTTAACTTCTCCCGCCACATCAATTATGAGAGTAAATCCTACATAAGAAAAGTAAAACGTCAATGCAGCAAAGAGAACGGGGCTAAAACCCAAGGGCATTAGGGGAGTGAGATTTTGTACCTTAAAAAAAGGAATTGCCGCAATTATAAAAATAATCATTACCAAAATATCCCCAAATATTGTTATAATCATTTCTACTAATCCCGTTATTTCAACATTAATAAAATTTAGTAGGTAAAAAGCCGCCAAAACGACAATTCCAATCCCAATTACGAAAAACATTTCCCATTCGTCAGGTATTTGAAAAAGCTCTGATATAAAAACACCAAAGGTTGCAGCTAAAAATGCCAAAGACGCACCTACAGCTAAAAGTATCATCCATAAGCTAAAGAAACCCATGAAGCCACTTTTAAAAAGTCTCGAATTGATCATGTAAGTTCCACCTGCAATAGGTAAAGCCGCTCCTATATAAGCGGCGATATAAGCAACAAAGATTGCAGGTATAACTGCGATTATGTATGCGATAAAAATAGCAGGACCCGTTCTAGATAGCCAAGCCGCTGGTGATATCCATATCGAGGCTCCTATTACCATGCCAACTATAATGAATATCGCCATCGGTAAATTAAGTCCTCTTTTCAATTCTTTATCTTCAGCCATTTTCTTACTTCTTTCACTTTTTAATATTTTAATTTGATTTTAAAAAAAAACCTTAGTTCTTTTAAGAATCTATTCCAGCTTTTAAAATTTTCGAAACAATATCCATTATAGAAAATAGGATGTTTATAATCAGTTTCTTAAATTATCATGACAATTTGAATAAGCAATCTATTTTATGAAGGCAAACGGTAGTGATTGATTTATTTCGAAGAATCACATCGCTTTTGAAAGTAATTTTCCTTTTTTAGGAAAAGCCCTTTTTATAAATACAGGAATAATCTTTTGCTATTATGAAGAAAAAACTAAATAGCTTTATTTTTGGATATTTGTTAGTAAGAAAATCTTCTAAATGTTCATTTTGGCAGATATAAAACCTTTACATGGTATTAAAATACTTATAACTTTCCAAGAATTCCTTCTTGACTTTCTTAATGATTTTATCAAACATGGCTTTTCGTTTCTTATACAGTTCTAATTGTTTGCTGATGAATTTCTTAAAATTATCCTTTACTTGTTCAACTTGTAAAATTCTAAGAGGAATTGGTTTTTCCTTGACAATTTCCTCTAAATCAACCGAAAAATCATTAAATTGGCTAATATTTCCTCCAAAATGAGGAATGACAGATTGGTATTTTGACCTGAATTTATGAGCGATCTTGTCGATAATCATCTTAATTTGCTCTTCTCCAGCATTAACATCCTTAACTGAAATTATGAACAATAAATTTTCAACAAATTCAAAGAAAATCTTCCTCCGGGAAAATTTTATATATTCTATCTCATCAACAAAGGATTCTTCTGCAATGCTTAAAATGGCGGAAAAGAAACTCGTGATTATGTCAATTGAGACGTTATCCTTCGTGATATCTACATAATTCTGCTCAAAAATGCATATTCCCGAATTGCTTTCCAATATCCACAAGCATTCGATTAATAATTCATTTTTTTTAACACTCATCATTGCTCTCCTCTCAACCATATAAGAATCAAATATCTATTTAGATATAAAATTAATGAAAATCCTACTAGATCTAACGGTTTGTAGTGCATTTTTAAGAAAACATGATAATTAGAAATCCACTGATACATTAATTGAAATCCCCTCTCTAATTGAAGGAGTTATGATGCACGTTTCTTCAAAAAACATGTGCCCACTTTTCATTTCTTTAAGACATAATTGAACTCGTTTCATGACCTCTGGATCCTCAGTTGTAGGTTTTATCTTTACATCAATTTTGTCAATTCGCATGTAACCCTTTTCATTTTTCTTAAATGAAATTTCTCCCGTGGCTTCTAAATCATCAATCATTAAATTCCTTTTATTCAAGCAAAAGATAAAACTGGCATTTAAGCACGATAATAATGCCATTCCTAATAATTGAGCAGCATCTGGACCAAGAGGTTCTTTATTTTTTTCAAGAGATTCGTCAATACATAATTCCTTCACTCTCTGATACCCTAATTCACTCCTAAATGTCATGTTTTTTTCTAACTTCACATTTATAATTGTATTTTCCTCATGTACCACTTTTTTTTTCTCCATTAATATGTTTTGATTTGATATTATAGTTCTTCTTCTTATTCTTATAGCAGAAGAATTTTAGAACTTATATAATAATGTTCTTGTTTTATAATTTACCTAGTATTTCTATCTTTTTATTCATTCTATTTTTATAATAAAAAAAAAATAAAAGTAGCTTTTAAAACATTATTAATTTCTAATAAGAAATACTTAAATTTAAGTAAAGAAATAAACTAAATTAAAACCATACTTAGAAGTAATTTTTCAATAAATTAGAGAAATGAACAGGAAAAAAATGTAAAATGACTGAAAAAATCGAACCAAATGGGAAAACTTCAAAATTGATAATGGGAAGTTACCAGAGCTTTCAATTATTTAGCCAATTCATCACGGGGCCATTTGGCCTTTTTACGTTCTTTTTTTATGAAACGGAAATTGGATTAAATGTGACCTTAGTAGCTATTGCTTTTATAATTTTCTCCGTTTGGAACGCGGCAAATGATCCGTTGACTGGATACATCCTAGAGAGGATTCACATGCCTTGGGAAAAAAAGCTAGGTAGGAGGTTTCCTTGGGTCTTAATTGGAGCTATTCCTTGGCTCTTTACTTATTTAGCGATATTTTTAGTACCGACTACTTGGGATCCTGTAACAGATCAATGGGCCATATTTTTATGGCTATTAATTACTATTTGCATCTATGATACTCTCTATACTCTCTGGAACGTGAATGCTACAGCAATGTATCCGGATAAATTTGTTTCTCTCGAAGAAAGAAGAACAGCAACGGGGATTGGGACAATCATTGGAATGATAGGATTAGTTGCTGGCTCTGTTTTCGCTCCCTTATTCATCACTACGGGAGTACCCGAAACTTATAGATATGCGGCTTGGTTGAGCGTGGCAGTTGGAATGTGCTTGTTCGTGCTAATGTTACCTGGAACCTGGGAAAATCAACGAGTTCGGGCAAGATATGCAGAACAACGGAAATTGGCAGAAAAAGCAGAAAAAGAAAGCTTTTTTAAAGTCGCAGGAAGGACGGTAACAGACCGCCGCTTCATGGTTAAAGTGATTTTCTTTTTCGGTTATCAATGTGCCGTCGCCTTTTTATCCGCTTCAGCCCCCTACATGGTGACCTTCGTCATTCAAGCAGAAGCAAGTGCGATAAGCCTCCTAATGATATTCATGCTCCTGGGAGCTTTTGTTTCGGTGCCTTTATGGAATTATTATGCTCAAAAAATGGATAATAATAAAAAGATAAGCATTTATGCTGGATTTGCGATGTTCTTGACCTTTCTGCCCATGATTTTTGTCAATGGACTTCTTTTCTTCATAATTTCACTATTCCTTTTCGGAATTGGGCTAGGAGGTCAGTGGTTTGTAGATCCCCCGGCGATGGGCGACGTCCTTGACGATCTCACGGTGAGGAGGGGAAAGAGAGAACCCGCTATATACTATGGAATCAATGCTTTCTTCATCCGGTTAAGCACTGTCGCGCAAGCTGTGACATTTGCTGTAGTTCATTCCCTGACGGGATTTATAGAGGGAACTTCCAGTTATGCACAATTAGCAGCATCGAGTCCAACTCCTGAATTAGCCGTTTTTGGCATTCGATTACACGCAGCCCTCATTCCAGCAATTTTAGTGCTTGTAACTATATTCATCTTCTGGAAATGGTATGACCTCACCCCAAAGGTAGTAGCCGAAAATAAGCGAAAATTGAAAGAGATGGGATTAGATTTATAATTTTTTTAATCTGTTTTTTTACCCTTTTTTTATTTAATTTAACCCCATAAATTTAGAGGAAAAATCATTCGAAGTTAATTATTTTTTTAAAAAGACTTACAAATTTTACAATTAATTAAAATAAAATTAATACTTTCCTTAGGGATACTCTCTTTTTATTCCTTTTATATTTTTGTCAAAAGAAGAATATGGACAGTTTTTAACACATGATTAATTCCTAATAAGAAACACTTTAATTAAAACAGAAATAAGGTGGGTAAAACCAACCTAAGAAATATTTTTACTAAATTATAAAAAATAACATAAAAAAAATATAAAATGACTGAAAAAATCGAAACAAATGGAAAAACATCAAAATGGATGATGGGAAGTTATCAATCCAATCAATTATTTAGCCAATTCATCACGGGACCCTTTGGACTCTTCACATTCTTCTTTTATGAAACAGAAATTGGACTTTCCGTCACTTTAGTCGCTATTGCTTTCATAATTTTCTCCGTTTGGAACGCGGTAAATGACCCATTGGCAGGATATATCTTAGAACGGATTCACATGCCTTGGGAAAAGAAATTAGGCAGGAGATTTCCTTGGGTCTTAATTGGTGCCTTACCTTGGCTCTTTACTTATTTAGCCATATTTTTGGTACCCCTTGACTGGAACCCTGTATCGGATCAATGGGCCATATTTTTATGGCTGTTGATTACTATTTGCATCTATGATACTTTCTTTACTCTATGGAATGTAAATGCAACGGCAATGTATCCAGATAAATTCGTTACCCTCGAAGAAAGAAGAACAGCAACGGGGATTGGTACAATAATTGGAATGGTTGGGTTAGTTGCTGGCTCTGTTTTCGCTCCCTTATTCATCACTACGGGAGTTCCCGCGACATACAGGTATGCAGCTTGGTTGAGCGTGGCAGTTGGAATGTGCTTATTCGTTATCATGTTACCGGGAACCTGGGAGAATCGACGAGTTCGGGCTAGATATGCAGAACAAAGGAAATTGGCAGAAAAAGCAGAAAAGGAAAGCTTCTTTGTAGTCGCAGGAAGGGCAGTGACCGACCGTCGCTTCATGGTTAAAGTGATTTTCTTTTTTGGTTATCAATGTGCTGTCGCCTTTTTATCCGCCTCAGCCCCCTACATGGTGACCTTCGTCATTCAAGCAGAAGCAAGTGCGATAAGCCTCCTCATGATATTCATGCTCCTGGGAGCTTTTATTTCGGTGCCTTTATGGAACTATTTTGCTCAAAAGATGAATAATAATAAAAAAATAAGCATTTATGCCGGTTTTGCGATGTTCTTGACCTTTCTCCCCATGATTTTTGTCAATGGCCTCCTTTTCTTCACAATATCGCTATTCCTTTTCGGAATTGGGTTAGGGGGGCAATGGTTCGCTGATCCACCTGCAATGGGAGATGTCCTTGACGACCTTACCGTGAGGCGAGCAAAGCGAGAACCCGCTATCTACTATGGAATCAATACATTCTTCATTCGATTTTCTACTGTTGCACAAGCCATAACATTTGCTGTAGTTCATTCCCTAACAGGATTTATTGAAGGTACCTCCAGTTATTCTGAGTTAGCAGCAGCAAGTCCAACTCCCGAGCTAGCCGTTTTTGGCATTAGACTGCATGCTGCCCTCATACCAGCAATATTGGTTCTTGTAACGATATTTTTATTCTGGAAATTCTACGATCTCACCCCAAAGCTAGTAGCCGAAAACAAGCGAAAATTGAAAGAAATGGGATTAGATTTATAGCAATTATAATTTCTTTTCCAACTTTTTTTTTTAAAAAAAACCCGTAATTTAAGAAAGAATAAAATAAAGGGTAATTAAATTCCTTACCATCGCCAAAAAATGTCTTCGGCGTGGCCAAGAAGATTTTTAACTTTAATTTTCTTCCCATCATCTAAAACAATCTCTCCAGAATAATATCCATGCATTAAGGAAGAGTTTAGATATATGATTCCCATATTAAGTTTTTCTTGTTGTGGAAGGATCGGTTCTAACGTCATGTTAAATCTACCATCATTACTGGTAAATTTCCATGGTTTTGTAGGATCTCGGTTTTCGTGATGGAAGTTCACTTCATCAAGTTTATGCGCTTTTCCGTTATAAAATACGATATTTTCCGTGTGAGTAGCATTAGGCTCACTTCCCACTGCTCCAAACCCATATCCTATGTTAAATGCAACAGGAATACCATCTACCATGCCGCATGCAGATCCCCATAACCAATGTGTCCTGTAAGGCCAGATTCCTCTTCCCCAATCCATTAATCCAAATGAAGAATCGGGGCTAAATTCATACACATCCTTTCCCACTTTAATTTGTCCGGTTGCAGGCATCATGTTTACTTTATGATTATAATAAAACAATCTGGGATCTTCATTATATCCAGTTACAACAACGGTATTATCCCAATCAGGTTTATCCTCTAAAGTGAGCGTACCGCTGATACCTTTATCTTCAAAGCTGGGATCATTTATAGATAAAATTCTTTTATTTTTCTCTTTAGTAATGATTGCGTTAAACTTATCCGTAGGAAACTCGATCACGCTATCTTCAAGAGAACTCAGAGGTAGTACTTTAGATTTCGTAAAGAATTTAAAAAGTCCATTCCCATTTCTACTCTTATTACTAAAATCGATCCAAACATAGCTCATTTGGGTTAAATACCCAATATCACCAATAGTCATCAAGAATCCAAAATCTTTATTCAGAACTGAATAATGATCCCATTCTTTTATACGCCACCAGCTTTTCCCAATATTTTCTTTATTATATTTCAATATCGGTTTTTTTGCCCACCCTGTTTGTACGAGAGAGCCATCCTCATTAAAAAGGTTAGAAGGCTCCGTAATTTCAATCTGTTTACCCATTTTTATATTTTTCCTCTTAAATAATCATTATAATGTAATTGTAAAGAACAAATAAATAAGATAATTATTTTATTCTTGTTATTTTAGAATGGTGGTCAAGATTTAAATATTTCAATGTCAGCAAAGTTTAGAACTTGGAAAGTTCGAAAATTTTATACTGCCAAAGCTTTTTTTTCAATGAAATCAAACCGTACTCACCCGACGAAACCAGATAGGCCCGATGAGTTAAGAATTTACGAAAATGACGAGTGATTTCATATGAATTTTCTCCTCTTTTGACAAGAATGTTAATTTTTCAATTGCCGACGAAAAACAAAAAAAAATTTTTACGCTTTTTACACAAATGAAAGGATCTTAAATCGGAACACTATAGTATCCAAGCAATATTTTGTCGAGGGAGTATAGTTTAATTATATCGTTTCTTTTAAACTTTCTTGGGAAAAAGGGTGAATTAACATATATTAAATCAAATTTAGGCAAATAACTACGATTTTAATTAGATGAAGTTGTTAAGAAAATTGAAATCATTACTCTTCTTAACTAGTTTTCTGGTTGGATGATAAAAAATAGGAAATATTATTACTTTTGTATTATTGGTAAGGAAACATAAAAAGTTGATCCTTTTGCTCTTCCTTCAGATTCTACCCAGATATCTCCAACGTGATTTTTAACAATTTCTTTAGAAATATATAGGCCAAGTCCTGTTCCTTCTGGAACCACATCTAAATTTTGACCATACCTTTCTATTTTTCCAAATTGGGTAAATAAGATCTTTTTTTCTTCTTCAGTTATTCCGATTCCATTATCTTCTATGGAAATAACAATGTTATCTTGCTTTTTATCCGCTTTTATTTTAATTCTGCCTCGTGGAGGAGTATACTTTATAGCATTCATTATTAAATTTTCAAATATCATGTGAATTTTTTCCTCATCAAAATAAGTCAATGGAATATTGTTAAGCTCTACTTCTATTAACGTACCTCGTAAAGATGCAAAACCTTTGAGTTCATTTACACAATGTACTATAACTTCTTTTAAATTTCCAAACTTTTTTGTGAAATCCAACTTTTTAGCATCTATTTTGGATGCATCTAAGACCTTTTTAATCAGCGCCTCTAATCGGGCACATCCTAATTTTACTTCATGAGCTAATTCCAACTGTTTTGAATTCAAGTTTTGGTTAAAGTAATTTGTTAGAAGTTCAGTATTTCCCTTAATGGCCACAAGGGGTGTTTTTAATTCATGGGAAATTCGATCTATAAATTCTGATTTGAGTTTATTCAATTTAATTGATTCTAATTCTGCATTCTTAATTTTAGTGATGTCAACAATTGTACCTAAAACAGCGGGTTTACCATTATAATTGATTGATTTTGAAAACCTATCAATCCAAATCATTTCACCGTGCTTTTTAAATATTCGATATTGATATTCTGCAATGATATCTTTATCACCCCTTTCTTTCTTTTCAATTTGTGCTATAACAAAAGATAAATCATCGGGATGAGTGGATCTCTTAATGTCTTCCAATGTCCATTGCTTTACTTCTTCTAATTCATATCCATAAATGCTGGCACATGCTTCATTCGCATATATTAT
>CAYLZE010000052.1:0-29676 GCA_964388035.1 uncultured archaeon
AAATTAATAAGAAACTGTGACTAATTCGTTGCCCCGCACAGCATAGTTTTTATCAACATACACAATCACGGCATGACCGGAATGAATATATACTAAGGGAATAGTTGGTTTAGAATAATTTTCGATTAAGGATTTTTTTATGATTATTTTCAGAGTTTTATTGCATCCATTGCATCGGATTAATGCGGTTCTAAATAAGTCTAAATTCTCATAATTGTTAAAGAGATATTTTATGGTATCATTAAATGAATTAAAAATATGGTTTTTCTCCCCATAAGACGTGGAGAGAAGGGTTTCATCAAATGTTTTAAAAAATACGTTGATGAGATATTCTAGTAATATTTCCATTAATAAACTCTGGACATCAGGGTGAGCTCCCATGGTAAAAACCACATCATTTTTAACATAATAGACTAATTTTATATCGGATTTAGAAATACAATAATATATGCCTTTATCGGGAGCATTTCGAGTGAGCTTACATTCAAAAAAGGTAGATCTTAAAAAATTTGGAGAAATCCATTCGAAATTAGTATCATCATAATAATGTCGAGAAATATTGACGAAAAAAATATGTTTGAAGAGATCCAACTTATATGTCATCATGGTATAATTTCCTAACTTATTATACGGTAATAATATTGTAAAATTACTATTTATTAACTGTTTTGATTCGCGAAAATATTAATATCTATTAAGGTTTCTGGGGCTAAGACGATTAAATTTACAAAAAATTTATTTTAATCAATTTAGAATTCCTTAATTGGAAGAATAGTAATAAATCATTAATAACAAAATTAAATATATCTTTTACGCACTTTTATAAGTATAAAAATTGGAGCTCAAATTAACAGGTAATTTATTTCATGCTGAAAAAAGTATGTTGCTGGGATTTAGAAGGACCCATAAGCGTTTTAGATTTTGCCGCAGAAATAGGGAAAATGTTAGGTGAAAAGCCAGAATTAAATCTTCAAACCTATGATATGGGAGAGTTTTTCTCGATGATCTCATTATATGATGATTATATTATTGATGAGCCAGGAGTAAAAGAAAAGCTCCATATTCCGGAATATCAACCGGGAGATACGCTAAGGATAATGGCTCCCATGTACGTGGCATGCTTTTCTGACTCTGAATTAGATCATTTAGCGCAACAAAATCTAGGATTATTACCTGGTTGTAAGGATTTGATGACAATTTTGCATAAAAGTTGGGACATTTACGTGATATCTACTAGCTATACCCAATTTGCTCATAATGTAACTAAAGTCTTAAATATCCCCAAGGATCACGTCTATTGCACGGATTTACATGTGAATGAACTGAAAAAAGGATTAATAAATATAAATAATGAAGTCAATGTTCTCGTCACGGAGATATTTCAAAAATACCTTGATAACAATAAGAACTTAAATATTATCCTAGAAAATCTTAATTCATTTTTTTGGGGTGGAAGAGAATCAGAATATGTCAAAATTATGAATAAGGTAATGGTTAGAGGGGGAAAGAGAAAAGAATTAGCCGTGGAAGATATATCAAAACGAACAGCAACTCCTATATCCCAGATGATTACGATTGGTGATTCCATAACCGATATAAACATGCTTCAAAGAGTAAGGGATGAAGGTGGAATAGCGATTTCATTCAATGGGAATCGTTTTTCTCTTAAACGTGCAAACATAGCAGTTACGGCTCCTAGTAATTTGGGTGTGCTTCCAATTCTTGAATATAAGGATGATCTTTCCCAATTTCTTTTGGATTGGGAGCAAAGCTACGAATTATTTAAACACGATCCAAATAAAATTCCGAAGGGATTAATAACGGAGCTTTCAAAAAATAAGTTTATAGAATACGCGTTCGTTCCTGAAATTTGGGATTTAAGAAATAAAAAGGAAAAAGAGATTGAAGAAATCATTCAAAATCAAGAAATAATGCGAAAAAAAATTAGAGGCTGGGCTGGTAATCTTGGATAAATTAAAACATAGATATGATAATTATAAATACTTTAACCTCTCAAATAATTTTTTGAATCGTGAATCTTTAAGATAGAATACGGGAGGCTTTCCTAAGGGTGCTTCGACCTCCCACCAACCTTGTTTAAATTCATCCCCCGACCATAAATGAATCCAACTATCATCCGGTAAGTATACTTTCCATTTAAAAACACTTGGTTCTATTACAGGAGCAATTAATAGTTCTCTTCCTAATAGATATTGGTATTTCATATCCTTTAATTCGAGATCTCTTTCATAATGAAGAATACAAGCCCTAATTGGCGGTATTCCATCATCTTGATATTCCATTTCTAAAAGTTTAAGGTAAGGCTTTAAATTGATATGAATAGTAACCATTCTTGCCAAATGAGTTAACGTTTCCTCATCGGAATCGAATTGCCAATTATCTTTTGGTTTGTTTCCCTCGTGAGTTCGCATGACCATGGAAAATGCAGCAATTTCTGCCCATCTCATGAAAAGTTCCCTACTTCTTTTTATTTCTCCATGGGCACTAAATCCACCGATATCAAAATGATAATTACCAATTCCACACATTCCGCAAGAAATGCCACTTGGAATAACCGTGGGTAAACCCTCGATTGGACTCCAATTAACAATTTGGTCGCCCGGCCAATATAACATCGTGTATTTTGAAAAATGAGAATATCCCGCTCGCGTAAATATTAAATGATAATCCAGATATTTTGTTTCTTGCAGGCATTCATAGCCGATCTTAATCCAGTCAACCGCATACTTATTATGAATAAGTTTAGGGTCTTCTCCAGAATATAAAGCAGCATCCAAGGGAAGATATTCTCCATAATCCATCATCCACCCATCTAACCCGATCTTGATCATATTTTCTTTAATTATTGTTTTAATCCACTTAACCGCTGCAGGATTGGTGAGATCCAATAAGGCTGGGGCAAATGCGCCCATATTAATGTAATAGTCCTCTCCATTTTGATTTTTGACACAGTAATTCTTTTCAGATGCAATTTTATATAAATTTCCTTCTACGTTTAAGAAAGGATTGATATACCCCAGAAATTTAACATTTCGCTTGTTTAATGATTGAATATAACGAGATAATTGAGGATATAAGCTTTTATCATAAACCCAATTATAAAAGACAAGTTTGCCATAAGGAGATAATACCTGCCCTTCCCAATCTTGACACCAAGCTCCCACTACCTTTATGCCAAATTCCTCGGCGATGCTAAGTTTTTTATCAACAACCTCCTTTCCTCCTTGGATGCCTAAAATAATCCCATCATAAACCCAATCGGGAAATCTCGGTTGAAAACCCAGATATTTGGTTAAATTACTTACTACGGATAACAGATTTTCATCTTTATAAATAATAATCTTTTCAGGAATACCCCAAAGATAAATTTCATGATAATTTTGAGGTTGAAAATTACATTCGGTATATGCAGTGGTTTCGACGTGGCAATAATAACATTCTGAAGAAATAAAGGTTGGTTGGAGAAAGTAGGATTTTTCCCCCAACATTTCTTCTTGTATCCATATCTTAATTGCTTGACCACGAAGATTAAATTTAGAATACTGAGCCCCACAACCATACACGGCCTCTTCAGCATTAGCATTGATTTTCAACCAAAATCGGTTTATTTCGGGATCTTTAGCAGTTGGTATAATGATGAGTCGATTTTCTTCTATCTTAAAAGAAAGTTGAAGGGATAGATTTTGTTCGCTTAATAAAACCGTGATTTCTTTTTCACTTTCGAAGATTAGTTCATAACTTCTCAGTGGCGTACGCTCACTAATTTTATCTCTAATTCGAAATTCGCCATAGTACATTCTAACCTTATTACTACCCATTCCTAGAAAAATTAGAGGATTTTCGCGGGAGTGTATAAAAAATTCCTGGTGTTCATACTCTATTTTAAATCCAATTTGAGTTTCCAGATATTTTAGTACCATTTTGCTTTTTAAAAAATCTTTAAATTAGTACAAATTAAGGATATCAAAAAAAAAATTATAATATAAATAAAATTTAATGCAAAATATAACATATTTGAAATCTGCACGTTAACAGAATTGCCATTATTGTGAAAAAACAATCTACTTGGCAATTAATTATTTTTACTCTAACTTTTTTGCATATTTAATTCCAAAAATGAGATTTTTGACACGATCAAATAGGATACAATTAATATAAAGAATAGGTACTAGGTACGAAATGAGAAGAAATAAGTTAATTCCAAAAAGCATTAAGATAAAATACACGATCCAAACGGAATAGATATTAAAAAAAAACAAAATACTATACGAATAAATTTTTCTTTTTGATTCTTGTGAAAAATTTCCTCTGGCAAAAGATTCGCAGCAACTACAGCAAATTAAAGCAAGCTGTACATTATACTTTTCTTGATAATAAAGCTTTTGCATGACTGAAAACATTCGTTCTATCTTTCTTCCGCAGAAATGGCATTTATAGCACCTTAACTTTCTCGCTATTTTATCAATACGTGATTTGGAGAAATAACACTCGTCGTTTATATAATGATGGCAAGATTTGCAAGTTAATTCTACGTCTAAAAATTGTTCGTCAAAGTAACTTTTGTTGGGGTCAATAAAATGAAAGTACTTATCATGGTCTTGGCATATTACCCTTCCCTTTTCCCCAATTTCAAAATGTGGTTCAATAGAATGTTTTGCCATTGGTTTATCTTTTGGAATAAAGTATTGGAATAAATTATTTTTTTTACCATTCAGAAAAATGCTTCTCGAGAGAATAATCGCGCTTTAAAGGTTTCCTTGTAAGCATGGTATGATACCTTAACATGGCAGATTGCTCAGCTCCCGTAACATTTTGCAACGCATCTAATAACGTATTACCTTTTGCAAACACCCCATGGCTCCTGACCACCACAATGGGATAATTTTTAAGAACTTTTGGAACTTCTCTTGCTGCATCAGCGGGGCCTGCGGGATTATCTACTTCGATAACGGGAATCTTTTTATACATGTAGATTCCTTCGGCATCCAAGCATGTTATTTCATCCTCTATAAAGGATAAGATAACACAGAAAGGATTATGGGCATGAATCACTGCAAGGGCATCGGTATTTAAATAAATTTGTCGATGGACTTCCGTTTCAGTACTAGAGAGCATGATCCCAGAATCCGGTCCATATAAGTCTGTTTCCACGATATCTTCGGGATCTAAATATCCTAGCATAGCGCCTCTTCTCTTTATTAATATCTTGTTTCCACTCCTCATGGAGATATTCCCTGAATGGGAAGTATTATATCGATGATCTGTCAATACTTTTCCCGTTATTTTGAATTCTCTAAAAGTTGCCTCATCAATCATATTTTTTCACTTTTGTGCTTTTTTAACATGTCAATTCATTAATTTTTCAAGTCCTAATCTATGTAATGTTTTGTCTAACGGGATTCCTTCTTCATCCCATCCTCTCACGAGATAATACTCTTCTAATAATTCTCCAAGTGGAACTGTTTGATTTTTGGAAGGACCTTCATCTAAGGGCGTTTTTAAGAATCTCATTGGTAAGATATCATCTTTTTTACCAAATCCTTCCCTTAAATTAAATATTCTCTCCAAATTAAAGATTCTCTCTCCAATTGTCACTAAATCAGTAATAGAAATTTTTTTATTTAAAATTGTGCTTAAAAATCTCACTTGATATTCAAAGCCCAAGGCATAGCCTACAAACTTACATACAATCAGAGAATCTTCCACGGCGCTCTGATTTTGTTTTAATGCCAGTAAATCTCCCTTTCCTCGGATAGAGAAGCGATCTATCTTTTTTGGAACACCCAAAATTTCCGAAGCAGCTAAAAATCCTGTTAGATGACACGCACCTCTATTACTCACAGCATAATTCAAGGCATGACCAACCGCCCCTCGTGGATCATAAGCAGGTAATTCCAGTCCTTTGACTTGCATTGCGCATTCGGGAGCGCCAAATTTAGTAGCTAGTCTTAAAGAACCTTCTGCTAATTCTTTTCCAAGATTCTCTCGGAATGCTATTTCTTTTATAATTTTGCATAATTGTCCACCGTTTCCAAATTTGAATTTATGATCGTCCAATATTTCTTTTTGCTCTAGTTCCATTGCACATGCTATGGTAGATCCTGCTGAAATTGTATCCAATCCATATTCATTGCAATAATAATTAGCATGTGTAATCTCTTTTAAGTTAAAAGTACCTGTTAAGGGACCTAATGCCCATAACGATTCATATTCCGGTCCTTTTCCTTGCATCTCACCCGTATTAGTTAATCTACCGCATCTTATGACACAATTAAAGCATCCTTCATCTTTTACTAAATACTTTGCCCTTAACTCCTCTCCACTCACGGCATCTATTTTAGTAGAGTTTGTATAAGCTTCTTGAAAATTATTTATTGGAAACATGCCAAATTGATTAATTACTTTTACCAAGGCGGCTGTTCCAAATAAGGCGAGACCTTGAGAAGTGATAGGCACCACCCTGATTTTATCCAGCGCCAGTAAATTTAGCCTTTTTAAAGATTCCTTATCTTCAACGTTAAATTGTTTTTTTCCACTTTTAACCACAATTGCTTTAAGATTTTTGGACCCCATTACGGCGCCTACCCCCCCTCTCCCAAAGGCACGATGAGCTTGATTCATGATCGAGGCAATTTTCACTAAGTTTTCGCCAGCAGGACCAATACATAAAACTTTACAATTTTTTCCTTCTACATCTTTTAATTTCTCAACTGTATCTGTTGTTTTCAATCCCCATAAGAAATTTGCGTCCTTGATTTGAACATTGTTCTCATCATTTATCACGATATATCCCTTACTATCATTTTTCAATTTGCCTGTTATAAATAAGGCATCATAACCGCATTTTTTGAAAAATGGCCCCCAAAAACCTCCAGAATTGGAAGGGAAAATAGTATTCGTAAGCGGGGATTTAGTCACCAGAGAAAACCTACCACTCGTAGGTACTGTTGTCCCCGTCAAGGGTCCTACTGAAAAAATTAAAGGATTTTCCGGGGAAAGTGGGTCAATTCCTTTTTTTAAGGTTTCCGAGAGAAGTTTAACACCAAGACCTCTTCCTCCTAGATAATTCTCTAATACTTCTTCTTTAAGCTCGATTTTTTTTATCTTTTCATACGTTAAATTAACTTCTAAAAGACAATTATTCATTCCATTCATAATATTTTTTTAAACTTTATTTTAATTCATAAAATAGATTAGAAAGCTGTGTTTCTTAACGTCTTTATATTTATAATTGTTCCAATAAAAAATTGAAAATAAGGTTTCATTATCGTTTAAATAACACTTCTTTTTCATAATCCTCAATCCTTTTCATCCAGTCGAAATCAAGCGGGACATCGTGTTTATTACAATAATAATTCCAAATAGCACCAAACGGTAGTGCTTTTATATCTTCAAGCAGTGCCAAGCGATGTGTATAATCCCCAATCCCTTCATATTCTTTTAATTGCTCCCATGGTTGTAATAATGCGAGAAGTAGGGCTTTCAATATGGCTCTTAATCCAATTACATAAGCCGATATTCTGTTAATAGACGCATCAAACCAATCCGTGCATAAATAAGTCTTTTCTCTTTCAGAACATTTTACAATTTCTTGAGCAAGACTAATAAGATCATCATTCAAGATAGCAACATGATCGCTATCCCATCTCACCCCTCTACTCAAATGAAATACAATGCCCTCTATAAAAGGTAAAATAGCAGAAATCTTATCTGCCACGGATTCCGTCGGATGATAATGTCCGGTGTCTAATGTTAGTAATGTTCTATTTGAAATAGCATAACTTAAGTAAAAATCATGACTTCCTACTACGAAAGATTCACTACCTATTCCAAATAACTTTCCCTCAAGAGAGTCTCTCATGAA
This sequence comes from uncultured archaeon, assembly GCA_964388035.1. Taxonomy (GTDB): domain Archaea; phylum Asgardarchaeota; class Lokiarchaeia; order Sigyniarchaeales; family SOKP01; genus JALGVJ01. The sequence goes on from CAYLZE010000052.1 coordinate 7,886, forward strand.
GGATTTGGGATACTTTATTGCTAGAATTTCATCTAGAGAATCCTTTAGACGTAAACGGAATCCTCTTCTATCGATGGGAATATCTTTCATGCCATCGGGAATCCATATATTATGAATGCAAGTATCATTTAATTGTTTGCCGATTTCAGCGCTAATTTCTCGACATCTCTTTACGTGCTCGATCCAGAATTCTCTAATATTCTGTGATTTATGGCTAAGCGTAAATCCCTCGTTAGCTTTAGGATGAGAAAATAAAGTGGGATTAAAATCTAGTTTGACACCCTTTTTTTTAGCCCAATCTATCCATCCCTGAAAATGGTTGATCGAGATTTGATTTCTATCTACTTTTTTCCCGCCAAACTCTCCATATATCGCATGTAAATTAATTCGATGAATACCAGGAATTAAAGAAAGAATTTCTTCAAAATCTTGTCTTAATTCAGATACAGTTCTTGCTCTTCCGGGATAATCTCCTGTAACTTGAATTCCGCCGCCACTTAATTCAGCATTAGGACTTTCAAATCCACTCACATCATCCCCTTGCCAACAGTGGATTGAAAGATTAAAGGTTTCTAATTTCTCCAAAGCTATTTGTACGTCAACCCCAATATCTTGATAATTATCCTTGGCGATACTATAAGACTTCTCAATCTCTTCTATCATTTTTTAAACCTATAAAAGATTAAGTCAATATTGATAATAAAATGTTTTAATGGAAAAGTAATTAAAAAATTGAAACAATTATTTAAACAATCTGTTATATTTTGTTATATTCTTGAAATCTATAAAAGTTTTACTTTTTATGAAAATTTGTTAAATAGTCGCAAAATAGCTACATTTAAAATTCAACTAACCTACTTCATATTCAAGTATTAAATTCACTTTCTTATTTACATTTATGAAGATTATAATGAAAAGTGTAAAGAATTTAGAAAAACTTATTTTAAATGTAACACATTTTTTTTTACAAATTGATACAATTTCATATATAAATTCTTATTGAATTTACATTTCTTTTTTATATCACATGTTAGCTCGGGAGAGACGGCAACTAATAAGTGAAGTCGTTAAAAATCAGAATTCCGTATCCATTGAGGAACTTAGCTCCAAATTTAACGTTTCACGCATGACTATTTGGCGAGATTTAAAGATTCTAGAAGAAAGGGGAATTCTCGTAAAAGTTCATGGAGGAGCAATGAGAATTGATAAGTTAGATCCTCAAGAAAATGAATTTGAAATTAGAAAAAAGTCATCCTCAAAAGAAAAGCAAGAAATTGCCAAACATGCTGCCAATAATCATATAAAAAATGGGGAAATTTTGTTCTTAGATGGAGGGAGCACGGTAATAGAATTAATTCCATATCTTAAAGAGAAAGAGGTTACCATTTTAACTAATGGTCTTAACACTTTAGTATACGCCTCAAAATTTCTACCCGAACTTAATGTTATTGGATGCGGAGGAATCCTAAGAAAACCCTCTTTCACATTTGTTGGTCCGGAAGCAGAAGAGTTTTTTAATCATTATAAAGCTGATACTGCATTTATAAGTGGCACCGGAATAACTTTGGAAGATGGAATTACGGATCCCCATCCTTTAGAAATGCAAATCAAAAAAATTATGTGCCAAAATGCTAATAGAATAATTGCTTTATTAGATACGAGTAAATTCTTTAAACGTTCATTATCTACTCTCCTCCATATTAAGGATATTGACATTCTTATAACTAATGAACCAAATTCAATTCAAGAAAAAAATTTTATCACGGATATTAGAGGATTAGGAGTAAAAGTGGAAGTAATACACTCCTAAAACCCCCTTCAAGTATGGCAACGAGATATTTTAAAGGAAATTCCATGTAATAATAATAAATTGTAAAAACTGTGATTTTCTTATATTGCTTTATTAAAACATTAATAGAATTTTGATAAAGGCCCTCAAAGGGGATAATCTTAGCATTAAATTATATTTCTTTATCCCAATAGGAAATATAATGCGAATATGCCTGATTCCACTCCATGGTATCTTTAGGGAAGTAAGATTCAATGGGAAAAGAATTCCTAACAATACTCCTCAAATGATTAATAGATTTTACTTGTTCCTTAGCCATTGCTTGAATCAAGATATTTCCGATAACAGTAGCTTCACTAGGCCCTGCTTTTACAGGTAGATTTACTGCATTTGCTGTAAACTGGTTTAATAATGTATTTTGGCTGCCTCCCCCAATGATATGAAGGATTTTTATTCTTTTATTTAATATTTCTTCCAAGTAATCAAGAACCCGTCTATATCGAAATGCTAAGCTTTCAAAAATGGTTCTAGCAAATTCTCCTATTGTTGTAGGGACTTCCTGCGAAGTTTTCAAGCAAAAATTTTCTATCGCTTTAATCATGTTCGGAGGATTTAGAAAGGAAGAATCATCAGGATCAATATAATATTTGAATTTGGGAGCAGTGCTTGCCATTTGCATGATATCCTCCCAATTGGTTTCACCCACATTTTCATCCCATATTTTTTTCACTTCTTGAATTAGCCATAACCCCGATATATTCTTTAAAAATCTAAAGGTATTATCTACGCCTCCTTCATTTGTAAAATTAAATTTAAGAGCTTTTTCATTTATTAAAGGGTTTTCTAATTCGACTCCCAAGAGACTCCAAGTTCCGGAGCTAAGATATGCCCATTCCCCTCGATCATGTACTTCCATATCTACAGGAACTGCAGCGACTGCTGAAGCTGTATCGTGGCATGCGGGAGCAATGATTTTTGAATCGGAATTTAACCCTGTTTCCTCACAAATATATTTTTGGATCGCTCCTAACACTGTTCCTGGAGGGATAATCTCTCCAAACCAGCTTGGCTGAAGTCCTAACATTTTAATTAAATCAAAAGCCCAATTCTTAATAATTGGATTATATAATTGGGAAGTGGAAACATGTGAAAATTCGGATTTCTTAATTCCTGATAAAAGAAAATTAAAATAATCCGGAAGCATTAAGATTGACCTTACAATACTTAGACGAGGAGAATTAGATTTCACCATTGAGAAGAGCTGAACCGAGGTGTTTAAAGGCATGAATTGTATTCCCGTCTGATTAAAGATTTCCTTTTTAGATATCACTTTAAACATTTCTTCTAGCATGCCTTCCGTTCGGGTATCGCGATAATGATGAACTGGCCCAATAATTTCATCGTTAGCATCCAACAATACATGATCAACCCCCCATGTATCAATTCCGATACCATCCACGTTATTACCATAGCTTTTTACGTACTTTTTCAACCCTTCAAGAATATGGTGAAAAATCCCCAAAATATCCCAATAGGTTGAATTAAAAATTTTAATTCCTTCGTTTGGAAATCGATATAATTGCTCCAGCTTGAGAATTTCATTCTCCAAAATTCCCACTATAGCCCGTCCAGAACTCGCCCCTAAATCAAATGCTAAATATTTTTTTATGGTCATTGACCTTAATATTTTTTTTGCAATAATTCCTTAATTTTTACATAATCTTCATTCCTTTATAAAAACACGATTTTTTTTCAAATTTGAAAATTGGAACGATTTTGAAAGAGCGATAATGAAAAGGAATAGAATGTACAAATAATTGAAATCAAATTTCAACATTTAAAAATTATAAAAAAGGAAAAAAAAATTGAAATTTTAATCTGTTTTCTCTTTTTGCCTTAAATTGGTAAAATTGTCCGCCCATATTTTTCATTTATGATTTCTGCCATTGCTGCATAGATAGCACTGGACCCGCATAAGATTCCCTCATACCCAGCAATTATCCCAATCATTGCAATGCCTGTAAAAAATCTTAAAGCCAATAGGAAGAACAAGATTACCAGCGTTGAAAAGACAACTTGTAGAGCTCTATTTATTTTTAATGTTCCGAAAAACATGAACAAGGTAAAAATTCCCCACATTAAAAGATAAGACCCGATAGCTGTTTCTGTTGCAGCTGCCGAAAGCCCCATGGCTGGTAAGATATTAAGAAAAACGAAAGATAACCAAAATAACCCGTATGATGTGAATGCAGTGGTACCAAAACTGTTTCCTTTTTTATACTCCATGATTCCGGCAATAATTTGCGCAAAGCCGCCATAGAAAATTCCCATGCTTAGAATCATCGAGCCAAGGGTGAATAAGCCAGCATTATGAAGATTCAACAATACCGTAGTCATTCCAAAACCCATGAGACCCAAGGGACCGGGATTCGCTAATTCATTACTCATATTCTATCAATTTTCTTGTAATTTGTTTATATTATTATTCTATTGCTTGAATGCTTAAAAAAAATATAAAGTTTTTTTCTTTAAATCATTAATCAAACGAATAATTACATTAGAAGAATAATAATGTGTATAACTGAGTATTTTAAATAAAAAAAATTGAAAGAAATTTATATTAAAAATCAAAAAATATGATAATAATTTAAAAAACTCCAAAATAATTAAAAAAAAATAAATACGGAGATTTAAATATGGTCATATCTCAGTATTACATTAAGAACTATATAAAAAATAATGAAGGTGCTTGGATATTTATAAAAGAATATTGGTAGGAGTGGATCATTCCGAACACTCGCAGAAAGTTATTTCTACTGCAATTGAATATAAAAAGGCTGTTGATCGTGGAAGTGATGCTTCGAGTGTTAATGTTAAAATTATTGTTTTTCATTCTACTAATCATCACATGATACCTAGGGTTCTGCCCCTACCCATGCCGACGGTTGTAGGTCAACAATATACGATTCCCACTGTGGATTATGAGGAAATCGAACATGATTACAAGGTGGCGGGGCAACAAGTATTAGATAATGCTTTAGAAAGGTTTAAAAAAGAAAATATTTTTGTTGAAACTCGACTCATTGAAGATGATAGTCCAGAGGATTATATTAAAAAGGTCATTAAAGAAGAAAATATCGATCTTGTAATTTTAGGAAAGGGCCAAAAATCGGGATTGGAACATTTTTTTCTAGGGTCAGTCTCTGAACATGCATTAAAGCATGCTCTCTGCGATGTATTAATTGTAAAATAAGTTTTTCTAATATTACTAAATACTAATTTCTAATTTTTTTTAAGTCAAGATTAACATGAAATCATTAATTTAAATTCCCGGTTTCAGAATCTTGATGAATAATAAAGGAGAGATAAAGAAATTTGGTTTATAGGAATAAATAGACTCAATATATTATAAAATGGGGAAAATAAAAATAAGAGGGTAATGAATAGATATTTCATTTTTGATCCTATCTTAATTTCCTGTCCACCAATATTGCAAAATTTCATTATAAATCTAAAGTATCAATGATTCTTTTCATTTTTTCAGCAGATGTTTTGAATTCTTTCTGTTCTTGGGGGGTTAACCTAATTTTCAAGGTTTTTTCAACACCGGAGCTATTAATTATCGAAGGTAAACTTAAAAAAACATTGTCTACTTCATAATAGTCTTGAATTAAGGTGGAAACAGGTAAAATAGTATTTTCATCATTAACAATCGCTTTTGTGATACTACCTAAGGCTAAGCCGATTCCGTAGGATGTTTCTCCTTTTTTTTCAATAATTTTATAAGCAGAATCTCTCACTTCTTTAAAGATTTTAGATAATTCCGCCGGGGAAATTTTCGATTCCAGATCGATACATGCGGTAGAAAGGTCAGAAATTAATATTCCTCCTAACATGGCACTGCTCCACACCGGAAATTCAGTATCACCATGCTCCCCTAAGATGTAGGCATGAATATTTCGGGCATTTACTTCAAAATGCCGAGCCAATAAATATCGAAATCTTGCGGTATCTAATGATGTACCAGAGCCAAAAACTTGATTCACGGGTTTTTTTGATAGTTTATACGCTACATAAGACAAAATATCTACGGGATTTGATACGATTAGAAAAAGAGAAGAGGGACTATATTTTATTATTTCGGGAATGATTTTCTTAAATAATTCGGTATTCTTATTCACTAAATCTAATCTTGTTTCCCCGGGTTCTTGGTTTTTTCCGGCAGTAATGATAATAAGATCCGAATCTTTAATATCCGAATAATTTCCTGCCATAATATCAATTGGATCAGTAAAAGGCGCGCCATGTGACAAATCCATTGCCTCGCCTTCAGCTTTATCTTTATTAATATCGACCAAGATGATTTGCCTTGCCAGACCCTTAATAGAAAGAACATAAGCACATTGTATTCCAACATTACCGCATCCGATAATCGATACTTTGGGGCGTTTCTTATCATTATTGGTTTTTTCTATCATCTTTGAATCTCTTAATTAAAAACGAAAGACACGTGCCTTTAAAAAAATGGGGATTTAAAATTTTAAAGTAAAGGATTCTTCATATCTTTAGGGAGATGGCTTGTAAGGATATTTAATTTCATTAACGAGATCAGCTCGAATTCAAACGTTAAGCTTTTTATCCGTTAACTTTTAAACTTCTCTTTTGATTATGCTGCAATAACTTATATCCTCAATAAATAAAAAGAAAATTTATTATCTTTCGCTTTATTTATCTACGTGTTTGCTATTAGATGAGGTTTTAAGTAACGATTACTATAATCGAAATAATATTATATTTTTTTATTACTGGGCTCTCTCTCGCATTTTCTATAATAATAATAATAAATAAACTGTATATTTTAAAACAATTTAATAAAGAGGAGCATTTTCACTTCTATAATGATTTATTTTCCTAGGAAATGTTCTTCATTTTCATCGCAATTGAAAATATCTTTATTATTGTATCCATGTTTGTCGATGCCTTTCAAATTTCTAATTTCATTTTCAAAATGAGATTATTATTGTTATTCTTTCCCTTTTGGACGAAAATCATTCATCTGGAAAAAGTCATGGATCTGATAACTTACGAGAGACATTATTTTGGAGGTATAGTTCCTTTCATCATTGTTGTAATCTTACTTTTCATAAATCCGCAAGTTTCCATTATTTTAATTATTTTTATGGTTGGTGCATTGATGCCTTTCGTTATCTTCTCCTTATGTCTAAAAATACGATAAAATCTAAATTAGAAAATTTAAAAGCGACCATTGGGGGATTATTAATTGCTTTTGGATACTTGATTGGGTCGGGGATTTTCACTTTTTACGAGAATTATTTAAACTATACTGGCTTTTTGCTTACAATTCTTATTCTCACTCAACCCTTTCTTCTGCTAATTGGTTTAATGTTAATTTATGATAGTTTTCGCAAGAAAATTTGATTTTTATCCTTTTTTATAATGAAAAAGATTTAGTTTTAAAAATTAAAAAAATCCCAAAAATTTGGTCAAATTCAATTAACGTGAGGTTAAATTGTTGCGATTTCTCATTTTTTGTATTTTTGTCCAAATCTAGGATCTATTATCCATAGGTTTATAATCTTACTAATTTTACTATTTTTAAATTTTAATTATTATATTGAAATTAATTTGTCTTTAAGTAGGTGAAATTGAATTTGATTGATATAAACAGTATAGTTCAAACCGCAGACTGGAAAAAGGAAAAGCACGTACCTGTAATTGATCTGCCTAAAGAATGCTCAAAAGGCCAACCAATCATTGTGAATATGATGGTCGGAAAAGAAATTTCTCATCCAAACACGACCGAGCATCACATTAGATGGATGAAACTTTTTTTTAAGCCCAATGGTGAAAAATATGCCTATGAAATCGGAAAGGCGGAATTTAATACTCACGGAGAATCGATAGACGGGCCTAATAAAAGCACGGTATATTCCGATCCCGTAGCAAGCTTTCAATTTAAAACTGAGAAACCTGGAATGCTTATTGCGTTTTCTTACTGCAATATTCACGGGTTGTGGCAAAATTCAAAAGATATAAAGGTCTAATGATAATTTTTTACGTGTGATTTAATTCTATTTCTATTTTTTTTCTTTTATACAATACAGTTAGGCGAAAAGATACTTATTCCATACCGATAAAAAATAATAATTTTATTAGGAAAATAAAAATATGAAAGAAATTCCAGAATTTTTAAAAATTAGAGAAGGGAATGATTATAAATTTTATATCGGGGGGAATTGGAAAAAGTCCGAGTCAAATCAGAAAATTCCCGTGCATAATCCATACAATAATGAACTAGTAGGTAATATTCAAGCTTGTACAAAGCAAGAAGTCGATAATGTAATTGAGATTGCCCAAAAAAACATTGATTGCTGGAGAGAAACGCCTTTGAGTGATCGGGCCGAGGTGCTTTACAAGGCTGCAGAATTAATCATGAAATGGAAAGAACCTTTGGGTACATTATTGATGCGAGAAAATGGAAAACCAATTAAATCTGCAATTTCAGAAATTAAAAGGACAGCGGAAATCTTTGAAGCCACGGCAGATTCGCGTTCCCAAATCTCGGGAGAAACTATAATGGGAGATTCTTTCGAAGGATACACGAGAGAAAAAATGTCCATTACATATCGTGTACCATTAGGTATTATATTATGCATAGGTCCTTTCAATTATCCCTTTAATTTAACGGGTTCCAAAATCGCGCCCGCGTTATTAGCAGGTAATTCTACAATCATGAAACCCCCCTCCGAGGCACCTATAACGGCTTTACATTTTGGGGTAATCTTAGAAGAAGCGGGAGTTCCCCCGGGAGTATTTAATATAATAACGGGAAGAGGATCCGAAATTGGAGATTATCTCGTTAGTCATTCCAAAATTAACATGGTTGCCTTTACAGGATCTTCTGATACGGGAATGCATATTTCAAGCGTGGTAGGAATGAAACCTTTACTTTTGGAATTAGGAGGAAAGGATGCAGCTATTGTTTTAGACGATGCTGATATAAATTTAACTGTAGATGCGATCGTGTCTGGAGCATTTTCATATAGCGGACAACGTTGTACAGCAGTTAAACGCGTATTGCCAATGCCGGGTATAGCAAATGAGCTAATAAGAAGGGTTACAGAAAAAATTCTTAAATTATCAATCGGAGACCCGTCGGAAAACAATACCATTGGTCCTCTCATTAGTGCTAAGCAATGTGACTACGTACAAGGATTAATTGACGATGCTCTCGAGAAAGGTGCCGTGTTAAAATGTGGAAATAAACGTGAAGGAAATATCATGTGGCCAACACTTTTAGATAAAGTTACTAAAGACATGAGAATTGCCTGGGAAGAACCGTTCGGACCCGTTCTTCCTTTTATTCGAGTTTTAAGTGCCGAAGAAGCCATTGAAATTTCAAACGAATCTCAATATGGACTTCAAGGCATGATATTCACGAAAGATATAGATTTAGCATTTAATATTGCCCAGGAATTAGAAGTAGGAACCGTGCAAATAAATGGACAAAGCTCCAGAGGTCCAGATCATTTTCCTTTTTTAGGTACGAAATCTTCCGGAATGGGAACACAAGGAATAAAATATGCTATTGAAGCAATGAGTCGGCCAAGAGTCATCGTCATGAATCTAACAGAACGGGGAAAACTTGTCAAAGAATGTCATTATCCTCATATTTGAATGTGTTTTCGCAATATTTGAATACTAATATTTGAAAGGAAGCATTCTCTCTTTTTTTATAGATTTTCTAAGATCTCTAATCCTATTATATTTCAAATTTTAATTTTATTCCAAGGATCATTTTATCTTCCAGTTTAGGTTGTTAATAATCACAATGATAATAGGTTATATTCAATTATCTTAAGAGCCATGCGATTATCATTCATTTCACATTAATAAATTCATTTTCTTCACTCTAATTATAATTAGGGAAAAATCTAAAATCATAAAAGTTAACCAAAATTTCTTAAAGTTAAGTTGAATAAGAATAATTTAAATTAAAAAAAAATGATGAATTCTGAACAAGAAATGCTTTTAGAAGCCTATACTAGGGCAGAACAACTATTACCTTGGAATATATATCAGATTCTTTATAATACCTATATAAAACCTCATTGGATCAATGAACGTGACGAATTTTGGTATAAATTCGAAAATAAAGAACTAAAGAAGTTTATTTTAATTTCCCCAATGGATTCAAGTAAGAAAGAGGCCTTTGATCACGAGGAACTAGCGAAATCTATATCGGAGGGTGTCAAAAAATCCTATGATCCAAAGAAACTTCCTTTTGATGAGATCATACTAAATGAAAAAGAAAATACCATTGAATTTGCGATAAAAAAGAATCAATATGTTCTTACTTTAGAAAATTTTAGAGTTATAAGCAAGAGCAAAAAAGAATTAGAACCACAAGGAGAATTAAAATCCCCCGATAATAAATGGGCGGCTTATTTAAAGGATCACAATGTTTACGTGCGCTCCCTTCTTTCTGGTGAAGAAATCGGACTAACTAATGATGGGGTACAGCATGATGATTATGGACTATTACCCGAATCAAGCACGTATGAAATAACCATTCGAAGGTGGGGATTTAAGCTTCCTCCCATTGCAATTTGGTCTCCAGATTCTAAAAAATTAGCAATTCATAAAATCGACCAAACCCAAATTAAGGAAATGTATTTAATTCAATCTGTTGCTCTGAAAGAAAGCCAGAGACCCATATTACATTCTTACAAATACCCCCTTCCCGAGGATAAGGAATTAGGCAAATCAGAATTAGTAGTTCTTGATATTGAAAAAAAGAGTAAGATCATCGCAAAATATAAGCCTCAAGAAGTATCCTATGTTCCTCCTATTTTCTATAAACATGTATGGTGGTCACAAGATGGGCAGAAATTGTATTACATCTATTATGAAAGAGGCTTTAAAGCGGGTCGTCTCTTAGAAGTGGACGCAGAAACGGGAAATATCAGAGTTATCCTTGAAGAGAACGTGTCCACGCATATTGATTTAAACCAATTGCTTGGACAACCTCCAAATGTGCGAATTCTTGAAAAATCTAACGAATTAATCTGGTTTTCTCAGAAAAGCGGATGGGGACATTTATATCTCCACGATCTCAAAACTGGGGAATTGAAGAATCAAATTACATCGGGTGAATGGTTAGTTAGAGACATTCTTTATTTGGATGAAAATGAGCGATGGGTTTATTTTCTGGCGGGCGGAAGAGAAAAAGACCGAGATCCTTACTATAGGCATCTTTATCGAGCTAAGCTTGATGGCAGCACGATCGAGTTATTAACTCCGGAAAATGCTGATCATCAAATTGATTTTTCCCCTACAGGTAATTATTTTGTGGATAATATTGCACGAGCTAGTACGACTCCCACTGCAGTTTTGAGAAAATCTAATGGAGAATTAGTAATGCCGCTGGAAACTGCAGAAATAGATGAGTTATACAATATGGGATGGAACCATCCTAAGGAATTTAAAGTCAAGGCACGAGATGGAACAACGGATATATACGGTCTTATATTTTATCCCAGCACCTTTAATCCCGAGAAAAAGTACCCGATCATTGATGCAATATATCCTGGTCCTCAAGTTATTAGGACTCCAAAACAATTTCCGCTGAAAGTTGACAGAAATTTAACCGGATATTGGGACCCTCAAGCCATGGCAGAGTTGGGCTTTATTGTAATCACTGTGGATGGGTTTGGAACTCCTTTACGTTCTAAAGCCTTTCAAGATTTTTCCTATGGTAATTTTAAAGATGGTGGTGGAATACAGGATCATGTTATAGCTTTTCAACAACTTCAAAAAGATCATCCTTACATGGATTTAGACCGAGTGGGAATTTATGGACATTCCGGGGGAGGATTCGCCTCGGCGAGAGCAATCCTGATGTTTCCTGAATTTTATAAAGTAGCGGTTTCTTCAGCAGGTAACCATGATCAACGGGGTTACGTGGCAGAATGGGGTGAAAAATACCAAGGATTATTAAAAGGGAATAATTATGATGATCAAGTTAATGCTAAGTTGGCACCGAAGTTAGAGGGAAAATTAATGCTGATGTATGGCGACTTGGATGATAACGTGCATCCTTCACTCACCTTACAATTAATAGATGCCCTCATAAAGGCCAATAAAGATTTTGACATGTTAGTATTGCCAAATCGCAATCATATGTTCTCTAATGATGAATATTATGTGAGGAAGCGCTGGGATTATTTCGTCCAACACCTTTTAGGAGTTACTCCTCCCAAAGAATATAAGCTTAAAGCACCCAAAATGGAATTTCTCATGGAATTGCTCATGCAAAATATTTAATTAAATATCGATTGATAAAAACTTAATATCAATTTTTTACTTGCCTTTTTTTTTGATTTTAAGAACAGTTAATTTAAATGAGCTTGGATATTATGTTATTACAAGAAAATCAATTTATATAGGTGAATTTTATTGAAAGCCATTAAGATAGAGGATGATATATATTGGGTAGGAGCTAATGTTCACACGGAAGATTTATTTGAAGGAATATGGCCAATTCCTAATGGTGTAGCATTAAATTCGTATATCGTGAAAGGAGATAAAATTGCTCTAGTGGAATTGGTGAGAGAATGGGGAGATGCGGCACAAACTTTGATTAAGCGATTAGAATCCATCAAGGTTAAATTAGAAGAAATTAATTATATAATACTCAACCATTTAGAGCCAGATCACACGGGATTTACCTATCTTTTAAAAGCGATTAATCCTGATATTGAGATTTATGCGACAGAAAGAGGAGTAAAGCTCGTTAATGCATTTTATGGCATAAAAGATAATGTACATGCCGTGAAAACTGGAGATACTTTGGATCTTGGAAAAGGAAAGAAATTTCAGTTTGTGGAAATTCCTAATGTTCATTGGCCAGAAACCATGGTTACTTATGAGATGGATTCAAAAATTCTATTTTCAGGAGATGCTTTTGGAGCTTTCGGGGTTCATAAGGGTGGGATATTTGATTTTGAGACGCCTGAAGCTAATAAACATTATTGGGAACAAGAAATGGAAAGATATTATGCGAACATTATCGCAATGTTTTCCCCCATGGTACGTAAAGCTATATTGGAACTTTCTAAATATGAAATAAAGTCCATTGCCCCTTCCCATGGTTTAATTTGGAAAAAGCATCCCGAGGTGGTTATTAATAAATACATAAGATATGCAGATTATAACAAAGATTATGCAGAACCGGAAATATGTGTAATTTGGGGGTCAATGTACGGGAATACTGAAGTAATGCTTAATGCCGTTTTGAGGGGGATAGCAACCGAAGGAGTTCACGTATCAGTTCTTAGAGTGCCTAATGTGGATGTTTCCTATGTCATTTCTAATGCTTATAAGGCTGCAGGATTGGTCATTGGGACTCCCACGTATGAATATGAAATGTTTCCTCCCATGAAGTACTGCTTGGAACTTTTTAAGAAAAAACATATCTGGTATAAGCACGTGCTATTTTTCGGTAGTTATGGTTGGAGTGGAGGAGCTAAGAAAGATTTTGATGAACTCAGCAATGGTATGAAATGGGATATTTTAGAGCCATTAACATTTAACGGCCACCCGAATGATGAAGAATATGAGCGGGGTATGGAATTAGGGGCTGAATTGGCTCGAAGAGTGAAAAAGGTTCCCTCCAAAATAAAGGACGAAGACTATTAATCCTTTTTCTTAATTTCAATTGTACAATAATTAAAGGATCAATTAGGATTTGAAAAAGTAAGAGATTAGATAAAAAACAACAAACTTTTTTGGTTAACTTTTTTATTTCATTCGCTGCTTTATTATTTTAATGTTTTCTTGAATATCTTTATAAAAAGTGATATCCGTTAGGTTTAAGTTTTCAAGTGTTTTAGAGATATTCGAAAAAATTTCTAATAGCGTATCATAATTTAAAACTCTCAAGTCAGTTATGGAAATGTTAATAAATTTATTTAGAAGCAAGTGAAGGGAGGTTAATAGAATCCAAGAAATAATCGTAATAGTTAATATCCACTCAATCATGGGTTGCATTAATATTAATAAGAGAATTAAAAAAATGAAGACGAGGAAACCTAAGGAAGAATGATATCCCCGAAATTCTATGTTATAAAAATCTTGCTCTTTTGGCCCCGAAAACATCAATATGCTATAGAGAAGGATGTAAATACCAGAGCCAATAAACGCATAAAAAGAAATAATACCATGAAACCATTTAAACAGTTCAATGTAGCTTGCTTCGGGATTTATCCCGACTAAAGCGATGCAAATACACGCGGAAATCGAGAATCCCGTTGCTAATTTCCGCAAGCGCACGTTAATGTTTGTCAATTCCCTCTCAAGGTATAAAAAGAAAGGAATTTCGGAAGATCCTGCGACGATAAATGCGATACTGAAAAAGAATTTCCCATTGCCTTCTCCCAGAGAGCTTACCGTATCAGTTATGGGATTATATCCGGGGGTTGATAAAAAGGCCGTTATCAAGAAACCGCATGCTGTTAACATGCCGAAAAAACCAAAAAATGCTTCTAATTTATTATGAATTTGAATCATGCTCTAATATCACTCTTCGATCTAAGTAAATATGTTGACTAATCACATAAACAAATATAATTCATCCTAGGGTTTCATCAAGTAAGAATTTAATTATTCAAACATTGTTTGACATTTAAATAGATTCAATGTTTATTTGAATTAAAATTATAACAACTTAGAACAAAAATTAGAATTTTCTTCCTACGTTTGAAAATTTTTCTAATGAGATTGAGGAGGAACTTATATAATTTCTTTCTCTTGTTTTTTATTAAATTTTTGTGGGAAACACCTTTTTTTCACTAATTCTTCTTCAAATTCCCCGATGCTTTTTTGTTTTCTCTTTTCCTTTTTTTTTTTTACATTCTTCAATACCATCTTTCATTTCAACGATTCATCTTCTGCTAGCATAAATTTTTCTAATTAAGGTAAAATGAATGAGATTTTTAAATTTTAAGCTTATATTTTAAATTTGAATTTGGCTTTATACCGATTTGAAAGCAAAGGAATACAACATGGAATAATCTTTAAAATGTTAAAAGAAAATTTAATATAGTAAAGATGATAAGTAAAAACCACCTTAAAATGAACTTAAGGGGATGTTTATGAAATTTAGCTTAAAAAATGAGTTTCTAAACAATTACAAGGGAAAACAGCCAGAATGGGGTCCTTTAGGATATTTTACATACAAGCGTACATATGCCAGATTCTTAGAACAAGAAAATCGAAAGGAAGAATTCTGGGAAACGGTACGAAGAGTCGTGGAGGGGTGTTTCTCAATTCAAAAAAAACACTGTCAGAACTTAAAGTTGCCGTGGGATGATGAAAAAGCAACAAAGTCTGCTGAACAAATGTATGAAAAGATTTGGAATTTTAAAATGTCCCCTCCGGGGAGGGGCTTGTGGATAATGGGAACGCCATTCATCGAAAAACATGGGTCTATGGCATTAAATAATTGTGGGTTCGTGTCAACAAAAGATATCCACATAAAATATACGGAACCTTTTGAATTTTTGATGCATGCGCTGATGGTCGGAGTCGGCGTGGGGTTTGATACCAAGGGTGCAGGACAGATTGCAATTAAAAGACCAAAAAAAGAAGAATTCAAATTTATCATACCTGATAGCAGAGAGGGATGGGTAAAGGCATTAAAATTGTTATTAGAAGCTTACTTTTTAGGAAAGCAGAATCCACAATTTGATTTCTCAGAAATCCGGGCGAAAGGTGAACCGTTAGAGAGTTTTGGAGGAACTGCATCCGGCCCCAGTCCACTGAAAAAAATGCTATCGAAAATTGATTTGTTATTAAAAAAAAAAGTAGGAAAGAATCTAAGTTCCGTAGATATCTTAGATATCATGAATTTAATAGGAACTTGTGTTATTGCAGGGGGGATACGAAGAAGTGCAGAAATTGGACTTGGAGAACAAGATGACAAGGAATTCATCACCGCAAAAAATAATAATGAGAAATTATATTCCCACCGTTGGGTTAGTAATAACAGTATTATTGCAAGAGTTGGCATGGATTACTCCTTTATCATAGAACAACTCATTCAAAATGGAGAACCTGGAATTTTCTGGATAGAAAATGCCAGAACCTATTCCCGAATGATAGATCCTCCCGATCATAAAGATAAAAGTGTAATGGGAATGAATCCATGTGGTGAAATATCCTTGGAATCCTTTGAACTTTGTAATTTGGTAGAGGTATATCCATCACGGCACGAAAATTGGGAAGAATTCAAAGAAACCTTGGAGATTGCCTACTTATATGCCAAAACAGTGACTTTATTACACACTAACTGGGAAATGACAAATGCAGTGATGTTAAAAAATAGAAGATTAGGAATTTCCCAAACCGGAATCATTGATGCTTTTGATAAACATGGTCGGTTTAAAATGATGGGTTGGTGTCAAAAAGGCTATGAATATCTGAAAGAATTGGATGATCAATATTCTCACTGGTTATGCATACCAAAATCTATAAAACTGACAACCATTAAACCAAGCGGAACGGTTAGCTTGCTTTCAGGAGTGTCTCCAGGCATCCACTTTCCCCATTCCGAGTATTACCTCCGAAGAATACGAATTGAAGATACTTCCGAATTAATCCCGTTAATGAAAGTAGCAGGATATAATATAATAAAAGATGCCTATTCCGACAATGTCCAACTCATTGAATTTCCCGTTAAAAAAGTTCCTTATACCCGAGGAAAGAATGATGTATCCATATGGGAGCAAACTGAAAATGCAGCTTTTTATCAAAAATATTGGTCAGATAATCAAGTCTCAATTACCATTACTTTTAAAGAAGAGGAAAAAAAAGATATCAAAAATTTATTAGAAGCGTATCAAGACCAATTAAAAAGCATCTCTTTCTTGCCGCTTAAAGAACATGGATATAAACAAGCTCCCTACGAAGAAATTTCAAAAGAAATATATGAAAAGTTATTAAAGAATTTAAAGTCCCTTTATTTGGATAAAATTAAAGAAAAAGCTAGAGGACAAATTTTTTGCGACTCGGAGCTATGCGAAATTCATATTAAAAGAGAATAATAGCTTCAAGCTAAATGAATTAAAATTGATTAGGGCAATCTGGATCGCAGATGGAGAATCCACACCACTATAAAGCCGAAAACGAGGTTTTCTGTAAAAAGCTCCACAAAGTGAGCAATTTGAAGTCCTAGGCTCATGCTGGTCGACAGCATCGATGCACCTGACAATGGCACAGCGAGCAACAGTCCGATTACAACAGCCGTCTTCCGCCAACCAAATCGAAGTGAAACAACGGTCGGGACCGAAAATATCATCCATAATGCACCCCTCATCAGTTCGATAGGGAACACTAAGGCCGCCGCTGAGGATGCAATGCTCTGTTCAGCCGCTAATGCCGTGGGATCGAGGGCTTGTGCAATCGGGTAGTAAATTAATAGCCCGAATATTATGAAAACTAGCAAATAGACAATTGCTGCTAAAACTATTTTCCAGATCCATTCTATTGTTCTCATGACGAGACGCGGAGAGAGTGCTTCAGCATTTATCGCCCTTTGCCCTAAAACCCATACGATGACAGCTGAGAAGATGACGGAAACAATCGCACCATTGATAAGCAGCCCTGCCGCGACCATTGCTGTAAGTATGCTCCCCAGATAAACCGACTCGAATGCAGTAAGCACGTATACAAACCCATAAAGAATGCAGAAGATAGCCATCCATTCCTTCCATCCTTTCCATTGTGAATGCTTCACGACGTAGGTGAAGAGGAGGGTGTCAGCCAGAGCCACCAGAACGAGTCGAATCGGTGTTTGGAGAAGTGTCGATGAAATCTTCATCCCTATATAATCTACCGAGAGCAAACCGATCAAGAGAAACGTCAAACAAACTACTTTCAGTGCTAAAACCCAAGGGCTTTCTGGATTTATTCCCAAATCTTCTTGATTTTCTTTTCCCATCCTTAAAAAGCCTCTATATAATGTTATTTCATCATTAAATTTTAAATTTCTTTGCCACGTATCGATTATAGCACGTGGAAAAATAACGATACTAATCAATTCATTATATATGAATTAAGATTTCTAAATTTTTGCCGCTTAAAAATGTTTTGCCTCAAAGTTGAGAAGATTCTCAAAAAATGCTCAATTAAAGCAACTTAGAGGTAATTAAGGATTTTCTTTATTCCATGTGCATCTAGCGAAGCGCAAAAAATAATACCATCATTATCATACATGTTCTAATACAAAAATTTTTCATTTCGGAGTTCTCTTTTCTGCCTGTCATTTCTTCATTAATGTCTACTTAGGAAACCATTCAATTAACGATTTTTTTTCAATAAATGAACTCATCAGAAATTCTTGTTATTCAAACATTCCAAGATAATTTTTATTCCCATTAAAAGTATAATTAAATTATTTTAATTTTCTTAATAGAATCAGAAATAAACTTATATATATTTTAAAAATACTAATAAAATTGATTAAGATTTATTAATCACACATTTAAATAATTATTTTTCTTTAAATAATATGGTGGTGATTTATCCCCAAATTACCGTCTAAGACCTGTAGAAGAAATACCTCAAAATATTTCTTCTCTAGTTACTATTTTTTTTAATAAAAACACAAAATCAAAATGAATGAATCAGAAGTAAGGCCGACGATAATAAAGTGTCCCGTTTGTGGAAATAGCATGAAAACCTCTTTTAGTCGAATAAAGACCGGAGACATTAAATGCTCTAAATGTGGATATCGGTTCAAGCAAGGCGACTTGTTTCCTTAAAGATTTTAGCACTTCCAGAAAAGGGACGGTGTGATTAATATCTCTTTATGAAACAATAGATTCTTTTACGGTATAGTTGACTTGAAAAAACTGTGTTTGTCCTTATTGTCGTTAAAATCGATGTTGTTTTTCCCCGCATCGTATAAAATTAGTTATTTTTTGATTTTTAAAATATAAAAATGATATAATAATTACCACAGAAAAACTTCAAGGGTATTAAACTATAGGGAGAACTCATCCTCGTTTCAATATATTTTTATGCCATTGACACCGCAAATCCTCGCTTATAAGTGTTATCGTTCCCTAAATAATGAGCCCCATCTCTTTATAGGGTAAGACATTTGATCAAACAAATTTAGATTTAATTTGTTAGACCTATTTTTAATAGCAAATCTTTTTATTTGGTGGTCATTCTTATAGAAAGATAAACTCCAATAAATTCATAAGAATTGAAATTGAAATTCAAAAAAGGATTATTCATTTTAGGAATTTTTTTGTTTATTACTTGGATAGGTGGGATAAATCAATCTCTTGGCATCCCAACAAGCTCTCAGAGTAATCTAAGCTTGAAAAGCATTACAGATGGGAGTGACCTTCAAGCAAGTCCCTCTAAGCAATCTCTTGGGGAGCCTTTATCCATTACTCAGCACGCATCTATATCGAAAATGTATTTTCCTCAAGAATTACCGCTAAATTTAAGTTTCTCACTTGCTAAAGATTGGACTTCGGAAAATATTACAATATTTTATAGTGGAGTCTCTCAAGATAAAGATTATATTAATAATGGGGGATTTACGTCAGGGGGAACTGGTTGGACGTTTAATGAAAAAGGTAAAAAAAACCATTTTATCGATCGAATTTTATTGGGGAATGCGGAAATAATTGCGAGAAATCGGCCATTTCTTGCCAATGAATCGGGATATTTTGAACAATCGATAACTATTAATCAGAAATTTGCACGGAATGAAATGGTCGCTTTTTCTTTTGATTATTTTTTCATATCTCGAGAGAGAAATTTAGGGTTAATGAGTGTTTATCTTGCGGTAATCGTAAATGGTGTGGAAAAAAATATCATGATTAAGACATCTGATTTACGGCAAAGATCGTGGAATCGATTACATTTAATTTATGACCCAACGGAAGCAGGTCAACAAATCCCTGGGGTAATAAAATTTAGGGTGGGTTTGATTGCTAATTCCAATCATGATCCAAGGCACAATCAATATTTTTATATTGATAACGTTCAGGCTGATATTCAGACAAGCGTTCAAGACTCGAACATTTTAACCGTCCATGATAACGATTTAGGTGAAGAATACTCTTATTTAAGTATAGGAAATGGTAAGGGAGTCACACAAATTAATTATGAAAGAAAGAGTGAGGTTTCTAAAAATATTGTTATTACCATAACAAAAAACACCAGCTACAAAGGAGATTTTCACATAAATAATATCACATTAGTTTCTAATTTGTATAAGAATATTAAAAGCACTTATGATTCTCAAGAAGGAAGCAAGTACACTATTAGTGATAGTTCAGTTGTTATTTGGGATACTAACATGCTTATCTCAATTCCCGAAGGATACACAAGCAATTGGGCAGAAATTCGTAAACCATCTGATTGGAGTTTTACTCATATTTATAATGATGGAGGTAAAGACTTAATAAGAGAATGTGAAGGTATTGAACGGGGAAATCAGAGTTCTATAGTTCCCATTGGAATATTACAAGAAGGATTATGGAACTTAGAGGCAATTAATGATAACGCCATCAGCAAGTCTCAAACTTTCAAAATCGTGAACGGAGAACTTATTGAAACCCCAAGATTTTTCACCGGAGATAAATTCATAACTTTTCTTACTCTTAATGAGCAGACGAGTCTAAAAGATACCGTGATCTCGTATTCGCTTTTCTATCCTAACGGGAGCTTATTTTATAAAGAAGTTAAAAATCCCACTTCCCGTGAAGTGGATTTTGGGAAATTTACTGTAGGAAACAACATGAGTATTGGAGAATTTGTTATTGAGATAAATGGTATGAATAATAATAATCAGCAAAATGCCACCATGATTGCCTATTGGAAATCTAAAATAGAGGTATGGCATCATTCCCTCCTTGAAGCTGCACGATCATTTATTACGGCTAAAATTGGAGACGCGCTATTCTTCAAAATGAATTATAGTGATTCTGATTTAAATAAACCCATAGAATTTGCCAAAATGACATTTAATTCCACTTTTGGACAAAAAGGAGCAATGCAATCTATAGGAGCTGGAATATATTTGGCTGAACTCGAGACAACTTCATTGTCTCTCGGAGATTACTATATCTCTATTAATGCTTCAAAACAATATCATGAGAATAAAATAATTCAAGATATGATTCGCATTAAGATTATTCCTCACTCTTTACAAATCCAAGGTCCAAATACGATCCTCAATGTTATGGGAAATAGTGAAATAAAATTTCAAGTAACCATATATGACCCCGAGAAAGGAACATTTTTAACAGATAGTAATCTTTCTACTGATTGGAATAAAGGCAATACCATTACAAATCAAAAAAATGGAACATATCTGATTAATCTCTCCACAGATGGGTTGCCAATTAATGGTCTACAAGAAACCCTTTATATCACTATATTTGCGAATAGAACAAATTATTTTGAAAGCCAGAAAATGGTATTTTTAAATATCGTGCCATTACCGGCAATATTATTCATAAACCAAACATTTGTAGTAACCCAATTTAATAAAAATTTTCGCTTGGACGTGTCATATCTTGATAATGAATCCCTTCAAGCAATCCCAAAAGCCGTTTTGGAGGTGATTTGGGGAAGCTCATTTGAGTTCGTTCAAGATCAAGATAATGCCGTGTTGGAATTATCAACTGAGGGGCTTGCAATAGGACATCACTCTCTAACTATCACAGCTCTTGGACCGGGCTATGAGATAAAAAGCGTGACCTTGGATGTACTGATAAACCCTATTAATACAGAACTTGTAATATTGAATGAATTACCGATTGAGTTAGTTAAAGGTGATATGGGATTGTTAGAATGTCAATATTTAGCAGAAGACAAGGTTTATTTAGACGGATCACTCTTTTTAAGAGGTTCTATTGAAGGAAAATTCGAACTGACGAATTCTACCTATAGT
>CAYLZE010000052.1:29776-32324 GCA_964388035.1 uncultured archaeon
AGGAGTATATACGATCGATTTAAATCAATTAAATTTAAGTGGTTCTTCGGAATCTACTCAGCTAGAGATTCTCGTGAAAAATCCATATGGGAATAATGCGAAAGCCACTCTTTCAATCACATTTCCTCGAGAATCCGCGGGAAATATCTATTTTATCTTATTCCTAACTAGCATGACTTTTGTGATTGGAGGCTTGAGTATATTTGTCTTGAAAAACAAGTATTTTAATCTGACTACATTCCAGAAATTAGTGAGAAAACAACAGAAACTGATCATGCGGAATAAATTTCCACAAATGGTAAAGTTAACTCGGGAGGACGTGATCATGCGGATATTTAAAAATTCAAATCCACATATAAAGAAATTAGTGGAAAATAAAATGATAATGAAAGATAATAGTGAATTGAAATAATAAAAAAAGCAAACTATATCATTTTTTGTTGGAGATAGTTTTTGAAAGAAAAGAAATAATAGCGAAATCTCTTAAAAATAGTTTTATCATTAATATTCTATATGAAATGATTTTAAAAATAATTGAGAATAATAATTGATTAGAATGAACGGTGGGCTACAATAATCCTTTTCATCATAATACATTGAAAGAGAGGACCTACGCTTGAGTTATCCCTTAATAAAAGAGAAAAAGAAGATTGTAACAACTTGTCCCCTCTGTAAGAACAAGGAAGTTGTCATTGAAGTTCACAAAGATTTAGGTAAATACCAAGATTATTATCCCTTTGAATATGCTCACGTTCATGGAGATCCCCCTCACGTTCTGATGTTGTATTTAGATAAATCTCTTAATATAAGAGCTCAAATCGCATGCAAGTACGTTAACGTTGCTAATTCACCCCAGAAGGAACTTCTATATTTAGCATACATGTCAGAAAACGAGACTCTGGCCTCTATCTATTTAGAGCCGTTAAGACTTCACATTTTAAATATTCTTACAGAAGGACCTATCGTAGAAAATTTAATAATTAAGCTACTATCTGAAGAAGCTGATTTTAATATTCACGAATTTACAGCATTAATTCTCCCATTTTTCAAAGCGGGTTTGATTAAAACGAGTTGGTGCACTAAAAAACAAGATCAATGCTATTATTTAATAAAAGATTTCATGGCACTAAAAATTTCTTCTGAAAAAACGCTAGAAGCAATGGAATATGAAACTAAATTCAGAACTATTTCAAAAGAGTATTTAGCTAAGCATGATGCAATCTTCTCTTCCTACATAAAAAAATTTTTTTCAGATCAAACGACCCGGATAAAAGAAATTCAAGAGTGCCTGAAGATATTACAAAATGAACAATATGAAAGAATAATTAATAAATTACGCCAAGGACCTATAAAGTTGGAAAAATTATTGGGAATTGGATTGGAAGAACAATTAAAGGATCTGATCGAAAAAGAGATAATATTTGAATTTAATATTGAAGAAATTCATTACTTATGCTTACTCTGCGATATCATTATTAAAAAATTCACTCCGGAATATTTAATCTCTAAAATTCCTCAAAAACTGGAAAACAAGGAAATCACCTTCAAAATGGCAAAAAGGCACTTGGAGTTCCTCTTTGAAGCTGAAAAATAGTTCTAATCGAATTTCAATCTAGCGTGGTTGGATTAATTGCTTTTTCAATGTTGAGAACGATACCTTATTACAAAAGAAAAAAATAAAAAAATTATACTTAAAGTACTTTAATTTTTTCACTATTATAAATATCTAATGCCTCCTTAACCGATTTTCCTTGAAATATGGCCTTATATCCCAATGCTTTATTGACTGGTTTAGGATCTTGAAAAATGTTTCTTCCAATCGCCATTCCGTCTAGATTATGAGCAATATCATACGCGGATTGAAATGCAACTTCCATAGTATCCTCTTTAGCCCCTCCAGCTATCAAACAAAAAATGGCGGGGACATATTCTTTCACTTTTTTCAATCCTACCACGTTTTCAGGATAATATAATTTTACAAAGTCAGCCCCATTTTCAAAGGCTACTCTTGCTGCATATCTAACATTTTCCATTTTTCCTTCTTCTTCTTTAATTCTCGGATTATGTTGTCGCACATAGCTCCAAACAATTACAGGAATTTGAAATTTTTTAGCATCCCGCATAATCTTGGCCAATTCCCCAATCTGTTCCTCCTCCTTCTGACCTCCAACATACAAGCTAAAGCCAACTGCTACTAAAGTTGGACAAAGTGCGAGGGCTTCTTTGACAGAACAATCAAGCCCCCCTCCAGGAGGACGATTATTATAAAAAAGTTCCGTTTTTCCATTTAATTTAATTACCATGGGAACATTTGGATGTTTATGACCGTAGCGAATGTACAATCCCTTATGAAACACTAAAGGTATTTCCGCTTTTTCTGCAATTGATAAGATGTAATCTGGATTGGAGGATTCGGGAATAGTGAAATCCGCCCGATGTTCAAATCCATGATCATTGGCTAGAAATAAGGCTTTATCTCCTAACGTGCCATGAATGAGCATTTTTTCCATTCGAATTTGAAATCCTGTATATGGATTTTTCATTGACA
>CAYLZE010000053.1:0-32158 GCA_964388035.1 uncultured archaeon
ATGCACGGGTTGCGGAAAATGCGTCATATCGTGCGCAGAAGGAGCTCTTGCTATCATGGATGGGAAAGCAAAAGTGATTAGTGAGGTATTTTGTGATGGTTTGGGGGCTTGTATTGGAGAATGTCCGGAAGGCGCCCTTTCGATAGAAGAAAGGGAAGCTTACGAATTTAATGAAGAAGCGGTGGAGGATCATTTAGAAAATCTTCAATCTCAAGAAATCAGAGTTGAAGAACATGCTCACTCCTGTAATTGTCCCTCTTCGAGCCCTATTGTTTATGATACACCCTGGAATGAGACCGATATTTCTGAAGAGATCCCTTCGGCATTAAGACAATGGCCCACAAAATTGACTCTGGTAGATCCAAGAGCACCCTATTTTAATCAAGAGGAACTTCTTATCATTTCCGATTGTTCTTCGGTAGCTCATGGAGATTTCCACAGAAAATTCATGAAGGGAAAACCTTTAGTAACCATATGCCCCATGTTGAGTCTTGGTGAGAGAGAATTACAAAAATTGGAAGAAATCTTAACATGTAATCCCATAAAACGCGTGGAATTAATCTTGATGGAAGTTGCGTGTTGTCAAAAATTAAAGCTGTTTTTAGACCCGATATTGGCTAAAATAAATCGCCCCATCACCGTGGAAGAGAAAATCGTGAGTAGGGCGGGAAAACTAATCCGAACAGGAATTCTTTAAGGTTCGGTCATGATTTTTTTTTTAATGATTTTTCGCAACATGACGCTTAAACTGGATTTGGATTTCCCCAACTGATTAGCCAGTTCTTCAAGGGAAATTCTTCGAGGAATTTCGAAAAAACCGGTTTCAATCGCTTTATTTAAGGTTGTTTCCTCTTCCAAATTTAGCTGATTTTCGGTAGCAGTGAGGTCATAAGGGGCATTTCCTATTCTCAACAAGTCATATTTGATGCCTTTTTGATCAAACACTTTTAAAAGGTCAATAATCTTGGTTCTGTTAGAAATTAATTTCCAATAGGCATATCCTTCTTTAACTCGCACGGGAAAATCAATTAACACGCCGCATTTGATCACGGCATAGAGTAAAAAAGGATCCTCTGTCTTGACATTAAACTTCACGCGCGTTTCATCTTGTTCTAAAATGTCAAAAGCATGAACCGAAGGATGCCTTTCTATTTCATCTATGATGTTCTTGATTTTATAGTGCTTTATTTCTACGACTGCATTACCGATTGATTTTTCCAAATCAAAAGGCAAGAAATAAAAGATCTCCATGTGAACATCCTTGAAAGCATGGAATATGTGCGAGATCCAGATCTCTTCGGGAAATTTTATCTTTATCCGCGCGAGTGAGAGTTTATCTTCAGTCATTTTTTGATATCAAAAATACATCCTTATGCTAATAATATTCTATCCATGTTAAGGTCCTTTTTGCTTAGACTTTCTTTGCTTTTTTCCCATGAGATAGAGAATGCAACAACCTATATTACAGATAGACATTAGTCCTCTTTCTTTCATGTACTCTCTAAATGTCTTGTATTTGTCTGAATTCCAGATCTCCTCAAACGTATTGTAGTGTAAATTTCCTAATTTTAAATCGTAAAATACGTGACAAGGTGCGACATCGCCCTCAGCAGTAATATCTACAGCTTTCCAGGGAGCCGGACAAGCCCGATACAAATCTACCATTCCGTTCCATTTTCCCGCATTATATGCTTCAAGATTTCTGGGAGAAAACGTGGGGGGTAATAAGAGCACGTTCTTTCCCTTAGAGATGTAGTATTCCATGACCCGCGAGACTTGTCTTGCTAACTCCTTGTAATCCATGCTGCTAAAATCCCGGGGATCTTGCACTATTCCTTTCCAATCTTGAGTTTCTATATTGAATAATGTTTTCAGCATGTTGGCATATTCATTGCTCATTTCTTCTGTGATGAAATTCTGCATTTGAATCGATATCCAATCCACCATCTTCACATCGATGTCCTGGAGAAAAAACTGTTCAATGGAAAGATGATTCAGCGGTGTAATGGTGTATATGATGCTAAGGATTGGTTTCTTAGCATTTTTTTGTTGCTTTAATTCATGGAGGGTTCTCATTCCTTCCATGGCTTTATCATAAGATCCTTTCCCTCGTTGTTTATCATTAATTTCTCGTGGACCGTCAAGCGAGACGCGAACATTATCAAATCCCGTTGAGATCAACATGGATGCTTTTTCTTTAAGCAAGGTACCGTTAGTGGGCGTGTCAACCACGGAGCCTGCCTGTTTTATCAGCAAGATAATGTCTTCCAACTGAGGGTGCGTGAGAGGTTCACCTCCAAAAAGACTATAATACGGTTTCACTGGCTTCAATTCCTCTATTAGTGATTTAACTAATTCATATTCCATGATAGCGGGTTTTTGATCGTGAATATTTTGACTATAACATCCTTTTTCTCCCCAATAATAACACATTCTGCATCGAAGATTGCACATTTGTGTTAATTGGAGCGTCACATTTATGGGTAGGGGTTGCATATACATTAGAAGAAAATTTACCTTGATTAATAATTTATGAAAAATGGTTTTAAATAATTAAATAATTTGATAGTTAACAAGTAATAGCAAAAAAATTACCACTTCAGTTTTTATGATTTATAGATCATTATAAACTAAAAATTTAAAATTCTGTATTGATATTATTACCTTAAGAAATAGAAGTTTACGATAAAAAAAATCACATTATTATGAATTTAATGGTGAAAAACATTCATGAGTGAATCTGAAAAGCCTAAAAAAAAAGAAAAGATAATCGGAATAGATCTGGGAACATCAAATAGTGCATGCGCCGTCATGTCCGCTTTAGGAAAACCAGAAATAATTCCCGCCGCAGAAGGCAGGACATTAGGTGGAAAAGCTTTCCCATCTTATGTTGCTTTTGACGAGACAGGTCGGAAAATTGTAGGTGAGCCCGCACGTCGGCAAGCAGTATCCAACCCAGACGGAACAATCACCGCAATAAAGAGAAAAATGGGCACGAGCTACATGGCTAAGGTTAAGGTGGGGCATGAGACCAAGGAATTCAGCCCAGAAGAAATTAGTGCCATGATTCTGAAGAAGATTAAAAACGATGCGTCCGCATATCTCGGGGAAGAAGTGAAAAAGGCAGTTATCACGGTTCCTGCCTATTTTAATGATGCACAGCGAACTTCTACTAAAAATGCAGGAGAAATAGCGGGATTAGAAGTCGTACGGATGATAAATGAACCGACAGCAGCTTGTTTGGCTTATGGTTTAGACAGGCAAACTAAAGAAAAGCTCTGGAAAATATGCGTGCTCGATTTGGGTGGAGGTACGTTCGATATTACCCTCATGGAATATGGAGAAGGTGTAGTGGAAGTTTTATCAACAGCCGGAGATACCTTATTAGGAGGCACGGATATGGATAATGTTTTAGTTGATTGGGTTGCTGAAGAGTTCAAAAAGAAAGAGGGTATAGATGTTAGAAAAGATAGCAAGGCACAAATTAGAGTTCGAGATGCAGTTGAAAAAGCCAAAATTGAGCTATCCACCACGCTAACGACATCAATCGACCTTCCTTATTTAAGTCAGAAAGAGGGAAATCCCATACATTTACAGATGGAAATCACTCGAGCAAAATTAGAACAATTAATTGAACCCATTTTGAAACGCTTAGATCCCATCATGCAACGTGCGATTTCCGATGCTAAACTTTCGGTTACTGATGTAGACAAAGTAATCTTGGTTGGGGGCCCTACTCGAATGCCTTCTGTCCAAGAGCGATTCAGAAGGTTTTTTGGAAAAGAACCCGAGCATGGCGTGGATCCCATGGAATGCGTGGCTATTGGAGCCGCCATCCAAGCAGGAGTTATCGCGGGAGAAGTTGAAGATTTGCTCCTTTTAGATGTCACACCCTTATCATTGGGTGTAGAAACATTAGGTGGGGTATTTACTAAACTAATTGAAAGAAACACTACCATACCAACGGAAAAACATCAAATATTCAGTACCGCTGTCGATAATCAACCCGCAGTTACCATTAATGTACTTCAGGGAGAACGTGCCATGGCTAAGGATAACATCACATTAGGCATGTTCCATCTAACAGGAATTCCGCCAGCTCCAAGAGGCATTCCGCAAATTGAAGTTAAGTTTTCGATTGACGCTGACGGTATTGTTCATGTTATGGCTAAGGATTTAGGCACGGGAAAAGAAACGGGAATCACCGTGACTGGAGCGAAAGGGTTATCACCTGAAGAAATTGATGAAAAAGTGAAGGTTGCAGAACAATACGAGGAAGAAGACAAGAAATTGCGAGAGTTAGTGGAAGCGAAAAACAACGCAGAGTCAATGATTTACCAGACCAGAAAATTGATGGATGATAATAAGGATAAAATCCAGCCAAATGAAAAGGAGGAAATTGAAAAAGCAATCAAGGCTTTAGAAGAAGATATTAAAACAGATGATGCCCAACGGATCAAATCAGGAATTGAAAATCTACAAAAATCGATGTATAGCTTTTCCCAGAGAATTTATGCTGGTCAAGCACAAGATCAAGTATACCAACAAGCTGCAGAACAGGCACAACGAGCGGCTCAAGGTGGAATGGGAGGGGCACCCCCCGGAGGAATGGGAGGGGTTCCACCCGGTGGTGAAACGGGTTCAGAAGGAGGAGCAAGCTATAAATCGGGGAAGAAAGATAAGGATAAGGACGACAAAAAAGTTGTTGACGTTGATTGGGATGAGGATTAGCCAAATGGATTGAATAGCTTAATATATTCCTTAGATTAATAGAGCTGATAGCTGAGTTAAGTAAAATCGCTTAACATTTTACTTTTTTTTATATTTATATTTATATTTAAAATATTATCCTAAAATATTATTCTTTTTTGCATATTCTGGTTCAGCGAGAATATAATGACCATGATCATTGCTCTCACCAAGTAATATTATTTTTCAAATAATTTCAATTTCACAAATAATTTATATTCTTCGTTCCATATCCCATTGATATTGAATCTTGCACTATAAGAAGCCCATTTTATCAATTTTAATATTTTATATCTTTCTTACTTAGTTGTAATTTTTTTATGTACTTCAGATCATTATCTGGATCTTAATAGACGCGTCGTTACAAGGTATTAATTATTTTCTAAAAAATCGAGGTTTTATTCCCATTTGATTGATATTTTTAAATCCTAATTATAAGCATTATAAGAAAACCATAAAAGCCAGATATCCGATCCCGATTAATACATGCAATAAAGAAAAGGTTGCTCCGACTTTAAATAGGCGCTTATAATTTAAATCTTTGACCTCATTATCCTTACTGATTTGAAGAGTCATCATATCGGCGGCACTTCCTTGGGGCAAAAAATTTCCTCCCAAGTTAACTCCTAAGATGAAAGCTATAGTTAATGGTCCGCGTTGAAATTGCGGTAAACTGATGAGAATCCCGATGATTGGAATGAACATAACGGTGATGGGCATGTTGTCTAAGAATCCACTTGCTAAGGAAGTGACGATTAATATGATAACCGCAAGCATGAATTCATCTTCACCGGAATAATTTTCTAACCATCTTTCAAAAATAGCTATCGTTCCGTTAATTTCCATTAAAGCGACGAAGATAAATAAACATATAAAAAAGAAAATGATGCGGTAATCTACTTTCTTTATATATTCAGAAATAGATATTCTATATTTTCCTGATTCACGTTTAACAGGATTAATTATTATAAATAATAAAGCCCCCAGAATTCCTGCAAGAAAAATAACAGGAATGAAAATCAAAAAGAAAATGAAAATAATTAAAGCGGCAATGTTCCTATAAAAAATAGATTTTTCAACGGAAAAATCCTCTAAAACTGAGTTTAATTTACCTAACTCTGGAACACATACTTCTTCATTACATTTCCTTATGTCTTTTTTTAAGATTAGGGTATCGAGAATAACTAAAGTAACTATAAAAGTAATAATAAAATATAAACCAATTCTGGTGATAAACCAAGAAAAATCTAATCCAAAATCGGTTGCAATTAAGATATTTTGTGCAGAACCAAAGGGAGTCAATGTTGCAGCCAAATTTATACAGACGGTCATTCCTAATAAGTATGTTGCAGGGGTGATTTTTAATCTTCGACAAGCAAAAATGATAATAGGTCCAAAAATCATTGCAATTGTTAGATCTTCTACTATTGAAGCCATTAACGTGGATACAGTACAAATGACATAAAACAATTTACGTGGATTTTTTTGATAGCGATCAACAATTCGTTTTGCTATTTCATCAAAAATGTGCTTTTCTTTTAGGATTTCGACAATTATAAACATTGCTATTAAGAAAAAAACAACATTCCACTCGATGGCATCGATATAAAATTGAAGTTCTCTAGCTTCTGGGATAAAGATGGCGGTTATTAGCGCTGCGATCGTAATTAATAATATCGAATAAAAAATATAGTCTTGTTCTTCGAAAAATAATACTATTACTAAGCCTATAAAACATCCAATAATGGTTAATTGAAGGAATAAGATAGTGGATATCATACACATTTTTAAACGTTAACTTTTTTTTAAACTTTTTTTATTTAGTTGTTTGATAACTCATACATGGAATTAATCTTTTATCCCAGATTTACGCATCTCTTTGAATAGCAAATAAAAAAGAAATATTCTTCCGTCTCTAAAGATTTTTATCCCTACTAAAATTAAGGGTATTGTATATCATTCTTAAAATTGAAGAATCATGAATTTTGATGTGATTATTTCTGGTGCAGGACCCTCTGGTTGTAGATGTGCTCAAACGTTATGTGAGAAAGGATATAAAGTAGCGCTATTAGAACGGGATTCGCAGTGGAGAAAACCATGTGGGGGTGCCGTGAGTGCTCGAATCATGTCAAAATATTATCCCGAGTTAAACAAGCTAAACTTTCTGCGATTAACGGGCGCTTCCATGTTTTCGGCTAGTTTTCATGAACTGAATTACATTTGGGGAGATTATGGAACGGATTCATTAATTGTAGATCGTTTAGAATTCGATAATTTTCTTAGAGAAAGAGCTATTGATGCTGGGGCAGATTTATTTGATAAAAATCTTAGTTTTGATTTTATTCATGAAGGAGAAAAGAAAACGGGTGTAAAAACAAAAACCAAATCGGGAATCAAAGAATATCGCGGAAAAATCATCATAATCGCAGATGGAATGAGTTCCAAACTTGCTTTGAGATCGGGATTGAGAAAAAAATGGCAGAGTAAAGAGATCGGAATGGCCAAATGTAGCATTTTAAAGGGACAAAATTTACTGGATAAAAGTAGAATGTACTTATACTTTAGAGCATATAAAGGATATGGATGGATATTTCCGTTGAGCGAGAATCGCGTAAATATTGGATGCGGAACCTTTGAAGAAGATAATTTACAATATAATTTAAACAACATTAATGAGCAATTTCTCAACGAACCTCATATTAAAAGCTTTTTTCCTAACAAGGATTACGAAGAGATTTGGAGTGGAGCGTTTCCTCTTCCATCGAAGGGAGTTAAAGAAGACTGCCTTTTTGGAGAGAATTTATTAATGATTGGGGATGCAGCAGGATTTGTTTCGCCCATAAGCGGAGAAGGAATCCATGCCAGTATTGTTTCGGGTCAAATTGCTGCGGAAACTGCAATTAATGCCTTAGAACTGAATGATTTCAGTGAAAAATCATTAAAATCTTTTAAAAATCATCCAAACATCAAAAAGATTATTATGAATTTCAAGTTAAAGCACCGCATGGTGGAATTTTTTTATGAAAATAATGGTGCTAATCTCAATACCATGTTTCAATTAGCCGAAAAGGATGAAAAATTCAGAACTCAAGTAATAAACATGTTTTTCTTTAACTCAGTTCCTTCAAAAGAGTTTTTTGAAAGAATTAGAGGTGACGAGTCCTATTTATAAGTTCAAATTTTAAAAAATTAAATAAAATTTTCAAACGCACTATCATTTTGTAAATTCATGCCATCTTTAAAAAATCACGTTCTTAAGATTGGACCAAAGGGAGAAATCCTTCCTCCAAAAGAAATATTAGAAGAATTAGGTTTATATCCTAATCAAGCAATTTTATTGACAGTTCAGAAAGATAGTTTAATAATCAGAAAAATTCCTTCTTTAGAGAGTATTCTGAGTACCCCGCCAAAAGTAAAACTTAGTTATCATGCGTGGAAACAATTTAAAAAGGAATTGTCAGAAGAAATAGAAAAATGATTTGATAAAAAAGTTAAACTTTAATTTTGAAAATAATTCTGATTCAAATTACTTTTTTAAGGAAGTTCACCCTTATGACCACATTACCTTTTTTATGCCCAAATCCAACATATCTATGAGCATCAACAATTTTTTCGATGCTATTTTGTTTATCTATGACGGGTTTGATTTTCTCTGCTTCAATTAGCTCTTTGAGGAAAATTAAATCTTCGGGATTATCCGATGCAGTTCCTCTGCTATCCATGTTTCTAACCTCAAATTTTTCAGAACGGATTTTTTATGGGCCATACATGCTATATTGAATCCAAAGCATATTCTAAGTAAAAATATATTATAAAGTTTATATTGTACAATTTATAAAAGCGGTCAACTCTTTTTTTAGAGCAAATTCGAGAAAAAAATAAATAATTTATTCTTGAGAATTCTCAATCATTACCATATGACTTTTGAAAAAAAACTAATCAATTCATATTTTAGGATTTAAGCAGAAAATTTTTTTGTTTTCCCGTATTTCCCCTTTTAAAGTAAGGTTGCATTTTAATAGATTTTTAACAATTAGGTTATAACAAAAATTTTATTTTAAAAAGGATTTTACTTTATAGACATTTAATTACCAAGTTTAAAGAAAGACGTGCTGAAAAATGAGTGGATCTAATAAAAGAGATTACTATGAGGTATTGGGAGTAGACAAGGATGCCACCGAAGATCAAATTAAACTAGCCTATCGTAGATTAGCTAAAAAATTACATCCCGATATTAACAAAACGGACCCAAATGCCAAGGAAAAATTCATCGAACTGCAAGAAGCTTATGAAGTTCTATCGGATGCAGATAAACGAAGAAACTATGACCAATTTGGTTTTAGCGGGGTGAATGTGGACATGAGTGATTTCTTCAGCGGAGGTATTCCCGGGATTGATGAATTATTTAAATCTATTTTTGGAGGAGGAGGAGGTTTTGGGGGTTTTGGTGACATTTTTGGAGGTTTTGGTTCTAGGAGCAGGGGACGCAGCCAACCGCGTCGAGAGGTAGGGCAAGATTTAGAGGACATCGTAGAAATTTCTTTCGAGGAGGCGATGTTCGGAGTAAAAAAGGATGTAGAAATTCAAAGATATGTTCCTTGTGATGAGTGTGAAGGCACGGGTGCCAAGGATCCTTCCAGCATGCGTCAATGTTCAGAATGCCAGGGAACGGGACGTTTCAGAAAAATGACCCAATCCGGGTTCGGAACTATCATTCGCGAAACAGAATGTCCTTATTGCGGGGGAACCGGACAAATTATCGGAGAAAAATGTCCGGTATGTGGCGGAAGCAAGGTAGTCCCAGAAAATAAGAAAATACACGTTAATATTCCCCCAGGAGTAGAGGATGGTGTTCATTTAAAAGTTCAAGGAGCAGGACACGTCCCTTCTTCGAATGCAATCCCCGGAGATCTCTATTTAAGAATCAGTGTTGAGCCTAATCCAAATTTCATGCGGCGGGGAAATGATCTATACACCATGGTAAATATCGATTTTGTAGATGCCATTTTAGGAATCACCATCATGGTTCCCACCTTGGATTATAAAAACGAGAAAATTATTGAAAAGGAGCTAAATATCCCTGCCGGAACTCAGCATGGCCAAGAGTTCAGAATTAAAAACCACGGTGCAAGTTATTTAAGAGGGCGAGGTAAAGGAGATCAATATGTTAAAGTTAATATTATTATTCCGGATAAAATATCAAAAAGACAACGAGAGCTTTTAAAACAATATAAAGAAGCGCAGAATGAATAATTTCTTCTCGCTAAATATTCTCTTTTTCTTTAAATTCCTGAAATTTTTCCCGTCATTTCTGAAATCTCAATTTTTATTAATAATACCTTCTTAAACGATTTTTCCTCATATTCAAATTCAGTCCCCTCTAAATAATGATTCATGATGATATCTAAAACCTTCTTTTTCTCTGCAGCATCATCAATAAAGAATGCCTTTCCTTTTCCCATCACGCTACGATATTGCATTGTACCCGAGCAGGGAGAGCTTGCGTCTTTAATTAATCGTGCATCCACATCAACCTCAAAATAAACATTATTATTAGATCTTAACATTTGTATCTTTTTCCCTTCCGGAGTAGAATGAAAATAAAGAGTATTTTCGGCATATCCGTAATTGACAGGGACTATATAAGGCATGTTATTTTCTGATAGTGCAATCCGGCAGACGAGCGCTTTATGCAAAATTTCTTCCATTTTTCCTCGATCCGTTATTTCTTTATCTTTTCTTCGCATCTTATTCCCGGTGATAGAAGACTTTCAAGTGATTCAATTAAAACAAAATGGTTTTTAAAGGTTTTTAAAGTGATGTAATATTTATTAATAGGTATGAGTACACACTTTTTAGAAGGATTTTTAAATCCTAAAAGTGTCGCATTTTATGGTGCTAATAATAAGGGTGCCGGAATTGGCTCCTTTCAGTTAATGGGGTTAATTCATTACGGATATAAAGGGAAAATTTTCCCCATTCATTTAAAACTGGATAATATTTTTGGATATAAAGCATATAAATCCATAGTTGAGGTCCCGGAGATTCCTGACCTGGTCATAATTGTCCTTCCTCCCGATGTCGTTCCTCAAATTTTCAGAGAATGCGGAGAAAAAGGAGTAAAGCGAATAATACTTGTTTCCGGAGGATTTAGGGAAATGACGGATGATAGGGAGAACGATCTCTCCTCCGAAATTAAAGAAATAGCGGATCGATATGGAATGAGATTTATAGGACCGAATTGTTTGGGTGTTTATAATAATTGGGTTTATCCAGAAGATTCTTCCCGAGCATTTAATACTGCAATTTGGGAGAAAATAAAGCGAGGTACCTTCTCTATAGCTTCTCAATCGGGAACATTGGCAAGCCATATTTGGTTTGATCCAGAAAATATAGATATCGGATTGAGTAAATCTATTTCAGTAGGTAATGAAGCGAATATTGATATAGTTGATTGCCTGGAATATTACCAGAAGGATGAACAAACAGATGTCATTGGATTGTATTTGGAAGAAATTAAAAGAGGAAAGAAATTCATTGAAATAGTTAAACAAATAACTCCTAACAAGCCAATTATTGCGATTTTTAGTGGAGGTTCCCAAGCGGGCAATCGAGCAATAAGAAGCCATACGGGGTCAATGGCAGGAAATTCCAAAATCTTTGAAGCGGTATTCAAAGAAACAGGCATCATTCAAACCGAACTAGTGGAAGAATTCTTGGATCTTGCCTTTGCTTTATCAAGTAAATCCATTCCCAACGGAAATAGACTTGGAATCATCACGAATTCAGGAGGACCTGGCTCCATGATGGCCAATCATGCTGAAAAATTAGGATTAAAAATCCCGGAATTTTCTCCCCAATTACAAGAAAAACTAAAAAGCATGGTTTCAAGAACCGCAAGCGTTAAAAATCCGCTAGACTGTACATTTGATATGAATTTCTATAATTATTATGTGGCATTACCTAAGACATTAATGAAATCAGGTGAAATCGATGCAATCATCATGTACGGTACCTTTGATTTTCAATTAGTCTTGAACCGATTAATGAAGGATGAGAAGATTGCCAAGCATGCGGATTTTCAACACATCGAGAATGAAGATCAACCCCCCTTGGAAAAAATCCTCATTGAACCTTTATTAAAAGAATCTAAAAAATATTCTATTCCCATTTTTTACGTTAACCCGCAAAATTATTCGAGCCCATGGTCTAAAAAGGTTCGAGAAGCAGGAGGTATCTTATTTCAATTATGGGATCGCCCCGTGAGATGCTTGGCGAAATTATGCGAATATGGAAAATTTTTAAATAAAATAGAAAAAAGAAAACAATAAATTTTAATAATTTTCTTACTTTAAGGCTTGCTTTGCCAACCATTTTTTTAAATCATCAAACACTACCTTTCTTTTCTCCTCCACTTCATTATAAACTTCATGATATAGACCGCTATACACGTGATATTCAAAGTTATCCGTTTTTAAAGCATCAATCACGTTTTGAATTCCACTAACGGCCTTATCATCCCCACCTTTTTGGATAAGAACGGGAATTCTAAATTCAGATAGGATAGAAGGGATTTTTGGAAATCTAATCATCATTTCTCGTGCTAATTTAGTTGTAATTTTTTGATAGTGAACGAGAGGATCATCAATGTAAGCTTTTACTACGGCGGGATCGTGGCTTAAACTGGCGGGATCTAATTTAGTATCAACAGTCATTTTTCCAGCCACTTTGGATAGGAATCCTGCCATGAGTTTAAGAAAGGCACTCACATCTTCTCCCACTACAGTACCACATCCCGACAAAATAAGTCCATTCAAGAGATTTTCGTATTTTTGAGTGAAATATACGGCAATCCCCGAGCCCATGGAATGACCCAGGAGAAATATGGGTAAATTGGGATATTTTTCCCTAATGAGAGCGTGGAATATCTTTGCATCTTCCAGGAATTGATCAAAAGAATCAACATAATTGGTCACTCCTTCCGATTTTCCGTGTCCCCTCAAATCAAAGGCATAAATACCGAATCCTTCTGGCACTAAATTATTCACTACATTCAGGTATCTACCTGAATGTTCTCCAAAGCCGTGGATAATGAGAACTATCGCTTTGGGAGCATCGGGCATCCAAGATTGGTAATATAATGATAATCCTCCCACACCTTTAAAGGTACCTTCCAAATGATTCATTTTTAGTGAACACTCTTTTAGATGTAATTAAAAATCAATTAAATTAGAGTTAAATTATGATCTATATATCTTATATTTAAACGTGCGTGTAATAATAATTTACAATACGAAATATGTTCTGATTCATATGAATTGTTTTTAACTATTTAAAATGATTTATTTGACCAATATTATATGATTAAGAATAAAATTATAATCACGGGACGTCCCGGTTATGGAAAATCATCTTTAATCTTGAGATTCATCCAATATTATCAAGAAAAAGGAAGAATCATTCATGGATTCTTAACTCCCGAAGTTAGGAACAAATCAAAACGAATAGGATTTGATATTCTGGATATAGCTACGGGGAAAAAAGATATCTTAGCTCGAACAAGAATTATTAACTCAAAATTTAAATTAGGGCGATATGATGTGGATCTTAATTTCTTGGAAGAAATAATTTCTCGGT
Source organism: uncultured archaeon (assembly GCA_964388035.1). Classification (GTDB taxonomy): domain Archaea; phylum Asgardarchaeota; class Lokiarchaeia; order Sigyniarchaeales; family SOKP01; genus JALGVJ01. The sequence goes on from CAYLZE010000053.1 coordinate 13,387, forward strand.
TAGATTCTAAAGAAGATAGCCAAGATAGCTTAATCATCATCGATGAAATCGGTAAAATGGAACTATTTTCCGACATTTTCCAGCAATGGCTAATCAAAATTTTTAATTCTGAAAGGAAAATCATTAGCACGATTGGATTGAATTTGAAACATTCCCTCAAGACTTTCATCCTTCATAGAACAGATAGCATTCTATTTCATCTGAATCGCGAAAATCAAGAAGAAATCTTCTCGCGAGTTCTGACTTTACTATAAAAAATAATGAAACTCCCCCATCCCAATTAATTTTTATAATCCCGTTTGTAATTTTGAAAACTTATATTAACCAAAATTAAGAGTTTTTCTTTAATTTTTAAGTATTAAAATTAAATATGCCTCTTTTCTTGAGTTATTTAGATATGAAACTAGTAGAATTAGGCAACACTGGTGAAAAAATCCCCATTCTCGGTATAGGTACATGGGGGATTGGTAGATTTTTCAAAAACAAGGAATATTACGAAGATTGGAAGAAGTCCCTCAGAAGAGGGATAGAGCTTGGAATGAGTCATATTGATACGGCAGAGCTTTACGGATTAGGTGCTTCTGAAAGAACGGTTGGAGAAATAATCAAGGAATATGATAGAGATGATTTATTTATAACTACGAAACTATTTCCCGTTCACACTTTCTATCATGGAATGAAGAGGGCTGCTGAAAGGAGTTTAAAACGATTAGGAATTAAATCTGTTGATCTTTACTTGATTCATTTTCCTAGCTTTTTAGTACCCCTTAAAAGGCATGCGAAATTATTAGATTATCTGATTGATGAGGGAAAGACACGATTTATTGGAGTTAGTAATTTTTCTGTTGACCAATTTAAGGAGATAAAAGGATACCTCAGACATCCAGATCTCTTGGTGACGAATCAATTAAGATTAAACTTAACAGATCAGAAGTACCTGCATGAAGCTTTACCCTATTATCAGAAAAATAAAACGACGCTGACTGCTTATAGTCCCTTAGGACATGAAGGGTTTACAGATATCGATGGAGAATTAAGAGAGAAATTGGAAAAAGTAGCAAAAAGCCATGATGCTACCATTCAACAGATTGGCATTGCTTGGCTCATCAATCACGAGAACGTGATTACCATTCCGAAAGCATTTCACGTCAAACACGTTGAATCTAATGCAAAAGCTGCAGATATTACTTTAACGGAAGAAGAAATAAAGATGTTTTATGAGAGAAAAAGTGATGCAAAGGTGCTTGAGATTCGAAGAGAACCTGTTCCAAAAAGAGAAAAAATGATTGAGCACCAGGCATGAAAGGGCTTTCCTTTTTTCTTTTCAACTTTTTTTGAAAGATTCCGAATTTGAGAAGAATATCGGGTAGGTTGACAATTACGTGATTTTATTTTTACAAAGATTTTTATCTTATCTCTGTCACGTTGTTTTTATACCCATGAAAATAGATTTTTCGGGTAGTTTTAAATGAATAATAAATATAGCATCATAAATGTTGATGTAAATTAGGTTTAAATGGGTTTCAAATCAAATAATATTAATATTTAATCAAATAAAGGTTTCTTTTAGCAAAAAAATTAAAAGTTTTCTTAATCTATCTTATTAAGTAACATTTTTGGTTATTAAAAACATGAAATTTAAATGCGATAAATGTGGCCATGAATTTGAGAGGGACGATCTCCCCGAAGAAGGATTCAAGTGCCCCGGCTGTGGAAGTGAAGATGCGAGTTTTAGCATCGTTTAAAAATGATTAATTCCTTTTTATCTTTTCAAATATTTTAAATTCCTTAAGATTTAAAAGATCCCTATTGTAAACTTTTTACCTTGTATTCAGATTTGAAATTTCTCTAATCTTTTGGGGAGGTTTGTGCATTCTAACCTTTCCCACGCGGGCACAATAGAGAGAGAATTCATTTTTTCCATCAACTCCTAAGAATTGATCCATTAATACTTGATTAAATGCCCCTACTGCGCACGTGCCAGCTCCAATTGATTCAGAGGCAAGATAAAGATTTTGGCATAAGTGCCCCGAATCTTGTGCAATTAATTTATGAGCTAAAAGACTATAACGCCACTCCGTTCGATAAGGGATAGTAGTCCAAATGAAGACGATGGGAGCACTTTGTACGAGTGTACGCTCAAACTTGAAAGGTTCATCCAAATTCTCTCTGATTAAGCACAATTTATGTTCTACTGCCAAGTATCTATATAAAGCGGGTTTGAGATTCAATACGTTTAAAGGAATTAAGTATGTTTCAAAGGGATGGCGGGCACCTCCAGAGGGAACCGTCCTAAGAGTAGATAACCTTTCTCCTATAATTTTTTGCACCCCCTGAGTGACCCATAGTAAAAAAGATAATTCTTCTAAATTAAAAGGTTCTTTAGTGTAATTTCTCTTACTTCTCCTTCGATTTATCACGTCTATTAGAGGCATGTTTCCAATGGAAAAGTTCTGAGGCTCAATTAAATCAATTAAATCAGAATTCGTAGGATAGGGCTCCTGAATGGGGGGAGGTGGAATATCATTTTCTTGATCTCTTTCTAAGCGGCCCCATTTTTCCCATAAGTCACCTTTTAAGAAATTTCGGCCTTGCTCCATCTCTTCTTTAGTGGCTTTTATTTTCAATTTCCCTTTCACCTCTTTTTTTATAATTATAGTGAACCTCTCAAAGATAAATTAACAATAAATATTATCAATCAAGATTATCAGATCATTGTTCTTAGATGAGCAGCGAAAAACGTTAACAACCATGCAATTAGATTACGCTTCACTTCCATGTAGCTTTAAATACACGGAGTAAATTATCATGAGAAATTTTAATTAAATCTTGTTCGCTATATCCGTTATTCAGGAGATACTCCCACAATTCAGGAAATTTAGAGGAATTCTTGACACAATTTGGGACGTCCGTGCCATCAAAATCCGAACCAATTGAAACGGTATTTATATCGCTTCGTTCAGTAATATGATCAACATGTCGCTTTATCGCCTCAAAACCCATATCCAAGTCTTTCATATCGGGTTTTCTCGGATTTAAAAAACTCATGCCAAAATTTATGCCAATCGTTCCTTTTTTTTCATGAATTGCTTTAATTTGATCATCCGTCAAATTTCTCACATGGTTTGTCACAGATCGCGCATTAGAATGACTTGCAATGAACGGTTTTTGCATAATTTTATTGAGATCCCAGAAGGTCGGATCGTTTAGATGGGAAACATCGAGAGTGATGCCTAATGATTGAGCTTCAATGATTAATTTTTCTCCCAAGGACGTCAATCCTTTTTTCGGTTGATGGGGATAAAATCGGGAACCATTTCCAAATTTATTTGTATTAGACCAAGTTAAGCTAAGACTTCGCAGTCCCAAATGATAAGCTAGTCGCAATAATTTTAAATCATCATCAATTCCTCCCGCTCCTTCAAAATGGAGAAGGGCACCAATTTTTTCCGTGGTCTGTATCCTTTCGAAGTCTGATATCGTTTTTATTTGTTCCAGGTTATTCATAGGATTAGAGATCAATTTAAACCAAACATCTAAACCATTGATTATATGTTCTTGTTTCATCATGGGATATAATGCGAAAAGAGCTGCCTTTACATTACCCGCCCGCATTCGGGGATAATCACAATGTCCTTTTTCAGATAACTCATAAAACACTCTTCCTTGAGTGTTGAGGTGGGTTGCCGTATCAATATGGCCATCAATTACAAAGAATTTATCCAAATTTGTCATGGCTTTTTTTGCGTTATTTAAATTTCGGATTAATAAATAGGGAAATTCTTACTATTTAAAGAATATTCGCCATATCACCAATGAATAATATTACAATGATAATAGCAATGATGTCTAGAACCTAACAAAAAAAAAGGGGTTAATTTAAGATGGTCTCACATCTTGACCACTTTTATTTTATATTTGCTACAGTATAAAGAAAATCTGTAATCCCATATTTTTTCTTTTCTACTTTTTCGAAACCAAACGTGTTTATGAACATTTGAGAGGTGACATTACCCTCATATACTTCGCATAAAATTTCCTTGATTTTTTTAGATTTCAGAAATTTCCACGCCTCGAAACCTAATATCGTTCCCAAACCGTTGCGCTGATAACTTGGAATGACGCCCAATCCCGCGATGATAGCAATGTCCTTTGCTTTTCCCCCAAAATCAATTAAAACAAAGCCTGCATCTTCTTGATTGGCGTTTGCGATGAGAAATGTGGTATCTTTATCATGAAAAATGGTTTCAAACTTTTCCAATTTCATGGGGCGAAAAGGTGCGCATGTAGAAGGCCAACTCTGATTGTAAATGTCTTTCACGCTTTCTAAATCCTCTTCTTTAGCTTCCCTAATCGTATAATTCAATCCGGCTTTTTTCACCCGATACTCTAGATTTTTTTCATATTCAGAGGTTATTTTTTCAATGGGTAAACGCAAGCGGATGTAACCTAATCCACTCTCGCATGCATTTTTATGGATTTCTTCTTTCTTATCCTCCCCTTTAAACATATCTCCAATGTGGAGGAAGAAACTACGTATAGCTTTAGCCCTTTCTGATGAATGCGACATTATTATAATTTTTTTTTTGTTTCAGTATTATAATGAAGTTATATAAAACCTTTATTTTTTTTTCTTGATAATGGGAACAATTTTTTATTTAAATTGATATGCCACATCGTACAAATAGAAATAAAATATTATAATTTAAGTGCTTTTACTGAACATTTTTTTTAATTTCCTTTCGCTCACTTTAAGGGAAAAAATAATAATGGCAAAAATTTATTTGCTTTCAACAAAAATGAAGGTCATGAAAGAGAGATAAATTAAAAAAAAGAATGTTATTGATAGATATACCCACCCTTCTGTACTTTTTTCCGTTACCGGAAGAAAGTTTGGACATCCACCTTATTGCGGCCCACCTAAAGCTCGTTTCAAATCCTCATCGCTTTTATTTGGCCTTGCACCGAGGTTTTAACTCGTTCCAACCATTCTCTTCCGCAATTTCTTTAGCTTATTTCTAAATCATTAATATCTGCAAAAGAGCAGTGTCGTTTCTGTTGTTAAAATATCGCTCTCGCGATAGTAGTTCCCTACACCTCGTTTGAAACGTGGGGTGAGGTTCCTCAGCGAGTCAAAGCTCACCGTCAGTCCAATCTATCACTAACGTGTTTAATAAAGAAAGAGAAAAATATAAATTTAACTCTGAAACAAATTAAATCATGACATCACTATGTTAGAATTATTAAACGCATGTTCGGAATCGCATGATGCCAATCCCTTATAATTTTCACTCATGTTGCATTGAAATATAATCTCCATCCTATCGTCCATATAAAATAGCTGAAAAATTCTTCAATAGTTCTCTAATAAGTTAGGGAAATTTCTCCCATTGGACAAAATGCTAAAAGTATTTATAGTACATGAGATCAACTTAATTTTACTAAAATAAAATTATACTTAAAACACATGACAATTGAAAACGAATCAAATATAGAAGAACCCTCTGAAATTCGCCATTCTAAATTCAATATATTTTCCTATGGCATGTCTGATATGATCTCAGAGATTTTCGGCATAACTTTCGGAGCTTACGTGTTTTATTTTTATGAAGCGGAAATTGGTCTAGAAAGTTGGTTGGTGGCTACAGGCTTTGTAATTTATGCAATTTGGAACGCAATCAACGATCCTTTAGTTGGGTATATCTGCGATCGCCCCTTTTTTTTTACCAATAAATGGGGCCGACGCTTTCCTTGGGTAATTGGGTCAATGTTCCCGTCCATTTTTATATACGTGCTATTATTTGCGCCTCCGAATGTTGATCCGGTGCAAGGAAAATGGTTAATTTTTGGATGGCTTATTTTGGCAACCTGCTTATTTGATACCACTCTTTCGTTCTGGATGGTTAACTATGCTGCACTTTTCCCAGATAAGTTTCGAAATTTCGATGAAAGACGAACCGCTTCAGGAGTTTTAATGATTCTAGCGTATATTGGGATCGCGTTAGGTTCATTAATACCCCCATTTATCGTACAATTTGGCGTGAAGGAGTCTTTTTACAATCAAGCATGGGCTCTCGTGATAATTACACTCATCGGTGGGTTGTTGGCTATTCCCGGACTTCGAGAAGATAAGGTAAGCGTTAATCGATACGTGGAATCATATAAAGCCCTAAAAGAAAGCGGGCAAAAAGCATCTACTTTTACGACTTTTAAAAAAGCTCTTTTACATAAAAATTTCATGGTCTATGTAATCCTCTTTCTCGGATATTCAACATTAAGAGCATGCTTGCTTGGTTCCTTGCAATATGGCTTACGTTTTGTTCTTAAGTTGCCAGCAATCTATTCGACCATTCTCATGGGAGCTTATTTAATAAGTAGTTTAATAGCCACTCCAATTTGGGCGATCATTTTAAGAAAAACAGCCAATAATAAGAAAATCATGTTAATTGGAGCCATCCTTTCTTGCATTTTTGCCCTCCCAATGACGTTTTTCTCAGATATAATCAGTTGGTGTATCCTTCTAATTTTATGGGGAATTGGAATCGCGGGCATGTTTGTTGCAAAATCACCGCTCTTTGCGGATATTATCGATGAAAGTGTTGTAAGAACGGGAGAAAGAAATGAGGGTCTTTATAATGGAGTGAGCATGTTCATCATGCGCTTTGCGATTGTGTCTCAAGCAATAATTTTTGCGACGATCCATACCTTGACAGGGTTTGAAGAAGGTGCAGATGTTCAGAGCGATTTGGCAATCACGGGAATCTTGTGGGGGATGGCATTGATTCCTTCTCTATTCTTATTAGCGGGGACTATTATCTACTGGAAGTTTTATGATTTAAATCCGGTTAAAACACATGAGCATTTAATGCGATTAAAAGAAGTTAATTTATAACATTACATGAAAGATATTTTATATTTTTATTTTTTATTTTTTAAATTTCTTTTTAATTTCTTCTAGTTCTAAAATAAAAATCTCATTTTATAATTACAAAATCTTCTATATAATACGGATTTTTTAAAGTTGATAAGTTAAATTATTTAGAATGCTTTATGACGACAAGGTTAGCAAATAAGATCAAAGCACCTCCAATCATGGTGAAGATGGACAATTCTTGCAATAAGATCGCGGTGTTGTCGTTGCTACAATCGGTTCTAAAGGCATAATAATCAAGTTATTCCCGCCTTTATCATGCATGGCACCATGATTATATAATATATTCCCTAAAGGGGTAGGAAAAATTCCGAGTAGACTTGCGAAAAAGAGATGGCTCCCAATCACGCTAAATACCTTAGAATTTTACCGGGTAACATATCGTTCTGAGTATCTTTTTCAACGACGACAATACCATTTACAATGACATGGGATATTCCCACTGGATACTGATGGGGGTTGTCATAAGAAGCTTTATCAATAATCGTTTCGGGATCAAACACCACCACATCTGCCCAACATCCTTCTCGTAAGAGGCCTCGATCATATAAGCTAAGTTTCTGTGCCGGGAAAGATGTCATTTTCCTTATAGCGTCTTCTAATGTTAGTACTTTCTCCTCCCGGACATATTTTCCTAAAACCCTCGGAAACGTTCCATAAAATCGGGGATGGATGGCTTTGAAAGCAGGCAGGTAAGGAATGCCCAATCCATCGGAACCGACCATTTGATATCTACTTTTAATAATTGTTTTAATTTCCTCCTCATTCATGCTAGTTGCAATGATCATGCCAGAAGCTTTCTCATCAATTAAGATTTGTCTAAACAATTCCCAGTAATCGCCAAGACCAGATTCTTTTAAAATCACGGTGAAATTCTTCCCGATTGAATCTTTCCATTTTTGGGAGCTTGCCATTGATAGATACATGTTTTTAAAGCCGTCCACCTTGATCATGCTCTCCCACTGTGTTTGTTCTTCCATGACATCCTTCTGGATTTTCTTGAACTGTTCAGGGTCTTTCAGTCTTTCGAGAATCTTCTTGGTACTTCCCTCCCGTGCCCAAGGTGGTAAGGCAGTGACTAAACTAGTCATGTATCTCTCATAGGGATAAGAATCGCAAGTGATATCAATTCCCCTATCGTTTGCTTCTTGTATTAATCGCAAGGTCACCTCACTTAGACCCCAATTATCCTCACCGGAAATTTTATGATGAGATATTTGCCCCCCTCTGCACCCAGACTTCTCAACAATTTCTATGGCTTCTTTTACCGCTTCAACCACGCCATCTCCCTCACTTCTCATGTGGGTAAAATAAAGTCCCTGATATTTAGCTAGAACTTTGCATAATTCTATAAGCTCCTGAGTAGTTGCATAAATCTGAGGGGCATAAAAAATACCGGTGCTCATTCCAAAGGCTCCTGCTTCCATGGCTTCTGCCACGTAGTTTTTCATGCTGTTCAGTTCCTCCATCGTTGGTGAGCGATCTTCTTTTCCAGGTCCTCCTGCTAGCCTAATATTTTCATAGCCAACAAAGGGGACAACATTAATGCTGCATCCGTCTTGTTCCATGTGCTGCAAATATTCCTTGAAGGTTCTCCATGGTAAATCAACACTTCTAAAAAGCGGGAGAGTATTGTTAAGAGTTTCTTTATACTCATCATACTTATTGGGATGAATTGGAGCTAAGGAATTTCCACACATCCCCGTGACGCAGGTCGTTATCCCTTGTCTCACAAACGATTCTGCTTTATTAGATAAAGGCAAAATAGTATCTGTATGCGAGTGCGCATCGATAAATCCCGGAGAAACCACCATGCCGCGTGCGTCTATTTCTTTATCAGCAGTACCCGAAAGGGAGGGTTTTATTTCATGTATTCTTCCTTCTTTAATCGAAATATCAGCCTTGAACCCGGGATTTCCCGCACCATCGATTAACTTCCCATTTTTAATTACTATACTAACACTCATGATACATTCATTTTTAGTAATTTTCTCTAATTTAACTCTATTTTTGCTTGATTATAAATTGTGAGAATTATGAAATACTATTTACAAAATTTGGGCAGGGATAAAAATTTCTTTTAATTGTAACATGAAATCAAGGAACCTTTAAATTTGTTTATATCCCTTCTTTTTTTTCGAATATAAAGTCTAAACATTCTTAGATCATGCGATGATCTCACTCAAAATCAAGAATCATCAGAACAAGGAATCCTGTAAAATGGATAATAAAAATTAATTTTATTCAGGTTTTATTTTTTGGCAAATCATCAACATCTAATGCCACGTTCACGTGATTATCTCTTCCCTCCATCGTAGTGGCGTGAAGCATGGCATTATAAATAGATTCTTGGACGACATCAATAGTCATTCTGTAGACATCCGTGAGTAATAAGCTGGAATCCATGAAGGTGATTTCCTCTCGAATGGTTTCACTTGAATTTATATCAACCAGGTTGGCAGTAGAAAACGTGAAAATGAAATCCCCGCTCGAATGACTCATGATGGAACCAGTTCTCGTAATACCCATTGCTCCCCTACGAGCTAATCTATTTAATTGTCTATGAGAAAAGGGAATGTCCGTGGCAATGATTACAATAATGGATCCGCCTTCTTTTTTCTGCTCGTTGGCTTTTTTCCGGGAGGGTCTCAGGTACTTTTTCTTATCCAATACTTTACTCATCTCATGCCCATAGAACAAGAAGTCTTGAAAGGAACCATAATTAGGCACTGAAAGAACTCCCACGTGATATGTGCCGCTATATCTTCCCAGATTAATTTTGAGTTGCCGAGAAGCCGTTCCCACGCCACTCTTCAAACTGAATACCGTCATTCCTGTACCTGCACCTACACAACCTTGTTCAATTTGTTTACTGGAATCCAAGTTTCTAAGAACCTCTAAAACGTGAGCTTGCTTCACGTGTCTTCCCTGAATGTCATTCAAATGACCATCGTTGCATTCAGTAACAATTGGACAACAACTTGCCAAGTTAATTCCGATATCGGGATTGGTCTCAATTGAATACGATATTAATGCATCATAGACTAATCCCACATTGAACGTATTTGTTATAGCTATCGGTGTTTCAATCCAGCCCAATTCTAAGATCTGGGGAATTCCCGTCGATTTTCCATATCCATTTGCTACAAAGACGCCCGCCGGAACTTTTTGATTATATATGATTCCCTCGTGGGGTTTAATCACGGTGACACCTGTACGTATGGGTCCTTTCCCGGGTATTAACTTACCCTCTCCCTCAATAATGGTATGGTGTCCAACAGATACTCCCGGCACGTCAGTAATGCTATTATCCTTCCCTGTGGAGTAATTTCCACAGTTCCAACCCAAATCTCGCAAATTCATAGAATAAAAAAAATTTGATTAAACTTAGATTTTTTCTAAAATAAATTGAAACCATTTCTATGTGCAAGAATTAGCACCATATCTTCTAATAAATTAGGCAAAAAAGTTAAGATATTGTCCCAATCCTTTTGACATTGCCTTTTCATAACATAATGCCGCAGCAGCAGTATCTTGTAAGGCCGTGCCCGTGGCGTCATACACGATGATCTCATCATCCGAAACCCTCCCTAATGCCTTCCCAGCAAGAATATCTCCCAATTCTCCATGAACCTTTTCCTCAGTCATGAGCCCTTGTTCTAAGGCGTGATGGAGCTCACCGGCTACGGCGCATTGTTCCAGAATATCGACAATGACCTTATTTTCGGATAAAATTGTAGATTCAAGTTCTTGCTTGTCCGGACTATCTGCTCCAACCGCCGCAATAAAGGTACCGGGAGCTATATATTCTTTAAATAAATACGGTTCTCTGGAAGGAGTGCAAGTTACAACGATGTCACTCTTTCTTACGCTTTCTTTTAATTCCGGGACGGCATTCACGTCAATGTTTAGCTCTTTACTCATAGATTTGGCATACTTTTCAGCCATTTTTCGATTCTTATCATAAGCATATGCCGTATGAATGTTAGGATAAATTAATTTAAGACATTTTAGTTGTATTCTTCCCTGGGTTCCACAACCGCAAATAGTAGCTATTTTTGAATTTTTTTTTGCCAAATATTTTGCGGCAACAGCAGTAGCAGCCCCAGTACGCTTGACGGTTGGATCCCCTGCATCCATGATGGCTAGAGGAATTGCTTTTACAGCATCGAATAACACTATAGCTCCCATTATATTAGGAATTCCAAATTTTTCCATGTTCGTGAAATTGGAACCATTAATTTTCAGCCCGTAATAATAATTTTCTCCTAATTTCAAGCCTCCTACTTTAACGTGGAACTCCGTTGCTTCAGGAGTGTCTCCGTGAATCATCCCAGTTCCAAAAGTCAGACCTTTTCCCCGCATTCGAAAGGCGTTTTCAATTCCGTCGATATATTCTTGGAGGGTCATTAAGGAAGCCAGCTCACTTCTTTTCAATAATAGGGTACCTTTCCAATCCACTTTGCTCACTTTTAATTTCGATTATCTTAAAGTTTTATAATTTTAATAGTTCAAAATAACTTACCCATTAATTAGTCATAAATATTAATTAATTTTTATTAAATTCAAAAACATTCATACCAGGTGTTTATCCATACCATCCAAATTTAATTATTTTTATCATGGAATAATTACTAATCAAGCATTCTTTTTGGAATATTTTAATTTCAAGTAAATTCTCTATTGCATTAATGTATAACTAAATATCTATTAAGTTAAATGGAGCAGATTGCAATTGTCAAGAAACATCATTCAGAATTCCACGTTGTAATTAATATGATAAATTTTTCGGGAAGTAATACAACGATCGGACATGATTTTAAAACCAAAAGCTTTCTAATTTTTAGCCTGAAGCATCTAATTTTCTTGGAAATAATTCCCCCTAACTCCTTTATTATGTATCTGAGGCATTACATTAAAGTTAGCTTTATAAAGAAACAAATCAAAAGTATGATCATGGTTTAATTTAAAAATTTAAATTATAAAAACGAAAATAAATGGAAAGAAATGAGTAAAATGAATGATAGCTCGGAAATAATGCATTCCAAGTGGTCAATGGCGTCATATGGTGCAGGCAGTCTTATTGGGGAATTTAGAGAGGGTGTCCTCGTGCTTATCTTATTTTTTTTTTATGAAGTGGAAATTGGATTACAATCTTGGATGACAGGACTAGCTTTAGGGATTTATGCCGTTTGGGACGCTTTCAATGATCCTATAATAGGATATATTTCGGATAGACCTTATTGGTTCACGAAAAAGTGGGGTCGAAGATTCCCTTGGGTTTTGGTATTCTTTGTACCCATGTTAGTCGCTTTTCTCATGATTTTTAATCCCCCCGCTATAAGTGCTCAAGAACAACCCTGGACAATTTTTGGCTGGCTCGTGCTTAGTACATGCCTATTCGATACTTTTGAAACCTTTACAACATGTAATTTTTTTGCTCTATTCCCAGAAAAATTTAGTTCTCAAAAAGAGCGCATTAATGCTTCTGCGATAACAGTATATGTAGGATTTGTTGGCGTGGTTTTAGCTAACGTGATACCCCCTATAATAATCATTCTTGGAAATCTCGGGAGTTATGCGCTCTTGGCTTGGATTTGCGTGGGAATCAGCCTCGTATCGTGGGTCCTCTGGCTACCTGGAATGAGAGATGATAAGGCAAAGGTTGAAAAATATCTTGTCCAATATAAACAACGTGAAAAACAGTCTTTCTTTAAGACTTTAGGGCAAACTTTAAAGCACAAGGCATTTTTAGCATATTTGCTGTTTTATATTTTATATCAGACATTAACGACGACAGTGCAAGGCTCTTTTCTCTATTGGGTACAATACATAATCAAGGGATCTGCAGATGATATTCTTTTTGTAATGATATTATTACTGCTAGGAGGCATAGCAGGAATGCCCATATGGATATTGTACAATAGAAGAAAGAATGATAATCGCAAAACAATGATTTATGCTGCAATTGGATTAATTGCCTTAACTGCAGTACTCTCTTTTATCGTGAGTTTAAACGTGTTATATGTTCTAATATTTTTTTGGGGGGTGGTACTTGGGGGCTTCTGGGTAATGTTGAACCCCGTTTTCAGTGATGTAATTGATGAATCCATAACAATCATGAAGCGGCGGCAAGAAGGATTCTATGGTGGCTTCCGGTCATTCATGGGAAATTTAGCGAAAGTTATGCAAGCTTTTATATTAGCTACCGTGCATGAATTGACTGGATTTGTTGAGGGCGCCACAACCCAGCCGCCCTTAGCATTAGTTGGAATTCAGCTTCATTTTGGAATTATTCCAGCGATTGCGATGGGACTTGGATTAATAATATTCAGCATTATCTATGATATTACCCCAGAGAAGTCAAAAATTGTTAAGGAGAAATTAATGGAACTAAATCTTTAAAAAGAAGCTAAAGAAAGCATATAAATAACAACATATTCTTTTTTTTTATAAATTTTTAATCTTGCTATTATTATTTGCTTCAAAAGCTAATTCACCATTCAATCTAGTCGAGATTTATAACTTTAAATCCTAATTTTCGTCTATTTGGTTACTTTTCGAATGACGAGAACTTAGATTAGTTATTTAACACGTTTTATGCTTGCACGTAGAAAAGCAGAATGAATTAATTCTTTCGAGAGGTTAAAAAAATGAAAATTTTAAAAAGGAAATAGAAAAAAAATATTTTCAAATCTTATGCAATAAGTAGCGATCTATTAAAATGGAGACGTTCTTGGTCTTTTCATCAATTTTTATCACTTTTACAGGAATTTCAGCCCCAAACATGGGAAGCGCAAATTCCAGAGCATCCATACTTTTGGGAATCAAGGGTGCGGTAATTGTTCCGCCCAACATCCTTGGTAAGTGAGCTTTTATCATGTGCATGCCGCCTTGCATTAGCAATTCTGCTTTTACAATTCCTTTATAGGATCTATATTTCCCGATAAGAATTTGCATTTTTTGGATTTGAGAGAGTAAGGGAATTGCATCCTCAATTTTTTTTCCTAATAACACCGCCAGAATTCCTATCGCAACCAATTCAGCGAAGGGGCCAGGCTGAGTATTAAGGCCTATAGCAACTGCGATTTTTTTTTCCGGAATCATTGCGACTTCACCCCCACAGATGTGAAAATCCCCACCATGACTTATAAGCACGTTTCCAAAAAAATCTGAATGGATTCTCCATCCATATCCATAAGCAGGATTGCCGTAATCGTAAATGCTATCTTCAATTTTACCATGGGAAGCCCACATTTTTTCGATGGATTCCTTTTGGATGATGGTTTCTCCGTTAAAGTCGCCCCCATTCATAAGTGCTATCATGTAATTTTCCAATTCTTTAACGGAACTAGTTAGCCCCCCGCTAGCATAACTTAGAGGGTTGATAGGTATGGGATTTCGGGTAAGCTTACCATCTAAATTGATATACCCCGTGATTGAATTCTCATCCTTCTCAAATTCTTCTTTTGAGTAGGTAGTCCTATTCATTTTAAGGGGTTTTAAGATGTTAGTTCTAACATATTCGGGATAAGGCATGTGAGTAACTTTTTCTACGATTGGTGCGATGAGAGCATACGTGTCATTGTTGTAGGAATACTTTTCTCCGAGATTCCAGCAAAATTCACCTTGAGCACCATTAATATATGTAAGAAAGTCTTTCCAACTAGACATTGGTGGCATTTCATCAATTCCTCCCGTTAAGCGAAACACGATGGAATGTCCGGCCCAGAGTTCAGGCAAACCGGTAGTATGGGATAGCAGGTGATGAATTCTAATGGGATCGTCCTTCTTGCCTAATTTAAAATTGATGTATTTATTCACGGGGTCGTTAATATTCAATTTATTTTGTTCTTGAAGTTGCATGATTGCCAATGCACCGAACGATTTAGATATGGAACCAATTCCAAAAAGAGAATCGGGGGTCATGGGAAGATTTTGTTCCAAATCACGAGCACCATATCCTTCTGCGTATGCTTCCTTTCCATTAAGAAGGATTGCGATGCTCACTCCCGGAATTTTCATTTGCTGCATCAAATCCATGACAAAAGATTCCAGCATTTCAAATGCTTGTTGACTCATTTATAATAATCTCTTTTAATTTTTTTAGAAGGCTATTCTATACTTTAGATTAATTTATATTAAGGTGAGATTTGGATAAAAAGTCTGTTATTTTTAAAAAGTAGAAAATGAGGATTATTTCAATGAAAAGGTCTCGATTTCATGAGAAGTATAGGATTAAAAAAAAAAAGGAATACTTATTAAGAAAAATTGGAGCTAATTTTAAGATTTTTTAGAATACAAAGAATCCTGCGCCCGTATTGAACAATAATAAAAATCCTAGAAAGATCGTAGAAGTAAGAGACATCACCACTAAGAGTGTATTAATACTAGGTCCTGCGGTGTCTTTGAACGGATCGCCAACGGTATCTCCCGTGATGACTGCTCTATGAATGGGAGTACCCTTTCCTCCGAGGTTGCCATCTTCTATCCACTTTTTAGCGTTATCCCAAGCTCCTCCCGCATTGCTCATCATGATAGCAAAAACGAATCCGCTTAAAATCGAACCCGCCAAGAAAGCTCCTAAAGCATCCACACCTAAAAGTACTCCTACCACAATCGGGATAGCAATGGAAATTATACTCGGTACAACTAATTCATGTAACGAGCCTTTAGTCGCAATCGCAATGCATTTGTTGAAGTCTGCGGCTTCTTCTCCTTTAAGGATCTTAGGATTCTCTTCGAATTGTCGTCGGATTTCATCAACCATTTTCGCAGCATTTCTTTGAACAGCGAGGATTAATAGAGCGGAAAAAAGAGCAGGAACGACAACACCAATGAAAGCGCCAATTAGAACTTTAACTTGAAGAAGGTCCACTACTTCGATGGTTCCAGGTGATTCTAAGTTAACTTCTGACTTGAAAGAAAAGAGTAAAGCTAAGACCGTTAGATTGGCAGCGCCAATGGCAAATCCTTTCGTAATAGCTTTCGCGGTATTCCCTGCAGAGTCCAGTCTATCTGCTTGACTAATGACATCCTCACCCAATTCTCCTTGTTCTGCAATACTCCGAGCATTATCCACGATTGGTCCGTAAGCATCATTAGATACGATGGTACCTACGATAGATAGCATGCCAACGGCAGCAATGGCGACTCCTAATATTCCACTTAATACATATGCGATAGCCATTGCGACCACAATGCCAATTGCAGGTGGTACCACGCTCAATAACCCGTATGAAAAACCACTTAGAATAACAACAGCATCTCCTTCTTTAGCAGCATTTGCTATGGTTTGGGTGGGTTTTCGATCGTCTCTCGTGAAATAATCGCTAGTAAACCCAATCACGATCCCTGAAAAAAGACCAATTACAGAAGAAAGCCAAAGGTTCCATAATTCTCGAGCGGCTAAAGCATTAGTAATATCAAGGGTAACTAACAAGGTAAATAAGGCAGATAATCCCGCAAAAATTACAGTTGCTAAATAGGTTCCGGAATTCAACGATTTGCCCGGATCTTCCGATCCCTTCCACTTGATTACAAAAATTCCAATCAAAGATGCGATTAAACCGACTCCGCATAAAAGAATGGGATAAATAACAAAGTAATATCTTGTTTCCAAATCTATATTAAAGCGTGCGAATGCTATTGATGCTGCTAATAGCATCGCAGCTACAATAGAAGCAACATAGGAATCAAAAAGATCGCTGCCCATCCCTGCGATATCCCCGACATTATCACCTACATTATCTGCGATAGTTGCAGGATTTCTTGAATCATCCTCGGGAAGATTATATTCAGCTTTTCCAACCAAATCCGCTCCAACATCAGCGGTTTTAGTATAAATACCTCCCCCGCATTTCATGAATAAAGCTACACTACTCGCACCAAAACTGAATCCTAATATGATGTTAGGATCTGGTATGATCCAATAGAGAATGGATATTCCAATTAATGCAATTCCGACGACAGCTAAACCCATAACAGATCCGCCAAAAAAGGCAATATCAAATCCTTTTTTCGTTCCTACAGAACAGCCTTGTGCAGCGCGCGTGTTTGCTTTCACGCCCACATACATCCCCATATAACCGGCAAACATCGAGCCAACAGAACCGATAACGTAAGCCACCATTTGTTCCCAATTTAAAGCATCGGGAAATAATCGGGTATAAGTGTCACTTTCTCTTAAGGGAGAAGGCAGGAATAATAATGCTATTGCCAATACAACAACGAATATACCTAACACTTTATATTGAACACTTAAAAACGTTTTAGCACCCGATTCGATATATCCCGCAACTTCTATCATCTTTTCATTTCCGGGGTCTTCTTTTAATACCAGAGATCTAAGATACACCGCAAATAGAATTGAGACAACACCAGTAACTAAACAAACAATTAAAAATGTTACGAAACTCATTTTTTTTACACGTTTTTCTTGCTTTTTAAATATAGTTCTTTAATGCAATTTCTTGAATTGCATGATGTTGATCTCCTCTAATTAATGTTAATATAAAAAGAATTTGAATAATGAGGAATTAAAAAGTAAAGGTACCTGCCAAATTACTTAGTTCCCGATTATGAAAAAGTGAAAATTCTTTGATTTAATGTCACATGTTTTTCTAATTTCTAGACATTTACGATCATTTAATTGAAAGGTTCATCCAAATTTGACGATTATCTCAAGTTAAATTGCCATTTAGTTTAGACGTAGGTACTTGATAACTTATTGTTTGTTCAGCATCAGGGGTAGATTCTTGATTTGTCTTTCTTAATTTTTGCAAGATTTCCTGAACATTTTCAGGAAATGTTGCATTATATTTATCAATGCTATTAATTTTTCCTTTAGACTTGGACATTTGATTCATTAACTGATCTTGCTATTTAAAGTGATAGATTAATAAATAAAAATTCATGCCCATCCTCGGAGTTTTCTAAAAAGCTTTTTAAAAATTTTTACTTCATTTTCCATAATCTTTTAAATGAAAATTAAGTCTTTTCACCTTCTTTGTCTTTTTTATCCTTTCGCTTTTCAACCATTTTTTGCTGCTCCACGATAACGTTACTGATAAATTGAGTTGACGTATAGGCAGATTCAGTCTCTCCGAGAGTCAGATCCTTTAAATCTGCTTTGAGCTCTTCAGCCTCTTTCGATGAAAATGACATTTCAGACATTATATAATCCTTAGCACTGGCCTTATGCCTTGAAGTTCGTAACTCAGCTCGTTGTAAATAATAATGGCTCGTCATGTGCAAAACGGTTCCCCCATATCCGTAATGGAATAGGATAACTATAGGTGCTTCTCCATATTTTACCTGCATTTCCTTACTGGTAACTAAAACTTTGACTTTTTCTTTATCAACAATAATGATTGGATATGAAGAGGATTCTAACCACCAAATAGGATCTGCTTCCCCTTCAAATAACCCTTGTAGAAATTTATTGGTCTTATCCACCACTTCGACTCTCACGCAATCATCCCCGGTTGGTCTCTGATTGAACTTTACATATTCGGGAAAGATTTTCTCCAAAACATTAAGCAAGGCCCAGTCCGTAGTGAATAGGAATCCTCCATGAGTTACAAACTCTTTAATTTTCGTTAATCCCTCGTTAGAAACATAGCCCGGACAATTAATAATTAACATCTGATTGGGATTTAAAACTACATGAGGCATATCTTCGGGGTGAATAAGTACAAAGGGAATTTTTAATAGATCCAAAACCATTTCAATTTTATCATACATGCCAGCAACAATGATAATTGAAGAGTCTTTAACTTTTTTTAATATTTCAAAATCTTGAGCTCTTTCTTTTAGCATCCTTTTTTCCATTATCTTAGA
>CAYLZE010000054.1:0-32057 GCA_964388035.1 uncultured archaeon
CCGAACTTGTTTGAAATCGCTTTTTCACCAAATTATAAGGGAGTCGATGTGAAATATTATGAAGATTTTAAAGATAAGATGGATTGTATAGCCTGCGCAACTGCGGGTGCTTGTGAGTTTATGGGCACGGCCAATACAACGCAATGTCTGATGGAGGCTTTTGGAATGACATTACCGAATGCTGCAACGACCCCTGCCTTTACCCGGATGAAATACATAATAGCAAAAAATTCCGGGCGAAAGATTATGGGTCTTTTGGAACATGGAATTACTCCTTCCATGATAATGAATGAAAAGTCCTTGGAAAACGTGTTGACGATCGATGCTGCCATCGGAGGATCCACGAATGCCACGTTGCACATTCCTGCCATTGCATCTGAGATGGGAATTGATTTTGATATTAATGAGTTTAATGACTATAGCAAAGACGTTCCAATGATTGTGAACACGTCCCCTTCGGGAGAATATGGGGTTACTGATCTGTATAAAGCAGGAGGGATTCCTGCGGTAATGAGCAGGATTTCAGATCGATTGAATCTGGATTGCCTGACGGTTTCAGAAAAACCACTTAAGAAATTACTTAGGAAAGTAGAGGTACTAGATGATAAAGTGATTAGACCATTAGATAAACCCGTTTTTCCAGAAGGAGGCACGGTTATATTGAAAGGGAATTTGGCACCAGAATGTGCAGTTGTAAAGCAATCTGCCGTTGGTAAGGAAAGTCTCTTACATTTTGAAGGTCCAGCCAGGTGCTATAATTCAGAACGAGATGCTCTCAGGGCTTTATCGACCCATGAGATAAAAAATGGAGATGTCATAGTTGTTCGATATGAAGGTCCAAAAGGAGGACCGGGAATGCCAGAATTAGTAGCTCTTACTTCAAATTTAATGGTAAGGCAAGATATGACGGATTATGTTCTTATCACGGATGGAAGATTTTCCGGAGCTTCTCAAGGACCTTGTATAGGGCACGTGTGCCCGGAAGCATATGTAGGTGGTCCGATCGCGGTAGTAAAGAACGGAGATATAATTGAAATTGATATTCCAAACAGAAAGTTAAATTTAAAAGTATCAGATGGAGACATTAAAGAACGGTTCAAGAATTGGAAGCCTCATGAAAGAGATATTAAGAGCCGTACCCTTTTAAAGTATCGAAAATTAGTATCTTCGGCAGCTAAAGGAGCAATTTTGGAATATCAATAATCTTTTTACTATTTTCATTTTTATTTCCTTTTTTTATAACTTAAAATGTGAAAATAAGAAGGTAAATCACCCTAATTATTGAATGCATTAAAATCTCGATTTAAACCTCTTTTGTTTACTAAATTGGGATATAAATCTTTTTTTTAAGGGAACAATGGAGAAGAGTGTCTTTAATATCTTACTTTATCAATAAATTTAATACGGGATTAACATGATCCAAAATCAACTATCTAATTATTTCGGAAGGAGATTGATATCATGCAAAATATTACGGACTTAATTGAAACAGTTTTAAATGAAGTGAGTGGTAAACAAGCATGGGATTGGGTCGCGAAGATCTCGCAATATAATCGAATGAGAGGGTCACGAGATTATCATGAAATCGTCGAACGCATAATTAAAGAGTTGAAAGAATATGGTTTAGATGAGGTCATTATTCACAAATACCCCGCAGATGGAAAATCAAAATCTTGGGAATGGGTTGCCCCGCTGGGTTGGGAAGTAAGCTTTGGGGAATTAACACTCCTGGATCCCGTACAAGAGAACATATGCCGGTTCAGGGAAACGCCCATGTGCGTGGTCGGATATTCGAAAAGTTGTGATGTGACTGCCGAACTCGTTGATGTGGGTAAGGGTTCTCGAGAAGAAGATTTTGCCGGAAAAGATGTAAAGGGAAAGATCATATTAATGGAAGCTCCAGAATTATTTATTCCTCCCCTCTATGTCAAAAAAGGAGCTATAGGTCTTATTCTTTATCCAAGTCCAGAAAAAGTCACGGGTTTCCGAGATTTAACAAATTATAACAGATTTCCCGTAAAACTAGATATTTTAAAAGAAACTACTTTTGGTTTTAGCATTTCCCATGAAAAGGCATTATACATGAAACATCTATTAGAAAAAGGACTCGTCAAGGTACACGCGAAGATTGATGCCCAAGTATTGGAGGATAAGCAGATGGAAATAATCTCTGCCGCTATCCGAGGGAGTGAAAAACCAGAAGAGGAAGTTATACTTTCTGCACATCTTTGCCATGCCGCCGCAGGGGCAAATGATAATGCGAGTGGTTCCGCAGGATTGATTGAGTTGGCCCGTTCCTTGAAAAATCTGATAGATAATAAAGCTTTACCACGCCCATTAAGAACCATTAGATTTCTATGGATTCCTGAATTTGATGGATCGTGGCCATGGGCAAAGGAACACGTGGATAAAGTGAAAAATGCCTTGTGCAATATTAATTTAGATATGATTGGAGAACATCCCTTGAAAATTGGACAACCCTTTAATTTATGCCTGAGCCCTTACTCGAGACCTTCCATTTTCAATGACATGCTCAAATATTTCACCAAAGTAATTGCTAATCATCCAAAAGGTATTGCAATTAATGGAACGAAGGTTCCAATGCGTTATCGAATACTTCCCTTTTCGGGAGGTAGCGACCAACAAGTATTTATTGATAGTGCTATAGGGATTCCCGGAACAATGTTTGGTCATGAAGATCCTCTATGGCATACTTCTTTGGATACTTTAGAATACTGCGATTCGACAGAATTACATCGAGTTATTTCCATTGCATTTTGCACGGCTTATACATTTTCTACCTTAAAAGGGGATTTTTTACTAAAATTATGGTCTATTTTAGAGAACGAATTCTATCAGAGATTAGGAATAGCAAAAGAAATTATTCTACAATTGCATGATCAAATGTTAAATACTAATGAAATGAGCGATTCTTCTAAAAGTTCTTTGATGCTAGGAGAATTGGCTTTATTAGGAAGAACCATAATAGCAAACGCTTTAGATTATGAAAAACGAATATTAGAATCCACCAATAAGTTTGGTCCAAAGAGCACCGTGATGAGCGAATTGATTTCACTTAATGAAGGGGATTTGGAACAATGGAACGATAGGCAACAAGTTCAGTGGGATTGGCTTTGTAAGCAAGCAGGGATTGATTTAGCATCGTTAAAAGAACCGGAGTACTTTAGTACCATTTATGAGTTAGGGTTCAAGGGGTTAAAGAATTTAGAGGATCTATTCCCTATCGCTATGTCGCCGCAATTTTCAAAGATTCAAGTTCCAGAACCTCCTAAATTATGGTTCGGAGATTTACATGAAATGCTCAACCTTATAGGGTGCTCTTATAAACTTAAAGACATCTGTGCTATTTTAACATTAGAATATCAGCATTTCTTTTATCCAAGTGAGGTTCAAAAATTCTTGAAATTTCTGAAAAGGAAACAGTTAGTTTGGGATAAAAAATAACAAAATGAGAAAATTATTGGAATATTAAATGATTTTCTTTTACAAGATAGCAAAATTATTTTTATCTTTTTATACTTTTTAATGATTAAGATTCTTGAAATTCTAATAAAGAACAAATTTTAAAAAAGATTTCAAAATGGTATTAAAGACTCCAGAAGAATATGTAGAAAGCATTAAACGACCCGTAAATCTATACGTGTTTGGAGAGAAGGTTAAAGAATTCTGGAACCATCCCATTATTAAGCCCTCCATAAATACGGTTAAAAAGATTTATGAATTGGCTCAACGTGAAGAATATAAAGACCTAATGACTACAAAATCTCATTTAACTGGTGAGACTATCAATAGATTCACCCATATTCATCAATCAGTAGATGATCTGATAAAAAAGGTTAAGATGCAGCGATTATTGGGACAACACACGGCATGCTGCTTTCAGAGATGCGTGGGATTTGACACGGCGAATGCACTTTATAGCATCACCTATGAGATGGATAAAAAATATAACACGGATTATTTTGAACGATTTAAGAAGTATTGGATCGAGGTTCAGTCTCAAGATTTAATGGTAGATGGTGCAATGACGGATACGAAAGGGGATCGTAGTAAAAGACCGATTGATCAACCCGATCCAGATGCTTTTTTACATATTGTTGAAGAAAACAACGATGGAATAGTTGTACGAGGAGCAAAAATCCATCAGACAGGCTTTTTAAACTCCCATCGGGCCATTATAATGCCTACCTTGTCTTTACGCCCTGGGGAAGAGAATTATGCTGTTAGCTTTGGCGTGGATACTAATGAGAAAGGAATTACGATGGTTTTAGGCAGACAGTCTTGCGATACACGAAAAATGGAAAAGTATAATCTGGATATTGGGAATTTTAAATTCGGGGGACAAGAAATATTCGTAATTTTTAATGATGTATTTATTCCCAATGAACATATTTTTATGAAAGGAGAAGTTGGATTTTCGGGAGAATTAGTTAACAGATTCGCGGGATATCATCGCCAATCGTACGGAGGATGCAAGGTCGGAGTAGGAGATGCATTAATAGGTGCAACAGCATTGGCGGCGGAATATAATGGAGTAGAAAAAACACCTCATATAAAAGATAAATTAGTGGAAATGACGCATCTAAACGAAACATTATTTAGCTGTGGAATAGCCTGCAGTTCCTTGGGATTTCAAAGAGAAGCCGGTAATTATGAAATGGACATGCTTTTAGCCAATGTATGCAAACAAAATGTCACGCGATTTCCTTACGAAATCGCAAGGTTAGCAGAAGATATTGCGGGAGGTTTGATATGCACGATGCCTTCTTCAGCAGATTTGAATTCTAAGGAAATAGGGGCAATTTTAAAGAAATATTTGGCAACTTGCGAGGATGTTTCGATAGAAGATCGGTATAAGATATTACGGTTCATCGAAAATTTAACAATGGGTGTTGCATCCGTCAGTTATCGGACCGAATCCATGCATGGTGCGGGTTCTCCTCAAGCACAGCGCATCATGATTTCCCGTCAAGCGGATTTCGAAGAAAAGAAACGGTTAGTAAAGAGAATTCTCGATATAGAATAATTTTATTAATCAAATAACAATGGAATTCAAATTGGATTTATTAAAGATCATTTCTTTCAGAAACTTGCTCATACAGCTCGCTTACAACCATGTTATTTGTATTCTTCTCAAGAATACTAATTCTCTGTTCCAAGATAGTAAGGGTTTCAATAATATTATTTAATTTGGAATTTATTTCTTTAATTTGATTTTGTAAGGTCCCAAATTGAAAAAGAGCCCAAGTTTGCAGTTTTGATTCCAATACCGGCTCTTCTAACCAATTCAACATGTTTAAAATTAATTTACGATTATCATAGACATTGATACCGATATTGGGATCATTAGAAAAAATATCTATATCTCCTAATCCTATAATTTTCCCTTTCCCATGTTCAGCAAATGCTCCCAATATGATTGATTCTTTATTTTTATTATTAATTATCCAAGTTTTAGTGACTCCATCATAATTTTCAATCCACGTTCTCTTATTTGATAATAAGAATCCCTGCGCATTTCGATCTATTAATAAGGAACAAGAACCTCCAATCAAGACATCCTTTATGTGAGATAATAGTCCATTCGAATTATTGTCAAAACTTTTTAGTGATATTATGCTCGGGCAATTTAGATTGAGGGCATTTTTCTCTTTTACAATATCAGAAGAAAAATATAATCCAAACTTGGTGGCAAGATCATTCAAATTGGATTTTTGAAGGTAATCAGCCCCATATTCAGAAATTAGCATTATATTTCCTCCCATCCTCACATAATTTTCAATTGCTTTTATTTCCTCACTATTAAAAAAAGTATTGATGGGATTTCCAATAATTAAAATATCAATTTCACTCAATATTTCCATTGTAAGAAGTTGAGTTTCATTTTTCAAGATTTTGGCGTTTTGCTGCTTTAATAGTGTGAAAAATTCAGAAAACTCTTCATTCTCAACATCCAGCATTTCATTATGATAGAGATCAAAAAGAATGGTAGTATTTCTTCGGGGGGGCATTTTAAGAAAGATAGATGTTTAAAATTCTTTATAGATGTTAAGTTAAAAATAATATGCATATATAAATCATTGCGTTAAATCTTCCTTTATAAAGGACATCTAAGGAATGAAAATGAATTCATTCTCGAATAAATTTTTCTTCGAGACCGAGACTTATTCTAAACACTTTCTTAGATGTTTTTCCTTTTTCATTAAGAAAATTTTTATAGGATTATGGATTTACGTTTTTGGATGTTGAATATGGATGAAAATAAGAAAATGAACGGAAATTTTGTCGAAAATTAGGATTAAATGGGATAGAATATGGTACAATTGAAAAATTCTTGGCCCTTGAGCATCATCGGCCTTTCTTGGGGCGACGAAGGCAAGGGAAAATTTGTGGATTATTTTAGTCAAAAAGCCGATATTGTGGTTAGATACCAAGGAGGAAATAATGCAGGTCATACTGTCGTTTCAAATGGAAGGAAGTACAAATTCCATCTTATACCTTCTGGCGCAGTTTTGGAAAAGGAAATTGTCATAGCAAATGGCGTGGTGATAGATCCAAGGGTTCTCTTAGAAGAAGTAAAAGAATTGAAAGAAGCGGGAAAAAGTGTAAATTTGAAGATAAGCTCCACTGCTCATGTTATATTCCCATTCCATAAAATATTAGACGGTCTCGAAGAAGAATCAAAGGGAGATTTAGCAGCAGGGACGACAAAGCAAGGAATTGGCCCGACCTACTCTGATAAAGCAGCAAGATGGGGGATACGGGTCTACGATCTAATTAATCCTGAAATCATGAAATCGAAATTGCTTAAATTAATACCTATAAAAGAGAGAGAAATCCAATGTTTTAATTCAAATTACATGATCGATTTGGAATCAATCTATAAAGAATATAAGGAATACGGAGAGAAATTAAAGCCATATGTCATAGATACCGCAGCCTATTTGAATAAGAGAATTGATCAGGGAAAGAAAGTTATTTTTGAAGCTGCGCAGGGCAATCTGTTATGCATTGACCACGGTTTTTACCCCTATACAACAAGTTCTAATGCGAATGTATTAGGCGTTCCTTCCGGGACTGGCGTCCCGCCTAGCAAGTTAGGTAAAGTAATTGGAATCATTAAAGCATATACCTCTAGAGTCGGGGAAGGTGTAGTGCCGACAGAGCTATTTAATGACGTGGCAGATAAAATCCGCAATCAAGGGAAAGAATTTGGCACCACCACGGGTCGGCCTCGCCGAATAGGTTGGCTTGATTTATTTAATATTAAATACTCCATCATGATCAATGGAGTGGATTACATTATCATTACATTGTTGGATGCGCTTGAAGGAATTAATCCTTTAAAGATTTGCACGCATTATGAAATGGAAGGAGTCAAACTGGAACATTGGCCCATCCAACCTGAAATAATTGAGAAATGCACTCCTATATATAAAGAATTTCAAGGATGGGAACCAAAGTCAAGAGAAGAATGGTCCTCTATAGCGGTGCAGGGTTTTAATGCTTTACCCGATTCCATGAAAACGTACATTCAAGCGATAAAAGAAGAATTAAAAATTGAAATTGGCATGGTTAGCATCGGTCCTGAACGAGAAGATACCATAGTATTAATAGATGATATAATTAATTAACACGCCATATTTTTGTTTTTGATAATAGCATGTCCACATCCTTTTTTTTTAGTATTCCTGGGCCCGGGGTTAATGCATTTGCTGTTCCACAAGCGAGCGCTAATTTGAAACAATCTAAAAATGATTTTTCTTGAAAATAATTATAGATGAACCCTGCTAAGAAGGCATCCCCGCATCCTACGGTATCAATTGCACCTCTAATCTCAATAAATCCATATAAAATGATATTATTTTTGACCAAAATTGCTCCTTTTTCTCCTAGGGTTATCAAAATTATTTCAAGCTCATTATTTAATAAATTCTTAGCTAATTTCGATATTTTTACAATATCCTCATAATTGATAGTAAAATCTTGTTTGATTGCTAAGGAACCATTTAGAATTTGGTTTAGTTCTATCAAATTAGGTTTAATCATGGTCGGATTTGCGGCTATTCCTTTTATCAATCCTTCTCCACTCGTATCAAGAATGGTGCATGCTCCCCTTTTTTTAACTTCGCTTATTAAGTTAAAATAGGTGTCTGAATTAAGAGAAGGGGGGATGGAACCGGTGAATATCACAACATCGTTTTTTTGGATCATGTTATTTAAGGATGTAAAAAATTGATTTAATTCCGTTGTTTCTATAATAAAACCCAATTCTCTAATGTGTGTGGTCGTGTGCTCAACTGGATCAATGATTGTCTTATTAGAACGAGTCTTTCCTTTGATTGGAATGAATTCAAAATTTATAAGGTTTTTTTTCAAAAATTGAGAATAAAGATCGAGCTCCTCTTTACCTACGAAACCAAATACTCTTAAATCATTAAAAGAGGGATTGAGAGTTTTTAAAGCTAAGGAAAAAGATATCGCCTTTCCAACGGGATAAATGAGGGGTTGTCTAACTTGATAAGTATGTCCTACCTTGAAATGCTCAATTTCATATATGACATCAACCGTAGGATTTAAGAGAATTGAGATGATCTTTCTTTTTAAAGTACTCATAATATTGAATATTTTTTCGGAAAATAAACATTTTCCTTGCACGAATACAATAACAAATAAAATAAATGATACATTTTTTTTCAAGGATAAAGTTCCTTTAATTATTAATCAATTAAAACTATTCTAAAAGGTGCTAGTGTAAAACATGAACATTTTAATAGCGTATGCTTCTCGATATGGAAGCACTGCAGAAATATCAGAAAAGATTTCGGAAACTTTAGAAAATGAAGGTTTTTCCACAACACTAATTGACTTGAAAAAAAAGTCATCTAAAAAAAATATGAACATCCAAGATTATGATGGAATTCTAATTGGAACCGGAATAAAAATCGGAGCATGGACAAAAGAGGCAAAGAAGTTTTTACAGGATAATATTGAAGTACTAAAACAAAAGCAAAATACTTTAGGTGTTTACGTGAGTAGTGGAGAAGGGGTTAATCCCGACAAATGTATAGAAGCGAAGGAAAAATATATCGATAAAATAATGCAACAAAATGCACTTTCTCCCGTCATGAGCGAGGCATTTGGTGGGGTATTTGATTTAACCGAAAATTCAAATCTTGGATTCATGGGCAAGAAAATGATCAAAATGGTCTCTAAAAATGATCCTAACATCAAACCAGATGTAAAGAATGATTTCCGCAATTGGGAGCAGATCTTGGGGTTTGCAAAGAAGTATGCCGGGATATTAAAAAAATAGAGAGCTAATGTTATACTAAATTAATAGTTTTTGTTTATTCCTCAGTCCAGTTTTTTTCTTTTTTTATTTAAAACATGCTAATCCAAACCAATAAAAGTAATTAACGGGAGGCCATTCAAGATTAATATCTAATCCGTTCACTGTATTCATTATATCTATTCCAATAGCCTCCATGGAATATTGAATTTTCTCGGGAAATCGACACGGAATTCCTTCTATAAAAGAACATTCAGAAAAACCATTTTTCATGCAATATCTGCAAGTTCCTCCCCATAGCATGAACTTTTCTTTATATCTTTTTTTATAATTATTTAAAAATTTTGATATTTCGTCATCTAAGTCTCTACGAGCATATATTTTCCAGTAAATTCTATTTTTAATTCTTTGGATACTTCTATTCGGATGTTTCTCTTTTTCCTTTTGCACGCACGAAGTAATATCATGTTGGGTATAAATCAAATAGTATTCCTTGAAATCTGACAATTTTTCCTTTAAATAAGGTGAAGCTGGGGGGCAACTCCATGATGTTTCATAGTTTGGACATTTAAATGATTGGCTCACGCAATGATTTTGAACGGAGGGATTAAATATTAAATTCTCATAATTAATTTGAAAAAAAGGCATGATGAATACAAATAATGATGAAAAGTAATAGAAATTAATTAGATAAGATTTTAAGATATGAGGGATAAAATCGCTTAGATTAATAAAGGGAGGAGAGAAAGTTTTATTTTCTCATTTTAATAAAATCCCCAGATCTCATCAAATCACAAGGTGTAAGATATGTTTTTCCCGTCTTTTTTACCAAATCATCCAGCATTTGAGCCCATTTTTCATAATTGTTTTTTCCAGCGCTAAAGGGTCCCGGAGTGTTCATTCCCGCCATGTTTGCATCATCGATAATTTTATAACCTGAGGCAACACCTTCTTCTAATAGCCTGCATCCTTCATTTAACATGATAGCTACGGCAATTTCAGGATCGAAAAGTCCTGCTTTTTTTGATTTGTTAATAGTAGGTCGACCTTTGCTCCAATCATAGAATCCTTGCCCGCTCTTGCGTCCCGTTTTTCCTTCACTTACTAATTGTTTAATGACTTTTCCTACCTTGAGATCGGGTGAAAGTGTTTGTGCATAATAATCTAGTGCGTGAATACTTAAATCTAATCCCGTATAGTCAGATAACTCGCAAGGTCCCATGGGCATTAATCCCCCCGCATCAGCATCTACTTGCTCCCAGGGAATTCCCAATTCTGCTGCTCGATCAAAAACCCAATTTAAATATATTCCTACTGGCGCATTTAATCGGTTTACTATAAATCCCGGCCTATCCTTCAAGACTTCAGCGATAAAGCGCTTTCCTTTAAGGCATGGGAAAGATTCTGCAATGGATATTGCCTTTTTAAAAGTGGCATCGGAAGTATTGCTCCCTCGGATGACTTCAATAAGTCTCATTAAAGGCACGGGGTTGAAAAAGTGCATTCCGCACGCGCGCTGGGGTGCGCCGGAATCCTTTCCGATTTCCGTGATGCTCATCGTGGAGGTATTGGATGCGAAAATGACGTGAGAAGGTCCGTTCGCCATTACCGTTTTGCACACTTGTTTTTTAACGTCCATTTTTTCGATGACCGCTTCAATCACGATATCCATATTTTTTACAGCAGAAGCCAAATCAATGGAGGTTTTTAACCTTCCCAGCACTTCTGCGGCATTTAATTGCCCTTTCGCTTCCAGCTTTTTAATTCCCTCTTCGATACCCTTGACACCCTTATCGACAAATCTTTGTTCTACATCTACTAAGCTTACATTATACCCTGCCATAATAGAGACTTGAGCAATACCCGTGCCCATTAGTCCCGCACCTAATACTAATATATTTTTAACATCTGCCATTTTTTTCACTTTTTTGCGGTAATATATTTTTAATTTTAATTAACCAAATACTATCATCATCATATTATTAGAAGTTATAGAAACTTGGATGCTTGAAGGAATTATAAATGAATCATTTTCAGAAATTTCTTGTTCAATATCTTTATCAATATTCACGACCCCCTTACCGCTCAATACCTTTATTATTTTATCTCTTTGGGATGGGTTCATAATATAATTATCGTGAATCTTAATGATTTTAATTTCAATTTCACTCTCCTTTTCAGGAAATCTTATATCCTTTATAAAATTACTCCCGGTACTTGAAGCGACTTCCTTGATAATTGCATCCAAGTGGACACCATTTAAAGCTGCAATCTTTTCAACAGATTCTAAATTGCTTATCGGAGGAGCACCTCTATCATTAAAATCGAATCTCCAAGGACCATATTCACTACTCCCCGAAACAAATCCCAATCGAAAAGAAATACTATTATCCGGATTTATACCGCCATGTGGTATATTAGGAGCCATAAAAATAATATCATTATCTCTTATTTTATATTTCTTACCCGCTCGATAATGTTCATAAAGACATTCCTCTGAATATTGGTCTATGAAATGATACTCCCATAGAGAATCATGGTCATGGTAAAAGCTTCCCCCCGGATTAACAATGGCATAATTCAAGCTGAAATCATTTGCAAAGAGCCCTTGGATTATTTGAATCCCTTGGTCGGGAAGATCAATGATTCCATTTTCGAGTAAAAAAGGATTATCCCAATTTAAAATATATAATCCTTTGCTATTCATGACTATTTCCGCTAATTTGGAAAAGATTTCATCTAATTCTTTAATTCTTCTATCTTTTAAGGAGAACTCATCAAAAATTGATAAAGCATTTTCGAAAAGGCGGACGTAATGTCGAAAACGTCGTATTATGTAATTATCAGTAGGGATAACCTCTTCTCGTAATGCAAGTATTCTTTTAATAATGTCTGATATGTTACTTAAAAAGGTGAATTCTGAAGATTCTTTAACTTCTTCTTGGAGGATTTGAAGTTTCTGAAGCACTACATCGAGATATCCTCCGGTACGAAATCCATAACAAAATAACCTATATAAATATATTTTGGATTGCATGTACGCTGAATTTCTCAATTGCCGATAACTAGATGATGTTAGCATTCTATAGGAAATTAAATTAAAAAATAAATATAAAATTTAGTATAATTTTCTAAATGTAAAAAAACTCAGTCGACAAATAAGAAAAAAGAGTTATGGGACAAAACTAAAAATGTTTTTAACCAGTTTATCTATATCCTCTTGAGCTTCATCATCAAAACATACATCACTGGATTTAATTAGGGGGAAGTACTTTTCTTTAAACTGATCGTTAAAACTTTTAAGCGCATCCTTTAAAACTGTTGAAAATTTATTTGCTATGAGAATTCCGCTGAATTCTTTTCGCAAATCAAGTATCATGACAGCATTCAAGAGAGTTATTTCTTTCAATTCGGACTTAAATCCTAACGCAGATTCCATTATACTTGCTATAGCAGAGATGGCGCCGCTAACTAAAAGATCGTCTATTTGACGCTCTTCAAAATCCTTAGTATAACAGTTAACCCCCGATACTTTAAGGACGATTAATTTATAACATTGATAGGGAACCAGATAAGCTAATTGAGTGTTTTGTAAATATCCTAAAGCAAATATTAATAAACCAATGGAAGCAACGAGTAATACCAGGGAAGGTATGAAGATTACTTCTACTAAGACTAAAGCAACAATAGCTCCCGGAATGCCGATAAAAGAACCGATAAATGTTAATCTGGTTTGAGCTTTTTGCTCTTTCATTTTACTTTTTCGTACCATCTGATAACAGGCTATTATGAATAGAATTCCGACAGGTAAGATAAATGCAAATTGAACGATTAAAAAGAAAAGAAATGCTTGTCCATAAAAACCAAAATTTTCATAAAACACCATTTCATAAAAAAGATGTTCACCCGCTATTAATAACATAAGAATAATCCCTAACATGAAACTAAAATAGAAAGTTAATTTCAGATTAATGGAACCTGTCCTCACTAAATTTGAAAAAAGGAATAGACTAAAAAATCCGATATAAGAACAAAACACGCCTGTACAATAAACAATTACAGCAAGTCTTTGTGTAGGTAAAAAAGGATAATAAGTAGAACAAATTGCCCAAAACAAAATACTGATAAAGAATAGCCCAAACATCAAGGTTGCGAGAATTTTATCCTTACGTCGTTTTGAAAATACTGCTATACTTAGTACTACTAATATAACAATTGCCAAATTACCAATTACTAAATGAGTTATAGTTAAGATTTCCATGTGGAAAACCTCGTTGTTAATAGAACATATATGATTATTGTTGATAAAATGTTAGTTAATTTATAATAATAACAATTACTAATTTAGAAAAAATTAAGATATTTAAATTTAGAAGATAAGGGGAGAGTAAATTGATGAAGAATAATTTTATTCAAAGGAAATAATAATTCCGATATTTACAGCCACTAATGCCTCTTTATCTCAATATAAAACGATAATCTCTTGATTAGTTAAGGCAGATTAAGCCAAAGCGATAAGTAAACTTGTCATTAGTCCAGTTGAGATCAATACCAAGATGCTTTACTGTTTCAACAGTATTGATCCCCGCGGCAGATAATCCATAACGAATCTTATCAGGAAATCTGCAGGGTTCTTTTTCATCATAAGTGCATTTTTTTCCCTCATCAGTACAAAGGCTACAATTACCCCCCCATAAAGCAAAAGAATCTTCAAATTGACCGCGTCGTTCATCAAGGAATTTCTCAATGGTTCCATTCAATTCTTTTTCTATGATTCCGTTTCTATATAATTTATTAATAATGATTTCTCTGCTTCTTCTGGGATACTTTTTTTGAATTTCTTTAATATAATTTTCAAGATCAAATTTAATACCAATTAAGAAAAACTGTTGAAACTCTGATAATCGCTCCTTTAAGAAGGGAGAAGCGGGAGGACACGCCCAAGAATGATCATAATTCGGACATGTAAAGTTTTGGTTTTTACAATAAGAATATACGTTTCGGTCAAAAACGATGTCCTCATATTTTATCTGAAGTATAATTTCATCCAATTTAACCATCAATTTTGATTAATCAGGGCTACTTAATTGAATAACCTCAAATAAAAATAATTTATTACTCAGAAGCGTAAGAGAAAAGTTAAAAAAGATTTTTTGAAAAAAAAGTAAAACTTTGGCCGCGATTTTATCTAACATTCTTTACTTTCCAATTGCTTCATTCTTTTTTTAAAAAAAGATTTCTCATCCAGTTTGGCAAGATTAGAGCTCCATAGATGCAAACTAAAGAAGGAATGAATAAAAACATTGGAATAAAATTAATGCTGGTTATTAAGAAAAAGATAGAGCCAGCTAGGAAAAAAATTATTCCTAATAATAATAATGTTCCCTTTAACTTATTCTCAGCAATTGTTGATTTCCTTGATTGGAGATAAAAAAGCAAGGTTGTAACCGTTAAAATAATAATACTAATTATTGAGCGGATTCGTACAAAAGGTCCCAAGATAGGAGTGAGGGGTTGAGAGAAAGTTCCTAGTGCCGATATATCCATGAATAAATAACGGAAAAAAAGAACCTCCATGATTACCCAATAGACTAAGAAGGAACCAAGTATTATTTTTTGTCTTTTTTTATAAAGTAATTCGGTAATAAGAGCTAACCAAAAGATTAATGCCAAGGAAATACCATAACCAATAGTTAGATATAATTCAGGAGAGATACTATTTCCACTAAATAGGATATATAAAAAATTAATAGAAAGTACGAGCCAGAAATTAGATAGAAAAGGAAGACTAGCTCCCATGTAGAATATAGATCTATTTCCATAGTGAATCGATTTAGAAATTAGCTTTAATCCGATGAAATAAAATGAAACTACAATTAATATCGCAAATATGCCATTGATCAAGTCTAAAGTTGTTAATTCAATCATTTTTTTCTAATAATTTTTTCTCTTTGTAATATTTCATACAATTTCGTAAATTTAAATATAGGTATATTAACTTTTCCTAATTTCTTAGTTAATTTTTAAAAGAGTAATGTTGGAACAGAATTTAACTGTTCTAATAAAAGGTCTCTAATGTTGGAATGATTTTCTCTCTTTAAACCTATATTTTTGATAAAGTGTTGAGTAAAACTATATTTGATGTTGACCTCCATTGATTATTTTGCCATTCTACAATCTATCTATATATATATAATACTTTACTTGCCATATCTTCATTAAAAATTGTACAAATTTATCTTCCAAGAAATAATTTTAATGAAGGTAATTCTGAATAAAAAAGAATCAGTCATGCTTTTCTTTTAGAAAACTGCTAACAAGGAAAAAGTTTTTTTATTTAATATTTTAATGCCTGAAGTTCCATTTTATATCAAATAGAATACTAGCCTTGATAGGAGAGGAGAAATTCGATTAATTCTTTATTTTTCCGAAAAATTTCGTATTGAACCTTTTTTAGTTTTTCCTTTAATGAATTGATTAATATATTTATTTCTGTACTTTCCTGTACTAAATTATTTTTAATTTCATTCAATATTTCAAAAAGATAATGTTGATTAATGGGTTCTCCATAATATTTTCGTGAAGGTAAATCGCTTGCTAAATATAGATAAATTGGAGCAATTTCTTCAGGGGAGACTGTATCTCCTGAACGTTGCCCCATTTCTCTTAAGTTTTGCATCATTTGAGTTTCAATAGCCCCCGGTAATATGGTACCTACAGAGATTCCTTGAGATTTCAATTCGAAATGCAATGCTCTTCCCATGGCAGATACCGCAGCTTTGGATGTAGCATAAGCTACTTTATTCGATGTAAAATAAATGTTTCCTTGTACGGAGGAAGTCATTATGATTTTCCCACTTTTTTGAAGAATCATTTTAGAAAGAACATGCTTGACCATTGCATAATATGACATGATATTAAGATTAAACATGTATTGAACCTTATCGAGCGGATAATCTACAACCGAAGCATATTGAGTCATTCCAGCATTATTTACTAGTATATCACAGGTTTCAAAATGCTCGAAATATTGTTGAGAGCATTTTATTGTCCCTTCCAACAAAGCAAGATCGCAGGGTATGGCAATATTTTTCCCATTATAAGGTTCCAAGGCCTTTAAAGTCGCTTCTAGTTCAACCTTTGTGCGTGCAGCTATGGCAACATTTGCCCCATTTTTAGCAAATTCAATAGCCACTGCTCGCCCTATCCCCCTTCCTCCTCCCGTTATTAAAGCATTCTTATTCTTTAATAATTTTTCCATGTTGTAACCTCATTATAACCTGATTCGATAGAATTAAAGAATCTGAAGTACAAAATACGATTTACTAAATTCAAGATATTATTTAAATGATTCTTTCTAATTAATTTACCTTTTAGAATTTCCACAATCCTTTAATTAAAAGCAAATTTCATTTATGAATAAGTGTATTACAAAATTTCAAAATTTATATACAATTCCATGTACCTTGCAAGAAGCTCCATCCAATAATGCTAAGAAAGACTCACCATCATTCGCAAACCATCGCGAGAAATTAAGTCAGTATAATATCAACCAGAAAACGGCTTTATTCACCATATTACTCTCAATTTTCATTGATGTATTTGGTTATAGCATGATCTTGCCTCTATTGCCTATAGTCGCCACGCAGACCTTTGGAGCTTCGAATTTCATGGTAGGTATTCTAATTGCTTCAAATGCCGCGGCCTCATTCATTTCTGCTCCCATATGGGGGTGGATCTCCGATAAGGTCGGAAGGAAGGGCCCTTTAGTCGTTTCTCAAATAGGAACGCTCGCTTCTTTTATTATTTTAGGATATGCAGATTCCGTGAATGTGATTTTATTTTCACGGATTCTTGACGGAATTTTTTCCGGGCAATTTCCGCTCATAAGAGCATTTATTATTGATTTAACGGACGAAAAGACGCGCTCAGCAGAAATGGGCCGTCTTTCTGCGGGATGGGCCGTGGGTTTTATTTTTGGACCTAGTATTGGAGGGCTCTTAGGAAGTATAAGCTGGCGAGTCCCTCCGATCATAGCATCAGTTCTCTCTTTCATTTCGATTTTCTTTACCCTCAAATACATCAGAGAATCCATGCCAAAAGAACGGAGATTGGAAATTAAACAAGGAAAAGAAAAATCTCTCAAGAATAATAATGGTACGAAGCAAAAAGTGCTTACTCCCATTGTTTTTCTTCGTTTATTCCAAACTTTATTCATTTCTTTAGCTTTTAGCATGATATTTTCAACCTTTGCTCTTGTTTTAAATCTTAGATATGGTTTGGAGGTGGCAGCGATTGGTCTATTTAGCACCTATGCCGGCATTCTCATGATGATTTTTGGCGCTGTATTGATGAGACCTTTAATCAGAAGATTTAGAGAAACAAAATTGCTTTTTTTCGCTATAGGATTAGGATTGTTCGTTTTCTCCACGTTCCACCTCGTGACCTCTTTCTGGATCTTCTGTCTCTATGCTATCCCGATATTGTTCATGGATATTATCGTTCGCTCCATCATTCAAACCAATTTATCCAAATCCGTTAACGAGGATAATCAAGGACAAGCAAGCGGATACGCTGCCAATATGTTCTCCATTAGCCAAATAATTGGACCGCTTATTGGATATTACTATTTAGATATAGGTTCCTTGACAGTGCTCGGGATTACATTGCAAGATTATTTACTGATGGGACTAACGGGAGTCATCATAATCCTCATATTTCTCGCTTTAGTGCTAATTGATTTGAAATATAATCCCGAACTTTTTCGAGTTCACAGCCAAAATAAAGAATGATAGTAGATAAAATTAAGAGAGAGTGACAGAAATAAAAATAGATTCGCTTGATTATTTCTTTTTACAAGATAATAAATAATTTTTGAGCATGACAAATGAATTAATTCAGGTACCCTAAAAAGAATAAGTTATAGAAAAAAGTACTATAATAAATTAATTATTCAAGAGAGATTAGCTCGGTTTTATTTGCTTGATTAATTGCTTCTTTTAATCGGTGTTGCCAAGCGTGTATTTTATCAATTTCATCAAATACTTGACGCTCTGGTCTTCCAAAATCATCAAATTCTTCCACCAAATAATAATCAATAATTTTTTCTTCGATTTTATGTCCCTTATCACTTAATGATTGCTTTGTCTTATAGTAAGGAGTAACATTACGCCATTTTACGATTTGGTCGCTTTCTTCAAGAACTTCGACCCCTTTCGATAATTTAGGTATGGAGGTGGCAGCTCTTTCTAATTTAGGGACAATATCATTCTTCAAGACCAGTAATTCAGGAATCGTTAAGGTAACCTCTTTTCCTTCCAAGTCAATAACTTGGGCTTTAGCTTTTTGATTTGTTAATGAGATTTGAATTGCGAGCTTTTTATCCTCTTCAATCAGTCCTTGTATTTTTTTTTGGCATTCATCAATGGAATAATTTCTCTTATACTCTGTACGTGTGCCAGGAACTGGTTCGAAGGCTTTATCTCCATCTATTTTTTTGGTTTCATATTTAACCGTGTTCTTCCCGGCAATGGCTAATCTGTTATACCAATTTTCTAATTCAGATTGGATTTGTTTTCTTCGAGTGAATGCATCTCCCAATGTCATTACCATTTCATTTACACCTCAATTATAATTTTGAAGCCAGCCGGTTATCCAAGGCTTGAAGGAGCCTTACAACATAAAGCTTCAAGGAGCTTTATAACGGAATACATGTATATTGCTAATTCCATAAGCTATAATTTTTAAGCTATACTTTATACTTCAATAAGCATGCCTAATGCTTAGGTAGACTGAAATAAATTTATCCATTTAAGTTAATAAGTTTTACAGCCATCAATTTGGTCCGGCTGGCTGGGTAAATAGAGTTTATTAAATTATTTAATTTTATCGCTTTGCTTATTCCTCTCAATTTCGATAATAAAAAAAGTTCTAATTAAATTTTTATAGCAAAAAAAATAAATTAACATTTATGGAAAAAACAAATATTGTTTCTACAAAATCGGGAAAAATTCAAGGATATAAAGAGAAAGGTTTAGAAATCTTTAAGGGAATTCCGTTTGCAGAAGCCCCTATTGGTGAATTGCGCTTTTCTCTCCCAGTTTCTAAAAAGCCTTGGAATTCTGTACTCGATGCAACACAATATGGTCCGTGCGCTTTTCAAGGATATACCGAGCTTGAAAAGTATTTCGGTAAGCTTGGACCCGAAAGCGAAGATTGCCTTACTCTTAATATTTGGACTCCTAGAGCAGATGATAAAAAGCGTCCTGTAATGGTTTGGATACACGGAGGGGCATTCGTCATGGGAAGTGGGAGGGATCCTCTCTATGAGGGATCTAATTTATCATCGCGAGGAGATATTGTGATAGTTACAATTAATTACCGATTGGGCGCTCTTGGTTTTTTAACTGTTCCAGATATTACAATGAATGCCGGAATTCTTGACCAGGTGGAGGCGCTTAAATGGGTGCATGACAATATTGTATTTTTTGGAGGCGATCCGAACAATATCACCATTTTTGGAGAATCTGCCGGAGCATATTCCGTTGTTTGCTTAGCAGCAATGCCTGCCTCAAAAGGGTTATTCAAGCGCGTTATTGCTGAGAGTGCTCCTTTTATTGATCCAAAAAGTACTGAAAAAGTTACAAAGAATTTATTACGTGCTTTAAAAATTAAAAAAGGAGACATGAGCGCACTGCGCGAAGTACCCCCTGAAAAAATTATTGAAACGCAAAATAACATAACAGCCAAAGAACTTCTTGCATTTCGACCAATGATTGATGGTAAAACAATTCCAACCCATCCCCAAAAGGTCTTTCAAAATGGTGAATGTAAGGATATTGATTTCATTCTTGGAACAAATTTGGACGAGGCGAAACTTTTTACAGCATTGGATCCGGCAATGAGAAAGATGAACGACGAAGAATGGGAGAAAACTATCTTCGGGTTCTTAGCTATGCAAGGTATCGATAAGGATAAAAGTAATCATCTATTCACTACGTATAAACAAGCAAGGAAAGGCAAATATTCTACAGAAAATAAAGAAATAGCAAATGCTCTCCTTACGGACATGATGTTTCGCGTTTCCACTATAGATATCTTAGAAGCACTGAGCAAGCATCATCCTGGTTATAATTATCTTTTCACTTGGCCATCAAAAGGATTCGGAGGAGCTTTGGGCGCGTGCCATGCCATTGAACTTGCGTATGTATTCCATAATTTTGATATACCGGGAATGGATCAATTTAGCGGTACGGGTCCGGAAGCAGAAGCATTAAGCGAAAGAATCATGGATGCGTGGATCAATTTTGCTCGTATTGGAAACCCAAATCATGGCGGTATTCCGGAATGGCCTGTTTACAACACGGAAAAAAGGGCAACCTTATCTCTTGGAAAGGAATGTAAGATAATTAATGCCATCTTTGATAAAGAACGGATAGCTTGGAACGGTATATTTAATGTCTAAAAATGTCTTTTTTTATCTAACAATTGGGAATTTTTTGGTTCCATTTTTCTTATTTTTATTTCTTTAAATGAACGTAACTTAAACAAAATAAATATGTACAGGTTTTTTCATTTTAAGCAAAATTTTTTGAATATCTCAAGGTGCTTATATGGACTATCCTTAAATTTAGTCTTATTTTATATTTTATTATAAATTTATTTAATATTCTTTAAAGTGATTTGCATGGAACGTAATTCTGATAAAAGAGACCGAGTTCCCTCAACGGAACAAATGATGTCTTGGATAAAATTAATTTTTAATCAAGGGATTCGGCGTCCTGGTTATCCTGCAGATTATTGGGTTGAAAATTGGATAAAGGAACAATTTGAGTCTTTTGGCTTTAAAGATATTATATTAGATCCAATTGAGGCAAAGAAATGGGAAGCAAAAGATGAGATTCTTGAAATTTGGTTAGAAAAGAGCCCGAAGGAAATAAAAAAGATTCCTTGTTTTCCCATCCCATATACTGATGCTTCAAAAACGGTAGAAGCAAGCCTAGAAAAAAATGAAAAAGAGAAGTCTCTCAATGGAAAAATTGCCCTTACCGACATAACATTATTCAATGTTCCTCTAAAAATGTTAAGATTTTTAACCGGTGCTGATCGAGTGCATGATCCTCTCAATGAATTCGAGACTCTAAATCAACTGGTTCCTTTTGATGTCAGGTTTCAGAATGTATTGGAACCCGTGATCGAAAAGGGAGCAATAGGAGCAATTGGAATACTTTCTGGATATCCTTGGAACACGGATAAGTATTATGTTCCCTATGATGCCGTGAAAAGAGCTATTCCGGGTGTATATGTTAGTCCCGAAAATGGAAAGGGAATTTCAGCATTAATGGAAAAAGGACCCGCTAAAGCAAGAATTTCATATGCAGGCCTGGAATAACTTTATTTTACAACTTAATTAAAATTTATTTTAGAAATCTTCTTTTTATTATTTCTACTTCTGTAATTATTTACTGAATAGGACTATTACTAAAAAATCGAAATATTTATTAATTAACTATACTAATATAAACTAAACATCGTTAACTTTTACAATGTTAACCTTTACGATGTTAACTTTATAATTTTCTTGATATGAAAATTGGTGAAATATGACTAAATCTCCAAGAAGTCAATATGAGATAAAGATTGTTCAAGATAAAATATTACAGAATGCTATGGATATTATCAAAGAAGAAGGTTTTAATATACTTTCAATGAGAAATCTTGCCTCCCGAATGAACATGTCAGCAACAAATCTCTATAGTTATTATTCAAATAAAGAGGGAATTCTTCTCGCATTAGAAATAAGGGCTTTTGAGGAGTTGTATCAAAAATTAATAAATTCCATTAAAAACAAAGAGAATCATTTTGAAAAGCTAAAGGCTTGTATTCGAGCTTATGTTGAATTTGGAACTGATCCTAATAATATTCACATATATGACTTGATGTTCAACAGATTTACACCCAAATTTGATGATTATATTGGTACTCCACATGAAAAACTTGCGAGATTTTCATCAGATCAGGCAAATAGAGGATTATTGGTTATTTTGCAATTAGTAACTGAATATGCTAATATAAATCCAAATCTGAAAGGAAAAAACCCAATTTTAACTACTTTACGATTATGGAGTGAAGTTCATGGTATCATTTCATTTTATAATAGTGGAATCCTATTGGAGCTTAGTCATATGATAAATCTTAATAAAAGCAATTTAAATCCGAAATCAATATTAGATGAAGTGATTAAACAATTAATTTTTTCAATTGAAAAAGTAGAACCATGATATGCTGTATCACTATTATAAAATCATAGATTATTTAAAATTTAAGTCTTAAAAGCTAAGAAATTATATATAGAGTGAAAAAAATGGTAATAAAAAAAACAAAACAAAAAGAAAATTATATTAGCAAGAGTGTAGGGAAGTATCTAAATTTCTTTGTTAAGAAATTTAATAATGATCCTTCACTGCAAGATCAGCTTAAAAGTAAATTTGGTTGGATTAATGCTTCAATTGGATATATTTCCGATGATGGAATGGTCGAAAAGGCGATAATAATAAAAGATGGAATATTAAGTGTAGAAGATCAAATACCTGAAAATTGTGACTTTAAGGTTATTTTTGCCGATCATAACTACATATTAGATGCTATTAGCGCAGGTTTTGAGCATACATTTCACCTAATTTTTAATGGCGCCATCAGGTTCGAAGGAAATGTATGTCTATACGGTTTTTGGGAGTACTTGGGAAGTCTTGTTTTAGGTGAGCAACAACAAAAAGATATTGAAGCCGAAATTGAAGAACATAAAAAGCTTAATCGTGAAATTGGAAAAAACGTTGACATTTCTGGTAGACAAGCGAGAAAAGAACGAAAAATGCAAAGACTCCATGGAAAGAAAGTAGATTTAGGTGTAAAGTATTTAGATGATCCTTATCTATCAAAATATTCACTTGAAGACTTTCCTCGGTTAAAAAAATTCCGTGAGGATTTTTTCAAAACTAAACTTGTAGTATCACCAGAATATGGTAAATTAATAACTGATTTTTTTGTTGATGATGGTTATGATGTCAATAAAGAAGGGTTACCTTGGAATTCTTCTTTAGATAGAGCTCGTTGTTTTCAATATCTAATGAAGAATAAAAAACCAGTGA
The DNA here is from genome assembly GCA_964388035.1 of uncultured archaeon. Lineage (GTDB taxonomy): Archaea > Asgardarchaeota > Lokiarchaeia > Sigyniarchaeales > SOKP01 > JALGVJ01. The sequence continues at coordinate 23,461 of CAYLZE010000054.1, forward strand.
TACGGAAAAATGATTTACTAGCAGGTTCATATACACCTGATCCTATACGGGGGATGGTATGTCATCCTCAATCTGTTGCACCTTATTTATGGGGAGAATTGAAATCATGTGATAAAAGAGAGTTATTTCCTTATGAGATTAGTGAGGATACTATTGAAACATTTCACAAATATATCTTTCCTTTTTGGGTAAAAAAAACGATTGAACACACCTGGAATATAGAATTTGATGATTCATTACCTTTAGAAATTCATCAACGCTTTTTTGCTATATTTTATTGGAAGATAGTTTCAATAATGGAGATCACACCAAGCTATGAAACCTTGTTAATAAAGGGATTGAATGGGATCAGAGATGAAATAAATCTTAAATTAGAAAAAGATCCTGATATAGACGATCAGCAAAAGAGTACTCTAAAAGCAATGAAGATTGCTCTAAATGGAGTTGCGGAGTACTCACATAATTTAGCCCTATTAGCTTTAGAACTCTCTCAACGAGAAGATGATTTGAAACGTAAAAATGAAATAATAAAGATGCATAAAATTCTGTTAAAAGTTCCAAATCAACCCGCAGATTCATTGGAAGAAGCAATTCAATCTATTATAATAATGCATATTGTTCTTGGATTAGAGAATTTTGATGATGGCCCTTCATTTGGTCGATTAGATCAAATACTACAACCATATTTTGAAAGGGATATGCAAAAACTAAAGACAGAAGAAGAAAAAGAGAATTATCTTCATCATGTCATTGAATTATTGGGTTGTTTATTTATGAAGGAGGCTAGCCACGAGATTATTCAACCTGATTTTAGTAATTATCAAAATTCAGGAAGTCCACCCAATGCCACTATTACTGTTGGAGGAGTAACTCCAAATGGAAAGGATGCTGTTAACGATATGTCTTATATACTTCTTAAATTGACAGAAATACTTACATTAAACAATCCTAATGTACACGCTAGATATAAAACAGGAATAAATAGTCGTGAATTTCTGAAGCGAGTTTGCGAGGTAAATTTTATAACTGGTTCAACACCAGCTATTCATGGGGATGATGCGATAATAACCGCTTTGGCAAGTCATGGATGGTCTTTAGAAGATGTTCGCAATTGGAACGCAACAGGATGTGTAGAACCCTCGTTAATGGGAAAACACTGCTCTGCTACATCTAGCTTAGAAATAAACCTCGTAGCACCTCTTGAGATGGCTTTTAACAATGGAAGACATCCCCGTATGAACTGGAACGTTGGACCAAAGACCGGAGTTATTGAAGATAATGATTTTACATCATTTGAAGATTTTTGGCACGCATTCAAAACTCAAGTGGAATTTTTGCTAGAACAAAGTGTAATTGGGAATAACCAGCTTGGCCTAATTTATCAAAAACACTTAGCAGCGCCGCTATTATCTTCTCTTATTGAGGGTTGCATTAAAAATGCAAGTGGGGTAAATTTTGGCGGTGCTAAATATAATTCTTCAGGAGCTACAATGATTGGACTCACTGATGTAGTAGATTCTCTCATGGTTATAAAGAAACTTGTATATGACAATAAAATTGTATCATTTACCGAATTAAAAAGAGCTTTTGATAATAACTTTATAGGTTATGATAAAATTTTAGCTCTTATCAAATCTAAAGTTTCAAAATTTGGTTCTGGAGATGAAGAAGCTTTAGCGATCGCAAATCGTGTCACTAAAATGGTTAATACCTACTATCGTAATAAAGAAAATCATCGTGGTGGTAATTATAGAACCGGGTGGTGGAGTATGGCTAATCACACATTCTATGGTCGAGTAACTGCCGCATTACCATCCGGTAGGATGGAAGGAGAACCCTTTACTCCAGGATTAACACCACATCCGAGTGCTTCAACTAATTTATTAGATAATCTTCTAGATGTAGCTAAACTTGATCCCAAAACGCTTGATAATAATATCGCATTTAATGTGCGAATCACTCCTAGTCAAAAAAACAGCTACGAAGAAACGATCACTCATATGGTAGATTATGTTACAACTTTCTTTGAGAGTGGTGGTATGCAAGTACAATTTAATGTGGTGAACACTGACACATTAAAAGATGCAATGGCCAATCCAGAGTTTTATCCAGACCTGATGGTACGAATTTCAGGTTACTGTGCTTTCTTTACAAAAATCCAGAGGGATCTTCAGTTAGAAGTTATTAGAAGATGCGAATATGAAATATAACAATAATTCTTTTAATGAATTTAATAAACCCCTAGTAATTGATATTAAGGTTAATTCATTAGATGATGGTCCAGGTATTCGTACGGTGATTTTCTTTAAAGGATGCAATCTTGATTGCATTTGGTGCCAAAATCCGGAGAGTAAATCATCAGCTATAGAATTATTATACGAACGAGATAAATGTATTGGGTGCAACAGCTGTATCGATTCTTGTACTCTAAATGCTATCTCTCCTGAAAATGAGTTTTTTGTTGATCGAACAAAGTGTACACTTTGTCTTGAATGTGTTAAAGCATGTCCATCTACCGCATTAAGCATAATTGGAAAAGAAATGATGGTTAATGACATAATCCATAAAATAATAAAATATAAACCTTTTTATGATATATCTGGTGGTGGAGTAACGCTTTCTGGAGGTGAACCAACTCTTTCATTGGAATTTATTTCAAAACTTCTAAAAAAACTAAAATCAGAAGGAATAGATACCCTTATCGAGACTAATGGTCTGTTTGATTTTAGAAGATTTAAATCTTTAATTCTTCCATTTCTTGATGTTATTTATATGGATATCAAATTCATTAATCAAGAAGTTCATAAAAAATATTGTGGTGTTTCTAATAAAGTTATTCTTGAGAACTTCAGTAAACTTTTAGACCTTTCAAGTTGTGGAAAATTCACGATAATTCCACGCACTCCTTTAATTCCCAATATTACTGATACTGATGAAAATGTACAGTCTATAATCCAGTTCTTAAAAAAAAATGAAGTACATACGGCATCAATTCTAAAAAATAATCCACTATGGTTAGAGAAATGTGATAAACTTGGTATTTCACACCCGCTCCAAAATGATCATTCTGTATGTGAATTCTATAACCCTGACAAATATGAAAAGATAAAGGCAATTTTTCAGGCATCAAACATTGATTTAATAGAATCTTAATCATTAATAAAAATCCGTGTTATGAAATATTTGGTCAAATTAATAATATTGGAAATCGCATTTCCATTGCTATTTCCTTCTCAATTATCTCATTTAACAAATTCTCCCGTTCCGTTCCCGCAAGAATTTCTAATTTTCTAATACCTAACGAATCTACTTTTTCTCTTAGAGTTCTGATCTCCTTAACTACTGGAGGTTTCGTTTCCTTTAAATCGTCAGGAATTATTAAATCAAAGCCAGTTGAGTTTTTCACATCCTCAATATCAATTCCAGGATGAATGCTCCCGATTTTCATTTGTTTGGAAGAATTATCGAAATCTAGGTATACTAAATTTTTAGATCATATTTAAAGAGATATAATTCATCCTATTTCAATTATGAATGGAACTTCCAAAGTTTTTGATACTTCAATATCTTGTATCTTTTTAGGTAGATCATCCTTACTGTAATTTTTTTTTAAAAATTTTTCCACCATTTTTCGTGAAAGTCGAAATATTTAGGATATTTCGTGCGGGAGAATTGATACGGGAATTTGACAACCCCATCCCAATGGTCGGACAAGTAAGGCAAGTCGGTGGCTCGTTAAAGGTCACGCTCCCGAAACACGTTAAGGCAATTTTAACGGATTTACACGACGATGATAATTTAATCGTGAACATCGAAAAGCAAGAATACCCCTGTTTTTCCTTTTTTTCTCTTTTTTTTGGTGAAATGCATTCATTCGTGAAGAGTGCATGGGTTTACACATTATAAAAATGAAGAGAAGAGACTTGCTTTTCCCCTTTCAATGATAATAAAAGATAATGTTTTATTATTTGTTCATTTATCGTGAGAAATGGTTTCAAGAATAATTTTGAATGATGAAATTTCATTTAATCAAAATCAATTGATTCAATCAATTATTTTTAAAGAATAAAGAAATTTACTCTTCTATGGGAGCAGCAACAGCGACGGGGACAGCTTGTTCTTGTTGAGCTTGTTCGGGAGCAGGAACTGCAGTACCTCCCTTTCCAAAAATCATATGAAAAATTCCCTGGGCCAATTTATAAAAGAAAAGAACGTTATATTTCAACAAATAATATATTCCTTTCAAAATGTAATAAATTAAATATGCTGTACCCAAAAGAACATAATAGACAATCGCAATAACAAGTATGCCTCAGGAATATCATTAGTTTTAGCCCAAGCAAAATATTGGTCTCAAGTCCCGCGGGAACAACGTCCATTCAATTTGATGTTTTTAATCAATGGTGCACATATGGCAGGAGGAGCGGGAGCAGAGGCATTTGCTGAGAAAAATAAGGATCTTTTAAAGAAAGTTGTTGTCGGAATTCATTTAGAACATGTTGCGCGAGATGTGAGGTGTGAAAACGGCAAATTAGTTCCTTTAGATGATCCAACCGTGCGATGGTGGTTCGTTAGTCGCATCCTTCCGCTTGAAGAAATTACCGAAGAAGCAATCATCAATGAAGATTTACGTCGTTCCATTTTTTTACCACCAGATGGAATAGTCCCTGGAATGGATAAACCCCCTACTGATGGAAGTTTTTACCAATTAGCAGAAGTACCTTTTGTATCCTTTTTAACTGCTCCTCCATACTTATTTGACTGTTCCGATATCATGGATAAAATACACGAAGAGAGCTTCGAACCTCTTACAAGAGCAGTAATTCATATCATTAATGGATTAAAAGGATTTACTGCGGAAAGTTTGAGAAACCAAAATTTAACTAAAAGAGAAAGAATGCGAATAAGGAAAAAACAAAGCAAATAAATATAACAATTATCTAGTAAGTGGAAGTAGAATGGACTCGTGTTCAACCTAAGGAATGAAAATTCCACTAAAAAAATATTTTCAAATTTTTTATATTCTTGTTTCTCAATAATGAAAAAGAATTCGGGTTAAATATTCGTAAATAATTAATATGTACAATACTGAGAAAAAATGAAAAGAAAAGAAAAAAAAAATAAAATTATGCTTCCACTTTGGGCTCTTGGGGTTTAATACCCTTGCCGCAATACTCACAATACACCCTGCCATTCACTTTAAGGTATTCAACCATTTTAGAAGTGTAGGGCATTCCGCATTCGGAACAGAAACGGGTTTGTGAGCTTTCTTCTTCTACAACAGGAGTTTTGGAAACAATTTGCTCTTCTACAGGTGTAGCAGTAGCGACAGGTATTGGTTGCTCTTGTTGAGCTTGTTGGGGGGCAGGGACTGCTGTACCCCCCTTTCCAAATATCATGTGATAAATTCCTTGGGCTAATTTATAAAAGAAAAGAACTATACCTTTCAACAAATAATAAAGTCCTTTCAAGATGTAATATATTAAATAAGCAGTACCCAAAAGAACGTAATAGACAATCGCAAGAACAAGCGCAAGAATAGCAATGATGCTGAGTACAATTAGTACTTGTCCAAACAGGGGCAAGCTAAAGTACCAATTCGCGAATTCTTCTCCTGTCAAACTATATCCTCCATAATTAAATCCATTCCAATTTGCCATATTATTAACCACCTTTAATGTGTAAACTTCATATTTATTTTCTTAAGTATAATACATTCTAATTATTACTTAAAAAATTTGGAGACCAATAATTAAAAAGGAGTCCAATATTTGAAGGAATAAAAAGTTGGAAAGAAGCTTAAAACAAATAACTTAAAAAAACGATCTATTTAATTTACCACCAAGATACAGAAAATAGAGAACTAAAGATTTATTAATTTAATATATAAGTAATATTTCAGAAAATTGTCGGACTGATTCTTTTTATAATCTCTCTTTTCTTTATTTTCTTAGATTCTTCTTGAAGATTTGTTATTCTTCAAGTAAAATTTTTTGTATCTCAATCCTAAATAAAAAACGGATAACCTCATAAAAGAATGTACGATTCTATTAAAGATTTTAAAGAAAAAAAGTATACGGGAATGAGGGTGGGAGGAACTCATGCCTGGAATTATAATGAAGGAAAATGGTGGGAAACGAAAAAATCTCCCGACGAATGGGATATAAAATTTGAATGCATTAAGACGCGCATGAAAGCTGCTCCCATTAATAGTGGAGCAGGAATTGGTTCAACATTTCATTGGTATATTTTAGCTGATCAAATTGCGACTAAACTTGATACTAATTCCTACATGACCGTAATGGAAGGGTTGAAATTTAAGTTGGGGCATAAACGCCCACATTGGAAGAGCTTTAGTTATGAATATCCTAAACAACTTAGTTATAAAGAGCGTGTTATTCAAATTTTAGAAGAGACTCTAAAGCGATTAAAAAATGACTCTTCTCAACCTGATATTTTGTCTTTTTAATGTTATTCTTTACTCTTTTAAAGTGAATATTGTCCGTCCATATAGAAATTCCTTACATTATTAATTCTTTTTTTGGAAGTTTAATTTAAGAATATTATATAATAAGAAAGGTAGACTAAATGGAATATGATGTTTTAATTAAAAAGGGAAGAATTATCGATGGAACGGGTAATCCATGGTTTCTAGCCGATATTGCTGTAGCTGACGGAAAGATCATTAAAATTAGTTCTAGGATAGCGGGAGATGCTAAAAAAGAATTAGATGCGCAAGGTTTAATTGTTGCTCCGGGATTTATAGATCCCCATTCTCATTCGGATTACGTGGTAATTTTTGATAATAGAATGGAATCCTTCATTCGACAAGGAATTACTACTAATGTTGCGGGAAACTGCGGAGAAGGCATGGCTCCGGTCAATCCCACAAAATTAGAAGAATTTAAAAAATTATTGGAAATGGGAGCTCCACCAGGAGTAAAATTGAACGTTAATTGGAACACTTTTTCAGAATATTTAAATGAGATGAGCAAGATTGGAAGTTCCATAAATTTTGCTTTCTTAGTTGGCTTTGGAACGGTTAGAAATAATGGAGGCCCAGGATACGAGCAGCATCCACCTAACAAGGAAGAGATGGAGCAAATGAAAGCCTACGTGGCAGATGCCATGGAAGCAGGGGCATTTGGCATGAGTACGGGTTTAATCTATACTCCTCAAGTATATTCCAAAACGGCAGAAATAATTGAATTAGCAAAAGTTGTAGCTGAATATGATGGATTATATGTTTCTCATATTCGTGGAGAGGGAAATACTGTGATTGGTGCAATCAAGGAAGTTATTGAAATTGTGGAAAAATCAGGTTGCGTGGGAGGGCAAATCTCGCATCACAAAATTGCTAGTAAGGAACTATGGGGGGCAAGTGAAGAGACCATGAGAATGATGGAAGAAGCAAATGAAAGGGGAATCTCGATAACGTGCGATCAGTATCCGTATAATCGTGGAATGACTAATTTAATCACCCTCCTTCCGCCTTGGTCCCATGTAGGTGGAGTTGAAAAGCTCATAGAGCGTTTAAAGGATTCGGAGATGCGAGAACGCATTAAAGAGGACATAATTGCAGGAATTGAGGGTTGGGAAAATCTAATTGGAGATTCTGGCTTTGATATGATTTACATTTCATTAGTTAAATCCGAAAAATGGAAGGATGTCTCGGGAAAAAATATTGCTGAAATAACAAAAATAAAACATCAGACGGATGAGTGGGAGACACTCTTTAATATGGTTATTGATGATAAAGGGGAAACTATGATTACTGTTGAAATGATGGATGAGGAAGATATAACCCGGATAATGAAAGGACGTTGTACAATGATAGGAACGGATGGATGGGGCACATGTCCAGTAGGAATCTTGGGATACGGACATCCACATCCCCGATTTTATGGAACTTATCCCCGCATACTGGGAAAATATGTTCGGGAAACAAAAACCCTTACTTTAGAAAATGCTATTCGAAAAATGACTTCTTTACCCGCCCAAAGATTTAGTTTATTTGATAGAGGCTTGATAAAAGAGAACATGTGGGCAGATCTTGTTGTTTTCGATCTTAATACCATAAGAGATGTGGCTACTTATGAAAATCCGCATCAATTTTCTGAAGGTGTTAAGCACGTGATTGTTAACGGAATTCTCGTGGTGGAAAATAATAGGCAAAATGATTTATTGCCTGGAAAAATATTGAAAAAAAAATACTAATAGATCATAAAACTACCGTTAAAAAGAAAAAGTAAATTAAAATCTAAAGGAAAATAAATATAAATCAATAATCAGAACGTGAATGAAATGGAAAAACCTATTTGTGTATTGGGGGCAGGAGCCGCTGCTCAAACGATAGCTGCACATTTGACATTGAAAGGAATGAAAGTGATTTTATGTGAGCATCCTCGTTTAGCTGAGAAATTTAAACCGATTATCGAAAAAGGAATGATTGAATGTACGGGACTTGTTGAGGGTGTCGCTCACCTTTATAAAGCTACTACAAGCTTTAAAGAAGCTATTGAAGAAGTGGATCTAATTAATGTTGCTATCCCTTCTTTAGGGCATGAGAATTTTTTTGATGAAATGATACCTCATTT
>CAYLZE010000055.1:0-10969 GCA_964388035.1 uncultured archaeon
CTCTGATTGAACGGAACGGGATGTCCCATAAGTAAAAAGTCTGATATCGCTTCCAATCGTATTATCGATAGTAGTTCCAATTCCCGCTCTCATTGATTCAAGCATCACGCTCATCCCAATTAAGAAACTTACCGTGAGCGCGATCATTGAATAACTTAGAATCGTGCGTTTACGATGCCTTAATATGTTTTTCTCGGTTAATAATTTAGTTTGCTTGAGATAAGGTCCAAAGAAAAATATTATACCTTTTGAGAGTAAGCGCACAGCAAGGGCAGTTAAAATAATGATACCAAGTAAAATGAATGTTGGCCCTGCAATACTAGTTAATCCAGCCGTTCTAAGACCCGGTCCTTGACTTATTGAATAGATGGAATCCACGCCCAAGTAAATTAACCCTATTCCAATCAGAGCATAAACAATTCTTTTTTTATAGGGTTTCTTTTCTCGTTCGCTTTTTTCTTCGATTGGATTTAAACATTCTATTAATGGCTTCCTGCTTGCTTTATAACTAGGATAAAGTGATCCGGCTAAACAAGAACCTAATCCCACGGCGAAAGTTATGATGAGGGTGGTTGGATTCAACACGATTTCAAATTCAGAAGGAGCAAAACCCATTCCACCCGAACTTTGAACCAACCCTTGCAGAGTATTTACAGTAAGAGAAAAAATGGCATAAGATATGAAATAGGATGCGACAGTTCCAATCCCTGAGCCTACCAATCCCATTACTACTCCTTGGGTCAAGAATAACCGGAAAGTTTCAGATTTTGAAGCCCCTATGGCTTGAATCATTCCCGTTTCATATTCCTGTTCTTCTCGGATGATATTAAAGATATTCCAAATTAAAACGATTGAAAGAATTAGGGATACCAGACTGAACATTAAAAACATGGTTCTAAAAGTATCCATGGAAATGTTAATGCTATCAAGATAACTGGTTTTTAAATCAACCGTTTTCCAGTATTTTCCATTTTTTAATTGAGATAATTCATGTTGAACGTTTTCCATTACACCAGCAACGTTATAGATGCTATTTGCACCAATTGCAGCTAAAGTATATTCTCCTTTATGATTTTGCGTACCATCCACGAGTGCATGAGCATTATCAATATTACAGAATAGTAATGGTCCCGATTGAGAAATAGTGCTTGATTGGTTAGTTTCGGGATTGAAATCAACCGCTTCTGCATTATCCCGTATTATGGCAGCTACAGTATACTCAGGCCACGTTCCTGTATTTTGCTCTTTATAACCAAAAGAATCTCCACTTACTGGAAAAATCCATAGACGTGAACCAGCATTAATGTTTTTATTCAATAGTATTTGTAAAGATTCCGTAATTACCACTACTTTATCCCCCGTCTTTTGGTCTTTATAGGCAAGGAGATCATCTATAGAGGTGGCACCAGATAATGCCGGCACTGCAGCAATAATATAGGGGTCTGAACCTAAAGCGTTCTCATCCTCGCTATTGATATCGAGACCATAAACTTGGGTATACGTGCTATTTTCAGCTTGATTCCCTTTATCCGTTCCGCTCACAAAAACATTAAATCCTGAAATTCTATATGCAACGTGAGCAACATTATCCGTGTTTCTTAAAATATTGTCTATTTCTCCGGGTTGGAACCAACCATCATCATAATTCCAGCGTACGAGCGAATCGGCTGGGCCTAATTGTTGGTTAATCGTGTTTAACATCATGGCATTAAAAGAATCAGAAACAATGTTAATTCCTCCGAATAAAGAAACGCCGATAACTAATGTAATTGCGGTTAAAATGTATCGTGCCTTTCTTCTTCTCATGTTGCGTAGAGCAATTCTTAAAATTACTCCCATTTTAATCTTCTCTTTCTTTTTTTTGTAAATTCATGATTAGTTTTTTAAAAAAATGAGGTATTATAAATTCTTTCGAACCAAAGGTTACTAAAAAAATTAGCATATTGGTCTCAAGATCATTTTTTTAAAATTCTTGCAATATAGAATTTCTTGATTAATATCAATTCTGAGTATATTTTTTATAAGTTAATATTTTATAATTTTAAATGAAGGGGTTGAGTTAACAATTAGCGTTTAAAAGTATTTAAGAATGAGAGAAATGCACCAGGGAAAAAAGAGATAGTTAATAAAATCTATTATTTCAATAATTTTACAGTCATAATCATTTGTATTTTATTTTTTTTTATGTAATTATCCATCCAATAAGAACCCAAATCATGATCGGGGAAAATAAATAGTTAAAATATAAATTTATAATAAAAAAACAATTGTAGAAATTCTTTATTTAAGAAAGAGTTGATATGACAATACTTCATGCATTTAAGAGACTGTAAATTGATATCATGAATAAGCAGAAAATTGACATGGATATTTACGATGAGATATTAAATTCTTATGAGAAGACAAAGAATGATCCAAATGAAAAAGAAATACAATTTTGCAAATTAATCATAAAAATCATGCAATCAAAGTCTTTAGAACCAGAGTTAGAGAGTTCTCTAATTTTTTTAATGGGCATCTTTGAATCCAAAACACATTTATATTCCAAATCTGGTACAGATCATAAAAAATTTGACCCCATTCAGGAATCATTAGTTAAACTTGTGTTACTGGAGGAATATTTATATAGTAAAGATATAGACAGATTTTTAACTATTGAATGAAGAAATCCTTTATTAAAAATATTTATTAATTGAAAAAGAATAGAATAAATTCAATTTATAATAATTTAAATTTTTCCTTTTAAATTGTCAGCTGAGAATGGTCCTTTTTCTCCAATCAATTCACGAGCCTCATCAACCTTTTCCCATACATTCCATAGTAATACACCCCTAACTCTACCATCCTTCAAGTAATAAATCACCCCTTCTTCAAATTCCTCCTTCCAATCTTCCACTATCTCTAAAGAAGAATTCAATTCACCTACTGCCTCATATCCAAGTTCAAAAAGATCGGAATAAAATAGGGATAAATAATCGTAAGGTTCCTTTTCTCCCGCCATGTTTTTTCCAGCGATTTCCCCCATCGAAAGGGCGTTATCCTCGTGTTCAACGCGAATGGATTTTTCAAGTAAGGAATTTCGGAAGTTTGCAACATCTCCCGCAGTATAAATATTAGGATCGTTCGTTTGAAGTAAATTATTTACGACGATTCCGTTATCCACTTTTAAATTAGATTGTTTGGCTAATTCTACATTTGGTTGAATACCCAAACCTGCCACAATAGTATCAAATTTATAATTCTTTCCGCTTTTGGTATCAACAGAAAATTCTTTTCCTTGCTTCTTTATATTCACGACCAATTCTCCAGGATAAACCTTGACTCCGTTTTCGCGATAATAATCATTGATATAATCGCTCAAATTCTTAGGAAAAATTAGAGCACAAATCCCGGTTTCAGGAAATAATATGGTCACTTCTGCTTTAGGTTTATGCATTTTGATAGCTGCAGCAATCTCCGACCCGATAAATCCACCCCCAATCACACCAAACCTCTTATCTTTATCAACAAGCTTTTTCAACTGTTTATAATCTTCAAGAGTCCTATAATAAATTATTCCCTCTTCTTGAATATTTGGAAGTTTCCTTGGAGTTCCCCCCGTAGCTAATAAGAGTTTTTCATATGCAAATTCATCGTTTTGATCATCCATTACTATCTTCTTAGAACGGTCAATTTTGACTGCAGTGCGAGTGAGATGTATTTCGGCATCAGTTTCAGTCGAGCCCAAATCAATATCCTCAACATCGTCTTCCCCCTTCCAGAGACCCTTAGAGAGGGGAGGACGTGCATATGGAGGATATTTATCATTACTTATGAGTCCAATGGTTCCACTGGAATCAATTTCACGAATTCCTTCAATCGCAGTACTTGCTGCCATGCCCCCACCAATTATAAGATATTTATAGTTAAATTTAGTCATTTATTTCACTTCCTGCTATTTTGATTTGTAATATCAATCATATTTGGATTAGAAAACAATAAAATACCTTGAATAGTTCAAAATTTAATTAAGTCCGTTCAATATTCAGTTAAATACCTTTATAAATTCAAATACTAGAAAATATTAGTCAGAGTTGAATAAATAATATGATGAAAAAAGAGTATTTAATGTACTCAAGTTCTTTGCAAAACCAGGTAACATTATTAATATGAATTGTACTTCTTGGAAAGAAGTTATTCAATTAAGAGATAAGCCCATGAAATTATTAAGCAATGAGGATAATTATAATAGGATGATTTATTAAAAGGATGGATTTGAATGTAAGGGTTCTCTTTTTAAATAAAATTCCAAAGTGTTAATATTTACATTGTTATCTGTTCTTTAATCTTTTCTTCTATTTTGAAATCAGAAGAATCAAATTGCTTATTTTTTTTTATATCATAATGAAAAAATCTTAAAGAACGATTGATATCTTGACAGAATATAAATCAGAAATTAAGGTAATTGAAGGAATAACTAAGATTAAAATCAACGTACCTTTTGCGGTACGATATGTAAGCGTTTATTTATTCAAAGCGGGAAGTGAATATGTGCTTTTTGATGCGGGGTTGAATATGGGAAATTGGAAGGAAATATTCTTTGCTGCTTTGGATGAAATTGGAGTATCCATTAAAGATGTTAATTATTGCTTCATATCTCATGAGCATCTGGACCATGAGGGATTAGCTAATACATTTAAACGGAGAAATCCAAATATGAAAATTTTAATGCATGATATTACTCATGAAATGCTCAAGTGGGAATCTGACGAAGAAAATATGGGTCACATCAAAAAGGATGCAGAGGAAATGGCTCGGATGATGATGAAATATGGCATAAGTGAAGAACAAGGAGAGAAATTGGTACAATGGTTTACCATGTGGCCTAGATACAGAAAGTACGTGAAACCTGATATAATACTTCATGATGGAGATGAAATACCTATCAGTAACGATGTACTGAAAATAATTTGGACTCCTGGACATAGCTTAGGGCATATTTGCGTTTATGATACCAATACAAGTTATTTGTTTGGGGGTGACCATATATTATCTCGTATTACACCACATATTGGAAACTTCGCAATTAACCCTGTGATAAAACAAAAATATACCGATCAAGATTTCCACAACATTTTAAAGCGATATCTTAGCTCCTTGGATTTAATCGATAAATTAAATCCTAAAATTATATTTCCAGCCCATCAAGACATTATTTATAATCCCCATGAACGCATTGAAGAAATAAAGGCTCATCATGATAAACGCTTGCGGGAAATTTCAGAGTTAATAAGAGATAATCCAATGACTCCCTTAGATATTTCTTTTGAACATTTTGGTAATGAATTAGATGATATAAACCGATTTTTAGCGATGAGTGAAGTTTTAGGACACCTCATATTTTTAGAGGAACAAGGAAAGGTTAAAAGAATAGAACGTGATGGGAAGATATACTTTCAAAGTTAAAATAAAGTTTTAAAACTGATTCATTTACCCGAAGCTAATTCCAATACATTTTAAGTAGAAAATAAGATAATTAAAAAAAATGAATTAGTAACTTTAATTTAAGAAGGCATGGTGAATTCTGTAATCTCAGGCAATACTTCAAGTTCGGGATAGATTTTACCCGGGAGAGGAGGAGTTCCATTATATACTTCTTCAATATTGATTGAGCCCAAGGTAACTCCTCTATATTTTTTAAATCCCAGGAATGTTCCTTTGACAACTTGCGCAATAAATTCCATGGTCATCCCATAAACGGCCACTTTAGCATTTTCAGGTATGGCTTTTAGTTGGCTTTCGTACATCGTTAAGGGAAAAACTAATTTCGTGTAATCTGCAGCTAATAATTGAAAACAAGGAATGACAATTGGATATCCATCATGGGGATCCAAAAATGCGATAAATTTAGGATTCATGGCCCCCGTAAAAATTTGCCTTCCGAATTTATCTAATCTCACTTCTTTCGAGTTGGATTTGGCGGCCCCTTTTGCAATTTTATTTAGAATAATTCCTTTCAATACCTTACCGATAGACACGTCTTGGAGAGGAGAAGCGGAGATAACGTCATTATAAAACACCCTCCAGACATTCATTACTGTAGCATATCTCATTTCCTTGCTTGTATTAAAAAAGTCGATATCTTCTCCTTCCTTCCTTATTTCTTTAAAGTTCGCTTTGATTTGGAGCATTTGCATGGGTTTTTCAATGGACATGTATAGATATCCGTGCTTTGGACGTTTTTGAATGTATTCTTTTGAATTCCCATGTAAGAATTGTCCCCAGACAATTTGCTTGCTTGATTTTGCACGATTGGTTACAATAAACGTAAGATGAGGCCATCCTTTTTCATCAATTGTAGAGACTAATTTAACCATCATTGGCGCATGAGTGAATTCTTGCATTTCTCTACTCAATTCATTTTTCCAATTACTTGTTATATTTAGATTTTCCAATTTCATCACCTCTTTACATTGCATGCATATCTCTCGATATGATTTCTTCTTGTAATTCTTTTCCAATAGTTATGAAATAAGCATTGTATCCCGTGACTCTTACTAATAGTTCTTTATAATTTTCAGGATGCTTTTGTGCATCCCGTAGTAAGTCTGCATTTATCATGTTGATTTGCAAAGCTGTACCGCCATTCTCGATATATCCTCTTAGATACGATTTGAATTTCTCGCGATGTTCTTTATCCTTCAAGAGTACACCGGGATTAAAAGTTATGGTGTGAGATGCTCCATTTGGTAGATAATTAATATAAGATCCTTCTTCGGTCTTTCCGCCTAATACTTTTCCTACAGAATTGGTCACGGCTGTTGGACCGCTGTTTGCAACTCCTGTAGTGGGACATATTGCATTAGACAAGAATGAACCGTTATTTCTTCCATCGGGAGTTGCTATCGTCCTTGAGGCATCTGGTCCAGCCCAATAATTCCAAGAGAGCATTCCCGGACGATATTGACAGTTATTTGGGGTTTTATATTTCCATGTTTCATCACACCAAGTTTTCATGACTTTCCGTGCTAATTCATCATAGTCTTCATTATTAATTCCATATTTTGGAGCTTTATTTTTAAACAGCGTTTGCATTACTGCTTCTTCCTTTCTTCCTTTATAATCATGCAATAAAGCTTGCTTTATTTGAGAAATGGTATATTTCTTCTCTTCATATACATATTTCTTAACTGCCAAGAGAGAATCAACCGTGGTGGCAAATCCTACTCCCTCAATGGTTATGAAAGCTAATTCAGGTCCCCCATTTCTTACATCGAGCCCTTTTTCTGCGCACCCCCTAATAATTGTTGAAACAAAAGGAGTGGGAAGCAATTCTGCTCTTAATTCTTCTTGAGGATTGTAAAGATCAACCACATGTTTTATCATGAATTTTACTTGTATGGTCCAAGCATTCCAAAATTCGTCCCAAGTTTTGAAGTCTTCGGGATCTCCACTTTTAGGTCCTAATTGTTTTTTACTTCTCTTGGGATCGTTGATGAGCATGGGCATATTTTTCCCATTCCACAACGTGAGTTCAATGCTTTTAGCTAAATTAGGATTGCAGTTAACTGTTCCACTGCGATCATTTCCTTGCATCGTATTCTCAAGACATCCAACACATGCATAATTCCATGCGTCTTTTTCTGAAATTCCTTCCAATATCATCCCGGCTATAGAGCGTTCATCAAAATTCAATAAGAAAGGTGCCCCTTGAGATCGAGAGACCATAGCAATAATCACATTTAATAATCGATCGGGAGTATTCTTATGCAATCTTATGTTCGGTTTAGGTTCTAAGCTCGGAAACCACTCATCTACCACTTCTAAAATTGTAT
This sequence comes from uncultured archaeon, assembly GCA_964388035.1. GTDB lineage: Archaea > Asgardarchaeota > Lokiarchaeia > Sigyniarchaeales > SOKP01 > JALGVJ01. Next base: position 7,815 of record CAYLZE010000055.1, read on the forward strand.
AGGTTAATTCATTGGTAAGGTCTTCCCCATTAGGGCCACATCCTGATAAAGTAATGAGCTGTCCAAAAGAAGAATTAATTCCGTGCTTTCCTCCCATGCACATTAAAGCATCATATGCCGTATGACAATGAAACCAAAAGCTCCCTAAAATTTCTTTTGCAAACTCCTTGGTGATATTTTTTTCTTTAATTACATCCTTTTCGTACAGATCTCCTAAAATTATATCAAACCTACCGAACGAAGTTCCTGCTCCGGGATATGATTCTTCTGCCATGATCATCATGTGTGTCATCCATATCGCTTGTACACCTTGCCAAAAGGTTTCAGCAGGTCCCCAAGGCACCCTTTCCAAGCTTTTTGCCATCTCGTCGAGTTCTTTTACTCTTTCGGGAGTAGTCGCAACTTCTTTTAGCTTTCGGCACTTTTCTGCATACTTTTTAGCCAATTTCCTAGGAATTTCCGCTGATCGCATCATTGCTCGTAATTCATCTCCCTTGGGACCTTGTTTTTCTTGTTCAGAAAGTTTTTCATAATGTTGTTTTATTGATTCATAAATGTACTTAAATCCTTTCTTCACGACCATCTCATAATCACAGATAATATGACCAGAACACGCTCCTGCATTGCCAAATCCGTTATAATGAAAAGCTTTTATGGCATTTCTATTTGTTAATGCTTTTTTCCAATATTGTTTTGTTTGCTTTTTTGTAAAACATTTGCTTAATAACGTGCTAAAACGACCCCCCGCAAGAAGATCATTTTCAGAAATGATTTCTTGAGGAACGTAATCCAATATGACTGTTTCAAAGAATAAGGACCGTCTTTCAGGCAGAGATAGGTCCCAGAAATCTTCGGGTAATTTTACCGGGATAGCCATTGATTCTGCAGAATAATATGCCCCCTTTCCTTTATTGCCGATCATATCCAGGATATCAGGACCCACATAAAATTCTGCTTCATAGAGTATTACATCCCAATCAACACCAGTAGTGAAAAACATGAATTGATTATTCCAACTTCTTTCATATCCACTAAAATAATAATCTCTAAGCCATTTAGAGCGTGGTAATAAGTCATGTGCTTGAGCAACAAGAAATTTTGGCTCATTCCCTTTTGTGACTGAAATATTATCGATTTTACTCATAATATCACTTTTTTTTTAGATTGATTTATAATTTAAATAAATTATTTCCCAAATTGGGATTCCCAAATTGGGATATAAAAAAGTAATCAAGGTGAAAATATAAATCTTCCCTTTTTGGGAAAGATGCAAATCTTGAAGAAATCATTCAAAATTAAAGGTATAGAGGTAAGAACAATACCTTTATGCTCAAAAAACTAATTCCCGGTTCTTTTTCTGTTATACATTTAATTTTGACAAGATTTTATCCTGGCTTTTGAGCTTAACAACAAAATCCTAATCTTTTTCTTAAATTATTAAATTTCTTACTTAAAAGAAATTATTTTTCCAATGGAAGAATTAGATATTCTTAAAATCGATGATCGAGGTAGAATTGCCATCCCTCTATCTATTCGAGAAATGCTTGATCTTCTTGGGAAAAAAGAACCAAGACTTTTAGTAACTTGGACACAAAGTGAAAAAGAGCTTAAGCTTAGATTTCTTGATCCTGCTTTAAAACATTTAGATATCAATAAACTAAAACTTCAATTGGAATTAAAAAGTAAAGAGAAATTTAAAATTTTAAAAATTGACAAGGGTGGGAGGATTGGTCTTACCAAACTGTTAAGAGACCACTTAGAGCTTGAAAAATATTCTTATATCATGGCCATTAGTAAACCAACAGAAAAAAACACAATTCTAAAGAAAGCCATGGTTCTTCAAATTAAAATTAAGGATACCTATGAATGGAGAGTAATTTGTCCCATACCTGAAAATTTAGACGTATATGAAAAAATGTTGAGAGAACAGCATAATATTGATAATATTCAATTTTTTATGACCGATCCATATTATGAGAAAAAAAAAGTATTAGAAAGAAAATTAACACATCTTTTATCAGACTAATTGGCAAATATTTACTAATATAAATATCAAAATTATAGAGAATTTAGTTCAAAATAGTAAATTGGTAAAAAATGGAATTAGATATATTAATAATTGCTAATGGAATCTCAAGTCTCATCGTTTCAATTGTATCCATTATCACGGGTTTAAAGATAGCTTCAAAGTATTTTCGATATAAAGAGCGGGTATTATTATTTGTAGGCATGACTTGGTTATTGATGTATGAAGCATGGTGGGGGCCCTCAATTTCATTTATATTATTACTTCTTACAAATCAAACTTTACCCATTAGATTGTTTTTCTTAATATCCGTGAGTTTTACGCCTGTAGCGATTTGTTTATGGATGATCGCTTTTTTTGATCTTGTTCATGAAAAAATGCTCAAACCCATCGCAATCATCTTTTCAATTCAAATTATCCTTTTTGAAATTTATGCTGGCTATTATCTCACTACTGACTATTCGGTAATTGTTGAGAGCGTGGGTTTTATCGATGCAAGATATAAATCTTTTGTATTGCTCTTCTTTATCGAGGTTTTATGCCTATTTATAATAACAGTCCCGCTTTTTGTAAGAGAATCTATTCGTTCCGATAACCTAGAAGTCAAATTAAAAGGGAAATTCATATTATTTGGTTTCATCTTTGCATTAACAGGGTGGGTATTAGACGCATTTTTAGAATTAGATCTTTTAACCTTATTAATTTACAGGGGATTATTAGTGGTAAGCTCAATTACATTTTATTTCGGTTTTTTTCTGCCTAAATCATTGAAGCGGTATCTTTTAAGAGAGAATTAAAGCCTTTCTATTTCACTACTCAATTTCTAAATGCTTTTTTAATTTCTACTAATTCTCTAAGCGTTACGGGAAATCAGAAAAAATAGGGGAATGTACATTAATTATTAATCAGGCGTTAATTTTAACCCGCATGCCCCGCAAAACTTTTCTATTCCTTTTATTGGAGCGCCACAGCTAGGACAATATCCTTTTGCTGCTGGTTTATCTCCACCACAAACAACACAATAATCTTCATCTTCATATTCAGCCCCGCAATTTGGGCAATATTTTCCTCTTTCTTGTGGAATATTTTGAGATGGTACTTGCGGCTGTACTTGTGGCTGTACTTGTGG
>CAYLZE010000055.1:11069-31908 GCA_964388035.1 uncultured archaeon
GGCTGTACTTGTGGCTGTACTTGTGGTTGCGGTTGTTCATATATTGGTTCTATCTGTTGAGGTGTCTGAAGTGTTTCGTGAGGAATCATTTGATATACACTACTCCATATTTTTTGCGTTGGGAGTTTATTTCCGTGTTTGGCACAAGAACATCTTAACAACGTCCACGGGCCGCTCATTTTCACTTGACTTTCTATCGTCTTCTCTCCGCATTTAGGGCATCGATGGATTCCATCTTGAATTAAAGGAATAAGAGGTTTCAATTCTACTAAAGGAAATTTAAAGCTTCTACCCCCGTGTTTCGGGCATCTTTGTTTTACGATAACCTTTTTTGTTTCTACTTTTATTACGGAAATGGCACAAGCTTTCTTGCACTTGGGACAAGCAAATAAACTATTATAATCCTTTTTAGTCATTTCGCTCAATCTGTTTCATTTTAAATAAAATATGAATTTGTGGATATATAAATTTAAGTATCCTTAAAATTAAATAAAAAAAGGATTATTCCTTACATTCTAAATCGCAGCATAAAATTAGTAATTGACTTCCTGTTAATCTTAAGGAGATTTAAGATGAATAGAACTGACTTTCATTTTTAAAAACACGGAAGTAACCATTTGAACTCTACTTATCTCAGATTTTAAGAAATGGATATTAATACTTCCCGAATGGAATACGATAATCAAATCATAGATAAGTTGAGTCGAAATAGCATTTGCTATATATGAGAGGAGGCATTTTCTGGCTTTTTAATGGGCTTGAGAACCACGCAAACTCGTTCCACGCTTCTCACATCACTTCTTCCCCGAAAAGATTCAATTAATGCGTCTAATTCATTAATTTCAGGCACGTTAACTTTAATCAATACCCCGCACTCCCCAGCCAAGAAATATACTTCTTCACATTGCGGAAGGACTTGAGCTTCTCTTAATAATTCTTTGATTTCCGCACTACTTTTTGGAATAACGGTGATAAAAGCCAATATGCAACTTTCCTCTTCCCTACAAACACGAATAGTAAAGCGTTCAATCACACCATCTTCTTGTAGGCGTATGACTCTTTTACGTACTGTAGACTCAGATAGATCTACTTCATCTGCTATTTCTCGGTAGGGTCTTCGTGAATCTTCAATTAGCATTTCAAGAATATGCTTATCTTTTTCGTCCAAATTTTTCAAAACTATACTCACCTCATAATTGCCAACACAAAAAAAATAAAAAAATAAATTATTAAATTGTTCAAACTTTCTTAAAAATCTTTTAGCAAGGAAGCAAATAATCTCTCATATTCCACGGCCATGCAATGTATTCCCGCAGCCTTGGTGGATTTCTTAATCTCTTTTATGAAGGGCAGGAAAAATTTTATGTTAATTTCATCTATAGCGGCATATTTTGCGGCTTTGTCACCTTTATTTTCTTTTTCTGCAGATTTTAGGGCTTTTAAAAGGTCTTTCGGAACGGATACCCCCGGAATGTAGTTGTCAAAATACCAAGCGATACCATAAGATTTCAAGGGAAAAATCCCTAATAAGACGGGAACATTATACTGCTCTAAATCTTTTAAAAAGTCCTTAGCTTCATCAAGATCAAAGGCCGTTTGAGTCTGAATAAAATCTACACCTTGTTCTACTTTCCTACCCACCTTAAAGATTTCGGGTTCTCTAGGATTACTATTAGGGTTCGCTACGCAACCAAAATTCATTTCAATCTTTCCTCCTTCTATCTGATTCCCTTCATAATCCGTGCCCTCATCTATCATTTTAGATAACATTTCACAGAATTGAGTGCTATCGATATCATATACAGGACGACCTTTCTTATGATCGCCAAGTGCTGTGTGATCGCCTGTAAGGGTTAATATATTTTTCAACCCTAACACTGCTCCGGAAAGCACATCCCCAAAAAGTGCAACTCGATTACGATCCCTTACAGTGACTTGCCATACCGCTTCTAATCCCACTTTTTCTTGCACAAAATAGCTGGGGGTTAAGGATGACATGTAAGCATCTCCTTGAGGACCATCCGTTACATTAGCAGCTACAATTTTACCCGTTTTTTTCATTTCTTCTGCGCCATGCAATATCTCGCTTAGATCGAGAATTTTCTTGGGTTCAAGTTCTCCCGTTATGACAAATTTTCCTTTCTCAATTTCCTTGCATAAATTACTATATGCGGGTCGTTTTGCCATCTATTTTTTCTCCTCCTCTTTTTCTGGTTCGTTAGTATATTCCTTGTAAATTTCAATATAACCGGGGCTCGTGGAGAGCCGGTAATCTCGAGGCGGTCTATATTTCTTGAATAAATCCAATCGATTAAATTCCTTCAATCTTTTCCACATCTCGACCCAAGCACAAGGAATGGTATAACCTCCCACTTCACATTTCCCATCCACCATCCCACCGCACGGTCCATTGCTCAGATGCTTGGCGCAGCCAGCTCGGGGACACACGCCCCCAGTTTCTCCAAGAATGCAATCTCCACACGTTTCACAAAATTCAATAAAATTATTTTCACTATTATATTGGGCACCTCCAAAATGGCTATTTTGGGCGGGAAATGTTAAAATAGTGGGCAATACTTTATTCATCATCACGACGCCCAGACCACAAGCTAAAGATACCACGGCATCATAATCTTCGATCAAGGGACGAACGGTGGTAGCGGCAATGCGATCATCACATTGTCTTAAAACTGTAATTGCTTTCCAGATAAGATCCTTATTTTCTGTCCTTGCTTTTAATTCCAACAATTGTCCGAGAGTTTTCGCTTCATTCAAGGAGCGTGGAGGTTGACAGCACCCATCGCATCCTGCTATCAAGATTTTATTATATGGTTTTATCAACTCATATATTTCATCAATTTCTTTTTGTTGGGTTATAATCATTTTTTTTATTCACATTTTTTTATATCTTTTTCAGTAAATTTTTTTGATTTCATGATTGTTATTGTACTATTTTAAAAAAATTGTAAGTTAAGTTGTTAATTTTTCAATTAACTTATCTGGTTTCACGCTTCTTTGTTTCAAATCTAGATCCTGTATTTCTACTCCAAGAGCAATAGCCATTATCTCGGGAAGATAAAGCACGGGAATGTCAAGCACCTTATTAGTTCTTCGAGAAAGAATCTTTTCTTTTCGATCATATTGGGTGATACAAGCCGGGCAAACAGCGATTAAAGCATCAACTTCCTCTCCCATATCTTTTAATTCGCACATTTTTTTCTCCACGAGTTCTTCTCCTATTTCTTCTTGCAATCGAGCACAATACCCGCAGCATTCGAGTTTGGTAGCAAAATCGACCGTTTTAGCCCCTAAAGTTCGAAGGATGAGATCAATCTTTTCGGGCTTTTCCGGATGATCGAATTTCATGATCTTACTCGGTCTAATCAGGTGACAACCATAATGAACCGCAAGATTTAAATCATCTAAGGGTCTGACGACCATCTTCTTTATTTTTTCCAACCATTCGGGTTGAGTAAATATTTCCACGAAGTGATATACCTTTGTCTTTCCGCTGTAAGAATAATTAATTTTTTTCAGGATACCATTAATTTTCTTCAGATAATTCTTATCTTCTTCTAATAATACGCTTACCGTCTTTAAAGTTTCAAAACACCCGGAGCAAATGGTCAACACGTCTAATCCCATTTTTTCCGCTATAGACAGATTTCTCGCTCCTAATGTCATCCAAGTGTCAATATTTAAAGATTGTAAAGATACGGGTTCTGGACAACAACTCACGCCCTCCATTTCCTTCAGACCGATGCCTAAAATACTGGCCACGTCCCTGAAAGCCTTTTCTAAATGAGGAAGCTTCAAGGGGATGGTACAACCAAGAAATAGCGCAAAATCTTTCATTTTTTGTCCTCCTCCAAATTTTTTACGAGATATCCTAATCCCGTTTCGTTAATTATAAATTGTATTTCACTCAAATTTGGTCCTTTTATCTCAGGAAGACCCATTTTCGTTCTTCTTCTATCTATTGTTTTTTTCAATCCTTCCGTATAAGGAACCACGAATCCATTTTGAAAGATAACTTCTACCGTGCTGGAATATTCTTTTGGAACCATTCCTTCCTTTGCAGCCATATTCCTCAATAATGCTAATATGAACGAGTAATCCACGTTTTTAGGACAGCGTTCCGTGCACCGATGACAAAGACTGCAGGTCCAGATCGCATTACTGCTAAGCACTTCTTCTTTAAGACCTAACAGGCAAGAAGCAACAACCCGGTGTGGTTGCATGTCCACGTATTCCGTGACGGTACAACCCGACGAACACACTCCACATTGAATACATTTCAAGAGCGATTTAGCTCCAATTTTTTCGCTAATTTCATAGCGAAAATTTAAATCTAATTCACCAGAATTTTTCTTTAACATTTCGGTCATTTTAGGCCATCACCTTTTCCATTTTTTTTTCCTTTTCTTTTTTTTCGATTTTATCTCCCGTTTTCTTTAAGGGACCAAGCTGCTTGATTTGCTTCACGAAATCCGTGACTGCTTCAGAGAATCGTTTTCCCTCACTGGCGGATATCCATTCTAGTCTAAGACGGTCTTTATTTATCCCCACTTTTTCAAGAATATCTTTCAGTTCATTATAACGCTGTAGCATATCGTAATTTCCCTCTAAATAGTGGCAATCTCCAATATGACAACCTCCAATGAATACACCATCCGCCCCTTCTAAGAATGCTTGTAATATGAACCTTTTTGGAATTCTACCCGTGCACATGACTCTTATCGGGCGAATATTGGTGGGGTATTGAAAACGACTCACACCGCAAGTGTCTGCTCCCGCATAGCTGCACCAATTGCATAAGAACGCCACGATGCGGGGACGTTCATCTATGAAATCTCCTCGAACGGCTTCCCGAATCATCGGATAAAGCTGTTCATCAGCAAAGTGGCTCATCGTAATTGCTCCTGCAGGGCATGCTGCTGCACAGTCTCCACAACCTTTACAGAGCAAGGGGTTTGATTGAGATACCAAGATTTCATTATCAAAATTCACACCTATGGCTCCAAAATTACACACCTCTTCACATTTTTGACATCCTATGCATAATGCGGGATTCACAACCGAGACGAGGGGCTCATTTTCCACTTCTCCTGAAATGAGCGGGATGAGAGCATGAGCTGCTGCCCCTCTCCCTTGAGATATCGAATCAGCAATTCCTTTGGGGCCATGACAAGTACCCGCCAGATAGATTCCATCCGTCGCAAAATCTACGGGACGCAGTTTCACGTGCGCTTCCAAGAAAAAGCCCTTTTGATCCCGAGCACATTTGATCATCTCCCCTAATTTTTCCGTATCATTAGGTATTAACGGCGTGGATAGTATTACCCGATCCGCATTAATAGTGAGATCAATCTGAGTTAAAATATCTTTAACTTCCACGTTAAGACGATTATTCGCAACCTCTACAGTTGGATAGTCATTAAATCGAATATAATTGACATTCTCTCGCGCTTTCCAATAATAGGGTTCTTCATCGGTACCCACCCTTATATCTCGATACAATACGTAAATGTTGGATCTGGGATAATTTTCTTTTACATATAACGCGTGTCGGATTGATTCCGAACAACAGATTAGGGAACAATAAGTTACTCCATTACCACCCTCTGGTTGCCGAGAGCCGACGCAATGGATGAATACTAATGTTTCCCCATCCTTTAACTCATTATTTCTCAATTTTTCGGATAATTCGAGTTGAGTCATCACTTTATCTTCCAATCCCTTCTCGCCGTAATGATACCATCCCTCAGGTTTATACTCATGGGCGCCCGTAGCGGTGATGATTACTCCGACATTTAAACTTACTTCATCACCTTTTAAATTGTTATTGACTGATACTTTAAAGTCCCCGATGGATCCTTTCACGTCCTTTACTTCGGAATTTAGATATGTAGTGATTCGTTTTTCATCATGGAATTCTTTTATTTTTTTATTTAAAAAGTCAGCAGAGTCGATTCTCTCAAAATTAATCTTGTAAATGAGGTTTAATTGTCCTCCCAATTTATCTGTTTTTTCAACGAGGTGAACCTTGAATCCCTTTTTAGCAATTTCTAGGGCTGCACTAATTCCTGCGATTCCTCCTCCCACGACTAGAGCTTCGGGTACCACGCTTCCTTTAATTTTATATTCCGGCTTCAAAACTTGCGCTCGTGCAACACCCATGCGAATTAAATCCTTTGCCTTATCCGTGGCTTTTTCCGGTTCTTTCATGTGTACCCAAGAATCTAATTCCCGAATACTCACGAAGTTAAACAAGTATTCATTTAACCCTGCTTCCCGAATAGTATGTTGAAATAATGGTTCATGAGTTCGAGGCGTGCAAGCAGCTACAACAACACGGTTTAAATTTAATTCTTCAATCTTTTCTTTTATAATATCTTGAGTTAGACTTGAACAGCTATACTTATTATGCATGGCAAATACTACTCCCGGAAGAGTCTTTGAATATTCCACAATTTCTGGAATGTTCATGTATCCCCCTATATTAACTCCACACTCACATACGAACACTCCAATACGTGATTCATCATATTTAGTAATTGGTTTCAGAGCAGGGAGCTCTACCTTGGTTTCTTCCTTACTTAAGGGGGTAGCATGTAATGCAGCTAATGCAGCCGCCCCTCCTGCTTTTGCCACGGAATTTGCGATGTCATCGGGAGATTGACATGAACCTGTTACATAGATGCCTTCTTTAGTAGAATGCGTGTCTTCAGTAGAATTTGTAGTTTTATAAAAACCTAATTCATTCTTTTCAATCCCTAAGATCTTAGCCAGCTCATCCGAGTCTGTTCTAGGAATAACCGCATTGGCCAATACCACCAAATCAAATCTATTAGTTTCCACTTCTCCCGTATCTAAATTTGCATGTTTAACCAATAATTCATGTGTTTCAGGATCTTCCCGAACATCTCCCGGTATCCCATGGTAATATTTTAGTTTATACTCCTCTTTAGCACGCTCTATAAATTCCTCTTGATTCTTACCAATAACTCTGGTATCATTATAAAAAATAGTTACTCGCGTATCTGGAGCGTGTTCTCTCGTAACTACCCCTTCTTTTGCCATGTACATGCAGCAAAACTTCGAACAATACGCACATAAGTCTTCATTTCTGGAACCAACGCAAGCTACAAAAGCAATCTCGTGGGCGTGTTCTCCATCAGAAGGCTTCAATAGTTGCCCTTCCGTAGGACCTGAAGCACTAAGCAACCTTTCATATTGCATGGCCGTGATCACATTGGGATACTCTCCGTAATGATATCGAGTAAGAATACTTGGATCCAAGAGATCATAGCCCGTAGCAACGATGATGGAGGCCACATCGTACTCAGCAATTTCATCTTTCATGTCAAAATTTATTGCTCCAGCTTCACATTCCTTCAAGCATAATTTACAGGCACCCTTCGTCAGGAATAAACAGCGATCTTTATCAATCGTTGCTTTTCTCGGAACCGCTTGCGGAAAGGGAATGTAAATGGCTGTCCTATTTCCCATCCCTTCTTCAAATTCATTCGGGATTTTTTTCATGGGACACTTCTCGGAGCACGCCCCGCATCCGGTACATTTTTCCGTGTCTACAAATCGTGATTTTTTCAAAACTTTCACGTGAAAATCTCCCGCTTTTCCTGAAACTTCTTGTACTTCGGAATATGTTAATAATTCGATTCGTGGATGTCGAGCCACCTCTACCATTTTAGGCGCCAGAATGCAAATACTACAATCCAGGGTTGGAAATGTTTTATCTAATTGAGCCATGCGCCCTCCAACCGAGGGAGTTTTTTCCACTAAAATGACGCGATATCCTTGGTCCCCTAAGGTCAGTGCGGATTCAATCCCTGAGATGCCACCGCCGATCACCATAATATTACTATTTTGCATAATCATTCATTTTTTTAAATTTTTTTTTCCGTTTTTATATAAAATGATAGACTTTTTTTACTAATTTAGTAAATATGTCGAGATCCTTTATATATCTTACGCTTAATATAGGAAATCGTGTATTATCATGGTAAGATATAATTGAGAAATATTAAATCTTCCCTTTAATTTGATTAATTTTCACTATTTTATTACATTTTTTTTTAAAATAGCTTTTTTTTAGTTTAAAAATACAGAATTTTCTTTTATTAAGATCCAGAAATAGTCCTTTTTGTGCTTAGCAATATCAAAAAAAGGAATTCATTATCATTTTCCATAATTAATCTATAAAATAATATTATTTTTAATCATATTTAAAGGGAAGTTATTTCAGTTTTTCTCAACAAAAATAATGAATTTTTTTAAGTTAAATATCGCCCCTCCATGTAGCTTCGAAGGCAAAATTTTTATTAAGACAAAAATCATAACCTTAATTAACATTGTGAAAGTTTGATGGAAATTATTGAAAAATATTAATTAGATAAGATAAAAATAAACGAGATTGATAAAAAACTAAAAATGATTGTTATAATCGATCTCCAACCATATAACGTCCATTAAACGGATATTAAAATAACACTTAAATATAAAAAGATTTTGAAGAAGTGAAAAAAAAAATGAATGGTAAGTATATAATTGCCCACGACCTTGGAACCACGGGCAATAAAGCCGCAATCTTTGATTCCAAGCTGACATTAATTGCGGATGAGATGATAAAATATCCTCTTATCTATCCCAAACCTGGATGGGCAGAACAAAACGCCATGGATTATTGGAATTCAGTCGTGAACACGACAAAAACCCTCATGCAAGCAAATAAAATCAATTCGGAGGACGTTCTTGCCCTGGTTTTTGATTGCCAAATGAATTGTACCGTTCCCATCGATCAGGACGGAAATCCCTTAATGAATTGTATCAACTGGCTCGATACCAGAGCCGCTCAAACAACTCATAAATTCCGAAAAGGACCCATAAAAATCTCAGGATTTGGATTGAAAAATTTATTGATGTTTATTAAAATTACCGGAGGCGCTCCAGGAACGAATGGGAAGGATCCTATTGCCCATATATTATGGATCAAAGACAATGAACCTGCAATCTATGACAAGACCTTCAAGTTTCTCAGTGTAAAGGACTTTGTAATTTTTAAATGTACTGAAAAAGCGGTTACTTCACGGGACTTGGGCAATACGTCGTGGTTGATGGATTCCAATCCGGGACAATTTGTCTGGTCGCCAAAAATTCTTGAAAAATTAAAAATAGATAATGAAAAATTACCGGTAATTAAAAAATCCGTTGAAATTGCAGGAACCCTAACCGAAAAAGCAGCTAAAGAATTGGGATTAAAAACAGGAATCCCCGTGATAGTAGGGTCGGGAGATCTGACTTCCGCTGCAATAGGTTCGGGAGCAATAAAGGATAATGAATTAATCGTTAATATAGGAACTTCCGACATGGTCGCCGCCCATACTCCTGATAGGATAAAAGATTTAATACATTACACGGGGTCCATTTGTTCTGCCCAAGATAAATATCTCTGCATTTCAAAGCAAGAAACGGGAGGGGCTTGTTTAGACTGGATTGTAGAACAATTATTTCCTTCTGAAAGGAAGAATTCTAGAGAAAAATTGGATGAAATTTATGAAGAAATTAATACAATGGTGGAAGGAGCTGAAGCGGGATCAAAAAACATGATCTTCACTCCTTGGCTGTTTGGAGAAAGAAGTCCCCTAAATGATTCGAGCGTGCGCGGTGGATTATATAATCTGAGTCTTGATCAAAAAAGAGAAGATCTCCTTCGAGCCGTCTATGAAGGAGTTGCGTTTAATATTAAGTGGGCTCTACAGGTTGTAGAGAAATTAGTAGGGAAGGGAGAATCCATTAACTTTATTGGAGGTGGTGCGAAATCCCGGATTTGGGCCCAAATTCTGGCAGACGTGTTGGAGAGAAAAATTAACCGCATCTCAGAACCTAATTTAGCCGCAGTCAAAGGATCTGCCATCGTGGCTTTAGTAGGATTAGGTATTTTAAAAAGCTTTGAAGAAGCTATACCATTAATCAAGATTGATGAATCTCTTACTCCTAATATTCAGAATAAACCAATTTATGACAAGCTATTTAAAGAATATCTCGCGACCTATAAAAGAAATAAAAAAATGTTCAAAATTTTAAATCCTGAATAGACACCAAGCTCAAATTCCTTGTTTTTTTCTTTTTCTTTAATTTTGTTAAAAGTTCTCCTTTTAGGTTTTCTTCATGAATACTTGCGAGAATATATCAAAGTAAATAGGGAATAAAAAGAAAAAAAGGAAAAATGATATTTTTATTACGCAAGGATTTCAAATATATATCATGGGAAACACATGCTAAATCTAATAACGTATTTAAAGAAATAAATCATAACCTATAATTAGAATTTTAACAATTTAAAAAAAGAAAAAATAAAATAATAGAATATAATTGGAAGTTAACAATGGTCGAAGAAAAACAGATTACCGAAAAAAAATATTCAAACTGGACCCATCTATCGTTTAATTTGATGATGTTCATGCTTCCCGCCACGTAAGGCAATATGCATTCTGCTTATTGCCCGTGATTGGCATATTCGGGACGCATTTCTTCTGGTACTACGAGACGGAAGTACTACTTCCGGTAATTTTCGTAGGAATTGCGAACGTTATTTATCTTTTATGGGACGCTTTTAATGATCCCCTTATCGGATATCTATCAGATAGATCGCACAATCGGTTATCGAAGAAATATGGAAGGCGATTCCCCTATATCGTCATAATGGGGGTGCCCACCATGCTTTCCATGATGCTTTTATTCATTCCCCCAATAACTAACGCTCAAATTAACCCTATCCCTGTTTTCTTATGGGCTGTTGCCATGTTAATCATTCATGAGACGGGATATACTACGGTAAGTTTAACAAGAGCGTTATATCCGGAGAAATTTCGATCTGATTCAGAACGGCGGAAGAATGCGGGGATTGGCATGGTAATTTACAATATCGGCATGTTATGCGGTCTCGTGATTCCCATGATATTTGTCACTACGGGAGATATCAACTCCTATTTTCTTGGTGCCATAATTTTAACGATTCCTTGTTTTATTACCTTTTTTCTGGGGATACCGGGAGTCAGAGAAGATAAAGAAATGATAGAACGTGATATCAACGAGGAGCGAGAGCCTTTCTTTAAAACCATGATTACAGTCTTAAAGAAGAAGAATTTTCGCGCCGTTATTGTCGTAATGATGTCTGTCCAGATGATTGGTGCCTGCATAATGGGTAGTGTTTATTATTACGTGTACTACATCCTATTGGAGCCCGCAGATTCGTCAGCGGACATATTATTCATGCTAGCTTGGTTCATTGCGGGAGTTGTATCTATACCTTTTTGGATGTTCATGGGTAAAAAAATCGGAAATCGAAAGCTGCAGATTTTAGCCTTAATCATGTATAGTATCGCTATAATGCCCTTTCTTTTTATTCGAAGTCTCATTGGTGCGATTCTTGCAGCACTCGTGCTTGGGTTCATGATGGGAGCTAGTACATTCATCAGATATCCGCTATTTTCAGATTTAATAGATGAAGCCACCATAATGGATGGAAAACGCCAAGAAGGTATCTATCAAGGAGTGTTAGCATTTTTTGATCGATTCGGGATCCTCATACAGCCTATTATTTTTACCATCGTTCATCTCCTGACACGGTTTGATGCGACCCAAGCGGTTCAAACTCCCTTAGCTCAACAAGGAATATTAGCAGCATTTACTTGGGTTCCAGCAAGCATCGCAATCATCGCTTGCCTTATCTTTTATAAATACTACGACTTGACGATAACACGAACTGAAGAAAATAAAATAAAACTGCATGAATTGAATTTATAATCTAATTTTAGCAACCTTTTTTTTCTTTTTATCCATTTCTCTTTATTTTAGAGTTCAACCTTAGAAAAATTACTCATGATGCTCACATGCTCCGTCACATCCAAAAATAAACGGATTAACCACGGGTTCGGGGTCCAATCCTTTTTCTATCACTTTTAAAGTAAAAGTAAGCGTCTTTCCCGCCCCCGGATGGT
Source organism: uncultured archaeon (assembly GCA_964388035.1). Lineage (GTDB taxonomy): Archaea > Asgardarchaeota > Lokiarchaeia > Sigyniarchaeales > SOKP01 > JALGVJ01. Next base: position 23,093 of record CAYLZE010000055.1, read on the forward strand.
TCATATCCACGATCACGAAATCTTCATCGATTAATCGGATCCAACCGGGTGAACCCATACCATTCGGCCCTATAACTTCAATCTGGTTCCCTATTTTTAGATTGTGGTCTTGGGCTATTTGAGAGATTGGGATTTTTTCTAGCAAGAGGGGATCAAACTCTCCATATGCTTTTTCTGGGGGAAGAATTAGCTGTTTTTCCTCTCCGACTTCCATTCCAATTAAAGACTCATCCAAGCTTTTTAAAACCTGTCTCGTTCCAACTTGTACTTTGATCGGACCGCCTCGCATATCAGAAGAATCAAAAATTGTACCATCTTCCAAGGTTATTTTAAATTGTAATTTAATAATATCGCCATTTTCTACAGGCATGACAATCCACCTATTTCATTTAAAATACAAATATATAAAAGAGTTTTGATTATAAATTTATTTTTTTTATAGATTACAAGAGAAAAAGAAGTCCTATTTTTATATCTTAACCGCGAGGGAATAATAGTTATAAGAAAAAGATCATCAAATTAAGTATCAAATTCGCTGTCTTTCGTTCAGAAATAACGCGAATGGGGATTTTTTGGATCTAAAAACGAAATTATAAGTTAAATGTACAATTGCATAATACATTGATTTATATACTCATAACGCGATTTTTTTAATATAGTAAAATTAGTTTGGTATTCTAAGCTCACGGGTTTGAAAAAAATTGAAAGTCGTGATTAGTGGCCCCCTACAAGCGGGAAAATCCAGCTATATTAAACTTCTCGATCCTAATGCCTTAAATATTGAAGCGGAAAGCAGAAGATATAACTGTAAAATAACGGTAGCCATGGACATGGGTAATATCAAGCTAAATGGATTTGAAGTTCATTTATTTGGCACGCCGGGTCTGTTACATTTTTCGGTCATGCGCGACGTTATTACCCAAGGAGCCGATGGAATAGTTTTCATATTCGATGCTGCCAATCCTGACAAAGATAAAGATGCAATCGTAATCTTGAATGCTTTAAGAAAAATGATTGAAACGAATACCCCTATCGTTTTCTTGGCAAATAAGCAAGATATAAAAGGTGCTAGAAGCCCGGAAGTGATTAGAGCACAAAATTCCTTACCCCATAATTCCGTAATTTTTCCCTCCAGCACGAAAACTAAATTGAATATTCATAAGTCCATGAAGCATCTCATAAACATGATTTATGATAATTATGCAAGCCTTCTTGAAATTCTACGAAATTACGAAAATGATGTAAAAGGATTAGCAAAAAAATTGGAAAAAAATAAGACCCAAATGCGAGATTTTTTGAATAACATGGAAGTCAAGCGCTTCATTGAGATTGACCGAATCAAGCGACGTTATAAGGTTAGGGAAGGTCTTAAAAATTTGACCTAATAATAGGGGTTAGCTCCGATATGTGTAACTTCTTGGTCGGAGATACCTGCTTCGTCCAAAGCTAATTTAATGGTCTTTATTCCTAAAGTTGTTATTAATTCCAAACTATTTTTAACTTTAATTTCATGAATTAATGTTCTAATTTTGATCATCTTATTATTTTGTTAAACCTTTTGGATAACGATGAGAAGAGTAGCATAACTATTAACGGTTAGAGCCAAGATGTTAAAGGATTAGAAGTCGATCGAAGTAATCGGCGTTATAAGGTTAGGGAAGGTCTTAAAAACTTGATTTAGCAATATGATTTGGAACTAGGAAGGTAAGGTTCTTTTCCTAATTTAATTTGATTTTAATTTAATTAGATAAAAGTTCCTTTCTTGAAGCACGAGCACTATATTTTAATATGGTAGAATAAGGAATTAATAAAAATCGAAAGGGGATATTGTGCTTTTTCTGTATTTACTCTGTAAGCTTACTAATCGTGCTCTTTGATCATTTAAAAGATTCCAAAAGAATTCAGGAGTTTCTTCCTCTTTCTTAAACAATTTCTCGATCCGGTTTAGTTTCTCTAAAAGTTTATCGCATCGAATGGAAAATTGAGCCACATAATCTTCTTTGGAATACTCTTTATTCAAGATAGTCTTAAACAAATGCTTCAAATCATCAAATAATGGTAAGAATCCGATAGGGGAGTTAATCGCTTTAAAATCATCATGAGCTCGTCCTTCTGCCCATAAGAGCCACACCTTTTTATCCATCATGCCCGTGATATATTTTCCCTTTTCATTTTTGAGAAAATAGTTCGTGGCAAAAACTTTAGGAGGATATTTCAAGGCGTTACCAAGTTTTTGGTGGTTTTTCAAATATTTACTCAAGGGAACGACCATGAAATCCAAGTTTGCCATGGGATTTGCAGATCTCACTCCCGCTTTTCCTAAGGTTGCGGTGGTGGTTTCAGATTCAATGGAGGCTCCCAAGAAAATACCGTGTTCCCAATTAAAGCTTTCAATAATGGGTACCATGGTATCGGAATCTCTTCCCCCATAAAAAATGCCATGCAAAGGAACGCCCTCGGGATTATTCAAATTAGGATCTGCATTGGATAATTCACTTATTCGGATGGTATATCTTGCATTGGGATGAGCTAAAGGGATTTCTTTTCCATTCTTATCCTTTTTCCCTTCATTCCAGTTCCCTGAATGATTGAATCCATCTTTTGGAGTGTCGATGCCCATTCCTAACCAATAAGGATGTCCCTCATTAATTAATACGTTAGAAAAAATCATTTCTCTGGGAGTGGTAAGCGCTTCATATATAATGGGATCGTCTTCTGCATTTACATCTTTTATGATACCAAATATTCCACATTCAATGTTAACAGCATGGGCATGCCCATCACTCCAAATGCGCAAATAAGCTATATCATCGCCTACAATGGTTTGTCCAGGAATCATTGCGGTAGAAGTTTTACCGCACGCACTTGGATAAGCACCACAAAAATATGAAACGCGATTTTTACCTTCTGGATGCACACCCATTATGAACATGTGTTCCGTTAGCCAATCTTCATTATTTGCTTGGTTTATTGCTAGCCGCAAGGCAAGCTTTTTTAATCCCAATGAATTTCCCGCATATTGATTATTAACGGTTAAAACTCTGTTTTCTTTGAGATCCATGTAGATCCTTCTTTGGTCGATATTTTTTGTTACGGGGGGATTTCCTATTAATTCACCTGCAGAATGCACGAGATAATAAAATTGTTCGGAACCATTTAATTTTTTAAATTCTTCATAGCCAGCGCGATATAGGAGGTCCTCGCTATGAGCCACATAAAGGGAATCCGTGAGTTGTAGGGCACAGATTGTAAATTTCGAGTTTTTCGGTCCTAAACAAAAGAACCTCACCACACATTCTTTGCCTTTCATGGCTCCATCCATTATGCTCATGATTTCTTTTAGTCCCTCCCCCCTATCGATGGTATTAATCCACGGAGAGGCATATTCCCCTTTCGGAATTAAAGTTTTCGTGTTCTCTTTGTCTCTTGCTTGGTCTTCATACGAATCGTAATGGATCGTAGAGCCTTCCAATTTTAAAGGCATTTCCTCTTGTTCTTCTAGGGCACGCTGTCTAATATATTCAATATCTTTGGGTGAATCGGTTATCACCGTGACTTTACTCGGTTTACATAACTGAATGTATTCATCCACAATTCTTAATACCTTGTCATTATTTAGCTCATAGAGCTTATTCATATCATCCTTGCTAATAATAGCAGAATCCATCTCATATCTCGTAGCTTTTGACGAGGGCATCTTTAACGTTGGTGTTATGATTTTTTGAACAAAATATTAATGTTTAATAAAAAATAATATAAATTCCTATTAAAATTTTAGGAATGAATGAATAATGTTCAGAAAAAAAGTGATTAATGGGGTAAGTCTTTCATAAAAAAATTCATTGTTATTTAAGTTTATGGTTTTCGTTGAAAAGTTTTTAGATAATGAAAAAAATGGTGTGTTAAATTTATCTTTTTTTAATTCCATTCTCTCTCTTTCATAATAAAGTATTAATACATGTTTATAGTGTTTTTTGCCAAACATCATTGCAATTATAATTTAATTTTTTCTCAAGAACTTACTTAAGCCTATTTTAACAAGAAAATAATTTCATTATTGAAATGCAGTTCTATTTTGACCTTAATTTGGCAAGAGATTTAATTTTCAATAAAATCGGAATTTGGCTTTATAAATAATAAGTCGGTGGATTAAATATTTATTCACCCTAAAATATAGTAAAGAATTATCAGAAATTCGATTTATTAATAATTTTTAGAAAAAAGATAGATGATAATGAGTATTGATATTACGGAAGTATTTAAAGTCCTTGCCAAGTATAATAAACTTACAAATCAGCAGATGATAAAGGTATTAGAAAAGGTGGATCCAAAAAAGTTGACAGAAAATCTTGGGTCCTACTACGGATCTATTTTAGGTCTCTTGAATCATTCGATGATGGCGGATATCGACTGGATGCGTACTTTGGGAACTCATCTTTCAAGTTTGAGTTTTATACCCTCCCTTTTAGAACGATATTCTAGCGCACCTTCCCCCCCAGATCAGCTCCATTGGAAAACCTTAGATGAATATAAAACTGTCCGTGCAGAGGTAGATGAGCTATTAGAAAGATTAGTTAATTCAATTAATCCCAGTCAATTTAAAGAAGTTCTAAAACTCGAACGACGTCATGGTACATTTGAATTTATAACATGGCATATTATATTACACCTTTTCAATCACGAAACGCATCACAGAGGAGGAGTGGCAGTAATGTTGGACCAACTTAAAGTAGAAAATGATTATTCTAGCCTTATTGGGAAAGTATAAGCATGGATAAGAGTGACCGAATATATCATTAGAAAGTCATGGAATGACTTGAAACATTTAATAAATCATTTTGAATATTATTTCAGGAAACAAAACAATTCTAATTGGGCTGATTCTACATGGTGAATTAATCCAATATAAGTCTTCAAAGTAATATTATTAAGTTTATTGGCGTTTTAAGGGAGAATGAAGGCGAAATTTTAAAATCCATGCTTAAATGATCGATGAGTTTTAAACATTAAAGGATTTAAAAAAAAAGATAATTAAATAATAATATAACTCTTGATTTATAAGAGTCTAGCGATATTTATTTCCTAAGGTTCCACCAAGATTTTGATATCCTTTGTTTCGGGATTAATTGCACATTCAAATCCTTCTTCGACAATGTCTTGCAGGGGGATTATTTTTGTCACGATTGGATCGGGATTAATCAACTTTTTAGCTACTAATTCCACGGCGAATTCAAAATCTTCCTTGAGATAACCATATACCCCTTGAATTCGATTTTGGTTCATGACATATTTTAAAAGGTTAATTTCCACGGGTTTATCCCATAATCCTACTTGAACGATTGTTCCTCCCTTGCGGACCACATCAAGAGCAGCATTCACCAAGGTGGGGACTCCTGAACACTCGAAAACATAATCTACTCCCGAAACTCCTCGTTTATTAGAGCGCTTTATTTTAGTTAAAGTTAATTTATCTAAAGTCAAATCGGGTTCAAATTTTTTGGCAACTTCCAGTCGATGTGGATTTCTTTCTAATACCGCAATAGTTCTGGCACCAGCTATTTTCAATACTTGGAGCATGAATAAGCCCATCGTTCCCATTCCTAAAACTGCCGTGGAAGCTCCTGCAACAAAATTTATTTCTCTCAAAGATAATAAGGGAGTACCAATTTGGTCAAACACCGTTCCATATTTATCTGGGATTGAATCCGGTAAAGCTACTAGATGATGATCAGAAACTAACACGTATTCAGCAAATCCTCCATTTTCTCCAATTCCAATGGCATCCTCGTACATGCAAATATTGGAGAGACCCTGTTTGCAATACCAGCATTTCTCACAATGAATGGAAGGAAAGATCGTAACTCGATCCCCTTTTTTCCACTTTTTTACCCCCGGACCTAATTCTTCGATATACCCCATGATTTCATGCCCTAACACCACGTGAGCCGGATATAAACCCGTCTTATACGCTTCAAGGTCAGATCCACAGATACCCGCATATTTTACCTTGACCAACACTTCTCCTTCTTTAGGAGCGGGCTTGGGTAATTCTACAAGGTCAATGGTCTTTTTTCCCTTATATTGGGCACCTAGCATGATCTATCCCCTTAAATTTTTTTAGAAAGCTCTAATACGACTTCTTCCGCTTTCTTTCTTATCTCTCTTTCATATGCTGAGGGTTTATAGGCTCCCGCTGCCAAATAATCCATGACCGTATTCACTTTTGGATTTACTCTCGCGTCTATGACGGCAGGGATTCCTGAATCGAAAGCGCGCTGGAGTGCGGGTTTAATTTCATTGGGATCGGTCACTAACTCTCCATAGCAGTTAAAAGCTTCTGCATATTTATCATAGCGGGTATCATCACTCAGAGAAGATGCCAAGCCAAATGCTTTTTTTCCATGTGCTAACTTCTGAACACGTGCAACCATTCCCCATAATCGATCATTGCTAATGACTGTAACAATAGGCAAGTCATGCCTGCGTGCTGTATCAATTTCTTTGCCGTTAAACAAAAAGCTACCATCACCCGTCAGAACCAGTACTTTTTTGTCCGGATGAGCATATTTTGTTGCTATTGCACAAGGAACTCCTCCTCCCAGATGCTGAATACCAAGACTCCCGGCGAAATATAAGGATTTGGGAAATTTAGCTTTTAAAAACAAGTAAGTTAATCCCCAAACGGTCGTATCCCCTCCATCTAAAATAATATAATCGTCATCCCCCATGAATTCTCCAATCTCCTTAACCAGCCTTTGCGGTTGGATTGGAATTTTATCGGATGACCCCTCTTTATCTATGCGCTCTTTAAATTTACTTAATTGGTCATGAATTGCCTCTAACCATAAACTTCGATCCTTAATTGCTGAACTGCTATTGAGAGCAAGTTCATTCAATTGAGTTAAAACGCCTTTAACGTCTCCGATAATAGGGACATCGATTGCTCTATTCCTGCCTATTTCTTCAGGCTTAATATCTACTTGAATAATTTTAGCTTCATCTTTAAGAAAAGGCATGTAACCAAAATTACAAAGTTCATTGATTCTCACTCCCAATAATAAAACAACATCAATTTTTTGGAGCAAGACCGTTCCTGGACCATCCATGGGACTGGCTAAGCCGAAATAGAGAGGATGATCGGGGGGAAAGGAACCTAATCCAAAACCCCATACTCCCACGGGGATTTGTGTTTTTTCTGCGAATTTTAATAAAACATCATTTGCCTCCGAAAAACCTGCCCCAGTACCGGCAATTATCAAAGGACATTCTGCATTTTTCAGTAGTTCAAAAGCTTGATTAACCAATTCTTGGTTTCCATAGGGTCCTTTCATGGCGCGCAATTTTTCCACGGGTTGGAAAGCTTGCTGCACTATTTCTAATTGATCATCACATTCTTTAACCATCACATCTACAGGGACCAATAATAGAACGGGTCCAGGACGCCCCGTGCTAGCTATTCGAAAAGCCATGTTCACGTATTCGGGTAATCGCGCGGTTTCATAACAGTACCCCGTCCATTTTGTAATGGGACGGAAGGCAGGAGCAACATCAATTTCATTCATGGCTAATTTCTCGAAACTCATCACCGAAGTGGAAGTACAGATTGCAACCAATGGAATGCTGGCATCATGAGCTATGGGAATTGCAGGAAATAAATCGGTCACGCCCGGTCCCGACTGAACAGAACATACACCGACCTTTCCCGTGGCAAGGTAATATCCCATGGCAGCGTGTCCCGTGGCTTGCTCATGACGGAAATCTATTAAATCAATTCCCGTTTCAGTACAAGCGTCATCAGTACAATAATTATAAATCAAGTCATTATCTCCACAGAGCGTCCAAATTACTTTTACTCCTTGATTACTTAAGGCCCGAACGATAAGCTGGGCCCCATTCACTTTCACCATTTTATTCTTACCATTTTATATTTTTTTAATAATTGCATTATTTTTCTCACGTTTTTAAAAAACTAGATACTTCCATTTTGTAAGCTACCGAGGATTTGATCTAATATTTCATCGATCATTTGTCTTGGATCTCGATTGATTCCATCGATCTCACTTAATTCAAGATCTTGAAGGATATTACTGTTATATAATGAAATTACGCCATGGAGTTCACACCATATTCTTAATGCTAAGATTTTGGAATCCTTTCCTTTTAGTTTTGGATTATTTTGTATAAATAGAGAAAGAAAATGATGGGCTAATGACCAATTTTTTATAGCTTCTCCCACTTGATTCTTAGCAAATTGCTCGGTTTCTGTTCCGCGGTAATCTATTGATGAGGGGGTGAATCTATTAAACATCATGTCATATTGATGCGGGAATTTCAATCCAAATTCGATGTAAGCTTGAAACAATGCTCTTAATTTTTCTAAAATGTTTTTTTGCTTATCTACTGCTCCTAATAACATTTCATGCAATTTTCTATATCCTATTAAGTCCAAATGCAGGTATAGCTCTTCCTTGTTTCTAAAATAATTATAGAGATTAGCGGCAGTCATGTCTAATCGCTTGGCAAGCTTTCTCATGGGAAACTTATCGAATCCTTTTTGAATGATGATATTTAAAGCTTCTTCAAGGATGTGCTCTCTAGCATCGATAATTTCTTCCTCACTTCTCTTAGCTTTAGGCATGATTCTTGGAAATTGTGTTTTTTAAAAACTTACTTGAACAATGTTAACTTAACATTGTTAAAATTATTTGAGATATCTTGTTATTTAAATATTTTCCTCTTAGTGTCTAACTTCTCTGAATAAGCGAATCGAGTTAAGAATAATTGAGATTAGATACAATCAACCCAAATGGGAGAAA
>CAYLZE010000056.1:0-31696 GCA_964388035.1 uncultured archaeon
TGAGGATAACTTCAAAAAAACTCACGGATAAATTAAATATTTTACAGAAAAATTGAGCATGCCATCAGAAAGGATTGCTATTCCTTATTCAGAATGTAATAATGCATCTCCTCGATGGCTTAAAAGTCATTAATTAGTCTTAATTTTAAATAAATTATTTAATTCCTGCTTCCTTTTTAATTATTTTCCAATCTCGTTCTTCAGGGGTAGCGGGAGTTTTAATAAAGAAATTTAATTCACTACTTCCACAATAATTAGTTTCTAAAACAATCGCATCCTCACCAAATAGCTGCCAGTAATTTTTCAACTCTTCCTCTGATCTCCCTTCTATTCTCATTTCTTCGAGAGAATCTCTTACCCATCGTCGCGCAAATTCCCTGGCGAGTTCTTTTTGTAGGAAATCCAGTGATAGCATAATGTTCATTTCCATCATGTAAGTGGAAATTATCTATTATTAGAACCGAATAACTTGTTTTATTTATTTGGGAAATTTAAACCACCACTTAAAGTTATTACTGATACATTAGGACTATCTATCAAAGAAAAAGAAGAATAATTTTTTTTAGTTTTGGCTAATTTCAAATTAACAGAAAATAAATTTTTACCCATCGGGAGTAATCAATATAATTGAACCCATTTATCCTAAAAAGGATAACGGATAATTAATTTAAAGAATTAATTTAAAGTATTTTCTTAAAATATAACTCTTATTAAAAAGATATTATAATAAAATGGTACGTCCTTGGTATTGGCCCGAAGGTGGAATGCCAGAAAGAGCATCTCCCTTTAATTGGATCGTCAAGAATAAAATGGCGGCGAGTTGGTGGCCTGATGAAGATGTATTTGATATCTATAGGCAAGAGGGTATAAAAGTCATCATCAATTGTTCTGAATTCGATAATAGGAATAGTATCCCTCCCAAATTTAAATATTATCATATACGTATCCCAGATTATGGAAATCCTACGGATGAACAAGTACAAGAATTCCTCGATATTACCGATGATCATTCAGAGAAAAATGAGCCGATGGTCGTGCATTGTGTTGCAGGTTGTGGAAGAACCGGGACATTAATCGTGATTTGGGCTGCTTTTAATAATTATATCCCTAAAAACATGGATCCTGTTCAATGGATCAGAAAAATAAGAAAATGCTGCTTGGAGACCAGGGAGCAAATGGAATTAGCCAGAGCCATGGCAAAAATATATCATAGAAGAAAAAAGAATAAATCTTGATAATTATATTATGAAAATAAGAATTAGAACATGACATCTCAAGACTATATAGATTTTATTTTTGAAAATATATTGATTTTTAAGCTTAATGATAAGCCAGAATTTCAAGAAGATAAATTAAGACCAATTTTAAATGCAATAGATGAAAATAGTCTAAAGATTGCAGCGGGATTTAATAAATACTTATTAACTTACTTCATTTTAAAAGTAATCAACGAAGATAAAATCCACCTCGAAGAGAACCTGAAAAAACTTGAGAAACTGTCCCTACTGATTGGTCCCATGGGAGCTTTAAGTTATTTTACTCCCAATCAGATGGAGTACGTGCTGGATAAGTTAAATTCAATGCCTTTTGATGATATTACCGAAGAAAAAATAAGCATTTTAGGCGATGAGCAATTACATCAAGAATTTGGAGGTTCGGGATATACTTCTCAAGATGCATTATTAAACCAACTCACATCTGCAGAATATTATCTCAAGGAGATGGGATATTCTGATGAGGAAATAAAAGTAAAGGTCGAAGCTGCTAAAAAAAACCCAGAAACCATCGATTCACTCTTTAGCGCTCCAAGAAAAGAAATAATGAGCCTACCTCCTGAACTACAACAGAGGAATGTTAATTCTGAAACATCAACCCCGGTTGATGAGGGCAAGAAAGAAGAAGCTATTAGCCGTCATATTGCGTCCATTCAATCCGAAGGAGATGAAGAAAGAAATCAAAAGGTGGAAGAAATCGTGGAAAAAATCAAAAAAATAGTGAAAGATGCCATGAATGAAAATCAAGAAAAAGTTTTCCGTCAAATGCATCCCGACCGATTAAATAGAGCTTTTAAGATGTTAACCGATACTAAAAGAAAAGCGGATAGAATATCATTATATTTAGATTGGTTCGCGAATAGTTTCCTCCTTTCAAAGATAGAATTAAAAGTAGAACATTGGCAAGTTTCATCAGCAGCACGCCAAGGTAGCACGGGGGTCTATACTGCCGGCATAGATTTTTCCCGCTATGATAATATCATTAAAGATTTTTCTGATTCTAAACTAGAAAAGGTAGTCAATATCTCAAATAAGATTTTAGTCAATCCTTCCAAGAAAGCCATTCAAAAATTAGGGCAAGATTTAATTGCTGAAACGGGATTTGATGAACACCTTTATTTCACGGATTAAAATAGCTAAAATAGAGAGATATAATAGGTGAATTTATCATCTTTTATCTCATATGCAGGGAAAAAGGCATGTCTCTTTCTAGCATCCCAAAGATTATCAATTTTTTCAATCCCTTCTTTGAGAGCCATTAAAAGTTCCCTATCGCAGGGCGTTTTGGTATGAGAGGGAAAAAGTGAGAATTTTTCATTAGCTGTGCATATTTTGATTAATTTCTCCAAAGTATTTAATACGATGGGGAAATCTTCTCTTTTAGGCAGAAAATGTTCCCCATAATATGCCACATCACCGGTGAAAAGCTCATTTTTATTAGTATAAAGGCAAATAGAACCGGGTGAATGACCGGGAGCGTGAATTACTCTGACGATAAGATCCCCTAAATTAAATGTATCCCCATCTTGTAAAATTCGAATCTTTTTTGCAGGTGGAATTAAAAAATTAAACTTTTCATGGGTCTTTATGGTATCATAAGGGGAGTCTTTCAAAAAAGAGACATTATAAGGTTTAGAAATTACATGAGAATCATTTGCATGGATGAATACTTCCTTAAAATCCATGTTTCCCAGCACGTGGTCCCAATGTGCGTGAGTATTTAAAACCATCAATTCTTTCTCTCCAATTAATTTATCCACTATTGACTTTAAGGGTTCAATTCTACATCCCGTATCAATAAGGAGCGCTTTTTGGGAACCGAGTAGAAGATACAAGTTTAAGGGGCTATTTTTGTATACGGGATGAATATCCGTTATACTTTCTTGAATTATGTATAAGTAATCTTTATACTTAATCACATTATAACGAGATTTTACATCATTCATTTTCCTAACAAAAAGCGACAAGTAGCTTTATAAAATCAAGCTATAAGCGCTATTTTTTAAATACTGTTTTTCCTCTTATGATTGTCTCGAGCACCTGGATGTCTTTTAAATTTTCCGCAGAAGTTTTAGCAACTTCTATTGGGTTTTTATCCAAAATAACCAAATCCGCAAATTTTCCCACTTCAATACTCCCTTTAATATCCTCTTCAAAAGCGGCATATGCTGCATTAATTGTATAAGATTTCAAGGCGTCTTGAATGGAAATGCACTGCTCGGGTATAAATCCCCCACGTGTACATAATGCATATAGACCCAGTATAGGACTGGGATCTTCTACGGGGCAATCTGAGCCTGAGGCTATGAGAACGCCAGCATCTAATAAGGACTTAATGGGATAAGCCCGTTTCGAGCGTTCTTTTCCTAGGCGATAATCTGCAAGTGCAGAATCCGTGGTGATAAAAGGAGGTTGAATCGAGGCAATTAATTGTAAATCTTTCATATCTTGAATTGTATCAGGGGTTAATACAGAAGCATGTTCAATTCTGTGGCGATGGTTCTCACGAGGATATTCCATTAACAATTTTTTATATAAATCAACTAAAACCCGACATCCTCGATCGCCGATACTATGTATAGCTAATTGAAATCCAAGATTATGCCCTTCCTTCATTTCCTTGTATAAGGTTTCTATATCATTATAAACGCAGAGACCAGAAGAATTCGGATTATCCGTATATGGTTCGAGCATCCAAGCCGTGCTGGCACCTAAAGATCCATCTATAAATAATTTTTGCGCTTCCACCCTGAATTTGCTCTCTTTTTTGCCCCCATCCAATGGGAGTTTTTTAATTTTTTTGATTTTTTTCGCTGATTTTGAAATTACAAGACTATACCAATTTTGTAGAATTAAATTTTGGATAGATTTCATTATTGGAATCTCTATTGCTCCAATTTCGTCAAATTCTCCTCCCGCACCTAAACTAATAACGCCATGAAGGGAAGTGATCCCTTTTTCGGCTAAGCTTGAAAACGCTTTTCTTGCCGCCAGGCTTATTTGATCCATGCTGGGGATTGCAAATTTTCCCATAAAGACGCGGACTGCTTGTTCGGTCACCACTCCCGTTAATTCTCCCTTATCATTCTTTCGATATTCGCTCCCTTCAGGTGGGATTGAGGTTTTATCAATGCCAGCGTCTGCTAATGCTTTACTATTTGCCACACCACAATGCCCGTCAAACCGCAAAATAAAAGCAGGATTATCCGGACAAGCTTTATCTAGATCCCAGCGATTAGGTAATTTTTTATCCTTAGGGTCTTTAAATTTAAGTTCATCATATGCTACACCAAAAATCAATTCTCCCGGCGGTCGTTGCTCGGCGGCTTCTTTCATCCTAATTAAAAATTCTTCATAACTTTGAAGTCCGCGCAAATAAAGGACGATTTGAAATAATACATACCCAATAGGATGACAGTGAGAATCAGTAAATCCAGGTAATAACGTATTTCCTTCAAGATCAACAAGTTCATAATCTTTTCCCATTATATTTTTTACATCTTCAATCTTACCAACGGCGATTATTTTCTCTCCTTCGATCCCGATGCTTTCTACTAAAGGAGCCACTTCATTCATCGTGAGAATGGACCTACCATAAAAAATCTTTTTTTCACTCATTTAGACCATCCACTTTTTTCAATTAAATCATTTAATTCTTGAATTAGTATTCATTTAATATTTAAAATATTTTTCTCTTCAAATTAGAAAAATAAGGAAAAAACCGCGAGAAAGGTTTTTACTTTTTATCTCTTTGAAAAACCACTTCACCTTTGATGATAGTGGAAAGAATTTGGATGTTTTTCACTTCATTAGGAGGTGTTGTAAGTGGATTCCTGTCAAGAATGACAAAATCAGCCATTTTTCCAAGTTCAATCGTTCCTCGTACTTTTTCTTGAAAACAAGCAAATGCTGCATTAATAGTATAGAATTTTAATGCTTCTTCTATTGGAATACATTGCTCGGGAACAAATCCATTACGAGTAACCAATGCATGAAGTCCCTTAATGGGATCAGGGTCTTCAACGGGACAATCGGAGCCTGCCGCGACTATAACCCCCTCAGAAATTAAAGATTTATAGGGATAAGCCTGCTTGCTCCGTTCTTTCCCTATCCTTCTTTCGAGCCATTTGTATTCGGAATTAAGAAAGGAAGGTTGACAAGAAGCAATAATCCCTAATTCCTTCATGTCCTTAATGACATCGTCCATTAACGAGCTGCAATGTTCGATTCTATGGCGATGATCCTCACGAGGATAATCCTTTAAAAGTTTTTTATACATGTCCACTAACATGCGGTTTGCTTTATCTCCAATACTGTGTATCGCGATTTGATAACCAAGATTATGGGCTTCCACCATTCTTTCATAAAGCACGTTTTTATCCACCACCAAAAATCCATTCTTTTCTGGTAGATCCGTGAAATTCTCATACATCAAAGCCGAAGCAGACCCATAAGTTCCATCAAACCATGATTTTAACGCACCTACTTTATACTTTCCCTCTTCCTCCTTGTCATGCAATGCTGATTTTCTTAATCTGTTAAGTTTTTTAGGAGTTTGAGTATATACCATGAAATAATAGTTTTGAAAGATTTTATCCTTAACTAATTTCATGATCGGGATCGAAATTCCGCCAAGATTTTCCACTCCACCTTCATGATCTAGTTCAATAAGTCCGTGAACAGATGTAATGCCCTTCTCTGCCAAGCTTTGGGAAAACTTTAATGCAGCAGCATTCGTGGTCTCAGAATCGGGAGGTGGGATACTATTCATGACGAGATTGGTTGCATTTTCCGTTAAGATTCCTGTTATCTTGCCCTCCTTATTTTTCTGAATTTCTCCACCTTCTGGGACAGGTGTATTTTCATTTATTCCAAATGCCTTCAAGGCTTTACTATTTATAACGATTAAATGTCCATCGGTTCTTAAGATTCCACAGGGGTTATCCATAACAGCTTCATCTAAATCCCAACGCGTGGGAAGAACTGGAGGATTAAAATTCTGTTCATTGAAGTTTAATCCCAATATTAACTCATCGGGTTTTTTTTGTTGCGCAGATTTTTTTAAGACGGTTTTTAATTCATCTATACTTTTTACTTCAGCCAGATCGGGAAAAATGAAATAAAAAAGAGAGCCCACGGGATGGATATGACAATCTGAAAATCCGGGAAGCATGCATGCCCCTTTTAAGTCAATGAGTTCAGTATTTTCTCCCATTTGATTTTGGACTTCTTTTAAACTACCCGTTGCCTCAATTTTTTCATCTACGATCCCTACAGCTTCAATTATTGAATTCGCCAGATTGGAAGTCGTCATGCTTAAAATTATACCATTGTGAAATATTTTTTTATTAATCATTTTATGATTTACCTCACTAATCAGATTAAAATAAACCTAATTTTAATTTGGATGATTATAATACAGGTATGAATGATAATTAAATAGTTCCATATTTAACACAAAAGAAAATTAAATTATAAGTATTTGATTTACAAAATAATTAATTTTTTTTATACACTGTTTTTCCTCGAATGATGGTTTCTAGAACTTGTATGTTCTTTATTTCATTATTTGGCACTTCTAGAAGATTTTTATCTAAAATTACGAAATCAGCTAATTTTCCTTCTCCAATGGACCCCTTTAGATTTTCTTCAAAACTGGCGAATGCTGCGTTAATGGTATAAGTTTTTAATGCCTCTTCAATAGAAATACATTGCTCAGGAACAAAACCATTCCGAGTAACTAAAGCGTGTAATCCCATAATAACGGAGGGGGATTCCACAGGACAATCCGATCCAGATATGAGAGTAACTCCTGCATCAATTATGGATTTCATAGGATAGGTATATTTGCAACGTTCTTTTCCTAATCTTTTTTCCAACCAAGTATATTCTGAATTAATAAATGATGGTTGACAAGATGCAATAATCCCTAATTCTTTCATATCTCTGATTATATCGTCAGTAAGCATGCTTGCGTGCTCAATTCTGTGTCTATGATCCGTTCTTGGAGATTCCTCAAGTAATCGCTTAAACAAATTTACCGCTATCCTATTTCCTTTATCCCCTATTACATGAATCCCAATTTGGAAACCTAAATCGTGAGCTACTTTCATTTTTTGATAAATCTCCTCCAAATCCACCACGCAGAATCCACATTTTTGGGGGTCATCCGTGAAAGGTTCATACATGCAAGCTGTTTGAGCTCCAAAGGTTCCATCCAAGAATAATTTCAAGCAACCTAATTTAAATTGACTGTCCTCTTTTCCGAAATCTAAGGGAGGTTTCTTCTTTCGCTTAAGTTTGTTTGGGAATCGCGTGGAGAGTAAAATATACCAGTTTTGAAGGATGTTATCTTGAACTTTTTCAAAAACGGATAATTCAATGGCACCCAAATCTCCGACTTCACCACCAGGTTCTCCCTGCATTATCCCATGAAGGGTGGTAATGCCTTGTTCTGCAAGAATTTTAAATCCTTTTTCTGCTACATTATAAATAGCATCCAAAGATGGTTTATATTTTGAAATTATTAATTGCATTGCATTCTCGGAAAAAATACCATTTATTTTTCCATTTTCATCCTTTCTAATTTCTCCTCCTTCTGGTGATACTGTATCTTCGGTCACACCCGCCCATTCTAATGCCTTAGTATTTGCAATGCCGATATGTCCATCATACCGTAATAAAAAAACAGGATTATCAGGACACGCCTCATCTAAATCCCAGCGAGTGGGTAAGGTGGGTTTATCAAAATTCTCTTCCTTCAAACTTAATCCTAAGATAAAGGCACCTTTTTCTTTCTTACTTGTTTCTTCAGATAATAATTTCTTTAATTGTTCTAAACTTTTCACATTCGATAGTATAGGATTAACCAAGAAAAATAAAAAGAATAGAGGATGAATATGACAATCAATGAAACCAGGCATTAAGACATTGCCTTTCAAATCTATTGATTCAAAATCGCCACCTAACGTTCGCTTTACAGATTCTAAATCCCCAACTGCAATTATTTGTTCGTCAATTACACCCACAGCACCAACTCCTTGCAATTTCTTATCCATTGTGAGTATGGGCCCGCCAAAAAACAGTTTTTTCTTTTTCATTTCTACTAATTGATAGTTTGAAATTGATAAAAAATTTAAGGTGATTTATGTAATATCTTACTGGTTTTAAAATCTCGTTTTAATGGATATTGATGTTAAAGTCTCTTGAGCAATGTTTAATTGAATTTGAAATGAAAAAGTCTTGGTTTAAAGCTAGTTAAAAATGAATTGTATTAAACAAAAGACGACATAATAAGAATCCACATCACTTTTGAAGAATAATATTTGCTATTCAATCATTCAAGAGTAAAAAAGAAGAATACTTAATTTACTCCCACATTTAAGAATTAATTCTTAAAAATAAAATGAAAAAAAAGTGTTTATTTTCTAAATGGTTAATATTTATAAAATTAGTTATTATATATTGTTAAATTAGTAGTAATTTATTTTTAATTATGGAGGAGTGAAATACCATGTTTAAGAAAAAATCATCCAGTGTGAAAGTAATGGAATCCCTTATAAATGAAGCATATGAGCTAAGACATCAGAATAATTTTGATCTCTCTATTACAAAATTCGAAGAGGCAATAAATCTAATTCAATCGGAATTTAAAGATCTTGAATTCATTGAAGATCAAGTTAGTAAGTTAGAAATGGAAATTATAGCTCTCTACTCTGATAAAATTAATAATATCATTCTTCAAGCAAAAGAATTAATGAAACAAGATCAATTAGAAGAAGCAAATACTCGTCTTTATGATGCTTTAGAAGTTGCGAAAAACATTAAAAATGATGAGATTAAAGACAATTTTATCCGCAACATAGAAAATTTAGTAAATCTTAATAAATTCAGGCTTGTCCTAGATAAGGCCTCTAAATTTTTGGAACAAAATGAGTTAGAGGAAGTGAAATCTCTTTTAAAAGAGACTAAGATTCAGGTTGAAGAAGTGGCTGATTCAGAAACCAAGAGAGACATATTAAATCAAATTCAAGAATTGGTAGATCATACATATCAAGCCAAAATTGATGAAATTTCCATAACCGCGAATGCATTAGTAGGAGAGAGCAAAAAAGACGAGGCTCTAAAGTTACTCAAGGAAAATTTTTCATCTTTAGATGAATTAATTGGTTCAAGCAGGAAGGAGGAATTTTCATTGAAGTTAAAAAAGAAAATTAATGAGATTCATGCCCTACAGATAGAATCCATAATTAATAAATCTCAACCTTTTTTAGATCAAGGGAGCTTGATAGATCTCACGCAGTCATTAAAAGAAACCAAGGAAATTATTGATTCCATGGAGGAAACTGAACAAAAGCAACGACAAATTCAAAAAGCAAATAAAATATTCTATCCCGTTTTCGAGAAAGAGATTAATAATTTATTTCAGAAAGGGATGGAGATCATTAAAAATGAGGATTTTGAAAAATCAACGAAAATGGTAAGTGATGCAATTCAATATTTTGTTAACGCCTTGGATTTAGCAAATAAATTGGTAGACTCCGATTTAAAGGAAAAATTAATAACAAGAATTCAAGTCGAATTGAATCAAACATGTTCAAAAGGAATCAATACTCGAAAAGAAAAAGCAAATGAAATGGTACAGAATAAGAATTTTGAAGAAGCTATCGGTGATATCTATTCTGCTCTGAGTATTGCTAAATCTGTTGCATATGGTGATGAAGAAAGTCAACAAACGGAGGAATTAAAGAATTTTATTAATAACATTTATTCTGCTCAAATTGAAGATTTAATAGAAAATGCTAAAATCAAGCTAAATCAAGATACCTTTGAAGAAGCAAGAGGATTATTAAATAGTGCCTTAAGCGTCACTAATAAAATGTATCTCTCAAGACAAATGGACGATGAAATTGAAAAGATCAATAAAATGATGAGGCGCATAGAAATAAACGAAACTATCTCTAAAGGAGATATTTTATTAGAAAGTGAAAAATTCAACAAAGAATTAGAAGAACTGAGAGAGAAATTAGAGAGTGCAGAAGCTATTGAAGACTCCGATGAGAAATACCAAGAATTACAGAATATCAAGAATCTTATTGATAATGTACATGCTTCTGAAATAACATTAATTATAGAACAAACCTTTCAACATATTAAAAGCGAGAACTATGAAGGAGCAATGCAAGAGATTGATCAAACACTATCCATCGTTCAAAAAATCGAGCTTGAAGAGAATAAAAAGAAAGAACTTGTGGAGATTTTAAAAAAGATACTTGAAATTTCCACTATATTATCAAGCAAGGAAGTATATAAAGTTGTTCCCGACTTGTTTGATAAAGCATTTGAAATAATACAATTAATGACGGAACAGGAACTCAAGGGACATAGTCTCATAGAATTAATCGATTTGATGAGTTCCTTTGGACAAAAGCTATTCGCACAAGATAAAGGAGAGAATGCTATTAAAGATTTGAAAGCAGCCTTAGTATTTTGTAAAGAATTTGAAGATGAGCAGATAAAAACAGACTTAAGCGAAAAGGTAGAGGGAATCTTAAAGAATGGAATGATTAATATTGCAAAACAGTTAATGATTATTAAAGAATATGATAAAGTAATTGAAATTTCTAAGGATTTGATATCGATCGATGATAATTTTATTCAAGCTCATGATTACTTGGCAAATGCTTACATGCGAAGGAAAAAATATGATCTTGCGATACCAAGCTATGAACGGGTGATAAAGTCAAATCCCGATAATTTTAAAGCGTTGATCCGTATAGGATTAATACACGAGCTAAAAGACCACATCCCCGAAGCGCTTGAATATTATAAGCGTGCTAGTGCCATTGATTTTATGAAATTTTTACGGCAAAATCGAGAATTATATTCTGAGCTAACAAGTAATCAAAATGAGAAGTAGACTTGAGAGTGACTTTAATTTCACTATTAGATAATTTAAAAACTCTCAAATCTTAAAATGTGAGAGAATTTATTTCAACTCTTTTTTTGTATTATAATAGGGAACAATCATTCAATTTCAATATTTTTACTTTTATTTGAGAATCCAACAAATGAACGATGGAAAAATGCTTGTTTTATTATTAGAACCAAAAAACGTGAGAAAATGCTTTTAATTTAAATCAACATTGCTTTTAGAAATCGGGGGGATAGAGTAATTTTCGAAAGTGCGGGTAGTTTACCAAATAATTTTTCACCCACGTATTTGTCTTTATTTGTATCATGTTTTGCTAGATCTTGATTAATATGGGCTTCATATATGTATCTCTGAGATGTTTCATCCATAGCAACAACTTCACAATAATATTTCCATAAAGACCTTACATAGGATCCTGTATTGTAAAATAAATACTCGCACGCATTTCCGTTTCTAAAATAATTGTTCAATAACACTCGATTAACTTCCGAATCATATTTGCTTAATTCATAGCGCGTGAGATTACTTTCACTTTTCAGCAAGGGTTTTACAGTTTCTGCAGCCAAGTGTGCACTTGCTAAGCCACATAAAATTCCTTCATAGAAGAAAGAGGTAACTATTCCCGCAGCTTCCCCCAAAACAATCGTTCTATCGTTAGAGAATTGCTTCAATGGATGCTTGGAAATTTTACCCGTCACAACATCAATACCTTTTTTCAAATTTTTAATAAAAGGTTGTATCCTTTTGTAATTTTGCAAAATTCGGTCTAATTTGTTGTTCATTTCTGCGGGAGTATCATTCATTTTTCCGAGAAATCCTACAAAAGCCCTTTCTACCCCCTTATTGATGAAAAAGGGTCCATCCGTGCTTATTTTTGGATTATAATGAAAAATGTATTGGCATTTTAAATTATCATTTAATACATCTTCATCTCCATGTAAATGAACGCATATTCCTTGATATTGATCTGGAACACCCAAGCCTAGAGCTTTTTGTAATGAAAAATCCCACGAGCCCGTGGCAAAAGCTAGCAATTTAGTTGTAATAGATTCGCCATTATTACACGTGATTTCTACACGATCCCTCGTTTTATTCACTCGTTTCGCTTTTATTCCAAATTTAGTATCCCCGCCTCTATTTTCAAATAGATGAATCATATGTTCAATGAATCTATCCGTGTAACAAATATTTCCCAAGGGAATCCCAAATTTTGTAGAATCAATCACACCATCGACTTCATCCGCCATGTAATCTGCGCGAAGATGTGGTATAGGAAAAATAGTCTTATCATTCCAATCGACTTCTTGAATGAAAGGACGATTGTGCTCCGGAAAAATATTGGTCTTAATCGGAATTCCTTTAGAAAAATCTTTTTCTTCAATTAATAACGTTTTCGCATGTCCTGCCATTTTTAAAGCGAAGGAAGACCCCGCTACTCCAGCACCAATAACTACAATTTCATAATCAGAAATATTAATGCACCCTACGAATTAATATTAAAAAGAAAAGTAATTGAAATATATTAATTATTATGTATTTTATGAAAGAATTCCTACCATTCATCCGTGATTGAATATAAAATGAAAATTCGATTCAAATGAGATGAAAGAACGAAAAGACAATCTTAAAAATTCTTGCTCTGCTATATAAAAGAGTATTAAATTATATTTTCGATCCTTTTCCCTAATTTGTTAAGATAGAGCTCGGCCATTCCCAGGGGAACAGACTTTTCAAAGAGTAACACAATTAAAAAATCCACGCCTTCTGGGACGAGACTTATAATTTTTGAAAAGACTTTTTGACCATTTTCCAATTGATAAAATAATTCGGGTAATGCTTCCACTCCGGTCATGAATCGAATTTCTAATTCTCGCAACGAATCTAATAAAATTTGATTGGGTAATGAAGAATACACGATGTTCCCCTTCGTAGTTAATAAACACGCACCGGTAATTTCATTTTTTGAAATTTCTTCTTTAAAGAGATTGATCGCTCTAATATAAAAATCTTTATTCTTAAGGATTTCCTCTTCGCCTTTTATTATCGAATCTGAAATTGTATCCAGTTCGGGATCCTCGATTTCCTTGCAAACATCCAAGTATTCAGGCTTATTATACATTTGAAAGAAGACATTCATGAGCTTCTCTATCCGTGAAATTATGAAAAGTAAACTTACGGTCGTATCCGCTAGAATCGCAAAAATAAACTTCTCTCGCTTTCTAAAAACAAACCGTAATCCGCTCATTTCAAGTACTTCCATCTTTCTAGATATGATATTTTCAGCAAAAGAAATAATGGCAGAAAAGAATGGGGTAATTAGATTCACGTTAAGATTGAACTCGCTTGTAAAATTTCTACTGTATAAGCAACACCCTGACTGATCTAACACAAATAATGAGTGGATTTTCATTTATTTCTCACGTTTTCATAGATAAACGATTCACAATATATATTGATTTTCAATTCTATAAACTACCCATAAGGTGCTAATCTATTATTTTTTTTCATTATACCATGATTCATCATAATTGACTAAGTTGTGATCTTTTTATCCCAACAAAAAGGTTTTTTAAAGGTCTATTCTTCTTATTCTTAAGTTGTGAAAAAAAAAAGCATAACTTATTAAAATCATGTCAGAAAAAGATTTAGAAAAAATTCGAATGGAAAAAGTTAGAAAAATCATGATGCTCCAATCCATGCCGAAGGAAGTAATTCACGTGCACTCGGATGGCGAGTTTGCTGACCTCATTCAAAAATATCCCGATAAGATCATTGCTATTGATTTCTGGGCTGTTTGGTGCAGTCCTTGCATGTCATTTGCCCCAATTTTTGAAAGGTTACATGAAGAATTTCATCAAGAGTTCATTTTTGCTAAAGTAAATGTCGACGAAACTCAAATAGCAAACAGATATGGCATTACGGGGATTCCAACAACTCTCTTTATTGAAGGAGGAAAGGTAATACACAAGGTTGTAGGAGCCATGAATTATGAAATGATGAAGAATATTCTTTTGAAACTCAGATCCAATTAGCATTCAATCATTTCATCTTATAGAACCTTTCAATAATGATGGTCTGAGAGTGGAAAAAAGTGGAAATTATCAATAAACAATTAGAACAAATTAGACAATTAGAGCAAATTAATAAACAAGTTTTAGAAGATAAGGATATTTTTAGGAGTCAAAAGTTATTTAAATGCATATTGGGGTTAAACTCGTTAGAAACTAAAGTGTTTGCATATTTATTAAAAGTAAAATTTGCTAGTACTAAAGAATTAGACAAAATGATCAAAAAGGACAGGAGTTCAATTCAACGGGCTCTGCAGAATCTCATTACGCTCAATTTAGTTAAGAGAAAATCAATTTCCATGAAAGAATTTAGACAATTAAGAGAATCACCCATTTCGGGAAAGCGAGGCTATTTGTATGTTTATAGCACGGAAGATATTGGGCTAATTAAAAAAGAACTTAGAAAATTACTCGATAAGTGGCATGAGATAATGCTAACTTACTTGGATAATCTCGATGAATTTTTTGAATGTTATGATCTTGATGTTGATATTTGCTAATCTTTTCCTTAAATTGCTTGATGAGGGCATGACATAATGAACTTTTATTTAACTAATTTGGAAGGTTTGTTCAATTGTCATGAAATTAATGAAGATTCATGCTAAATGTTGTTTTATCGAATTTTAAAGATGGAAATCATTATTCTCTCTAAAGATAGTATAATCTACTGTATCTAATAATCCATTAGAAATATGAAAATAAAAAGTCCCCTCGGAAATTCTCTTTAAATCTCGAGAATTTTAATAAGGATTAAGATTGAAGAGAGTTAGAAATCTTTAGATACACTATTCCTATTTATGGTTAATTTTAATAGATTCTCGGTTGTTCTCCACTACTCTTGGGATGAATTAAAAAATGTCTGGGGGATGGGTGAGAGAGATAACAAATATTCCCCCAATTTTTAATTAAATTGAAGAATTAAAGATTATAATACTAGTTTATTATTCAAAAATGGGGATAGTTAAACTGTGGAAATTAAAATAATACAAGAAGATTCTAACTACATGCATGGTATCATTCAGAAAATAATTGATGAATGTGGACCCCGAATGCCTTGTAGCCCTCAAGAAGCGAAATCTGCCGAGTTAATAAAAACGGAGCTTGACAAGACATGTGATGATGTCAAAATTGAGCCCTTTACTTGTGCTCCACGAGCTTTTTTAGGGTACATACGGATCATAATTCTTTTAGTGATATCCTCCTTTCTGCTATTTTTCTTGATACCACTTGATTTGTTCTCTTTCTGGCGAGAATTAGTTGCGATCCTTTGCTTTATATTAAATGGAATAGCCTTTCTGGTCTTGTGGAATGAATTTTTTAATTATCGTGAATTTATCGACTTTATGTTTAAAAAGAGACAATCCCAAAATGTTGTAGGAAAGATAAAAGCGAGTGAAGATTTAAGAAAAATCCTTATTTTTTCGGGACACCATGATAGCGCTCTACAATTTAATTTATTGAAGTATTTGAAAGTCTTTTACCCCATAATTATCCTTCTCGGAATCGGTATAATGCTTCTATGGTTAATAATTTCAGCAGTAATTCTGACCATATCTTTTTTCAATGAGAATGTATTTGCATTGTTTCAAGGAATGATAACTTGGCTGCTAATTATTGGACTTTTCCCCCTTGTTTGTTTATTTTTCTTTGTAAGCCCGGGCAAGGCTGCCAATAAAGTACCGGGTGCTGTAGATAATTTAAGTGCTGTTGCTATTGTATTAGGGCTTGGTAGATATCTTAGACGCAATAAAGAGATAATTCCAAAGAACATGGAGATCAGATTAATTTCATTTGGATGTGAGGAAGCAGGATTAAGAGGAGCATACCGGTATGTGGAAGCTCATCTCGATGAACTGAAAAAATACAATGCCGTGTGTGTAAATATGGATGCAATACAAAGTGCAGATAAAATTTCCTTTATTAAAAAGGAACCCACTACTCGAACAACTCATTCTGAATCAGTCGTTCAAAGACTCAATGACGCAGCTAAGTTATTGGGCGTAAAAGTAACTGAATCGGGATTAAGTGGATCCAGCACTTTAGAAAAAATAATAGGACAGATTACGGGTGGAACAGATGCCACAGCTTTCTCTAAATCGGGAATTGAAGCAAGTTCAATAATGTCCATAAATTTGTTGCAAATGACAAAATTTTATCATCAACCAACCGATACATTAGACAAGATCGAGAAAGGAGCTTTAGAACAGGTTTTAAAAATCTTAATTGGTTTTCTAAGTTTAAATGAAAACTAAATTAAAACGATTACTCGATATAGACTTATACCATATCTGAAGTAATTTATTAACCAAGAAAAACGATAGACGGTAATCTAAGAGACGAATATACTCCCCCCATATTTGAAGATTTAAACAATTTATAAAAAAGTCGGGCCATTATTGGTGATGGAAAATGAATGCTTGGAACGAAAGCTAACTGGGAACTTGAATGCCTTGCGATGGGGGAACGAATTGAGTTCACATTTCTGTTTTAAGCTTCCATTCTGTTCCACACTGACCACAGCGGTATTTTTTCCCGTACATTCTCGGATAAGCCATGATTATGTTGGTTTTATCCAATTCTTCATGGATTTTATTGCGATTTGTGTTCCCGCATGCGGGGCATCTACGATGTCCATCTGCATCAGATACAATCAGAGTTTCCTTTTTTGCTTCAAATCCTGATGAAGTTCCTGATTCGAGTGGGCTTAAGAATTCAGCTTTTTCCATTAGCAATTCTTTTTCTACTACTGGGGCGATTTTTTCTGTAATATCTTCCGTCTCAAGGTCTTCGATCGGAGCATTCCCTAACTCTTTTTGCAGAGCTAAAATTTCAGATGGTTTTACCGTGCTTTCTTCATCTAATTCTGCGCCTAATTTCGTGGTTGCTACTAAGAATTCTTTGTATTCTTTTTCTATTGGTTCATGAGAAATAGTCTTGGGAGCTTCTTTTGCCAACCTTGCTTTCTCCAATTTCTTATTAAGTAGAAAATTGTCCTTTCTCAACTGGTTATTTTTTTCTTTCAATAGTTCAAGTTCTTCTCTTAAGTCTTCTTCGCTGGTTTTAGAAGTTGCATTAGCAAGGGAAGCTTCTAGCGTTTGAACTCGATCTGTAAGCTCTTCTATTTGAGCTTTATATCTTTTCTTTTCCTCCACTAATTCATTTAACCGTTCGATATCGGGTGTGTGGGATTGAGATTGACTTTTGAGAACTTCGATTTCTTTTTTGTAATCTTCATTTGTTTCCATCATTTGTTTTACAATTTTCTTTGAATTTTCTTCATTCAGCTTATACAGCTTGTTTTCTTCCGTTAATTGGAGAAGTAATTGCCGGGCATTTTCTAATTCTTCAACTTTTTCAGAGGGAGGTTCTTGTTGGGAAAAGGATTCGATTTTTGTTCTTAAAGAAATAATTTCCTTGGTTAATGCTTCAATTTCGTTTTCTTTTTCCTCTATTTCCTGTCTTTTTTTAATAATCATGTCCTTTAATATCTGAACATCGGGTGGGATATTAGACTCGATTTTATCTTGTTGTTCTATCAGAACATTTTGCTCTTCTATTATGCTTTTTAACTTGATGACTTCTTCACTCAGAGCATCAAACTGTTGTTCTAGATCTATTCTCGTCTGCGTTTCTTCTTCGATACTTTCGATTTGATCTTTTATTTCTTTACTCATTTTCTTGTAACTTGTTTATTAAAATCTAATAAAAAAAACTTACTCTAAAATCAATAAAAAAATTAATACATAAATTTTTTCTGCATGAAAATGTAAAAGCTTTTTTAAAAGTCAGATCAAATAATATTATTATGGAAAAAGATAAAGATACGAAAAATTCTGCAATCCTTTCTATAACTTTGTTTGTAGTTATAGTATCTTTGATATCTTCTACCCAAAATCTCATATCTCCCAATCTTGAACGAATGTCCTATTATTTTGGTTTTGCGGGACAAACAAGTCAATTAGGCGTGCTAACCTTTTCATTTACTATTATTGCGGGCGTTGCTCTTGCTATTTTTGGTTATTTAGCAGATAAAGTGGTTAGGAAATGGCTTTTGGTCTTTGGAACGTTTCTATATTCCATTTTTGCCATCTTGGTTATTTTTGTCACCCCCCAGTATATGGGATACATTTTGTTCTTCATATTAACGAGTTGCATCGGGATAGGATATGGGGCAATCATCCCCTCGATTTTTTCTTTAATTGGAGACCTTGTCTCCCATGAAGATCGTTCCAAAGGATATTCCTTCTTCTCTATCGCTTCACTCTTAGGCATGGCAATTGGTTTAATCGTGGCAACGGTCATGGGCCCCATTGATTGGAGATTATCTTATTTAGTAATCGGGATAGCAGGATTAGTGAATGCGGGTATCATCCTGTTTTTTAAAGAACCCTCTCGTCTTGGAAAAGATTTTTCCTATCTTCTACAAGAAGGGGGCGTGGAATATACGTATCGGATAAAACTCTCCGATCTTAAAATAATTTTCAAGAAGAAGGCAAATGTTTGGCTGGTTATAAATTTCGTAGACACGATTCCCACGGGTATCATTACCTTCCTCCTTTTCTATTACATGTCGGAATATCATAATGCTCCCGAAGGAGTCTCATTGATTTTCTTATTTCTTGTTCTAATCAGCACGCTAATTGGAACTATAATCTTCGGTTTTGTAGGCGATAATTGGTATAAAAAAGGAAAAAAAAGAGCCAGAGTGCTCTTAGCATTAATAGGGAATATTGTCCCCATTCCTTTTGTCTTTATTGCTCTAATCATTCCTTTTAAACTTCCGGATAATGCGGGGATTATTGATTTCTTCCTCATTCCAGGAGCCTTAATCATGATGTTATTCTTCATAATAGGCTTATTTATCAATGGTGCTGTGAATGGGAGTTGGTATGCCACGGTTGTGGACCTAAATCTTCCCGAGCATCGCGGAACGGTGCTAGCAGCGGCCAATTTTTTTGATATTATCGGACGAGCATTGGGGCCTTTAATAGGATCGATCATTGCAGATGCTTTTGGACTAGTGTATGGCATGATGAGCTCGATAGTATTTTTTATCCTGATACCCTTTTTCTGGCTTCCCGTGTTGAGAAATGTCATACCAGAAATGGAACAAACGGAAAAAATCTTCAACGAGAGAGTGAGAGAATTATCCGATATGAAAAATAATAGTTAAAAAAAATGTTTAATTACTTTATTTTTATTAAAGTTAATTAAATTATAATTTAATTTATTCCAAATAACGTTCAATTGTGAAAACGTGAAAGTCTTATTCATGAGTATAAATAATCATCGAACCATGTTCAAGAATCCCCTTATTTATAGCGTATAAAATTTAGAAGACTATATATTTCTTTATCAATAATTCATAATTATTATCGGATATAAAATTATTATAAAGCATAAATAGATGATAAACCATGGAAAAAACTTCAAAAAGTAAGATCGATCCGACGGGAAGGGATATGATAGACTTCATAAAAAAGGTTTGTAATAATATAGGGCCCCGAATTGGAGGTTCTGAACAAGAAAAGGAAGCGGGAAACTTAATACATGAAGAAATGTCTAAATTTTGCGATGAGGTGGAAAAACAGGAATTTGAGTGTCATCCTGGGGGATTTTTAGATTATATCTGGTTTACCGCACTTTTTTACGTCTTAGGCGTTATTAGTTATTTCTTCATGCCACTTCTTACTGTTATCTTTATATTAGTCGGAATTCTTCTCTATTTTGCTCAGCAATGTCTAACTTTAGAAATTATTGATTTTGTCTTTCCTAAAATAGACTCTTTTCATGTTATTGGTAAAATAAAACCGAAGAATGAGGCTGAAAACCTGGTTTTATTAGGCGGTCATCATGATTCCGCCTATGAGTTTCCGCTTCTTAGTAAATTAGGAGGAAAATCGACTTATCTAATCATGTTAGCCTTATTGATAACGATCTTGAACATAATAATGGCTGCGATAAAAATTTTCATAGCTATTCCGTTGTTAGATCTCATTCAAATAATCTTATTCATAATTGGAACACCATTAATTTTGATTATTGCTAAATTTTTACGATCAAATGTGGTAGTAATGGGTGCTAATGACAATCTAACCGCAGTTGCCGCATTATTAGAAATTGGGAAATATTTCTCTAAAAGTGAAAACAGACCTAAAAAGACTGATGAAGAGCACATGAGAGGGTCAAAACGCTTTGTTTCTACGAATAAGAAGGAGCTTAAAGACCGTGGTGCAATGTTATTCAACATGGAATGCTTGAGCGGAGATTCTTTTCTTTTAGGAACCGCAGAAACTCTATTTTTTGCAAAACATTCCCAAAAAGTAGTTAATATTGGTAAAAAAGCTGCGGAAGATTTAGGAATTGAAATAGAAGTGGGACCACTCACATTTGCGGGCAGTGATTCTGCTAATTTCTCTCGAAAAGGATTGGATGCAACAACCTTATTCGGAATCGCTAAAAAGGGGACACCTAATGATTGGCATACCAAGCGGGATGTTCCTGAAAGATTAGATGGAGGAAAAATAGCTAAGGGAGCGGGAATTGCTTTACGTTTCGTTGAGTTGGTTGATGAGAGTGAAACTAAGAATTAATTTCTAGCTTAAAATTTAAGTTTTAATCTTTTTTATTATATCAATTTTGACATGCTATTCAGATAAAATACTTCCTATATTCATGCTTTCAAATCTTCATGGTATGAGTTCATTAAAAATAAAATTATAATGAGAAATGAACACCTTATTATTTTTCCCTTAATAAAATAATTTTAAGAGTTGTCTAAATTGAAGAAATAATAAACACCTCAACATGTCCGAGTGAAATTTTAAAATTGGTAATAATTTAATAAAGGTCATGCCGTGAGTGAAAATAAAAAAATTTCGCAGAAAAAGATATTCAGATACATGAAAACAGATAAAGATTTTTTTAAAAATCTTAATCGAATTAAGAATAAAAAACAAAAAAAGATCGTGGATGTTCCAAGACCCTTCGTAAAATGGGCGGGAGGAAAGAGGCAGATTATCAATCGCATGGATAGATTTTTTCCAGAAGAATTTGATACTTATATTGAACCTTTTTTAGGGGGAGGAGCAATATTTTTTTATTTACTGCCGTCAAAAGCAATTTTAATTGATATCAATCCCGAATTGATCAATACCTATCAAGTAATACAAGAAGATGTTGTAAAACTAAGTGAATCTCTCAAAAAGCATGAGAATGAGAAAGAATATTATTATAAACTTCGTAATATAGATAGAAATTTGGAGGAATTCAATAAATGGTCCAAAATTGAAAAAGCTTCAAGAACCATTTATTTAAATAGGTGTTGCTATAATGGCTTGTATCGTGTAAACAGTAAGGGGCAGTACAATGTTCCTTTTGGCAAGTACAAGAATCCAAATTTTTGCGACGAGAAAAATCTATGGGCAGTACATGAGGCATTAAAAAATGTTAAAATTATTCAAGGGGGGTTTGAGAGAGTCTTAGAGTTTGCCGAGAAAGGAGATTTTATATATTTTGACCCGCCCTATCATCCGCTTTCGGAGACATCTAATTTTACCAGTTATACAAAATTTGATTTCGGAAAGGAATCGCAAATAAGACTTTTTGAAGTATTTAAGGAACTGGATAAGAAAGGATGCAAGCTATTGTTAAGCAATTCCTATAATGAATTCATTATCAAGTTATATAAAGATTATAAAATTGTTACCATCAATGCAAAGCGAGCCATCAATAGTGATGCATCCAAACGTGGGAAGATAAAAGAAGTTTTAGTAATGAATTCTTGAAAGAACATGTAAGAATGGTTAAAATGTCAGTGGCACAGAAAAAAAAATTATTTGTCAAGCTCCTCTTGGACTGGTTTAAAGAAAATAAACGCAACTTTTATTGGAGAGTTCATGAATTGACCCCTTTTCAGATGTTAATAGCAGAGATGATGCTTCAAAAAACAAATGCTAATCAAGTAGAAAAATTACTTCCAGACTTCATAAAAAAATATCCTGATCCACAAAGTATTTGTAAATTAGATTTATTAGAGTTAGCTGAGATATTACAACCTTTAGGATTATTTAATCGCCGAGCGAGAGATTTAAGAAAAACAGCCCAATATCTTTTAGAGCATGATAAAATCATTCCCACCACAAAAAAGGAATTAAAAAGTTTACCGGGGGTAGGAGATTATATTGCTAATGCGCTTCTATGCTTTGCGTTTAATAAGCCGGTTCCGATCATAGACGCCAATGTTGGGCGCGTTATTAAGAGGGTATTTTCATTCCCAGTTAAGAGTGCCCCTTCTCGGGATAAGAAGCTTGAAGAATTCATGCAAGGTTTATTGCCAAAAGAAAATTATAAAGAATTTAATTTAGCAATTTTGGATTTAGCTGCCTTAATCTGCACTCCGACATCTCCTGCTTGTGAAGACTGTCCTTTATTAAGCATAAGTGATTTCGGACAAAAAGCACGATCCTCCAAATAAAATATATAAGAAAAGGGAATTAATCGTTGGTCATAAAGCAAAGGATCGATAATTAGAATAAAAAAAATCAAACGGATGGTCATATTGTATAATATTATTGATTTATTTGCCGGATGTGGTGGATTTAGTGAAGGTTTTAAACTAGAAGGTTTTCAAGTCATAGCAGCCAATGAATTTTGGGAGCCAGCTATCGAGACTTATAAATATAATCATGGAAGTACAAGATTGATCGAAGGAGATATAACTTTAAAAGAAATTAAGCAACAAATATATGATTCTGTTAAAGATGAAAAAATTAATGTCATTATTGGTGGACCTCCCTGCCAAGCTTATTCCATTTCAGGAAATAGAAATCCCGATGACCCAAGAGGCAAATTATATTTAGACTTTATTGAGATGGTGGACCATGTAAAGCCGGACTTCTTTATAATGGAAAATGTGAAGGGATTAATTCACATGAAGCACCTCAATCCCCATCTTTCAAAAAAAGGATTAGCAGCATTTAAAGATCAGTGTTCTAAATTACAGAGATATAAAGATTTGAAAAGGTATAAGGCACAGAGAGAATTAAATGAAGAGGAAGAAAAAGATTATTCTACAATAGAAAAAGAGATAAAGTCGATTAAAAAAGAGATTAATAAAAATTTAATCCCTCTCTTGGATATAATTTTAGAGAAAATGAGGGAGATTAATTATAAAGTTGAATGGAGAGTTCTTAATGCCGCCAATTATGGAGTTCCTCAGACGAGAGAACGAATAATCTTCATTGGCACGAAACACGAACAATATCCCATTAATTTTCCAAAAATGACTCATTTCAATGGAGATATCCAAACCACGATAAATGAATTTTCAGAAGAAAGAGACGGGGGAAGTAAAAAAAAGGCTTGGAATACTGCGGGAGAAACCTTGAAAAAGTATGAAAAGTGGCCTGAAGTTCCAGAAAAAAATCACTTATTTACCAAACATTCCAAAACATTCATTCAAAAACTACACGATACCCCTATTGGAGAAACAGTGTATAAAAATTATAGTGATGCATGGCGGAGACTAGATCCCAAAAAACCCGCTAAAACCGTGAAAGAAAATCACGGCGGCGTTTTTGTGCATTTTGAACTAGATAGGGTTTGTACTCCCCGGGAACTAGCCGCTTTACAATCTTTCAGCGATTCTTTTATTTTTAGAGGCACTAAAAGTTCGATACTGAAACAGATAGGGAACGCGGTTCCTCCTTTATTAGCTAAAGCAATAGGAAAACAAGTTAAATCCGATTTAGATCGAATTTATGGAAAAACACTATAAAAAGCTTAAATGTGATTCTTTTATAAATATTGAAGTGAAATTTAATCGAGTACATTATTGCTTTTATTTCCTTTACCTGCATTGTAATGGGCTTGGACTCATTAATGACCCTTTAATGAATCAGTTTTGAAATTTTGTCTTTAAGTTCTGTAGAAAAGAATTCACTTCATCTTATAAGTATTAATCCCCAAGTTTAAAAATATATCATTTAGGTTTATATTTAGAACTATTTAAACAAGAGGGAATTGAAATTCCAACAAGAAAAGCAACAGCGGAATGGAAAGGTAGTTTTAAAGAAGGAGAAGGGACGTTGGAAACGGAATCTAAAGCCTTAAAGGCAAAATATTCCTACACTTCGAGGTTCGAAGAAGGGAAAGGTACGAACCCTGAAGAATTAATCGCAGCAGCACACGCGGGATGTTTCACGCAAGCATTCACCTTGATATTGGGACAAAAGGGCTATAAACCAGAGAAAATAGTTACAACGGGAGCAGTTTCCATTGACCCAGCTAATGGGGGTTTTTTAATTAGTAGCATACTATTAGTAATGGAAGCAAAAATACACAAAATAAAAGAAAAAGAATTCATGGAAATCGCAAATATGGCTAAAGAAAATTGCCCTGTCTCTAAAGCTCTCGCCAGTGTTCCCAAAATCGAACTTCAAGCTAAGTTATTATGATTTTTTTTTCTTTACTCATTTTAAAATTAATTATGGAAATCAATTCTAGAATAAAACAAATTAATTTTTTTAGCAAAAATAGCTTTTATAAAATGAATTATTTTGAAATCTTAATATCATGATAAATATACCTTCCTTTCAAATAGAGAGATTTTTTAGATGAACTTAAATAAAACTCGAATTCTCAGAATTTTAACAGATATAAAAGGAGAACTGAGTTCTAAATATAAAGTAAAGCAAGTAGGATTATTTGGTTCATATATTAAAAATGTTCAAGAAGAATCAAGCGATATAGATTTTCTAGTAGAATTCGAGGAGGATGCAGATTTATTTCATTATATTGGTCTTATCTTATTTCTCGAAGAAAAATTTAACCGAAGAGTTGATGTTATTTCTAAACCAGCATTAAAAGAAGATTTGAGAGATATTATTTTACACGAGGTTGTTTACGTTTAAAAATTATTTATATTTAAATTCAATTATTAGTTAAAACAAGTTAAAAAGAGGGAAAATTCAATTGGTCAATGTTTATGGAGAAGAAATCAATAAAAGAGATTTCTTACGTAAGTTTGGACATTCAAATCAATTCGCATTTGCGACATCATTCACTTATAATGAGGGTAATGCCACGGGTGTTAAAGCAGTACATGTGTCAACTGGGTCTGGTTTAAGCTACACCGTATTGCCGGGAAGAGCGCTGGATATAGCAAACGCCACGTATAAGGGATTGGCATTGGCGTGGATTTCTAAGTCTGGAATTACAAGTCCACGATATTATGATGATGAAGGTTTCCATTGGCTTAGAACATTTTTCGGGGGATTATTAACAACTTGCGGACTTGATTACATGGGGGCACCTTGCGTGGATTTAGGGGAAAAATTGGGACTTCATGGGAGAATTGGCAATTTAGAAGCTCACGATCTGAGTGTTTCTAATGATTGGGAAGGAAATGATCTGATTTTATCTATTTCGGGTAAAGTAACTCAAGCGAGACTATTTGGTGAGAATTTACTCATGTCCCGAAAAATTATTTCAATAGCAGGTAAAAACATTATGCAGATTAAAACCACCGTGGAGAATTTAGGTTTTAAACCAGAACCATTGATGATCTTATTTCACATGAATTTTGGCTATCCACTACTTTCTCGATATTCGAAACTTGTTGCTCCGATAAAGGGGATTATGGCTCGAGATGATGAAGCTAAGGCGGATAATGGGATTAAAAATTTCACCGTGTTTGAAGATCCCATGCCAAATTATAAGGAAAAGGTTTTTTTCCTCGATCTGGGCAATGATAAAAATCATGATACCCTTATATTGCTTTATAATGAAAAGCTTAACTTTGGGATTGTACAGCGTTTTAATACTAAAGAACTCCCCAAATTCGCGGTTTGGAAACAACTCGGAGAAGGAGATTATGTTTTAGGATTAGAACCGGGCACTGCAACACCTATTGGCCGAGATAAAGTAAGGGAAAGCGGAGAATTGTTATTTATTAATCCGGGAGAAAAGAAAGAGTATGATATTAAAATTGAAGTTTTAGACGGTCTGGCAGCCATTACTGATGCGAAAAAAGAAGTAGAATGCCTTTAAACCTCTTACATACCCCCTTCCCGTCAAGAAAATCTCGAGTTACTTTTAATAATTTTGCGAAAGTTGAGAAAATGGGACCCACTTTTATAATTGAAAGAATTTATAACTCATTGTAAGTTATCTACAAATATTAAATTTCAAATTGGTGTTGAACATTCCGGTATTCTCTCATGATGGTATTGAAACTTTTTATGTAAAAGAAGGAAGCGGTGCCCCGCTCGTTTTAGTAAGCGGATTGGGAAGTGCAATCAGTTGGACATTTCAAATCCCCTTTTTCAAGGAACGAATGATGGTCATTGTGCCACATAATAGGGGCGTTGGTAAAAGCTCTCGACCTAATTATCCTTACACGATGGACATGTTCGTAGATGATATCAAAGCTCTCTTGGAACATTTAAATATTAACGAGAAAATTCACCTCTGTGGCACCAGCATGGGCGGAATGATTGCTTTAAATTTTGTCTTGAAATATTCCGAAACTGTTAAATCTTTAATACTTTGTGCCACCTCTGCAAAGCACGACTCCCACACCTTAATTGAAGCCCAAAAAATGATGGATACTATGACTTTAGAAGAAAAATTTAAAACAAGAATGATTTCATTATATTCCCTCCCTTTTCGAAAAACGTTAAGGAAAAGAAAGGATATTTTGGAACGATTAAAGAAAGAATTCATGGAAGACCCAACCACTCTTCAAGATTATATCAATCAAAATGCTGCCATCATAAACCACGATACCACTCAAAGATTACGTGAAATCAAGCAGCCCACTCTTATTTTACTTGGTGATGATGATCGAATCATTCTGGGCTTAGAACATTCTAAGTTTCTTCATGATAACATTCCCAACTCTACACTAAACATCATTGAAAAGACCGGACACGGATTTAATGCTGAAAAACCCGAAGAAGTTAATGAATTGATATGGAATTTCATTCAAAAACATCTAAAGTAATTTGATTAATTAATTTTTAATCTACTTCCATGCGACATTTCAATGAACCTGATTTAGAAATCTTTTGAATATTTTCCCCTTTTTATATTTAGGATAATCTACCAAACTTCAGATTAATAATAGAGAAAACGACGTTAAGAAAAATAATTCTCTTGTTTCTAACATGAAAAGATTTAAAAAAAGATAATAAAAAAGAAATGTAAAGTTTAAGCTTTTAACTTTTTCAATAAGTATACCATGTTCTTTCCCAGATTTTCAAATGTCTGAATACCTTCTTTATCTTTCTCAACATCTCCAGGTTCCCGTCCTATTCCTATGTTCCAGTAAGATGAGGGAACTACGAAAATTTGATTAATTAGGAAAAAATTATTAATGCTCGAAAACGCGTGAATTGCTCCTGCTCTTCTTACTGCCACGACAGCTGCGCCAACTTTATATTTATACATGTCACTATTCATTCTGTCTACCATCCCGGCCCTGTCAATGAAGGCTTTTACCGTAGATGAAACATCTGCAAAATAAGTCGGGGATCCTATGACCATTCCATCTGCTTGCAGTATTTTTTCTACATACTCGTTTAGCTTATCATTTTCCTGCGAGCATCTTCTCTTTCCTTCGCATTTAAAACAAGCTTTACAAGGTAATAAAGGCTCTTGACCTATCCATACATATTCACATTCAATCCCGCCTGCCTCTAATTGTTCCTTGACCACATTGAGTGCGTGATAGGTATTTCCTTTAGCCCTTGCGCTTCCATTAAATAATACCACTTTAATCATTTGAATATAACACCATTTAGAGTAATCTTATTTTTTAAAATAATTTATTCATTAAAATATTCTTTTTTTTTTATTCCTATTCTAATTTATTTTTAATATGTGACTCTAAAAGAAAAGGGATAATTCCATGAACTAAAAGATCAAAACAGTTATATACTTCATCATCAAATTAAATATATTAAATTCATGAAGATTTATTTCTCACATCATGATAAATTATAAAAAAATTCAATTCGTTATATTCTACGGCATTCTATTTTTCTTGTTGATAGAATCATTTAGCAACATGATGGTTGACACGAATGCACACGTATTCATGAATCTCTCGCAGATTCAAATGATTTTGCCATCGATTATAATTTTACTAATAATAATATTCGCCGAGATTATACTCTTTTATAAAAAGTCAATTGATCTTAAATATAAACCCTATATCTTAGTATATCTCATCTCAGGTATCCGGCTTCTCGCTCAATTCATTATTTTTCCTCCAATTATCATGATTCTTAATTATTCTCTTTTTTTCTCAATAGTCTTGCTCTTTATTGATTTAATCCCTTTCATGGAATCACATAATGTTGATTTTGACTTCCTAACGTTTTTATTTGGCATTTCAGTCGGAATAGGAATCCAATTAATATTCCTAATGCTTAATGTATCCTTGGATTTGACAAGTGATCCTATTAAAATCATTCCCATCATGGTTTTTGTGGCTTTTCTTCTGATTACAAATTGGCAATTCCTACATCCTAAAATTTTTGAAGAATATCCTCAAAAAGTAAAAAATGTAAATGAAACAGCCCCAAGGAAGGAAATTTCATTCTTTCACTTCATTGTTTTCGGTATTTTATTTCTCTTATCCTTAACTTGGGCAATTAATCCCATGGCTCTTTCTGCTTATGACTTGTTAGACCGTTCTTACAATCACCTTATTGGAGGTACTATTCATTGGATCTCTTACGGGTTTACCTATTACATATTTATAATAGCCGGAACCGCATTCATTAGCAGTATTCTTGCGTTTAAAGCAATCTCGACTAAATCCTACAAGTTCATGATAAAGCTAATCATTTTCTCCATGGTAATTTCTTCTCTATTAAATGGACTTGCTTATTTCATTATTGAAAATCCCATAATTGGATTATCTACCTTCTATATAACCCTCTTAGTAATTGTGAATGTATTCTCGATAATTACCTACTTTTCATTTTGCTTTTCCTTTTATTCGTTTCAAAACAGGAAGAAGCTTTATTTAGGATTGGTGGTGTTCTTCTTTACATGTTTCTTTTTTATCATTTTACAGGTTGAAATTATATGGTATGAATATTTATCGCTGTTAATTAACGATATTATCATTCTGTCTGTTAGTGGAACCGTGCTCATAATCATTTTAGAGCTCAAACATTTCAACTTGGATATGAAACTTAAAGAAATTAAATGGGAAAAGGAATTTCATATTCCAGTAATATACGCAATATTTTTAATTCTTCTATTTATCTCTTTTGGAGTAATCATGAGTGAGAGAATTCCAACGCCCAACCCTAGACCATCCCCCAAATTTATGACTTTTAATATACATAATGCAATTGGGGTGGATGACGTGTTTGATCCCAGTAGAATTGTAGATACAATAAAGGAAAATGATCCCGATATTTTAGGATTGAATGAGGTAGATTTAGGAGCATTAAAAACATCCTTTGCAGATTTAACCTCGTATTTTGCTCATAATCTTAACATGTATTATTTTTACGGATATACTTTTTACAAGCATTATGGTAATGCACTTTTTAGTAAATATCCAATAAAATCGGCCGAAATCATTCACTTACCTCAAGCAGTACAATCTACAGAACCCAGATCCTTGATCAAAGCAAAAATTGAAATAGGAAATGATATTTGGACTGTGTATATAACGCATCTCTCCACAAACGAGGAGGATCGCCTCGTGCAGGTTCCCTATATTCTTTCAATAATTAGTCAAGAGCAAAAAGTTAACAAAGTTGTATGGATGGGGGATTTTAATTTAATACCGAGTTCAGAAGAATATCAGTTCATTCAGACTTCATCATTACATCTGATTGACACGTATCCCTATCTGCATAAATCAGATCCCGGATATACGGGCGATTATAATGATAATTACAGCCCAACAAAAAGGATTGATTACATTACATGTTCTCCAGATTTAACCCCCCAAACTAGCTATATTTACTGTTCAATTGCTTCTGATCATTGCTCAGTCATAACTGAATTTACTTGAATTAATAGAGGTATGAAATCTTCAAAATAAAAGGTAAGGAATCAATCATGTTTTTAGAAAAACTTAGAGCAATCAAAGGGAAGAGGTGGCTACTATTTTCCTGCATTTATTTAACCAATTTTTCCATTTTCATTTTATTTTTACTTATATTGCAGCCGTATTGGGGAGAAATAAACAGCACCGTTTCGGATTGGTTTGGAATTAATCTCAATCTTATCTTGGTCTTATTTTTCATTTTTTTAGCTCCTCTCCTCTATATCCTTACCTTAATCCTTCAATCTTTGAGAATGATACGCATGCAATTAGAGATTTCCATATCAAAATTAAATAAAATCCTTCCCTTGATCCTTACCATAGTTTTTAATCTATTAGTGGTATTGCTCTTAATTGAATTGGGGGGATATTCCTTGTTAATTCCTCAGTTCATGGAATTTTATAGCATTTTTATTTATCTAGCTATCCAAGGGCTGCTCAT
Source organism: uncultured archaeon (assembly GCA_964388035.1). Classification (GTDB taxonomy): domain Archaea; phylum Asgardarchaeota; class Lokiarchaeia; order Sigyniarchaeales; family SOKP01; genus JALGVJ01. Next base: position 30,797 of record CAYLZE010000056.1, read on the forward strand.
TATATTTCTTTATCCTCTAATTCGAGCACTTCCACAGCTCAAATTCAATCTTTCCAATAAAATCATGAGCGCCAAGAAAAAAAGTGTAATCATCATTGCATGTCTATTAGGCAGTTATATCTTTATATTCGCTTCACCCTTCCTTTTTGTACCGGCAAATGTATATTCAAACGAATTACCCATAAAACCAGACGTTATTGCTCATAGGGGTGGAGCGTATCTTGGTCCTGAAAACACGCTCTTGGCTGTAGAAGCTTCCCTTCAATTTAATATTGTCGGGTGGGAAGTTGATATCCAAATCAGCAAGGATGGAATACCCTTTTTGATGCACGATAATACCCTCACCAGAACTACAAATGTTGAAGATGTATTTCCCGATCGCAAGAATGACCCCGCGGAATCTTTTACCATGGCAGAGTTAAAAAAATTGGATGCGGGATCTTGGTTCGTGGAAAAAGACCCTTATGGAGTAATTAGAGAAGGAATCATCAGTACTGAACAAGCAGAATCTTATAGAGGGGCTAAAATTCCCACTTTCCAGGAAGTATTACAATTTACCAAAGCTCATGATATATATCTTGATTTTGACATGAAATCACCTTCTCAAGATCACCCTTTCCACGATAGATATTTTAACATTATTTTGGACATGACAATTCATTCCGGAATCGATTTAAGTAAAGTAATGATACCTACTACCAATAAGAATGTTATTAACTTGATAATGTATAGAAATGCAAATGAAATTTTAACGGGTTATGAGTATATTAATACGGGGGATGAATATTCAAACGAAGAATATAGGTCCTTCCATGCCGAAAATTTCCCCGTCATGGTCTATACTATTGACTCGGTAGAGCGATTCTGTGAACTATGGTGTTTAGGGGTGACGTGGGTTAA
>CAYLZE010000057.1:0-31600 GCA_964388035.1 uncultured archaeon
AATCCTTTTTTTACAAAAACTTTGTAAATTAACTAATAAAAAAAAGAAATTAAAAAAAGGAAGTAAAAATAGAATAATTTAATAGGAAAAAAATTATAAATATGTACAATAATAAATTTCGACACTCCAAATATTTAAATTGAGGAATAAATGTTATTTAATTAGGGTCCAAAACCTTTTAAGACTCAAAAAACCAAATCTGTATAATAAGTAATGAATTTTGACTAAATATTACCCGGAAAAAAATTTTGAAAAAAGGATGCTTTTTAGGGATGACCAAGGCAAAGAGCTATTCATCGTAAGACTCATTAATGATCAATCCCAAATCTTTATAGCCGGTCGCAAGTTCATGACCTGCCGCTTCGTGCCCCTTGCCATTCCCCTTGAAAAGCTACCTAATCTCAAGCACATTGATTCCATCAACGACCTCATTGACAATCTGGATCATTCTCTTGAGAAGAGACCGCCTAAGTGGATCCACGGCGAGAAGGTGGGAGAGCTGGATTTTTTCGTGAATTGCTCCAACTTGCAGGTATGGGTGGAGCACGACTTCGACACTCGTCTTCTGGATTATCGCCTTTCCTTTCCCTTGCTCAGAGCCTTGGCAGAAAGAAATGCTCGGGCGTGCATGCGATATCACGAGGAGCTGATCGAACGATGCAAGACCGCTCGTACCCTCAATCTTTCGGGGTACTTGAAAGAACGCATTGATCACGATTTCTCATGGGAGGAGAAGCTTGACCTCTTGCAGCCTAGTGAGCGGACAATAGTGGTGGAGCTGGTGGAAAAATATGATTGCCATAAAAAGAATTTCAAATTTGATTTCAAGACGGGCACCATCTCAAAATTGAATTTATCTTATAACTCTCAAATTCAGACCAATGGATTGCCTTCTTATTTGAAAGAATTAAAAGGAATAAAAGAGTTAGATTTGAGTTCTGATGGTCTTTCCTCTCTTCCCGAATGGCTAAGGAAATTAACTACTTTAAAGGACTTTGGCATTGTTAATAACTCACTCCGTTGCCTTCCCGATTGGTTTTCGGAATTGGTCACCATAGAAGATTTACACCTTACATATACTGACTTGGAAACATTGCCCGATAACTTTGGAGATTTGAGCAATTTGAAGTATCTGTCTCTTAATTATAACAAGCTTCAAGGGTTGCCCGGATCCTTTCGAAGACTGCAAAAGTTAAAGGTCTTAAAATTGATTGGTTGCGGACTGGAGAAGTTTCCCGAACAGGTGCTTTCCCTTTCCTCCCTAGAAGAGCTACATCTTGAACAAAATAACCTTTCGGCACTACCAGATCTCTCTGCATTTCTCTCTAATTTAAAAAAAATTACATTGACAAAAAACAAGTTCTTAGAGTATCCCGAACACTTGTCGCACCATCCCTCCCTCAAGGATATCTACATAGAAAAATAATTTTGATAATCTTTTATTTCGGACTGGATTCTTCCATGGTCGCCTCTAAGAAAGTAAAAAAGCGCTTGATAAAGGTTGCAGAAAAGAATAACATTCCCTATCAATTTAAAGTGCCATCCAGAGGGGGCACGGATGCAGGCGTCATGCATTTAACCCGAGCAGGCATCCCTTGTGGAGTAGTTAGCGTCCCCGGAAGATACATCCATTCTCCAAATACAATAATAGATAAAAATGATCTAATCAATGCAATCAATTTAGTAACGGGATTTCTTCTTGATAAAAAGTAAACATGTTCCATGAATTAAACCATTTTTTTTATTCTCATGAATTACATGATGTCGGTAAAAACTCTCAAAAATTCTCTCAAGAGTATAATTCAAGAAAAGTTTAAATAACCAACTAAATTAGTGGAAGAGATAAAGTGAAAAACTGCTCTTTGATTAAAAATTAAATGATCATCTTATTTCTTTCTAATTTTATATAACACATTTAAATACATCATAATTTTATTGTATTGATAATAAGTCTAATTAACAATTTTAAAAGATGATTTTTTTTGAATGAAGAGGAAATTCAAATCTATGGTTATCGCTGGATTGTACTTTTATTATTCATGTTTACGAATATAACTGTACAGATTCTTTGGATAAGCTTTGCTTCAGTAACTTCTTATGCGACAGCATTTTATGGAGTACAAGAAATTGCAATCTTTCTTTTATCAGCAATTTTTATGATTGTTTATATTCCAGTAACTTTTTTGGCATCGTGGCTAATCGATAAGTACGATTTTAAAAAGGGAACGGGGATTGGAGCCGTTTTGGTGGCAATATTCGGGTTTTTACGCTTTTTAGCTGGCTCTAATTATTCATTAGTTTTAGTTTTTCAAATTGGAATAGCTATTGGCCAACCATTTATCATGAATAGCGTTACCAAAATGTCTAATAATTGGTTTCCTAAATCAGAGAGAACCACCGCAACGGGACTAGGGATGATTTCGATGTTTCTTGGAATTGGCTTAGGACTAATACTAACTTCCTTCATTGTTGATGCAATAAATTTTTCAGCAATGATTTTAATTTATGGAATAATGGCACTTTGCTCTGGAACACTATTCATTATCTTTGTCAGGAATAGACCCCCTACCCCACCTTCTACGGATAGAACTATTGAAAAGGTTTTCGTATTTGAGGGAGTGAAGCAATTATTTAAAAACAAATATTTTATAATCTTGGTCATTACTTTTGTTCTTGGCTTAGGAATTTTTAACATGATTACAACCTACATTGAGGTCATTGTGATTCCTAGAGGGTTTAATTCCATTTTTGCAGGTATTTTAGGTGGATTAATGTTACTTGGAGGAATAATTGGTTGCATTATCATTTCGCAATTATCGGACAAGTATCAAGAAAAGAGAATATTGTTAATAATAATATGTATTCTGATCGCAACGGTTTCCTTATATGGCATGACCTTTTCTCGAGATGGCACCTTATTATTGCTTTTTGGATTTTTCTTCGGGTTTGGGTTGCTATCTTCATCGCCCGTCGCGTTAGAGTATGCTGTTGATATAACGAGCCCAGTACCAGAAGCGAGTAGTAACGGAATACTCATGATGGTGGGACAAGCTTCAGGTATCATTTTTATATTTGGTTTTGCCAATTTTACAAATGCAGCTGGGGATTACTTGCCGGCATTACTCACACAGTCGATTCTGCTCACTGCTTTATTCGTTTTAACTTTTTTCTTGAAGGAAAGAAAGAAAAAATCTTGATGGAGATTAATTAAAAGTTCTAAATCATTGGTAATATATTATTCTTTTTTATTTTTCTAAAATTTATGTACTTTTTTTTTAATATTACAATGTATTATTTTAAATTTATAGGCATTCCTTAATTATATAAGAAAATGCAATTAAATTCATCAATTTTAACATGAATAACATGGAAAAAGCGGTTTCTTTATTTAAAAACGGTTTTAGATGCTCTCAGGCCATTTTGTCTACCTATGGACCAGAATTTGGTTTAAATGCAGATCTTGCGTTAAAAATGGCATCTCCTTTTGGGGCGGGCATGGGGAGCATGGGTAAAACTTGTGGTGCTGTGACGGGTGCTTTCATGGTGTTAGGATTAAAGCATGGAAATTCAAAGACTGATGAGATCGAGAAAAAAGAAAAGGTCTATGAAGTGATAAATGAATTTGTAAAGAAATTTAAATTAATTCACGGCACGATAAGGTGTAAAGATTTATTACATTGTGATATCAGCACGAGCGAGGGGAGAACCAAAGCGATCGAGAATCAGCTTTTCAAGGAACTTTGTCCTCAATTTGTTCGTGATTCCGCTAAAATCCTTGAAGATTTACTTCAAGAGTAATACATTTTGTTTAATTTTTATCGTATAAAGCTCTGAAGATCACTCAAATTCCTTTTAGAGCAATTCTTCTTTTAATTACTTAAGTTCTTGTTTATTTTTTTTTAAGTTGGAGTTTAAATATTTTGAGTTAAATTTTAGGGTAAGCATATCAAATTTCAAGAGGATATTAATGAGCTCTTTTAATAGTGTTCAAGAAAAGGAATCTATAACTGATAATAAGGAAGAAAATGTGGACAATTTCCCGTTCTTTAATAAACAAAATTTGAAAAAAGCAATAGCTTATTTGAAAGATTTGAATTTTAATGAAGTGGAAATAGACGAGATCTACGAAAAAGCTAAGAATCTCATCAAAAATAAACAATTAGAGCAATTATCTGAAAAATTGACAGAAGAAAACGCGAAAGGAGAAGATTTAGAAGGTCTATTAAATGAGGCAACCGACACTTTAGAAACTAAAGATTTGATGAATTTAATGAAATCCATCGCAAAGGAAGAGGATTTTCTAAACTTCATGCAAGATTTACTTTTGGAAAAACTCCTGTAAGGATTGTTCTGGATTGTTTCAGGAAAATTATTTTTAATATTAAAGAGAGAAAATTTCTATTTTATCATTTTTTTTAATATCTCATTCATGGTGTTGTCTCATTTAATCTCCAAAAATGAATGAGAAAATTGACATCTAATTAAAAAAGATCTCCAATTGGAGAATTTCAGAGATTTCAAGCAGCATGTTTACATTTCTAATTAATTTTTAAATATAAATAATAAAATATAAAAAAATTAGTACTAAGATTTATTTAATTAGAATTTTTAATATTTTGATTAGCTAACCAATATATATGTATTCAATGTATTTATTTGAGCAAGTTCTAATTAAGACTTTGAATTTGAGCATGGAAGGTGCTCTTAATTTAACTTAATGGACGGAAGATTAAAAGAATGGAAGTTAAATCTAAAACTTATAATGATAAGCATCTTGCTATTGTTCTTGGGGCTGGAGGTCAATTAGGGGCAGCATGGGAATCTGGTTTAATTGCTGGTTTAGTTGAGTCAAATAATATAATAAACAGTGCAAATCAAATCATGGGAACATCTGCTGGTGCTATAATTGGCTCTCAACTCGCACTTGGAAGGGACCCCAAGAAAATATTCCAAGGACAAATCGAAATGGCAGAATATTATAAAAAACTGCGTCCTGTTCAATTAGAAAATGAAAAGCAAAAAGTTGAAGAACCAAGATTTATCCAGGATTTACGTGAAGCGGGAATGCAAGGTATTATCCAATCAGATTTATTAATTAAGGTTGGGAAATTAGCACTTGGCGTTCCAGCCATGCCAGAAGACCAATTTTTAGCAAATTTTTCACCTTTAGTTAGACCGAAGGAAGAATGGCCTTATCAATTTGTATGCCTGGCTATCGATGTAAATGATGGCACGCTTGCTGTTTGGAATAAAAGTTCACATGTTGACCTTGTTCACGCCATAGCTGCAAGTGCGGCATCTCCTTTTGCTACAAACCCCATTCAAATTAATGGGCATTATTACATGGATGGGGGAATTCGCTCTACCACAAATGCAGATGTAGCAACAGACTTCGATCTCGTTCTAATTCTAGCTCCTTCTGCTGCTTTGATGCCAAAAGTGGTAGAAGCACAGACAACCCAAGAAAGAGGTATTATTGAAAAAGCTGGCGGAAAAGTAATGCTTATAACTCCTGATGCTTCTTCTATTGATAAAATCGGATTAAATCTCATGGATCTGGCTCGAGGAGGAGAGGTGGCAAACGCTGGTTTTCAACAATCTAAAATGGAATCATCCCGATTAAACCAATTTTTAACAGCAATATAGATCATCTTGAAAAATGAAATGCGTAATTTGATCAGAAGTTAGATTAAATTAAGTAAGCCAAGTTAAAAAAAAAATATTTTAAAAAAAAATACTTTTTCATTCTATATATATCCGTGATTAGCAAGGTACATGAAGCGTTCCATGTAGTAGAGAAAGACTAGATTAAAATAAGAGGGAAAATAGAGATCATTAGCATGACCGCATAATGGAAAATAAATGATTGCGCATTTCTGATTCTCTACTGCGGTATATGTATCTTTCCATCTTTGGGAAACGGTATAATGAACCAAGGCGTCTTGATATCCTTGAAACACCAAACTTGGAGGGCTATTCTGGGTCACCATTAATTCTGGTCTCACTAATTCGGGAGTACCCCAGTTAAAAGGTAATACATTACCGGGATAAAAGGGTATTAACCCTATTACCTTTATCTTTGGACTGAAATAACGCGTGTATCTACCGCTATCAATCGCTAAAGCCGCAGCACATGTTAATTGTCCTCCTGCTGAACCTCCTGAAATAAACACAGAATTTAAATTTGCATTGTATTTTTCTGCATTGGCTGCCAAGTATTTTGTAAACTCTCCAATATGGCGTATCATATCATCAATATCGAAATTACCCATTACATTTATTGGAGTTAATAAATCTGCCTTTCGATCTGGTCGATTAAGTCCATATTGGATGTCAAAAACAATGTATCCTTGAGAGGCGAAATATTTATTCATCTGCATCATGTTAGTTAAACCCTTATCATAATATTTCCAAGAGCCGCCATGGATCCGTATTATTACGGAACCCGCACCAGGTAAGTTACCATCATTTACTTTTGGCATGTAAGCATCAAAAAAGAGAGTGATGTTTTCATCGACTTTGTAAGCGCTTTTACTTCCGTCAAAATATAGCACGTCTTTTTCTACAATATAGTTATTCGATCTCACGCCTAGAAAGTATTGTAGAGTAGAAAAAGGAGTTTTTAAGAAGTAGGTATTTTCTACCTCTGCTGGAATGTTATCACGCCAATCTTCTCCAAAGGCTTGAGTGAAATTTTTCTCAGCATTATTAATTGCTACTGGGGTTAGAGCATACGGCATGAAAAGAATGATCGAAACAAACAGAGCGAGAATCGTGAATACGTGGAAGATCTTACGATTTTTTTGCCCGATATCCTTAAAAACGATTGCAGCGCCCCCAAAAAACATCATGCTAATTCCAAGGGCAAGTTCCGGGATGACCATTCCTAAAAAGGCGCTGGAACCGAATAAGATAATGCTGTCTAGATAGAACCCAAAACCAAGCATTACACAAATGATGATAATATCAAGCACTTTCCTTGGAAGAGATTTTCTATAGGTTTTTTGCGTGAAATCCCAAATATCTGTCTTGTCAACATTTTTAAGGACAAAAAATGATAAGAAAAATCCATAAAGTAAGGAACCGAAAAATCCACCATATATAACCAGATATAGATTTATGGTATCACTTAAGGCAGGAGAATAGGTTGAGGAGAGGAAAAAATTCCCGAACATCATCATGGGCATCGCAATACTTTGAAGGAGAAGATATAGATACAAAAGTACATTTATTCCTTTTGCCGTTCTATTGGATTTGTTAAGATTGGTACTCATGTAATAGAAGTAGAAAAAATTATAGAATAGCACAAAAATATATAATGCTCCGCCAATATCCCATAGGATATTATATCGGGAAGTGGAAAGATAAATAATTCCCAGCAATACTGTAGCTCCGCTTGAAATCAATAATAAGAGATTTGCATTTTTAATTGTAACATATTTTCTAATATTCATGGAAATTAACTCCTAATTGATTTTTTTTTTAATTTTTTTGTAAAATTTTCTATAATATTGAATTTACCTTATATGATTATAAATCTTGATCTTTTTCTGAATACTTTAGAATAATTTCAAAAAAAGTTTTTAATAAGTTCGTTTAATTTTATCTTTAAGTCTTTTCATAATTAAAATAAAATTTTAACTTATCCTCAACTTGAGCGAAAAAAAAGCGTATATAATTCCTGGGAAGAAAATAACTTCCTTAGAAAGTTTTTATGAGGTAATCGGAGAAGTAATAAATGGGCCGGGAGGTTATTTTGGCAATAACCTTGATGCTTTCTCGGACTACTTGAGAGGTGGTTTTGGAACACCTTCTAAATTTAAATTGATTTGGATTGATTCTGAAATATCACGGAAAGCTTTAGGTTACGAAGAAACAATAAGACAATTAAAAAAGCGCCTTAAAGAATGCCATCCTTCAAATAGAGAATCTGTGCAACTTGAATTAAATCTTGCTAAAAAAGGACAAGGTCCTACGGTATTTGATTGGCTTATTGAAATTATTGAATCATCCGAAAATGTCGAACTTGAATTAAAATAAGGATAATTAAGGAGGATAAAGTTGCAAATATCGAACTTCTATTCGATTATGATAACTTCTGTTTTATTTTTGATTTGTTCCTCGCTCTTAGCTTTTTCTAGAAAATACGGATCGATAATTTTTTCAATCTCTTTTAAATCGTAATGTCTGGGCTCGATTGCTTTTAACCTACATGTAGCAGCACATCGGCCGCATCCTTTGCATAATGCCGGATTAATAAATGCTTTTTTCGTAGGAATGCTGACCTCTTCATATTCTTGAGGAGTATCAAGAAGAGAAATAGCTTTGAATTGACAAATTTCTTGGCATCTTCCACATCCATTACATTTTTCCGTATTTACCTGCATTTCTTTCAAGGAACATTCAATAGAAAGCAAGAAGGAGAGCATTTCTAACTTGGTCGTGGAAATCTCTTCCATCGTTAAAAATCTACTTGCTCTGCCTGCTGCTGCCTTAGCTTCTACAATGGAATCCTGAACGTTCTTTGGCCATTGTGCACAACCACAAATGAAGATACCTTCTGTAGAAAAATCTAACGGTCTCATTTTCTTATGAGCTCCAATAAAAAATCCATTTATATCCAATGGGATCTTTAGCATGAAAGCCAAATCTTGGAGGTCATCAGGAGGGATTAGTGGCGTAGATAATATGACAAGATCCGTTTTAACATGTATATCTTTACTGGAATCCTGGAGATCTCGTAACGTAATTTCATATTGCTCGGGATTTTCCTTTATTTTTGTAACTTGGGGGATATTTTCCAAATTGTACTTTAAATAAGTTGCTACTTTTTTTCTTTCAGATGCAAATGCTTCAAACTCTTTTTTCGCCATGTGAAGGTCCCTAAAAAGAACCAGGGTCTCAAGTTCTGGTTTTATCTTTTTTAAGATATTTATATTTTTAAGGGTATTACTACAACATATATTAGAACAATAAGAGAAACCTCCTTTTTGTCTTGCATTTACACACATGATGGTAGTGACATGGTCAATATTATCAAGCCAAGAGTTTGATTCATTTTTTAATAGATTTTCTAACTCTAATTGGGTAATAACTCGCTTATTCCTTTCATCATACTGAAATAATCCATGAGGTATATATTCTTGGCTTCCGGTGGCTATTATAATGACTCCTGCTTTTAATACATTGACATTTTCATTGGAATCTATCATGGAGATATTATAATTACCAATGGTGCCAGATATCTCTTTAATCTTAGAATTTGTGAAAATTTGAATATATTTATTGTTATTAACTTTATCCACAATTTCATGTAAAAGAACTGAGGCTTTGTGCTGGATGGGATATAAAACATTGATATAATTTAAGATACCGCCCAATTGATTTTCTTTTTCAACAATATACGTATTAAAACCTTGATCACTAATGGATAATGCTGCGGTCATTCCGGAAATTCCGCCCCCAATTATTAACGCGGTAGGATTAATGCGTATTATTTCTTTTTCTGGTAAAATATCCACTTCTTTATCTCTTGTCAAGGAATATCTTGCAGACTTTAAAGCGGTTGCTACTTGAGAAGCCACTCCACTGGCATCAGCCACTGTTTCCGTAATATTCATTGGCCCATGACAAAATCCACATAAAAAAATACCTTCCCGGGCGGAGGCGGATTTATTGAAGTACGATTGCTCCTTGAAAAAACCAAAATCATCTAAATCTATATCCAAAACATTGGAAAGTTCTTTAGTTCCCTTGGAAGGCACCAAAGGCGCTGCTAAAACTGCGAGACTAGTCCTAAAAATATTATTAATTTCTTTTGTTTTTAGATCGTCATAATAAATAAGAATATCCTTTGTTTTCGGATCCTCTTCAATTTTATTAATTTTCGAATGATAATACTGAATTCCATGCATCTCGCTAGCTTCTTTAGTATATTCATAGAAATTTCTGCCAAACACTCTAATATGATGTCGAAAAACAGCAACTTGAACACTGGGCAGGTATTCATGAGCTAAAATACCATTTTTGGTGGTGTACATACAACATACTCGTGAGCAATAAGCTGTATCGTTTTCTAAATACCCCGAGCTTGCGCAATGAATAAACGCAATTTTTTCTGGTTCTTTCTCGTCGCTTGGACGCAGTATTTTCATTCCAAAAGGTCCCGTAGGACATAGCATTCGCTCAAATTCTAAAGCATTCACAACGTTTTTATATTCATATCCCCATTTCGGTGCTAATTCTGTACTTAGCATGTCAAATCCCGTGGCTATTATTATAGCTCCTACTTTAATCTTAGTCTCTTGTGGTTTTTGTTCAAAATTAATAGCTTGTGCTTTGCATATTTTCTGACAGACGCCGCACACGCCTCTATTTAAATAAAGACATAAATTAGCATCAATCAAATATACGGGAGGAGTTGCTTGGGGAAAGGGAATATAAATTGATTTTCTTTTGCCTAAATTCATGTCAAAGATGTTAGGAGCTTCAACCTTAGGACATTTCCTCGCACAATCTCCACATCCACGGCATTTTGTCTCATCTACATATCGAGGATTCTTTTTGATGGTAATAGAAAAATTTCCTAATTCTCCATTAACTTTTGTGATTTCTGATAAAGTTAATAATTCTATATTGGGATTTTTATAAACTCCAATCATTTTGGGAGCAAGCGAGCATAAAGAACAATTCATATCAGGAAATAATTTGTCAAATTGAGCCATCCTCCCTCCTATTGAGGGTTCTCTTTCCACTAAATACACTTTATATCCTAATTCCGTTAAATCTAACGACGCTTGAATGCCTCCAATTCCACCACCTATAACTAAAACAGACCCTTCCATAACCATTTCCTCTTTTTATTAAAAATTGATTTTTAATTTGAAGTAGAATGAAAATAACAGATTTATTATTGCTATAAATAGTATCCGTTGATCATAAAATGAGTATAAAAAAGTATATAAATTTATTGATTAAAAATGTTGGGAATCGATAAAAAGATCAAGGGGTTGTTTTCCTTTTCGATCACCAGAAAGTATTCTCCTTTTCCTTGTGGATCATTCATCACTTTTCCAATAGCCCATAATGATCATTTCTGTTAGATTTGTTAATGAAGGATGGGACACTTATCACTATCGGAAATCTTTCATTAAAGGATTAGTGAATTTAATAAAATTTAATCAAAAAAATATCCGTTTCATTAAAATTAACTTTTTTAAATTAAATTGGAATCAATAAATAAGAGTATATATTAAAATTAAATTAAAGGTAGAATCCGAATTATTTATTGAAATAATGATCTACGAAAAACGCTTGCAATAAATTCTTTTCTTAAAAATGAAACGAAGCTATTTTTTATCGAAAATCGAAAAAGGAATTTAGGTTAATTTTTTTAATGGACCTAATTCTTTAATTTGGTTGGTAAATTCGGTTATTAAATCTGCAAACTTCTTACCTTCCGAGGCACTCACCCATTCTAATCTCACACGCCTTCCATCTATTCCTAATTGTTTAACAATAATCTCATGTAACTTTTTAAATCTATCACGGGTATATTCATTTCCCGTGATGTAATGGCAATCGCCAATATGACATCCCGTGATGAGGACACCATCTGCTCCATCTTTCAGTGCCTTCATAATAAAGGAAGGATCAACTCTTCCCGAGCACATGACGCGAACAATTCTCATGTTAGGTGGATATTGAAAACGAGAAACTCCTGCTAAATCTGCACCAGCATAAGAACACCAATTACAACAAAAGGTTAATATTTCTGGATTAAATTCCGTTTTTGCTTCTTTTTTTTTTGATTTTGACATTTCTTTCTCACCTGTTTAATAAATTCATTCCTCCAATAGATATGCTTCAATCATCTCGTAAATTTGATCGAAATCATAATGCTTAACGGAGATTGCTCCATTCGGGCATGTCGCGGCACACGTTCCACAACCTTTGCATAAGGCGCTATTGATAAAAGATTTTTTTAGAACAAGATTCACATCCTCAAATTCCATTAACGCCTCTTTAATTTCAATGGCATTGTATGGGCAAACAGACTTGCATTTTCCACAACCTATACATCTTGAAGGTATTACTTCCGCTATTAATCCAGAAGTTTTAATCGTTTTGGCACTCAAAAATCTACTTGCCCGTCCAGCGGCGCCGTTCGCTTGCGAAATCGAATCTTGTATGTTTTTTGGCCATTGAGCACACCCCGCAAGAAAGATTCCATCCGTAGCAAAATCAAGAGGTCTCAATTTAACATGAGCTTCTAAAAAGAACCCGTTTTTATCAAGAGGTACTTTTAACATTTTCGCTAATTCCGTGAGGTTATCCGCGGGGATCATGGGAGTAGATAAAATGATTGCATCCGTATCAAATTCGATTTGATCTTGTAAATTTGTATCGAATACCTCAATTCTAAATCCACTCGTCTTATCCTTCTTTTTAGTAATTTTTGGTAGGTTATCCAAATCATATCTTAAAAACATGGCATCTCTTCTTCGATCTCGATAATATCTTTCAAATTCTTTTTTTGCCATTTGAATATCCCGATATAAAAGAATAATCTCTAAATCAGGCTTTAATTCTTTAAGGATGCCAATATTTTTTATGCTCACACCACAACACACGTTAGAACAATAGGTAATTCCTTCTGGTTGACGAGCATTCACACATAAAATCATGGTAATCCGTTTTATCTCATCTAACCAAGAGAGATCTTTATTTTTTAATCTCTGTTCGAGCTCTAACTGTGTTAAGACATTTTTACTCTCGGGTTTATATTGAAATAATCCTTCAGGCTTAAACTCTTGGGCACCTGTAGCCACGATAATTGTACCTACTGCTTTTTCGTGAGGATTTTGTTTTGAATCGAGTATTGTTACTTTGTAGTTTCCTATATATCCTTTAATATCTTGGAGTTTGGAAGTTAAAAATAACTCAATGTTATTGTTTTTTTCGACTTTATTTTTTATATCGTTTAAAATAATAGATGCATCTTGTTGGATGGGATATAAAATATTAAGATTTTTCAAGTTTCCTCCTAATTCATTTTCTTTTTCAACCAGAAACACTTTAAATCCTTGATTAGCAATGTTTAACGCTGCAGTCATCCCGGAGATACCACCCCCTATTATTAACGTGGTAGGAATGATATCTAATTTTTCTTCCTTAAGTGGTTTTAACAATCGGGATTTTGCAACTGCCATCCTAATTAAGTCTTTAGCTTTATCCGTTGCAGCTTTATTATCTCCCATGTGAACCCAAGAGCATTGATCTCGAATATTTACCATTTCAAATAAATATTTATTCAGGCCTGCCTCTTCACAAGTTTCTTGAAACAAGGATTCATGAGTTCTTGGCGTACAAGAGGCAACAATAAATCTATTCATTTTATATTCCTCTATCATTTGCTTTATCCTTGCTTGTGAATCACTGGAACAACTATAAAGATTAGCTTCGCAATGAACTACAAACGGTAGCTTATTCACATATTCAACCACGGTCGAAACATCCACGTATTTTCCGATATTAATTCCACAATGACACACAAGCACTCCAATCCTTGGTTGATCAGAGATTTTTACCTCAATCTCTGGGACCGTGAATATTTTTTCTTTAACTTGAGTATACTTAACAGAATTTAATAAATTAGCCACTTGAGAGGCTACCCCACTAGCATCTGCCACCGTTTCCGGTATGTCCATTGGTCCTTGGCAAAACCCGCATAGAAATATACCTTCCTTCGTTGCTACTGACTTATTAAAATAATCTTTTTCTTGGAAAAAATCATATCCATCTAATTTTACATCTAAGATTCTTGCCAATTCCTTAACACCTTCAGAAGGTACCAACGGTGTGGCGAGTACGACCAAATTTGCTTCAAAATCATTAAATTCCCCCGTTTTAAGATCTTCATAATGGATGATTAAATCCTTAGTCTCGGGATTTTCTTCTATAGTACTTATTTTGGTTTGAAAATATTTAACGCCATACTCTTCCTGAGCTCTTGTAGTAAATTCATAAAAATTTTTCCCATACGCTCTTATATCATGTCGAAATACAAAACATTTCGACTTTTCAGAGTGTTCTTTTGTTATTATGGCTTCTTTTGCTGTATACATGCAACACACGCTGGAACAATACGGCACCCCTTCGTGTAAATCCCTTGAACCTGCACATTGAACGAAGGCAATTTTTTTAGGTTCTTCCTGATCGCTCGGACGGAGCACATGTCCTCCAAAAGGACCCGAAGCACATAAGATTCTTTCATATTCCAAGGCACTCACCACGTTCTCGTGGCGATATCCCCACCTTGAAGATAATTTCTCCGCTGGCATGTCAAATCCAGTGGCAACCACTATGGCTCCTACTTTAATTTCAATATCCTTGGCTTTTTGTTCATAGTTTATGGCTTCTGCCTTGCATACTTTTTGACAAACACCGCATACTCCTTTTGTTAATTTCAAGCAAAGTTCAGGATCAATTAAGTAAATGGGCGGTACAGCTTGAGGAAAAGGAATATAAATTGATTTTCGTTTTCCCAAATTCATATCAAAAAGATTAGGTACTTCAATCTTAGGACACTTCGCTGCACAATCACCACAACCCTTGCACTTTGTTTCGTCTATATAACGAGGCTTTTTTGTTACTATAACAGTAAAATTCCCAGGTCCTCCCGATACATTTTTCACTTCATGATACGTCATTAGTTCTATATTCGGATTTCTAAAGACCTCAACCATCTTAGGTGCTAAAATACAGAGACTACAATCATTCGTAGGAAAAGTTTTATCCAGCTGGGACATTCGACCTCCAATGGAGGGGGTTTTTTCTACTAAATAGACTTTAAATCCAAGCTCTGTTAGATCTAATGAAGTTTGAATTCCAGCGATTCCCCCACCAATAACTAAGACCGAACCCTCCATCATTACTTTACCTCCTCATTTTTTTTTGATTGAATTACTTCCACATGATCTACCAGAAATTCAGAAAAATCTTTAATCTCTATCGATTGTAAATTCTCAAAATCAGCTTTTAAACAATTAAAATGAATTTTACATTTAGGACAAGAGGTAATGAGAAGATCTCCGACATTTTTAACTTCTAACATGCGTTTATATCGAAGGGCTTTTGATTTTTCATTACAATTTGTCCAACAACTAACACCACAACAGAGTGAATTTTCCTTATTATGAACCATCTCTTGAAATTCATAGCCCAATTTCTTAAATTCATTGAAAATTTCGCGTGCTTGCTCGGTGATATCATTATTGGGTAAAAATCTACTCAATCTACATGGATCATGATAAGTAAAAGGAATCAGATTATCCTTTTCATTTGGATTTTTAAATTTAATTTTATTTGCTTTCCAATTTTCATAAATATATTCAATAAGATGCTTAACTTGAAATTTCTGATTATAAGAATCATCCAATTTAGGATAATCAATCTTTAATGTTCGATAACATTCCGCACATGCTGTAACTATGGTTGATATTCCCGCTTTTTCAAACATGTCGATATTTTTTCTTGCTAATTTGATGAATGTCTTTAATTTCCCTTGCCCCCAATAAATATCATGCCCACAACAAATTTCTTCCTTAAATACTACTATAGGCGTGTTCTCAATTTGACAGAGCATTTTTAATGTACTGGTAGCAATAGAATCGGATTTATCAAATTCATAGTTAAAAAAAGGAAGACATCCCACAAAATATAATAATTCTCCTTGTTCTGCTATCTGACAATCTTTAGGAACCCATTCAAGAGATCTATCTGGTTGAATATAAGGACGGGCCATCATTTCTGTAATAGTTGTATACATGCCCTTATGTGCAATGATTTCTTCCGGTTTTTGATTCAGCTCATGACGCATTTTATATCTTGCCATTCTTACAATATCGGCAAAATTTATATTTTCAGGACAATCTTTTAAGCACTGATTACAGGTGAGGCAATCCCATAACACGCCGCTTTGAAGCACTTTATCTTCGAATCCTTCTAAAATCATTTCTATTATCCGACTGGGGGTATACTTCTGAACCTTGCTCAGTTGACACACTCCCGAACAGCGTGCACATTGGTAACATTTTTTTAAAAGAGACCTCAAATCGGGCTCATATATTTTATCTAAATCTTTATATGCATCAGAAAATAGCTTCTTACGTTCTTGCTCTCTTTTCGATTCGGTAATAATCTTTTCCTCTCTGAACCTAATTTTAACTCAAATTTTTCATGAACTTTTCTTTACGTTCTATTTTTGATTGGGAAAAATGAGAGATCAATTCCATCATTTTTTCCTTTTTAGCTTGACTCAATTCCATGCAAGTAATAATACCCGCATCCAATGCTCGTGAGAATAATTCCTTTCCTTTTTCAGTCCTAATAATAACGGTGGTATATTTATCTTGGGACCCCAACCCTCCAAAAGAAAGATCGGAATAAATATTGGTGAAATCATTACACGCATTGCATGCAGGACGCATGTATTTACTTAAGTGATTAAAAGGGATGTGAACAACTTTTTCTCGGGAATCTTTATCCCTTAATTTAAATATCACATCCTCCTTGATATTAATTTTAATGATATCTTTAAACTTGATGTTGAAATCGTTTTCAAATTTTTCAATTTGTGATTTTTCGAATAAAAAATTTTCATAACAGAATAACCCTAGACAAATTTCTATGTTCTCAGATGGGGTGACACCTAACTCTTGCATGCAACGAATTGTATAAACTTGACAGGGTGTTCCCACTACGGCTAATTTTTTAAATTTATAATGATTTAATTCGGGGATGGAATGAGTATAAGTGCAAAATTTTTGAATTTCATCTAATTGGTGAGTTATATCCAACCTTGCCCCAGAGGCCTGCAATAAATCTTCTTTATTAGATGCAAATGTAGCTTCTCTCGAAAATGGTGCATCTGTTTTAGATACAATTGCTCCATCCACGATTTTTTCTTGTATTAAAAAGTTAATTAATGAGTTTACCACGCCTCCATCAGTACCATTATCTAAAAATTCTTTATCAGTTGCTTGACAAGATTGAATTTCTTTCATGTTTCCTATAGGCATGACGGTAAAATTAGAGAATTGATAACTTTTATTAAGATCATCATCTAATACGTGAGTTTGAGGGCATATTATGTAACATATTCCACATTCCAAGCAAGCATCTTTATTTATATATTCTGGAGGATGGAATAAATCTTTCAATCCAATTACACCATATTCTGCTGAAGAGCAGAAGCTCACGCAGCCTCCACATTCTTGGCAGATGCCTTTATCGTGTACTTCCTCTATTAGATTTTGAAATGTTTTTGTCACGGTTAAATTGAACCTCCTTTATTTTTCTTCCTTTGGGGCATTTAATTGAACAGGTTTACATTTACTTCTTTTACTCCCACCAATTCTTTCAACCAAAAATAGCCCTGGTTTCACGTCTTTTAATTTTTTAGACTCCAATAAGCCCGCTTTTTCAGCATTTTTAAAGATTTCCAAGCACTCTTCGGAACGAATCACCACGGATGACCATCCAGCTTGAGACCCGATGGAGCCAACTGAAAAATCGCTGAAATCAGAAGTCAAGTCTTCACAGAAATGACAAGTATTGCGGGCATAAGATTGAACTTCTTTCAAAGGAACATCTAATTCTTCTCCATTTTTCAAATTTATGATGAATTTTCCCGAATCAATATTCATTTTGGTTAGGTCATTGATATCTTTTTTGAATTTCTCACTTATCAATTTTTTAGTATCGTCATAGGAAAATGACTCCATGCAAAATAAACCAATCCTATATTTAATATTCTTGAAAAAAGGAAGCCCGCTTGGAAATAACGTGGCTTTATACAGAGCCTTCATCATGCAAGGAACACCTACAACAGCGATCCTATCATACTTTTTGGCTTGATCGATAATGCCCAAAGTGGGGGCATTTGCATATTTAGTTCCTGCCGTTTTATATAAATCCTTCACGCTTTCAACGATCACGGGTTCAGGTTTCCAAAGATCTTTAGAATGCTGAACGGCAATAATCGCATCAACCAAGTCATTTTCCAAGAGATATTGTAGGAGTGTAGTAACCACCCCTCCATCCTGGCGAACCTTCTTAATATCATCAATTTTTGTGCTTGCCGTAAAAGTTTCTACGTAAGCACCAATTTTATCGGAAAATTTTAAATTTTTATCAATTTTCTTAATAGCCGCATAAGCCCTATCAATAGAAAAGGAGCGTGGGCACACCGAAAAACAGAGACCACATTTTATGCAGACTTCTTTATCAATTTCGAGGGTATCTGCTGAAACTGTAATGGCATCCAACGGACAAACCGAAGAGCACCATCCACAATTACAACATACCCCAGAATCAAACACGATGGTTACTGGTTCAAAAAAATGTTCCTTGAAATTTGGGGATAACACTTTTGCTTGGTATCGATAAAAATACTCCTTGACCTCAACTTCTTTTTCTTCATCCTTTATTTTTTTTATTTCCGTGTGAGTTTTAATTTCGACTTGTTCTTCAACATATCCTTGTTCTTTTAAATAAAAGATATCCCGAACCACGTTTTCTGGAGGTATGTCTTGAATTAACTTCACTACATCCTCTATAAACATTGGTTCTTTATTTGTCAACCGTTCAAGAACTAATGCGCGTTCGGTTTCCGCATCTATCATGGAATCTAAAATATCATAAAATTCTTGCTCGGAAAATTTTCCATGTTCTATAATCTCTTCTTTTGCTTCAAAAAATGCCCTCACTTGAAAATTTTCGATTGCCTTGTAAGTAGCTTCCATCAACTCCTTTGGAGCGCTATTATTTAAATCAACTTTTTTTATTGTTTGAACCATTCCGTTAAAACAACCTTTTCATTTTACTTTTTTTTATATTTAAATAAAAATGGTGATTTCTAACCCCAACCCTTGCTTGAGTTAGTTTTCTCGTAACTAAGATTTTTTTACAAGAATCATTCCACGGGGTTAGTTAAACTTTGGCTTTTTTCTTTGTCGTGTTTTTTCCAGAAGATCTAAGAGGATTTATTCCTATCCGCTTGATTTTTTCGTAGGTATCTTCCACGCTCTTCACAAATTTCTCTCCTTCTGCACTGCTTAACCAATACATGTTAATTCTCTGATCTCCAAATCCTCTTCTGCTCAAGATACGATTGGCAAAATCGACGTGCTTTTGAGCGGTAAAATTGCCGTTCTTAAATTGGCATTCGTTGGGTCGTCATCCAACCACCATTACTCCATCAGCACCGGATTTTATTGCATAGATAATATGCTTTACATCCACTCTACCCGTACACCTGACCTTTATAATGCGTACTGAAGGAGTATATTTTAACCGAGAGACGCCTGCTAAATCTGCAGCACCGTAACCTCATTTTAAACAGCAAAAAGCAATGATTTTAAAGTTGTTTTCCATTTGTTTAACCTCCTTCTATTAATCCGTCTAATTCGGCAAATAATTGATGATCCCGATAATATCGGATGTCAATTGCTTGCGTGGGACAGCATGTGGAACATATACCGCATCCAGTGCAATTCACTTCATCTACAGATGCTATCTCATTCTCATTTACTCGAATCGCCCCTTGGGGACATTCTCGTTGACATCGCCGACAACCAATGCATAAATCAGGATCCACTTCTGCAATAATCATCTCTAAATCCACCTTGCCAGGGGCGGTTAATTCCGCTACTTTACTGGCAGCCGCACGAGCTTGAGAGACAGAATATGCTATATCCTTGGGACCTTGTGCAAATCCTGCTATGAAAATACCCTTCGTTTTAGTTTCTTGTGGCATGAGACCGAAATGGGATTCCGTTAAAAATCCATATTGATCCTTATCAAGATTTAATACTTTGGCGATTTGTTCCGTTCCCTTCGAAGGTAATGCAGCAGAGGATAATACCACGAGATCCGCATCAATATTGATTATTTCATCGGTTAAAGACGAATATACTCGAACCTTGATGTTTTTTGTTTTAGGATCTTCTTTCAATTCTCCCACTTTGCCCCGTATCATGCGAATATCGGAATCCTTGGCTCTTTGATAATATTCTTCAAAACCTTTTTCACTCGTTCGAATATCGATGTAGCAAATAGTGATTTTAGCATTAGGAAATTCCTCTTTCAAAAGTTTTGCATTTTTCAACGCAAGCATGCAGCACACGCCACTACAATAGGTTCTTTCAGTTTCCCTGGATCCCACGCATTGAATGAATACAATTTCTTCCGGTTTCTTATTATCGGATATGCGGTGGATATGGCCTTCCAACGGCCCATTAGGAGCAAGGATCCGCTCTAATTGGGATTGTGTAATAACATTTTCAAACTCACCATATCCATACTCACCGTAGGGTTCATAAATGTCCCAACCCGTTGCAACTATGATGGATCCAACTTTAAATGTAACTTCCTCCGGTTTTTGGCTGAAATCTATGGCATGTAACTCGCAAGCATCCACGCATGAAAAGCATTCCACGCACGAAGTTCTTTGGATATCATATAAGAAGGGGACGGCTTGACCAAAGGCAATGTCTATAGCTTTTCGAGCACCTAAATTTTCATCGAAGAAATTGGAGGTATACACGGGACACACTTCTGAGCAAGCACCACATCCATTACATAGATCAGTATTGATGTATCTTGGTTTCTTTTCCACGGTGACTTCATAATTGCCCACGTATCCTTCCACTTTTTTCACTTCACTATAGCTAAACAGTTGAATATTCTCATTCCGATTGACGTCTAACATTTTGGGCCCACAGATTCAAATTGCACAATCATCCGTGGGAAAGGTCCGATCTAATTGCGCCATTCTGCCTCCGATGGTAGTTCTGCTTTCCACCAAGTAAACTTTAATTCCTTCATTCGCAAGATCCAAGGCAGCATTCATCCCGGCAATGCCTCCACCGACGACTAAAGTTGCTTTTTCCACGGGAAAGGTCTTGACGGGTACCACGTCCAATAATCGCGCTCTTTCTATTCCCCCTTTTAATAGAATTTTAGCTTTTTCGGTAGCTTCTTCTTTTTCTTGGGTGACCCAACTGCAGTGCTCTCGCACATTTATCATCTGAAAATAGTAGGGATTTAATCCTGCTTTTGCAATCGAGCCGCGATAGATGGGTTCGTGGGTTCTTGGGGTTCAAGCAGACGCAATAATGCGATCTAAATTTTTCTCCTTGATATTTTGCATGATCTCATTCTGCCCCGATTCAGTACAAAGGAACGAATGTGTTTTAGCAACGACAATATCATCAAAAGTTTTCGCATATTCAACGAGTTTATCACAGTCGACTTTAGATTTAATGTTAATTCCTCACTGACAAGCAAAAAAGCCCATTCGCAGTTTTTCTTCGCTTCTTTTTCCTTGACTGGGTTTATCTTCCATCTTTTTTTTCTCCATTCACCTCTAATTTACTAATATAACCTAATATAATTTTTTAATAAGTTTTTCAGATCTTTTAACTATAATCTGATTCTAGTTTAAATCAAATTTCGAAAAGTTTTATTCTTTTTCATTTAGAATGATAATTATTATATAAATTTTAATGATAATTCTATTTATACTTAACTAACTATCTTAATAAGTCAAATCCGAAAATACAATTAACAATTTTAGTAATTTTATTACATCTCGATAATTTTAGATAAAAAAGTGGGCGAAAGAAATTAAAATTAGTATTCCACTATCAATAAAATAGATTTTTTATGAGATTTATATTCTAATTCACCGTAAAATGATGGTTTTTAATATTTTCAGAGAAATTTTTTTATTTAAAATCGAGGTTTCCAACCTTAATTTTATCTTTAAAAAGAATATCATTTGGTCCAATTGTCTTCATGGAAAACGATTATAGATAATGGGATAATCCAAATCAAAATTGAAAAGAGCAACATCCATTCAAAATATGGTGCCAAGAAGGAGCCCATTTGGTTGATAATTAAAAATAAGATCAGCGCGCTACTGGGACCAAATACGCCATATACGCCTAATGGCTTCGGGATTCCAGTATCGTAGAAGAGAATGAGGAATCCCATTAACATGGCAGCGAGTGTAAACCCTCCAAAAGCTAAAGCGGAAGTATAGGAGTGCAGGTTGAAATAATTCCTATCTTCAGAGAAGATCCCCACCCCGATGTACCCCACATTTCCAATTAAACTAGACAGTAAAGTATAGGTACTAAGAGCTAACCTTAGTTTGGATATTTTTTTCGCCCTTACTTTTGTTTTGGGTAATGGTGCTAAATATTGTTCCATGTAGAAGGAAAAAGGCACGGTTAACATGCCTGCAAAAATGCAAGCAATATCATATAAATATGGTACAGGAGTAAAAGCAGATCCTCCCAAATCACTTATCCAGTTAAGAGTTAGAGAATATCCTTGAGGACCAAAGATAGCGGCGATAATAACGCTTAGAATTAATAAAGGAATGTAAATTGATATGCCTAAAATCATGCAGGTTCTCGCGACCTTAAATTTAGGTATCTGATTTAATATGCTTTTAACACTATTAAATTTCTTCTTTGAGTCTTTAATCATCATAGTCCAAATTATATTCTAAATTATATTAAGAAAAATAAAAGAATAAAAAGTAAAAAAATTATATTTTAAGAACTAGTGGTTTCAATTTCTGGTGAGACGGAATCAGTGGCCATCAATAACTTTTGTTTCTTATTGATGCTATTTCTTAAAATCAAACCTATGATTAAGGGAACCAAGATGCTCACTGAAATTGATATTATGAGGCTTTGAGGTGTTACTTTTGTCACTCCGTATAGAAAGAGCCATAAGAAAATGGAGGCTCCTATGAACAAACCAGACCTCATTAGTCGACCGAGAGGAACAACACTTTTCCAATCCACATCGATTAAATGTCCTTGTACTAGTATAGCTGCTAATTGTCTGACCGTTTTTTTGGTTAATTTTTGTTTATCTACCTTGAGTTTCTTCCTTGCTTTCTTTAATTTCATTTTCTTTACCAAAATTAAATCTGCCAACTTAACTAGAAAAGGCCACATTCGTTCTACCCAAACATCTTGTGCTTCTGCCAAGCTTATAGCGCAATTAGATCTAGGGCATACTTCTTTTTTCTTATTCCATTTAGCACCACATTTTGGACATTTTTTCTGATCCCACAAGTCTCTTAATAGTCCTTTCAGGAAAGCTTCTTTCTCAGAGACTTCTTTTGAACTGAGTGTTATAGTTTCCATGTCTCCTTTTTTCTCTCCACCATCCAATGCGGTCGTCGGGGGTTTAATATTGCTCATGAAACTTGATAACAACCCACTTGGTCGCACCTTTGCCCTGAGCGGAATGCCTTTTTTCACTGCTTTGGCGACTTCTTTAGTAGTTTTGATTCCCTTCCAGAGATTTTTTAGATCATCAAAAAATTTTCCGGAAAGGTAAGAAAAACTAGATATAACAGTAGAAGCCGTTCCTACAGTTGCAACTGCTGCACCTGCAGATAAAGCCATTGTACCCGCCCCTGAGGCAGTGGTGATTGTATCAACGAATCCCTCGCTCGGGATGACAATGTTAGTTTCTTCCACGAATTGTTTTGGAGTTGATTGTCCATCGAGCGTATAACTTAAATCTACTTCTAATTCGTGTGTTCCCCTAATTTGATTAATAATAGTTTTAATTTCATCGGGTAGTACATAAGAATCATGAATATTAACAGACATGCCTGCGGGAAAATGAACACCACTTAATTCATTAATTCGGACAGGTTGATGAATATCAAAGCCAGCTTCTTTAATTACAAACTCCAAATAATTGATAGTTAATCCTTTTAATGCGTGAACATCCCCCTCAAAATCTATTGTATAATCATTACCAATTGGAAAAGCACCTTGCCCGCTTACCGCATCATCTAAAGAGACGCCATTAACTGTCATGTCTAAAATAATATCATCATTGATATTATATGCTCTTCCTTTCGCAATACTACTGAAGAAAAATAAGGTTAGAAGTCCAATGAAGGCAATGAGAAAGAGTCTTTTACTCGATAATCTCTTCATTGTTTTTTTCGTTTTAATATTTTTATATAAATTTTGTTTAATGTAGATCTAATATATTAAGATAATAAAGTTTTTTACATTTTTTGAAATTAAACAAATAAAAAAGGAATAAGAGTATACACTATAACGTTAAATTATAGAAATTTACGTCTTAATTTAATTTACAGAACTGTGAATTATTGCCTCATTTATTACCTTAGCGATTTAATGGTAAGTAAAAGCTACTTTTAGAATTCAATACTTAATAAATAATTTAAAGGAATTGATAATAAGGAAGCCATTTTTTTTTTTAATTGTAAACCTTTTTATAATTCATAGATTAATTTGATAATAATTAATTGAAGATAAAGTATAGTTTGGAAAAATTCTAGGAAGGGATAATGGTGCAACAAAAAATCAGTTCCGAAGAGATTTATGAAAAAAGAGAAGAGATAGGAATAGAAAATTCCATGAATTTACTCATGGAGATCATAAATGAAGAAATTGAAATCGAGAATCGTAAAAAAGCAATCCGCTATTTAGGATTAACATGCCATGCTACGTCTATCTTGAAGAAAGAGTGTTTTGAAGTTCTTGAAAACTTATTAATCTCTGAAGATAATATTGAAATCAAAAGCGAAGCTGCGATTGCTTTAGGAAAAACAGGATATGAGGAAGCTTTAAATCCATTGAAATGGGTTTTAGATAATGATAATGAGGCGATGGACAATGAGGTTATTTTATCTTCTCTTAGAGGTATAGCAGATATTCGTTTTGAAGGAGAAGAAATAGATATATTTGTTGATTTTTTGAACCATGAGTACAAACCAATAAAGGATTATGTATGGAATGAACTTGTTACCCTTTCACCTGTGGATTTAATTGATCATTTAATAAACTCGTTGCAAAATAGCAATTTCTCTGAAAGCTTAAAAACTGAGATCATTAATCTTATAGGGTATGAATTATCCAGCATTAATGTCTCTTTTGAAGATGTCAGCTATTTAAAAATAAAATATCCCGAAATCATAAATAAATTAAAGAAAAATAAAAGCTTCCTTTTAGAAACCATTGTACCCAATATAAAAGGAAATTCCACGAAACTTATGAATAATGCAATTACTATCTTGAAACTTTTAGGTGCGGAGATAACAGGCGATTTAATAGATTTTTTGTCATATGATGATTTCATAATTAAGAAGAATGCCATCCAATTAATTGGAGAATTAGAAATCAAGGAAGGTGTTGAACCTTTATTGAATCATTTGGATGACATGTATGACGAAGTGAGTTTAGCGACAATCGAAGCTTTAGGAAACATCGGAGAAACAGCTGCCGTTCCCAAGCTATTAAAAGTACTGGATATAGAAGATGTTAATTATGAATATATTGATTTGGATTTCAAATTTTTTATTTTAGATGCCATCAAAAAGATATATCTTAAAAATGAAAATCCTAGCTACGATGTATTATATTCCATTTTGGAACGAGACAATGACATATTAAAAGAAAGCGGGGCTTATTTATTAGGAGAGATCGGGCGAGATGAATTCGTGACTCCTCTCTTAACCCTGTTAAATGAGAGGCATTTTGACGTGAAAAAAAATGTAATCATTGCTTTAGGAAAGATTTCTAATAAGGTTGCTCTTGACCCGTTATTTTCAATTTTAAATGATAAATTTTCTTATTGGCTCCTTAAAAAAGTCACGGTAGATGCGATTTTCAACATTTTTCTCAAACATTTTTATGCTAGTGATATAAAAGATGATTCTACTCAAAGAGAATTTGTCATGTGGACCGAAAGAATGATCGATGCTCTTAAATTCGAGGATGATGAAAATTTTAAAGTAAAATTAGCCATTATAAAATTCTTAGAAGTTTTTGGGGGGAAAAGTGCATTAAATGCCTTATTAAAGCAAATTGATAATTTTTATCGCGTTGTAGGGATTGCGTCTACGCGAGCAATTAAAAAAATTGAAAAAAGGCTCGAATTAGAAGAAGAAAGTCCTCAATAATTCAATATTTTTTAGTATTTCTTAAATTTCTCTTCATTTTGCCTAAATAAAACGAATAGTTAATGGAATACTATGTTTGTTAACTCTTTTATAATGTGTCTTAACAATCAAGAAATTTAAATTAAAAAAAAATTGTTAGAGAATTACTTTCCAGATACCTTATAATTTATTAAAATTAGCAAGAAAAAAACTCCTGCTGGCGGTAAGAATAAAAGGGTAAAAATTCCCGTAATAATTTGTATTTGATAAAATAATTCAAGCATTATTACTCCGACATTCACGATAAAAGCACCCGTAAGAGACATGATATAACTTGGTTTCTCAAATAACTTCCATGTGGTGAATGCATATATTAAAAATCCTCCAGCAATGATGATCCAAGCCCATATCGGCACTTGAGCAGAAGTAAAAAAACCGGGAATTCTAATAGCCGCTTCTATCATGAGTACAAAAAAAGATGCCGAAACTACCATCAGAGCATAATTCATTGCCTTTTTGGTTTCTAACTCATCATTCCCGTAGTAATACGCAATAATCATCAACGCAAAGAATGTACATGAAGGCCAAATAATATAATTACTTATCCATTCCCCCCACACCGGAAATTTGAAAGCAAAATATGCTAAAATAAAATATTCTCCAACGATAATAACGATTGTTCCAATAAACTCAAGATAATGCCCCGAAACCAGAAATAATCCCAATAAATAAACAACCAATCCCGCCGCAAAAAGATATAATCCATATATCCAAGCGTTTTCTTTCGTAACAGGAAAAACAACAACAATATTTATCAAAATTATAACAAAAATGACTATATTGATTATTCCCGAGATGATCAATACTTTTTTCTTATCTATATCCATCTTATATTACCCGTTTTTAACATTTTTTGAATTTTATCTACATTTATATTTTTTTGAATTGCTATATTATATTATTAGGTTATTGAATTTATATTAGCTGTATTGAAATTTTTAAGTCAACATTTCTTATCCGGAATTAAATTTCATCCTGTAATTGTAGAACTATAAGGTGTTGTTCTAATATTTTTTATCAAAAATTTAGTCATTCTGAATAATTTTACTAAAAACTTATAAATCATGAATTTTGATATGAATTACTTTTCTTAAATATTTAATAACCTTTTTTTTTCTTCCTTGATTATTTTAAATAGACTTTCTAAACTATAAATCAAGTATTATCCACTTTAAGTGAAAACATGACCGAAGGTAAAGTTGATAGCGAGCAAGCTGATTCAAAATATAAGTATTCTTTCGAGTTTATACAAAAGAAACTAGAAGGGAAAAAGGATAGCTTCGGCAAATTGATGAAAGAAATAATTCGAACGGGAATTTGCACGGAATGTGGCACGTGTGCCGCAGTTTGCCCCGTCCTTGAATGGGACCCCATTACTGCTCAGCCTAAATTAGTGGGAAAATGTACGGGATGTGGAATCTGTTATAATCAATGTCCCCGAACCATAACGGACCCAATCCAATTGATAGGGGAATTTAAGTCTGGTTTTGTGGCAAATACGAATATTCCCGAGGTAATTGGAGGACAAGATGGAGGAACGGTTACCAGCTTATTAAGTTATTTATTTGACGAACATCTAATCGATGCGGCCATAGTAACGATGAAAGACCCTAAAAAGCCTTGGTATCCCGTAGCTCAGATCATTACAACGAAGGAAGATGCCATAAAAGCTTCGGGCTCCATTTACACCCATAGCCAAACCGTAGATGCCTTAATGGAGGCCGTGCGAAGGGATTATCGGTCCATCGCATTTGTTGGAACGCCTTGTAACATAGATGCCGTGGATAAAATGATGAATTCTCCCTCCGGAATGCTACGATTTTTCATGAGGGCGCATGTATTAAAGATTGGTCTATTCTGCATGGACTCTTTCAGTCCCGAAACCCTTTATCCGATGTTTGAAAAAGACGGCATTGATTTGTCCAAAATTGTAAAAATGGATATAAATAAGGGAAAACTTCATCTTTATGAGAGCATAGAAGGTGAACCCGTGAAATCCTATGCCATTAATTCCCTGCACAAATATAAAAGCTCGTCGTGTAATTTCTGTACCGATTTGACAGCAGAACACGCGGATATCTCGGTAGGTTCTGTCGGTAGCGGGAATAAAAGGAATACGGTATTTGCAAGAACGGGAATAGGGGTAGAAATCATGGAAGATGCTGCCCAAAAAGGATATCTCACCATTGAACCTTACACTGCTATTAATCTGAATTCCGTGTTATTTTTAGGTAAGCTTAAAAAAGTATCTCAATACAACGTCCAAAAAAGGAAGGTATTTATCGTCAGAGATGTGGAAGAGGATGGCAATTTAAAAGTAGTATCAAAACCCGTTTCCGATCAAGCTCAATCGGTAATTGGCACCCGACGCGCTTTGTCCGTAAAAAAAGAGGTTAATAAAAATTCCAAGACCTTGGATTTTGTCATTACCAATACTGCCGGGTTCACGTTAGAGAAAGTACAATTGAGAATTGCCATGGTAGAAGATGTGTTTGAAACTAATCCTTGGATAACTACCATTAAAGAGATGTTTCCTTATGAAGAAGTTGAAATCAGTTATCCCATCGAAGCTTTAGAGGGTAATGTATTAGTTGAAGCTGTCTCGGACGATTATGGAAAGATTTTTTCCAAAACCCTTAATTTTGCTCCCGCTAAGAAAGAATAATTTATTTCTTTTTAATTCCTTTTCTATATTTTAAATCTGTACGTGTCAATAACTTCTAAATTCAATTATTGAATCATAAAGAGCTACGATATTTTGGGGCGGAACTTCTGCCGTGATATTATGGATATTTGCCGCAACATATCCCCCGTTGGGTTTGAAGCAATCCATGTTATATTTCACTTCCTTTCTGACCTGCTCTGGAGTACCAAACGGTAAGATCTTTTGAGTATCGCACGCGCCCCCCCAAAAAGAAATAATATTACCATATTTTCTTTTCAATACGCAAGGGTCCATGTTCCGCGCAGAAACTTGCACGGGATTAAACGCATCATATCCATTTTCAGCAAAATAAGGCAAGAATTGGGAACTGGCCCCACAAGAATGATAATTGATTTTCACACTTGCTAATTCGTGAATTTTCTGTGCGAGCCTTTTTTCATAAGGTTGGATGAGCTTTTCATACAATTGCACGTTAAGTATCGGTCCATTTTGCTCAGCAAGATCTCCATTAACGCATACCACGTCTAAAAATTCACCCACTTCCCCCAGAAATGTCTCATTATAATCAATCCAATAGATAAGAAGTTCTTTCATGGTAGCTTCAATTAATTCGGGTTTTTTTAACGTGTATCGAATAGCTTTTGTAAATCCGAATAAGAACGTGCAATTTTCAAAAATACACCCTATAGGAGGCGATACCAAGGCATGGTCCGTGTTTTCATGAAAGTTTTTAGCTCGTTCTCGCAAGCCATTAAATGGGGTCTTATCCTTCCCGTTTGGCCAGTCATAATTTCTAATTTCCGACACGGTTGTAAAGAATTCAAAAGGATGGATGACGGGGTCATAATAAAGGATTTCTTCAAGATCTTTATCGGCTGAATTACCATAAAAAACCCCAAATTTGTCATAAATCCCTACATACTTGCCTTCATATTCAGGAGTAAAATTTTCTTTCAGCATGCTACTGAACGGACGAATATAGCGAGTATCTGATTGAAATCTTTGCAGAAGTTTCTCACAAGGGACAACGTTCTGCTCTACAAAATCTGCAAACCTAATATCTTCATCCTTTATCCCAAGATAATCAAGTAAATTTTTATAAGCTTTGACATGAATGCTGGATTGATCTCCACCAAGATCAATCGGAACTTTATCTGGCTCCTGATGATTTAAAGCGGTATTTAACCTTTCACGTGGATTCATTTTAATTAATTAATTTAAAGAAGAGTAAATAAAAAGGATAATTAAATAATATCTAGATTTAGGAAGGTGTGTTTTTAAAGCTTTAGCTAAATGAAATCTGAGACCTAATATGGTTAAAGAAGTTTGAGTGGGAGAACTTGGTTCAAATCCCGTAATGTGGGTTGTTTAATTTGAAAGAAATGATTTTATACCCAACTTATTAATTGAACTTGGAAAGTTATGTTTATTAAACAAAATTTAATGTTATCACTTCTTTCTTATAAATTTTAAGATAAAATTCCATCGGAATAAAAAAGTTGAAAATAATTTGCTTATAATTTAAAGAAGTTTCAAAATATTGTTTAAAGTAGTTCAGTTCAAAGGATTTCTAGAGATCGATTTCCTTTGAACCTGTTTTATTTAGAAAGTTCAATTTGGGCTTAATAATATTTATTAATTTGGGGTAATAATAAGAAAACAAAACTAGTACTAACATTAAAATAATTCCGACAAAGAAAAATTGAGCATCTACTCACATTACTACGTAAATACTTTTTGAATTAATTCAGGGAAGTCACTTGCTATAAAAAAAAAGCTAAAAAGTTAAATATTATTAAAATCTCATAAATTAAAAAATTGTATTCTATAATTGGATTAATTTAAAGGAAGTGAGAATAAACGAGGCAAATTCAAATAACTATTCCAAAGGAACCCGAGGAGAACATGGAAAAAGTATTACAAGTTTTAAAAAGTGACCTTCATATTAAGCACATGATAATGCTCAAGAGTGATTTCAACGTCCTTATCATCATCAGGCATAGAAATACCTTCGTTCCCTTTATAATTGAGAAATTAAATGAGATTGGCATTGGGACGTCGTTTGGAATCATAGATATTTTAGACTTGGAGACAACCATTCCTCGATTAGACATGACCGAGAAAGTTGAAGAAAAAAATAATAAAGCAAAAATAACGGAGCGAATTTCAGTAGAAGAAATTGAAAATGATATCGTGGAAGGATCAAAACCCACTTTTGATTATCTTATATTCATCGTTTTATCTGCGATAATAGCCGGGGTTGGCCTTCTTACTAATTCATCTGTCATTTTGATTGCTTCCATGATATTATCGCCGTTAATGGGACCCATTCTTGGCCTATCATTTGGGTCGATTACTAAAAATCGCGAGATGATAAAAGATAGCATTACTTCTCAAGGCATTGGATTATCACTTTCTGTAAGTATCGGTCTAATGTTAGGAATTTTCAGTAGATTTATCATTCAAAATCAACAAATAACCTCAGAAATGGCAATAAGGACATTCCCTAGCTATTTTGATATAATAATTGCCGTTTGTGCGGGTATAGCAGTTGGCTTTTGTGTCGCGGGAAGTTTAAAATCGTCATTAGTAGGACTTGCTATAGCATTATCTCTCATGCCCCCTGCCGTAAATGTTGGACTCGCATTAATTTTCATGGATATGATGCTATCTCTGGGAAGCTTGCTCCTTTTAATCGCAAATATTGTAATAATTAATGTATGTACCATAATCATCTTTAAACTAAAACGAATCAACATGCTACCGTCAATCGTACCTTTTTGGAAGGGCCCAAAAGAAAAGATCATAAAAGCGCCAGAAATAATAGAAGAAGAAACAATACCTTTCACACAAAAGTTCAA
>CAYLZE010000058.1:0-26072 GCA_964388035.1 uncultured archaeon
TGAAGAAGCTTACTATCTTTCCGCTGTTCTTAATTCAAATTTTATCAATGAGCAAATCAAGATTAAAAGAAGTTCCCGACATATCTTCAAAATACCTTTCGAAACTCCTATTAAAAAATATGATCCCTTTAATGAAAACCATGCTCTCTTAGCTAAATTGGCAAAGAAAGCCGAAAAAAAGGTTAAGAATAGCATTTTAACTGTTATTCAAAATAAAGGAAAAAAAGTATCGAAAAATTCCCTTCAAAACATTTGTTTACTAAAATTAAATGACATATTGGTTCAAATCGACAAATTAGTCCGCAAGGATCTTGAAGGGGATGGTTAAATTCATACTTGCATTTATACTCCCCACTTTTATACTGAAATTGAATATTAAATAAGAAAAAATATTGCTCATGTCCTCTTCTACCCCTTGATTTAAAATAATATACTGTTATTATGAATGATGAATTAATTTTTTTAGGGACTGGTGGAGGAAGACATCATATCAGAACTCAATATCGGGCAACAGGTGGCATATTGTATCAAGTTAAGGGAATACAATGCCATTTAGACCCCGGACCAGGAGCTATCGTCAGAATTAATCAATTTAAGGAAGATCCAACAAAAACGGAACTATTTATCGTGACTCACGCACATGTTGATCATTACAATGATTTAAGCGCCATGATCGAAGCTTCTCGAGAATCTTTCCATGATGAGAAGTATCATTATTATAAAAAGGGTGTGCTCCTTACAACGAAAGAAATGATTCATTTGACTCCCGCTTATCACCTCGACATGTTAGAAAAAGTAATAGAATTCAAAGCAGGAGATAAATACACGTATAAAGGAATTGAAATCATCGGCACAGAGGTCCATCATTCTAAACAAGAAGGTTTCGGAGTAATATTTAAAGTAGAAGACTATTCCATTGCCTTCACCAGCGATACTATGGTGTTTAATGGATTTTCTAAACAATTTAATGGAGTGAATATCGTTGTTTTGAATCTGCTCAGACCGGACTCAGTTACATGTAAAAGACATCTATGTACGGATGAGGTCATCCCTTACCTCAATAAAATTACGCCCCCTCTCGATTGCCTGATTATCACGCATTTTGGTTCTCTAATGGATGGTCCGCGCTCTGAATATAACCACGTCCCAGACCAAGTGATTAAACTTCAAAACCAAACTAACATTAAAAAAATAATCGCCGCTGAAGATGGAATGAAGCTGAATATAAAAAAGTTGCTTCATTAAATAGCAATATTGAGACAGAACTAAAGAAATTTAGTTATATTATGTATTAAATAAAAAGAACTACTATTATATCGAAAAGTTGGAACATGCATTAAAAGAATATCTTAATGATAAAATATCCCTTGGAAAAGCATGCGAGATCCCGGGTATTTCAATATGGGAAATGATGGATGAGTTGAAAAAAAGGAATGTGACACTGAATTATGAGTTAGCCGACGCAGAACTAGAAATTGAAAGAATTCTGAAGAAATATCATAAAAGTTAGTTATTTTTGAGAAAACATTATCAAAAATAATCAATCTCAAATATTATAATCCTAATCAAATACTACGGCCTCACTTTAGATTGTTTGAAGCTGCGATTATAATTTTAAAGATACTAATGAAAAATTAATGTTAAATATTCAGAAGAATGCCATATCATGAATTTATTCATTAATTTAAAAAAGGAAAAAGATAGTTAGGGAGCAATGAAAATCGCAAAATTTTTTAAGAAAAAGGGAGAGAGTCCACTACTATGTTTAAAAGTGGACAGAGGGCGAAATCCAATGTGTCGATTTTCATAGAATCCCTTCCTTGCATTAGATAAGAATTTTATACTATAAAAAGACTCCTTTTAAATCCAATTTTCTTGCTAACAGTACGAACAAGAAAAGACAATTTAGTAAAATAAGATACTTATAAATAGTAATCATGGCATTTATCATAAATTATTTGACAATACCGACGTAACTAAAAATTTTATCATGAAGTGTTTCTGTTGAAAGGTTAGCAAGGAAGATCACGTTCATGAGAGATATCATCAATCACTTGTATGGACTTTCACTTTATATACTGTACTTATTTGGGTATTTTTTCTCTATCGTTGAGGAGGGATATGATAACAATTAATAAAGGCAAACAATTGAATGATAAGGAAAACTAACAAAAATATTTAGATTTTAGAAATGATGGATGTTTTCATCTCATTAATTTTAAATAAGGGAATTTAGTTTTATAGTGTATGAGTACTAGTAATAAGAAGGTATACCTATTTTTTATCATATTTTATGCATTTTTGATGATCTTCTCGACTATAGTATTTTTAACATTGCCCAATCCAATGTCATATCCGGAAGGGTTTTTTATCACGCCCGGAAATGTTCAATATGAGTGGATCTTTGCGATTGTAATGCCCGGATTAATAGGTATCGTGATGGGATTGATCGCTATCTATATAATCTCAAAACCTTTCATAAAAATTTATATTAAAAGTCTGGGAAAAAAGAGTGAGATGAAATTGGTTGAATTAGAAGATTTAAATAATTCCTCCTTATTTCGAAAAATCTGGGTGCGTTCGATTATCTTGGGATTTTTTGTGGGAAATTTATGCTATACATTGGCAAGTCAAGAGGTGGTAGTTCAATTCATGCGAAGCGTGAGCTTATCAGAGCCCTACACTATTCCTGACGTGGAGACAATGTGGCAATTAGCTTGGTTGATAATCATTCCTTGTAGTTTAATCGTGATTCCTATTTATGTGATGAGCAACGTAGGACTTGTAAGAGTTAGGAAAGTTCAGGGAGTACAATTTAAAGAAACAACATTAGCCAGTAGTCCTTTATACAGAGTAATAAAAGGATATGCTGGAATTGGATTTATTTATAATTTAGTTGTCATGATATTTTTTTGGGTGACTTCCTCCGCGCAGAATTCTGGTTTTGAGATAGCGATAATTATAGAGATTATTAGTCCGCTCATCGCAGCAGCATCAGCGTTTCCAGGAGTATTGCTTACAGAACATGCAATATCATATATAAGAGCTTACGTGCAAAAGGTTATTGTTTGAAAGGGACAGAAGAGAAGTTA
Source organism: uncultured archaeon (assembly GCA_964388035.1). Lineage (GTDB taxonomy): Archaea > Asgardarchaeota > Lokiarchaeia > Sigyniarchaeales > SOKP01 > JALGVJ01. The sequence continues at coordinate 3,093 of CAYLZE010000058.1, forward strand.
AATTATAAGCAGAAAGATGATAATCAAGCTATAATGCTTATAAAGTTATGAAGAATTAAGAAAATCTATTTTTTAATTGATCCCTTAAATCCTCAACTTCAGTTTCCAACTTCTTTGCCCTTTCTTCTGCTCCTTCAGCCCTTTTCTGTGCCTCTTCAGCCCTTTTCTGTGCCTCTTCAGCATTATGCTTTTCTTTTTCTGCTTTTGTTAAGAAAACTTGAAATTTATTAGGATCTAGTAAAATTAATCGGTATAATGCTTTATTCGATTCGTGAGTAGAATCCCTTTTTTTCAGTCCTAACCGAAAAGGAACAATTTTACTAACATCAATTACCGCATTTACATTTTTATTTGTTTCATCAATGGTGGTCTCACGCAATTCTTCAATATGATATTCTCCCGTAGGTTGGAGAATATAGGCTCGGAGAAAAGGCGGTTTATAATATTTATTTGCCACATGATACGCAGGAAACACAATATAGAGAGGAATCTTTAACTTACGGCAATAATCTACAGTTTCTCCTATGTCCGTTTTCCACGTGGTTTTCGAAAGCACATTTATAGCCATAGTTGGGATACGGTTATCAAAATTTTTAGCTTTATAAGAAGAAAGTCTCTGAGATATTTCCATATCCTTAAAATAAGAAATATCAAATTGAAGGTCCATATCAAATTCGTCAATTGAAAAGTAGTGATGTAAATCCCACATTACCCCGTCTTTGGTAAAATTAGTAGTTAATACATCATATAGATAATTAATTTCATCAGAATGAGGTTCGCTTTCTCTCCGTCCAAGTCTTGGTTTTGTAGGGTCAAAGTCATCTGGAGATATACTTTTATGACGTGTACTTTCAAAAGTTTCTGAAATATTTAATTTATCTTGCATCTATTATACACGTGTATTCATTTAATGATATAATTGTATTTTTTCCCTCATGATTATATTAGAACTATAAGTATTTATTTTTATAGGAATATTCCTTCAAAAACAAAACGATTTAAAAAATTGTCTTTATAAAGTTTACATTTAAACTAATAAAAAAATAAAATCATTTATCGAAAAACAGAATAAGTAAAAAACCTTATTTTTAATGATTAACAATCATGTTAAAATTATTTATTTCAAATCTTTGAATAATTTACTCAAAAATAGCAAAAATAGTAAAAGAATTTTCAGAAGATTTTAAAGATCTAAACCTATTTCCAAGAACTACTATTGGAATATTTATTTATTATAAAGGTCGTTTTCATTCAATGGATTGATTAATTTTCTTCAAAAATAAAAGAAATGAAAAGATAATAAAATTATTGGAAGCCCTGGGAGTACGCTTCGGGTATGATAAAATTATTGGGAAGATCTTGACTATTGATGACTTAAGGGAGTTGGGATTTAAAGCCTTTTTTATTGCGGTAGAAGCAGGATTGCCCACTTTCATTGATGTTCCGGGATTATGTCTAAATGGAGTGGTTTCTGCAAATGAATTTTTAACTTGAGCTAATTTAATGAAAGCTTACGAGTTCCCCAAATATGATACTCCTATTGAGATAGGAAGTATTGTCTCTATCATAGGGGGAGGAAATGTAGCAATGGATGCCGCTCGGGTCGGTTAAGATTAGGTGCTAAAAAGATACGTCTTATTTATCGAAGATCAAGAGAAGAGATGCCTGCAAGAAAAGAAGAATTTCATCATGGAATGCAGGAAGGGATAGAATTTTTATTTTTAAACAATCCCATAAGATTTATCGGGGATGAGTTAGGTAATGTCAAGCAAATAGAACTTATTCAAATGAAACTTGGAGAGCCCGATCGATCAGGAAGAAGAAGTCCCATTCCCATTGAAAATTCCGAATACAAATTGGATACTGATACCGTCATTGTTACTATTGGAACTGACGCGAATCCCATTTGTCCCAAATCGATTTCTGGACTAAACCTTAATAAGAGAGGTTATATCAACGCTAATGAGAATTATCAAACCAATATTGAGGATATTTTCGCGGGAGGTGATATCGTGACTGGAAGCGCTACAGTTATATCTGCTATGGGAGCTGGAAAGAAAGCTGCTAAAGTTATGGATGAGTATTTAAAAATAAAATATCAATCCATTTACGCTTTAAATGAATTAATTAAAAATTCATAAATTTATTTTTTTCAAATCTAATTCTTATTGTTATTTATCATTGAAGTTATTATCTATGTATTTGTTAAGAAAAGAATTATCAAAAATTTTGGATAATTCCATTATAATGATGAAATTAGAGTAAAAATATTACATTATCTAAGCTGGCATTCGCAATCCTCTTTCATAATTCATGATTACTACTTTCACCTAAGTGGAATAAATGCCAAGAAGAATTTTAAGTATTTTAAAATTATGCTTATAAGGGAAGTTACTAAATTAATCTTAATCAATGGTTCACTACTACTTCATAACCATGCGATTCAATTCTTTCCATGATCGATTCGAGCATTTTTTCTGTTAAATCGCCCATATCTTTATATGATTCTCCTTTTCCTATTTTTTCATATTTAGTTTTTGCCATTTTATTATATGGCATTAAATGAACGGGCCCGAGATAATCATTTTCCTTGAGGAATTGAATTACATTTTCGATTGATTCTATATCCGTATTAACGCCAGGAATAAGTGGAATTCTAGCAATTACTTTATCTTTTTTCTTGAGAGATACTATTTTTTTAAAATTGTTAAGGATTTTTTGATTAGATACCTTTGTAAATTGCTCATGAATCGAGGGATCAACGTGTTTGATATCGAAGAGAAACAGATCTACAAGCGGGATTAAGTCATCCAATAAATTTTCATTAAAGTAACCACAAGTTTCAATTGCAGTATGAATCTTCTCCTTTTTTAGTGTTTCTAAGAGATTTATTAAGAATTTAAATTGCATTGTAGGCTCTCCCCCCGAAATAGTTACTCCGCCTCCAGAATTATCATAAAATGGTTTATCAAGTTTTACAACATCCACTATCTCTTCAACCGTTTTTTCCTCTCCAATTCGTTCCATCACTCCATTGGGGCATTCTTCGACGCACTTACCGCAGTTTTTACAAAGAGAGAGATCTCGTATAACGCCATTCTCACCCATTTGAAGTGCGTGATTAGGGCAAGCTTGCACGCAAATTCCACATTTTTGGCATTTTTCTTGAAAATAAGAGATTTGAGGTTCCATTAATTGGGATTCAGGATTATGGCACCAAACACACCGCAAGGGGCATCCTTTCAGAAAGACTAAGCTTCGGATGCCTGGTCCATCATAAATGGCATAATTTTGAATATCAAAAATTATTCCTTTCATTGTAGTGTTAGACATTGATATGTTCTGTACGAGAAATGATTTCATCTTGAATTTCTTTTCCTAAATCCACAAAATATGCGCTATAACCTCCGACTTTCACGATTATATTGCGGTATTTTTCCGGATCTTTTTGAGCTGCTTGGAGCACGTCCGTTGAGACGACTGTAGGTTGTAATTGTTCTCCTCCCATTGCAAAATAAGTACGTATCAGTGAGATCCATTTCTTTTTAGCTTCTTCGGTTTTTCCAATACCAGAGGGGTGCATTCTTATGTTTACCGCACAACCCATGACGTGTTCATATTCCAATGCGGCAACGGAACGTAAAACTCCTGTAGGACCGTGTTCTTCCACATTATAAGGGTTACAACTTGCGGCAAAAGGACGTCCTGCCAACCTTCCATCCGGTGTTGCGATTGAAATTCTACCATCATACGTATGAGTGGTCATGCTATTAATGAAAGGAGCAACAAATCCCCCCTTGAACGTCTCATACTTATAAGTTTCTTTGAACATGTGCTCGGTGACTTTTTTAGCCAGCTCATCGGATTCGGGATTTCCATTACCCCATTTGCCTTTTAAGTCTTGTATTAATTTAAAAATATATTCATAACCCCCCGTGAAATTATTATCTACAGCATCCACTAACTCTTTTAAAGTGAACTTTTTCTGTTCGAATACAAGCTTTTTGATAACGTATAATGAATCCACGGTATTTGCAATACTAGTCATAAAGAGGATACCCTCGCAATCATAGATTGCTCCTCCTTCGGTCACGTCTTTTTTATTTTCAAGACAACCATCCATGAATGCAGAAATAAAGGGTGCCGGGAGATTTTCCGCATATAAGCGATCGCGTATGATGGAAGCATCCACGATTTTTTTAATCATAAAATCCGTTTGTGCGTAAAAACTTTGCAAGAATTCATCAAAAGAGTGGAAACTTTCGGGTTCTCCCGTTTTTAATCCTGAATCTTTTACCATACCTACTAAGGTTTGAGCATTTCCATCGCGTAGAGCCAGATCTAACGTGCGACATAAAAGAAGGGATGAAAAGCCTTCACCTCCCGTTTTTCCAGGAGCACACATGTCCACGCATCCCGTAATTGCATAAGTATTTGCATCCTCTTGGGTAAACCCTCGATTTAAAAGGGTTTTAACGCAGAGATCGTCATTCATTAAAGAAACGCTGGATACGCCATGGTAATGCAAATCTGCTATTTTCATTAATAAGTCTTCGGGCGTATTTTTATTGATTCTAACCGCAAAATTCAGTGATGCTTTCGAACGGTCGGCAGCTTCCAGCATCAAGTAAGTGAGAGGATTAGTGGCATCTTTCCCCTCCTTGGTAAGACCACTCAATGTTACCGGCTCAGAACCTTCGTATCTCTGGCTAAACTCCGTTGAAGCGTTTGAATAAGGACGCATATTGTGGCACATGACCTTTAAAAATAATTCTTCAAGTAATTCCCGCGCTTCCTTAGAATTGATTTTTCCGTCTTCTAAATCTTTTTTGTAATAGGGATAAAAAAGCTGATCCAGGCGTCCAGGTGCATGAACATTAAAGGGAATTGCTAACTCTACTGCGGTTTTGACCGTCCAATAAGATTGGATCGCTTCCTTAAAGGATTCTGCAGGATAAAGTGGAACTTTCTCGCAAATTTTCAGAATTTCAGTTAAAATTGCTAAGTGTTGGGAATCAGAAGTAAGTTTCATTTGTTCTTTAATTTTTCGAATGATTTGATTATTATAAAGGATCACTCCATCCAGGACAATATCGATGGACTTTAAGAAATCAACTTCTCTCTGCGTTAAATTTGCTCCTTCTGCTTCGAGAATCTCTTGTACCTCTTTTTTCACCCCTAGCAAGCCTTTTTTAATAGGCTTTTCATGATTCAAGATTAAATGCCCTTGCCAAACACCAAGAGCCGAGCCGATTGATGTAACCATATCATTCTGAGCGGTAGTTCGGGGAAGATTTTCAATGAAATCTCCAAACTCTCCCGGATAAATCCCTTCTTCCTTAAATTTCTTTCCCAATAAATCTGCGATGGTCTTATCTTTCCAATAAGGTAAAAGTTCATTTTGAAGAATTTCCTTATCTTCTTCTTTGATGCGATATGGATTTATTTTTCGTTTATCTAACGTATCCGTTCCTAACTCGGGCATTGCAGCACCAATTTTATTTGCGAAATCTATTAATTTTATCAAACTATCGGAGCCTTCTTTTGCAATCTTATATTTAGTGAAGTTCTTGGTACCTTCTCTTCCGAATTTTCTCATTGTTTTCTCATCCAACTCAATTTCAAACACGCGATTGAATAGTCCTCTTTCGATGTCAATGGGAATGCCTAAAAAATTCTCAGTCCAGGTTCCGACAATTTTATCATCGGGATCGATATTTACATCCATGTGTTCATACACATTTTTCATTGCCAGGGCGACGCGTATACCCAAAGAGAGATTTTGATTTTCCGCGGCACGCCAACTTTCCGTATAATACTTTGCTCTTTGTATGGAAATTATTGGAATTTCATCCAATAATCTCCTCCTCAATTTCTTAATTTTTACGCTCGCGTTATCACTTAAATCCATAAATCATACCTGTTATATGCTTATTTTGCATTTTAATTTTAAGTGGGTTATAATAAACAAATCAGTAATTTTGAGAAACTATTAATAAGAAAAATACTTGCCTTTTATTAAATATAATATATATTCTAAGAATACCTAAATATTTAGTTGCGGGTAAAGAAATCGATCCTTAATTTCTAATAAGAATCCAACTACTCATGGGAGAGGCAATGAAAAATAAAATGTCGAACCTTTATTTCTTCCTTCGGATTCCATCCAGATATTCCCCCCATGAAGTTTAATAATCTTTTTAGAAATATATAATCCTAACCCAGAACCATCACTCTTAAGATCTAATCCTTGCCCGTATCGTTCAATTTTTCCAAATTTTTTGAATATTCGCATTTTCTCTTCTTCCGTGAATCCAATTCCATTATCTTTAATAGAAATGATAATTTTGTCATTTGTCAACTGAGATCCGATCTCAAGCATGCTGTGGGGTGGGCTAAATTTTATGGCATTAGTCAATATATTAGTGAGTACATCGAAAATTTGTTCTTTTTCAAAACTCGTAATTAATTTCTCTGGAAGATCCAATTTGATTGACATATCTCGCAATTTTAATAACCCATTTAATTCGTTCAAGCAATATTTGATTAGAAAACTTAAATTTTCAGGAGATTTCTTGATAGAAACGTTTTCAGATTGCAATTCTGACGCTTTCAAGATAATATGTATGAGATTTTCCAGTCTCCCACAACCCTGTTTGATCTCATTAATATTATTAAACATTTCAGTGGTGAAGACGCCCCCATACAATTCCACCATCAAGTCTGTAAATCCTTTTATGGAAATCAATGGAGTTTTCAATTCATGAGAAGCTCTTCGAAGGAAGTCGGATTTAATTTTGTTTAGATTGATTAATTCTTGTTTCGCGTTCTTTTTTTCCGTTACATCCTGTAAAATAGTTTGTATGTATTTAATGTTCCCTAGATTTATTAAAGTAACCTGAACTGATGCCCAAAAGATAGTATCATCTTTTCTTTTTAACTTCATTTCTTGTTCTAAGGGAACGAGATCTTTTTCAATTAACTCATCTATTTTCTCAAGTTTATCTCTCTGATCATCTGGAAGGAAATTGAAATCGCTTACGTTTCTCTGAAGAAGCTCTTTTTTAGTATATCCCATTAATTTACTCGTGAGTTCATTGCAATCTAAAATAATTCCTTCATTAGAAAATAAAATTATTGCTACGGGTGCATTATTGAATAATTCATGATATTTTTCCTCACTTTGTTTTAATAATTTTTCCGTTTCTTTCCGAGAAGTGATTTCTTTAACAAATATGGCAACTTGATCTTCCGAAAAAAAGAGATTCCGGACTTCGTAATATCTTTCACATCCTTGCATTGTCAATGAATATTCTATTGTTGTAGGTCTTTTAGTCTCAATAGTGTTTTTAATTGCATGACGGAAGAGATTCGCTACTTTTTCGGGAAGAACATCAATCATTTTTTTTCCCATGAACTCTTTTGGTGAAACATAAAGATCTTGTTCTCTCCCTCTATAATCCACTATCGTGCTATCTCCGGAAACTTTAAAAAATAGATCAGGAATAGCTTCAAAAGTATTACGAAATTTGGCTTCTGATTACTTTAGTAGTAGTTCTGCTTGTTTTCTCTCCGTTATATCTGATATGGTGCCTAAATATCCCACAATTTCACCAGAATCGTTATGTAAATGAACAATTCTTCCTTCCACCCATGTTATTTTTCCAAGGGAACTTTTAAATCGATAGACAGCGTTAAAATCCGCTTGTTGTGAAATAGAATCACGCCATTTTTTCAAAATTAATTCTCTATCTTCTGGATGTAACCATTGTAACCAACCCTGACCCACTGCTTCTTCCAATGTAATTCCAGAAATTTCACTCGCTTTAGGATTAATGTAAAGGCAGTTGCCGTTCTTATCTAATTGAAAAATGCCTATTGGTGCTGATGTGGTTAATATCCTATACTTTTGTTGCGATTCTTTAATTTTTTCTTCTGCTTTGATTTGTCTCGATATATCCTCGCAAAGGGTAACGATGCATTGTTTTCCACTGAGCTTAATCAAATTAAAATTCAAGCGTGCGGTATATATTTTACCATCTTCTCTTATTAAATTAACAATATAGTCTCTTACTTCATGAGTAGTATGCAGTATATTAAGAATCTTGTCCCGATCTGTGGAATTAACATATAATTTTTTCAAATTCGTTTTCTGATACTTTTCTAAGCTAAACCCGCTGATTTCTTCCATTTTTTTATTGATGTTAATAACATTTCCATTTAAATCAGAGATGCAAATTCCAACCAGTGAGGAATTCCATAGCGTCTTGTATCTTTCCTCTGATTCCTTTAGTTTTTCTAATGCTATATAACCCTCAGACACATCCTCAATAGTACAAATCATTCCTTTATAAGAATTTTTTTCCAAGATAGGTATAATCCATCCCGAATGATAATCGATCCTTCCTTCTAAAGAATGAATTGGGATAGGAGCATATTTTATGGGTTTTAATGTCTTTTTCGCTTTAATAAAAAAAGGTCTGAACTTTTTGATCCTATCCTCGGGAAAATTTTTTAAAATATTACCCCCAATAATCTTTTCGGATTCAATATTTGTTATTTTCGGAATTGCTTCATTATGATAAACAATAATATCTTTTGTATTAATGACTAAGACTCCATTATTAATTCTGTTTAAGATATTTTCATAAAAATCGGTAGTATTATCTGAAAAATGAGGGGGTTTTAATTTCATTTTGTCTGACCTATTTATCTTCCAAAATATATAAAAATAATTAGTAATTTAAAATTAACGAAATAGGAATTGTTCAATATTAGTTTGATTCTTGACCATATCTATTTTAAGAATCGTTTCGAGATATTTTTATTAAATCTCTGCTTAACAGAAAAATTCTTTCAAAAAAATAGAGAATATTTTCATGAGATTAGAAAAAGGTAAATCGAAATAAAGTATCATAACGCCCATGAAATTGTTTCAAAGTAGAGCAGAATGAATTTATCAAACTTTCCTTACTAAGCCTTCGGCAGCAATTATGCCCGTTACTGCAGCTCCAACAATTCCACGTGAAACTCCTGCTCCATCTCCTGCAAAAAACATCCCCGGAATTTGAATCGATTCCAGATACTCATTAGTGGCAATCCGTTTAGCGCTTCTTTTAAATTCGGGAGCATATATGAGAGTACTTGAATTATTAACCCCAGGAATTACTTTATCTAGAATTTTCAAACCTTCCAAAATATCCACGATAAATCGATAAGGAAAGGCCATGGCTATATCCCCGGGAGTGGCATCATAAAGTGTAGGCTGGACGGGATTCTTTTTTATCAAGGATTCCCGGGAACGATGCCCCGTTCTTAAATCGCCTAGAGTTTGAACCAAGGGCTTATATCCTCCTAATATTGAGGTTTGTTTACTGATTGATCTTCCATATTCCGTCGTATCTTCTAAAGGACTGGTGAGTTTTTGCCTGATTAAGAAAGCAAAATTACTATTATCGGATTCTCCATCAATTTTTAACTGATGCCCATTTACTCCTACGATTTTTTCCTCGTAAGTTTCCTTTACCACATACCCCTTATGATTCACGCAAAACGTGCGAATAAAATCTTTATATGTAGGCGTTATGATGTGAAATTTAGGATCTCTTTGGATATTTTCACAAATTTCATCTAAAATGATGGAAGGCACTTCAACCCTCACTCCGATATCCAAGGGTCTGTAAAACGTTTGTATCCCAATCCTTTCACATTGATCAGCGAGCCATACCATTCCCCACCTTCCTGGCGCAAACAAGATGAAATCAAATTTTTCTTTCTTTCCATCCTTAAATATTAGGCTTTTATCCCTTTCAAAAGAAATTACTTTCCAATTAGGGAAAATACGCACATTATATTCATTTTCCAGATGCTTTTGGATGGATTTAATAACGTTTGGAGTATTCACCGAACCAATTAACCTCTGTCGAATGGGAATGAATCGAATATCAACTGCGGCACATTTCTTTTTTAAATCTTTCAATCTTTCTTCATTATCATGAGGATCAAATACTTGAGAGGGAGCTCCATTTTCCACAAAAAAATTATCTACTTTTTGTATTATCTCATCTGCATCTAAATGGGCATTTTTACACAGTTTTTCTAAATCTCCACCAATTTTCTTGTTAAGATTCAATATTCCCGAGGAAAAAGCCCCCGCCCCTCCAATTCCGCTCATGATCTTACAAGGTTCGCATTGTGCACAAGCATAACCATTTTTCTGGGGACAAAATCGTTTATCAACCTCGGGACCTTGATCAAAGATTGTAATTTCGACATCTTTTAAATTCTTTTTTCCTAATTCATTAGCGGCAAAAAAACCAGCTGAACCAGCCCCAATAATTGCAATTTTAACCAAATTTCGGCACTCTCTAATATAGCTACTTTATAATTAATCATTCATTAAAAAAAAAGAATCCTAAAATCATCTTATAAAAATAGCTTGTTATAAAAATAATAATATAGCATGTTTTGTGATCCTTTTGAGTAAAAAACCCGAAATTAGAAGCTAATCCTCTATTCTTGAGGAAGCCAATGACGGCACACTATACATTGGTAAATTTTCTCTTTTTTTATGCCATTATTGCCATTCTTAACGAAAAGAATTTTATTTACCATGATACTTCCACATTTATCGCATGTCATAAAAGAATCATTCACTTCAACTTTTTTTGGTACAACTTTCGTCATCATGTATCAAACAATCTCGGAGCTTAAATATTGATTAGAAAGGGATCTATCGGACAGTCGACAAAAAACCCTTATATTAGATTAATATTACTTTAATTATATAAATCTTCGTTTAATTAAAAAATTTCCTAGTTCGTTTGAGCTCATTCTAAATTTGCATGAATAAATCTTATAAGGATTCTTTACCATTTTTACTGAATCAATTACACTTTATACCTCCTAAACAAGTTAAGTCATAAATTTAATCTCTTTTAATTTGAGAACTAGAAATGTTGAGAAAACACCAATTTATTAATTTCAATTTAAAATAATTAGGAAAAAATTGTTAAAATTCGGTTCTAATGTTAACGGGATTGCTTGTATTACGGATTTGTTAATAGATTTCACATCAAAATATAATCGGTTAGGATTTTAAAAAATCGATGATCAATTGATTTACCGTTGGTGCGGCTTCCAGAAAGACATGATGTGCAGCATTATCAATAACTTCTAGTCTACTGTTTTTTATGGCCTTACTGATTTCTTCCATCACCATTTTGGGAGCCAATTTATCATTGGTACTGGAAATTAATAAAGTGGGCACTTTAATTTCAGATAACTTATCGGTAACATCATGTTTTTCAATCGCATTCGCTAATAGTTCATAATCTTCGGGGGTCATTTTGTTATCTGTCAATTCTTCAATCATATCCTCTGCGCTCCATATTCCATGGAATTTCTTCTTAGGATCCGCTTGCATTTCTTTTATAAATTTACGCGCATGCGTTAGCTTGCTATAATTCCAATAGGCTTGAACTTTATCGGTTTTTTGAAGTTCGTAAGCGTCTATCATTGCATTCTTCATGAATTGAATTCCGGAGCCCTTATGGTTTGTTCCAATCAGCACCAATTTATTTATCTGATTTGGATATTTTAAAACAAAATTTTGTGCGATCCACCCTCCCATAGATTGTCCTATTAAATGTGGTTTATCAAGATTCAAAGTATCTATCAATCCCTTTAGATCTTCCACGAGGGTATCCATTGTATAGGGTGTTTTTGGATGATCCGAAAGTCCTGAGCCACGACTATCTAATGTAATTACGCGAAAGTACTTGGATAACGCGCCTACTTGCCCCACCCATATTTTACCAGTTGCTCCGTATCCGTGATGTAAAATTACGGGATATCCTTCTCCATGAATTTCATAAAACATTTTTATATCATTAACATCTGCATATGGCATAATTATATATTTCAACTTGATTTTTATTTATAATTTTGCATTTAAATTTGTTAGATTAAAACGTCTATTTACCATTCACGAGCATAATTCTCAAAATAAATTGAAAAGTATTAGACAAAATGATGAATTAAGAACATATTGCTTAGAGAGATACCATCAGATAGTTGATAATTATTTAAAGTGTTCTAGAATCTCATTTTAGACTTAAGAACAAAAACAATAGACAATAATATTTAATTAGAAAAATAAATGAAAATTAATTGACTAGATTTTAACTTTTAACCCTTTTATTTTTTTTCCCTTTTTTTCATTTTTTTAATCAGAAACCCCCTCTTTCATATCAGGGAGGATTTAGTCGGAAATTCGAAAACGAGAAATTGAAGATCTGAAATCCCGCGTTTTTCGCAAGGAAGGGAAGCATGCTTCCAAAATTAAAATAACGCGAGGATTCAAACGCAGAATATTTCATTACCAAATCGGGTCGTCCTAATTTATAAGCGGTTAAAGCTTTCAATAAATCTAACATGTAGAGGAAACTGCGAAGCTTGATTGCTGCTTCCATCCCCCGCGTGTTCATGCGAAAAGCATTATAATAGGTGGTATTGGCAGAATTCCCCTGTTCTATCATCAGTCGAAAACTTTAGAGCTTTAGTACAAACTCATCTGCCCATCCTTTTGGAATATACTCCATGTTAAAGAAGTAATCTTTTTTTAATTCACGGATGGGATGGGTTTTGAGGTTCTTCTTTGCTCGGATGAGGGGGATCAGCCCTTTAAACTGCGTGGATAGTAAATTCTGTTCACAATAGGGCCCGGTATCTGCAATGGCTATCATCCATTGATAGTCCGTAATCGTTAAAAATTGGTCCAAGGTTTCCCGATACGCCACCGTATCGTTCCTATTTCCGGGAAACATCTTGAAATATACAGGAAACCAGCGATTAAAGCAAAAAGCATATAAAATGCCGGGATCATATCCCACCCCTTTCTTTTGCCCGATGTGACGACAATATCCCGCATCCGGATCGTTGTAAGTTTCCTTTCCTTCCTCTTTATTATTTTTACAGTTAGAACGAATGAATTGCCCATCCCAAATGAGAATTCTCGGGATGATTATCCCGCATTCCACGCATTCTTTCACTAATAGCTGAAAAAAACCAAAAATGGCGTGAGCAGGAATTTTGGAAAGAACGTAACTTAAATCTGCAGCGGTGGGAAAGAACGCTGAATCATGAGTGATGCCAAATAAGGGAGGTCGCCCCATGAAGCGCTCCATCTTTTCAATTCCCCTGTAATTCTTAAAGCCCAGATTAATCCGTAACAATTCATAGGCGATGATATCCGAAAGAAACAGGGATTTAAAAGAAACCCCTTGCCGTTCCAATTCTTCTTGTACATCATCGAAATACGAAAAATCATTCAACTCAAAAAGGTTCTCGAAGAATCCCTTAAATCCCTTAAGGTAGCGATGCATGGCCCATTCTTTTTTAGAGATCACGCTCTCACAATACTCCGCATAGGGAGGAATCTTGAGGGAGGGAAAGCGATATAAATATTTTCCCTTAAGTATGGGAGCCCAATCCGTAAAATCCGTGATCTTTTTCTGGAATTTAGACACATCTTGTTTTGTTTGCCTTCCTTGTTTTCCCCTATTTGCTTGAAGAGGAATCCATCGAAATTTTTTACGGGCAAGCCTATAGTCTCTGGGAATATTCATATCGAGCTTTTCAATGCTCCTCTTTCCTATAAAATCAGTTAATTGAGTCTGGTAAATACTGGCTTTTCTCTTATATAAGATGATTATCATGAGCTATTAGTTGTACTATTATTAATTAATTTATACGCAATCGCCTATTTATCTTTTTTGGTTTACCATCTTACTGTAATGAAGAATCTGATCATTAAATAATAACGATTTCATGGAAAACATTTTTATTTTTAATGTGATCCTGATTCTGAAAGATAAAAGGAAGGGCAGTATTCTAAGAAGATATAATCCGACATAATTTATAGAACTATAGAAAGCGGGCAAAACAAATTATTAAGCGAGGATGGACTAAAAAAAATAAAAAGAATGAAAATTAAAATTTGCTTAATTAGAATTTAAATCTTCTTTTGGAGTGTTATCGATAGATTGAATAATATCAATAAAGGCTCTTGTCAGTGGCTCAAATATCTCTACTGCTAATTTATCTAAGGTATCAATGGGATTATAAATGAAAAATGGAGCACTGGCTAAACTTATCACTGTTATCCCTTCTCTCTGGAAAGGACCTCCTTCCGTGGGAACGCCCCCTAGGGGATTATTCGTCGGTAATATTAGAGAACGTTGTAAATCATATTTAATTATTGCTTCCTTTACATAAGATACTAATTTAGTACGATCCGAGACAAAAATCGCTCGCGGCTCATTATATCCAGTAAAAACTAATTCTCCATCTTTCTCTATATATTCTTTAGCAATATGCTCGATATGAATTGAGGTGACAATTTTAGGAATTAGGTCATTATTATGTACTTTAATGAATGTCTTACCCCCGATTTCTTCATAGAAATGACCTGCGGTAAATAAGAATAGGAGAGTTTTATTAAAAGTCTTTTCTGGAAATTGGGAAAAAAAGTTTGCTAAGGCCAACACCATTCCCGTACCTGACGCATCTTGAACTGCATTGTTATAAGGTGCGTCATGATGGGAAGAAATGATCACGAGATCATCAGTTTTCCCCGGAATGAAGCCTAATATATTAGAACTCGTTCCGGGTATTTTCTTTCCCGTTTGTATTAGAGTCCCTTTGATAGGAGTATCTCTATTCTCGCGTAAAAGCTTCCTTAATTTCTTTCCTTCTTCCCTTCCAATGTATAATCCAGGTAGAGGACGAGGATCGCTGGCAATTTCATCCGCTGGAAAAAAATATTCTTTAATTCCTCCAGGATGATCTTTTAAAATGCCTATGACCCCTTTTGCGCCATTTTCATACGCTCGAAAAAATGCGTCCCAATTCACGAATCTAAATGTTGCAGTATTAGAATAATCTTTCGGAAGAGTATTCTCTGGATCATGAACATAATAAGCAATTTTTGCCAATGGATTCACACTAAGAGGAGGATTACGAAAATCGATCACTGCTATTTTTCCCTTCACCTCTGATTTTTGGAAATCTACTTCTCTTCCTGTTTTTACGTAAATTAATTCGCTTGAAATTCCTTCTAGAGATGTAAATTCCGTATATACTAAGAAATAGCACGGAATTTCTTCTTTTCCCCCATTTACTTCGATCGTTAGTTTCCAAATATCTGGGTTCCAAATAGGGATATGTAATTTTTCTCGCTTTATATTTTTAAATCCAAATTCCTCCAGCAACTCAATTAAATAATTTTCCACTTTTTTATCCGCTTCTGTAGCAGGTCTTCTATAGCCCATATCACATATTTTCTTAATCCAGGATAAAATCTCGTCCTTTTTAGGAAAAAAAATATTTTGATTAACCATATTACTTCACTTTTTTAAAAAAATTAGATTATATAGAAAAAAAAAAGAAAATTTATTATACTTTGAGATGAGCAAGCTTTTCTTTTATTATTTTAGATTTTTCTGGGGTGATATCGTAAAATCTCAGAAATATAATGAAACCTATTGCCATTAAAACTGCAGGTATGATACCAAAGAGAAGTAGTATCCCTGTTTGAGCAGATGGTGATTGAACATTAGATGTTTCAACAAATCCAGTGAGTTCATGAACAATTGTAAAAGAAATGGCTTGAATTACAGTACTTAAAGTTCCGAAAAATCTTCTTAATCCCGAATATAATCCTTCTCGCCTCACACCTGTCTCTGCTATTGCTTCATCAATGATATCACCATATACTACATAGTAAATCATCCAAAATCCACCAAATCCCATACCCCATATAAATGCAAGGATTAACAAGCCTGCATAGGTTGTTAGAATAGTAAAAAAGACAGTAAGAACGATTAAAGCAATAGAAGCCATTATCATTGTTCTGCGATTATTGCCCGTTTTTTTGTTATACAACATCCATAAGGGAATCCCAACCATAACACCTATGAGTAAGAGAATCATAACATAAAGCACATCATCCGCATTTCCATAAATTATGAAACGAATCCAATATAGAAAAGAGGATTGTACCATCGTTGTCAATGATAAATATAGCATGTAGAAGAAGAGAAATGCAAATAAAGATTTATGTTTGAAAACAAATCTAAATACTTCGGTCAAAGATTCTTTTTCTTTTTGCTTAAAATTTTCAATAAATTGTTGAGTGCTCTCTTTATCATCTCGAACTCCTGGAATCATCAAAAATAAGACAAAAAAGTTGATGGTAATACAGATCCAAGCCATTGTAATATAAGTACTCTTATTCCCAAACTCTATTAGACTGGGTGGGAGGAGGTTTGCAAATACTACACCGAGAATTCCCATGTAGATAGAAAAAGCGCTAACTTTGGTGCGTTCCTTGTTTGTTCTATATTTATCTGGATATAAAGCGTAATAATTGTTTGTAAAAATTGTCTCACATGTATCAAAAATACATAGTGTAATCGTAAACCAAGCAAAAATAATCCATGGTTGTTCTTGAGGATTTACATTTGGAGGGTAAAAAATAAGAAGGAATGAAATCAAAGTAGGAACAAATCCAATAACAATCCACGGAAAGCGACGACCCCATCTTTTAGTTAATCTTGTTGGTTTGTCTGAGACAAATCCTAAAAGAGGATCATTAACCGCATCCCAGATTCCGTAAATAACCATTCCTAATCCAGTCATCCAAGTCGCTAATCCAATTTCTACTTCATAAAAATAGAACAATAAAAATATAAGAACCCCTTGTATGAATTCATTAACGTAAAATCCGGTACTATATGAAAGCATACCTAAAGTCGAATGTTTGGTTCCTTGCATTTCATTGTTTTCAATAACATTGTCCATTTTTTAATTCACTCATTTTTGTTATTTTTTCAAGAAAATCTATGCTTATTTTATACAAATAACTCATATAAATAGATTAAACTTGAAATTAATATCTCCTTTTATAAAAAAGATCTATATTGTGAAATAAAATGGGCTTTATAAAATTAATCAAATTTTTGACAGAAATATAAATTCCTATTATGATTCTTATTGCATGATTACTCTTGAAATGAATGGTGCTTTGAGTAATTTGAATTAATAAGTTAGTTCAGATTTTTTTAACATTAATCAAAGTTACCGTAAAAAAATAAAAAAAGATGGTTAATCAATTATTCAGCATAATTCTCCACTCATATATGGTTCAATTATTTTCTAATGAACATTTCGAGTCTGCGTTTAACTTCCTCAGATTGTCCCGTGATTATCATCCCAATCAATTCTCTGTCTAACACAGATTCATTATCGCTATCTCGATTTTCATTTAAGAGTTTTTTGGTTAAACTTAGCCCAAGATGATCTTTTTGAACAACGCTATTAGCATATTTTCTAAGGGTTCTTTTAAGTCCCTGAGGCTTGCATACATGATTAACTAGGCCGATTCGATAAGCTTCTTCCCCACTTATTTCTTTACCAAAATATAAGATTTCCCTCGCTTTACACTCTCCCACCATTCGTGGTAATAATTTAGTGCAAAGATTTCCGAAAAACAACCCCATATTTAATTCTGGAAGCATTATTCTTGTATCCGTCGTCGCAATCTTTAAATCAGTACATAATGTATGTTCAAAACCACCTCCAATAACCCATCCGTGATAACCTACAATAATGATACCCGGATGGCTTATCATTGCCCTAGTAACATCTTGAAAAGCTTTTAAAAATTCAATTCCTTCAACAAACTTATCTTTATTTTGAATTAATTCATATCCATATTTTAAATTAGCTCCAACGGTGAAATCTTTACCTTCAGAGGTATAAATTACGCATACGTCATTATTCTCTGCGCTCTGATTGAATGCTTTAGTTATTGTTTGAAGGGTGACCAAATCAAGAGAATTACGTTGCTCGGGTTTATTTAGGGTAATCAAACCAATATCGTTTTCCTTTTCATATTTAACTATTTCTTCCAATCACATTACCTCATTTTTCAAATTTTTTATTCAAACGATATAAAATGGTAGTTCTATTATCTTATAAAGTCATTTTTTTTTCAAATTCATCTTTTCTCTTTAACACGAAATTAAGAAATAAAATTAAGATGATGGAATCAATTCTTTTTTCAGTCTAACGCGATCTATCTTTCCAATTCTAGTAATAGGAAGATCATTCGGATCCAAATCATAGACAATTATTTTTTTTGGAACTTTAAACTTGGCCAGATTTTCCTCGCACATTTTTAAAATTTCCTTTTCTTCCTCTGCACTAATTTTTTGTCCTAATTCGGGACCAACGACTAACCATACTACTTCGCCATATATTTCATCTGGAGCGCCTAAAGCAGCAGCAATGGCTACTTTAGGGTGTTTTAAGACGATTTCCTCTATTTCAGAAGGTAATACGGTATAACTACCCACACGAATTATGTGTTTGATTCTACCGGTTATATATAAACCACCATCTTCATCCAAATAGCCCAAATCCCCAGTTTTACAATAGCCCTCTGATGTAAACCCCACTTTATCTTCTTCTGGCATTTTAAAATACCCTTTACTGGTTACTGGCCCCTTAACCAATACTTCTCCGATTTCTTTCGATTTTAAGTGATCCCCATCCTCATTAACGACTATTACTTCTAATCCCGGCAATGGTTTACCCACGTAGCCGTTAGCCATCTTTTTTAGATCATCTCCAAGTTCTGTAAAAGATACTCCAGCTCCTGCTTCAGTAGCTCCATATCCAATAATTATATTTTCACAAATATGCTCTTTTATGTCCTTTAAAAGTTCTAAGGCAACTTTTTCTCCCGCAACAACCACAAATTTAAGATATTTTTTGGGTTCATATGTATCTAAATTCGGCAGGGAAAGATAAATCTTGAACATGGTAGGAACACCTCCAATCCAAGGCAAGTTATATTTCTTCATAGCAGACAATGAATCAAAGGGAGACCATACCGACTGTACGATCATTTCAGCCCCTCCAATAAGACTGGATCCAATAAGTTCTTGAGTGCCCCCTACGTGACTCACAGGTAAATTAGCTAAAAATTTAAATCTTTCCTTCACACCTGATTCTATTAACGTTCTGCTTACTTTTTGAAATTCAAGATACGCCATATTAACGACATTTTCATGTGATAATAATACTGCTTTTGGCATGCCAGTTGTGCCTCCTGTCCATATAATCAAGATACCATCTTGTTCCTTTTGTTTTTGTTTAGCTATCTTAAGTTTCTCTACATAATCCACTCTATCTTTTAATAAATCCTCAAATGAAGTGCCAAAATCTGACTTTCCCACAACCACATGTTGGATTTCCCCTAATTCATCCATTATCTCTTTAAGTATGGCTCCAATGGGATTCTTTTCAAATTTATTTATTGAAATAATTATTTTTGGTTCTAAATGGGGAATTAATCGGATTAAATCCGCCTTCTTGTAACTTACATCCATTGGAACAGTTATTGCTCCAACTTTACTCGCCGCTATGAAAGTAAAAATGAATTCTGGAATCGTGGGAAGAATTGTCACAATAATATCTCCTTTAGAGAGACCTAATTCTAAGAATCCTTCAGCTAATTGATCAGTTGATTCATCCAATTGTTTAGCAGTGATTATTTTTTTCTTAAATTGAATTAAAGGGAGTTCTGGATCTTTTTGTGCCCAATATTTGGGATATTCCCAAAAGAACTTTAATTTTGGAATTTCCATGCTATAATTCACTACTTTTATTTTTATTTTAATCTAATTCTTACGTTTATTTTGTATTTATATTAATTTCCTAATTTATTTATTCTGACCCTTTATAATGATCTATCTTTTTTATATTATTTGGATTTTATATCTTGTCTATTCAATATTCTTCCCATTCGATATTGGAGTTAGCAATTTCATACTATTTTGTAAAGAAATAATTTTTATTAAAATGAAATATAAAAAGTGGGTATACAAAAAAGTATATCCAAAATAAGGAATAAAATATTTATCAATTTAAGGAAAAGGAATGGATGGTTGATAAAAATAAAAAAAAATAGAAAGAAAGAAATTAAAATTATTTATTATCCTTAATAATCCAGCTCGCGACTCGTTCCGGCAAAAGAAAACCCATATAATAGGTTAATGCACTAAATATCAAGATAATCCTTATCAAGATAAGTGTGAACACATCCATCAGGACACCAGCATCGAAAATTGCTGCAATCGTGAATAATATAAAAGCAATTATCAGGAATTTTCCTTTTAACCGTATTTTTGGATCATCGGATTGTAAGGATTGCCTCGTAAAAAGGGAGCCCGTGACAAGAAATGATACAATGGCAAAAATAGAAAAGATGTATGGATAAAGAGCGTATTTTGAATTAAATGTTGAAATGATAATAATAACACTCTCTGGATCAGTGATGATTAAATAAATAATAACGATCTCATAAACCACACTTATCGCTGAATAAATGATTAAGAGAGATTTCTTATATTTAGGATAAGCTAACGTGGTAAAAGTGTATATCCAACAAATTACTGCTATTGGAATGAACACGCTGTCAATAATTCTGCCTACAATGTGAGGTACTTCCACATCAAACAAAATAACTAATGGAAAATTCAACGTTATTCTCCACCATCCACTTGTCATGAAGATCCAAGTTAAGCCAGTCGTAATCATTGATTTATGTTTATATTTAAAATACTTGGATAGAATTAGTAATCCCAATATCAATGATAATATGACAAATACAAAACTGAGACTCCCATATAAAAGTTCAGTTATGGTAAGATTCTGAATCCCCATATTACTTACACTTTTGTAAAAGTATTGTGTTATTGTAAAATAGTTAACAAATAAGAATGTATGATATATGGAATTTAAATCTTTTTAAAAATAAGGATTATAATCAGTTTTACTACATTTTTGTGTTAAAAATTTTAACTATTTAACGTTATTTATATTAGTCGCTCTTATATAAATGTGTTTAGCAATTAGAGTTAATTTATGAAAATACATCTTAAATCTGGGATTTTTCTTAAGTTATAAAATTCTTCGAAAATTATAAATTATTGTAGAGACAACTTCAGAAGATTAAGATCATATTATTTTCAAAGTGGAAAAAAAAGGAAAAAAAGCATTATATAATTTGTGATTTTTCAACCTCAGAGACCTGCTCATCTCGAGCTAATTCTAACTCGACTAGTTCTCGAGGGTTCAATTCTTCTTTTTGCCAATACATGTTATAAGAACACATTCTATTTTACCTCTTAACCCTGTTTTTTATTTTTTTTTTTTAATATTTTTAATAAGTTTAATAATATTAATATCAAATAAGATATGATCAAACTTCTATTTAAACTAGCAGTTTTTGGTTAATATAGATTTAATAGGATTAATAGAAATTCCTCTAATTTAATGCATAAATCAAGGAATAAAACCCAATCTATTAAGTTCGTGAAACATGCCTTTCAAGTTCGGATATACACATCTAGATATTAATTTTCTTTAAAAACTTCTAAATAAGGATAGAGTGTAAAATTCTTACTTTGTATAAAATTATATATATCGAATTTGATATTTAATCTATTTCTAATCACTTAATTTGGAGTTTTATTTATTTTTAATTTTAATGTAAAATTTTAATTGTAAGGAATTTTTTTCTTTACTAGGAAGGAACATGGTTGAAGAATCAAAAATTTCAAAAAAAGGTCAAATAACGATTCCTAAAAAAGTAAGGGACAAATTAGGTCTTAAAGCAGGCGATAAAATTGTTTTTGAGTCTTTACCTAAAGGTTTTCTGATAAGAAAAAAGGAAGATTCGGATGTTGATAAGGTATTAGATGAAATTTCAGGAATATGGAAAGATCATCCTCTCTTTAAAGACAAAACCACCAAAGAAATAATTGAAATATTAAGGGGCCCCGATGATGATACTAAAGATAGATAAAATCACTTTAGATTCAAGTATTATCATTTCAATTCTTAAAAAAGATTCTTTTTTTGAGGACGTCATTAAAGCAAATAAAATACTAAGGAAATCTGAAATTAACACATTTATTAGCCATATTACATATGCAGAATTGTGGGTTGGTGTTATATCTAGTACTAATCCTAAAGAAGATGAAATCGCTTTGAATAAGGTATTATATGAAATTTTTAGAGTTGTTATAACAGATCTAAATGTGACTATTGCTCGGACTGCAGCAGCGGCCTTTTTAAAATATAAAAATTTAAAGGGCAAAAGAGATTTTTTGATTCCAGACTTTTTAATTGGGGCTCATGCTCAATATTATACGAATTCAATTTTAACTACTAATCCCCGTGATTTTCAGAGATATATTCCAGATTTGATGGTTATCACTCCTAAACAGTTTATAGAATAAGTTTTAAAAAAGAAGAGAATTTAAAATGTTTTATTCTTTAAAATGAGAATTTGAATTAATAACTACATCTATTCTTATTCAATTACGTCTTCATTATGTATTTTTAAAATTAAGAGGACGTTTTCTGTTGCTCATTTAATTATCCAGATTGAACTTGATTAGACTCTTCAAATTAAAATATAATTTTTTAAGTTTTAAGTAAAAGAATTAGGATAATGAAGAAAATGACCTCAGTGTGAAGAATGCAGATTATATTCTAATTTCAATAAAAAACCTTCCCTTTTGAACCCAATCCTTAATTTAAGCAGTTTTTAATGGTTTATTTTGATTTAATTCATCATTGATTAACTTGATATAATCCAAATACTTTAATCCCTTCAATTCTGCTTCCTTGGCAATAATTTTTCTTGCAATATGGACTTGTTGCAAAGCTAAATCATCAGGAAAGTCTTTCTCTATTTCTTTTGTTATTTTCTCAACTTCTTCCTTATTTAATATTTTTCTTCACCTCTTCATAATAGTTCTGCTGGTGTCATGATTTCTAATTGTCTTAAATCATTGAGAGTTATGATCATTCTTATTATATCTTTAGTCTTTTTTCGAACTA
>CAYLZE010000058.1:26172-31150 GCA_964388035.1 uncultured archaeon
TCCTACCATAAATAATAAAGAAATATTTAGTGTTAAATAAATTGAATTATTTCTTTAAACCCTTTATTTCAATAAAAAAAAGACTTCTTTAAGCATTGAAAAAACTTAAACATGTTTATAAATAAAGAAAAGAGAGAAAAAAAAGGTATTTTATTTAGTTAAAATGGATTTTTCCATTTTTTGGATTAATTCTTCTTGAGGTATTTCATTTTTAAAGGTCTTCGCGACCTTATTATCTTCCATTTTCCAATACATCCCATGCGAGCACATTTTTATTCCCAACCTTTTTTTAAAGTTTTTGAAATAATTTTATTAATATTGTTAATATTATTAATATTATTAATAATATTTAGAAGTTTTTAATCGTATTTAAATAAATCGGATTCCAATTTTTGAGAGAAAAATTTAGAGCTTCAAAAAAGTGAAAGTGCATTTTCTAAGGTTTTCAGCCAAAGATAAGTAAAGAATTAAATTCCATTATCTTCCTTCTCACCTAAAAATCATGTAAAAAAGCAAGCATATCTATTTCCTATCTTCCGATAAATTCAACTATTTTTCATTACAATCCAAATTGGACTGCACCATGCCATGTTGTTGTTCTCAAGAAAGATTCTCAAGTAATAAAAAATGAATTGCTCTTTTCTATTTGAGCTGAATAAAGCAACTTTTTCATAGGTATCACTATCATTTATTACTTGTTTAACTTGTTTGGAGTTAATTTGAATTTGCTGGAGTATCAGGCTATTTCTAATTATTTCCACTCTGATAATATTAATAGGACTTAATATTTCAAATTTTATGCTCCTATTTTCTAATAAATTTGAATTTTCTTCTAATTCAATGATATCTCCCATGAAATGCTCATTTAAATAGAATTCTATCAAGATTCGCGGTCCCGTGGTTCCATAGCAGTGTCGCTCGTTCAAAGCTTCCCAGAGAGAATCTTTAGTTAATTTATCAGCCCAAACCGCCGTGATTCCAGCAGGATAAAGACCATCGTCAATATCCATGGGTCCCGAAGGATACTTTCCTAAATGATCGTCCCCGCCCGCGGTGAAACCTAACTTATACCCTCGTATTAAGGCATCTTGAACAAAACTCCCTTTTTTCTCCAATACGGGGCCTCTCTTCCGAGCGTAGGGGCCATAGCCGAAGAATTTATATCGAGGAGGAATGGGATTCCCTTGAGAATGGGGATATTCTTGACACCCCCATGTTGAATAAATTTCCACTAATTTCTCAAGCTCATTATCGAAGTAATCCCAATTCCGAAAACCCGGTCTCAATGCGGAGTGATGACAAATCATCAGAACTTTTTCTTTCCATTTTCTGAGGCTCATTATTAATTTGGGAACGGAATTGTATTTATTGAATTCCGAGCGAAAGATCGGAATGGTATCATCGAAATAATAAATACAAATATCCCCGTAGCCTGTGTACCACGTACCGTACTCGTATCCAAAAAAAGAGACGAATTCATTGTCTTGATTAAACGTTCTTACTAGTTGCCTTATATCTTCAAAATCTTGATCGCTGGTCTCCCATGAATGATCGTGTTCCGTAGAAGTTCCGAAATCCAATCCTGCCTTAACCATGTTTTTAAAATATTCTTCTGCAGAAATGAGTCCATCACTTTTATTCGTGTGAGCATGTAAGAAGCCCCAATAAAGTCTTTTATTTGATGGAGGATACTTGCAGATTAATGGATTGGAACAATATTTTTTATTGCCCAGAGAGACTTTAAAATGGTAAATTCCTTCGTGTTCTAATGTCAGGCCTTCCTTGATGAATATTCCTTCTTTAATCTCTTCTGCTTGCACTTGAAAAAGGAAGTTCAAATTATTTTGAGCGTCCCGTAGAAAAATCTTTATATCTTGGAATGGAACTATGTCTACTAAATTATAGTATTTATCTTCAAAACGTAAAAGAATTTTAAACTCTTCTTGGAAATTAATAAGAGATGGGCAAATTAAGGATACATGATCAAATTCTCCCGGGAGTACCTTAATGGTGGGAGAATCGGGCATTAATCTGGGATGATTATCTGGAATTTTAACCAAGATATCTATTCTTTTTTCTAATTCTGCAAAAGATTGCACCAGCGTATTTTTAATGTTAAATGAGATATGAGTATCCTTTTTTATACCTTCTTTTTCTAAAATGAGATATTTAATTTCTAAATCTTTTCCCGTGATCAAGAGAGGAAACAATTTTGACTTTCCCGGAACCGATAGAGAGGCAAATCCCTTTTCTAATGGATCAAGGTTTTGAAGAAAATACCAGTCATTTTTGTTATTACGCCCTCCTCGTAATCTAAATGAAAGAAAGGAATTAAAAGGTAATGAAAAATCTAAAGTAAAGGAGATGGTCATATCACATGGCGTTCTCACCGTGACGCTTCGTGGAGATATGTGGACATCCTTCAACTCGTACTGTGTAGGTTGCAAATTGAGTCCTATAAAATAAATAATTGACTGGGAATAAAAATTACTAATTTAAAATATTTTCTTATTAGGATTATAATAATCGAGGAGTGTATAGATCACTAACATGTTGATTTTACGCCATAACTTTTGATCTGAATCATTCATTAAATTAGTTTAAAAATCTTAAGTCCCATTTTCATCATTTGGTTGGTTATTTTCCTAGCGAGCATTATCATTAAATCCCATGCCACTAATATAAAATTATATAGAATGTAACGTTATGTTATATATTATTAGAGATTTCGAAAATAGACGGTCACAATAAATTTTGCGCCACGGGGTTTATTCAAGTAGAAATATTTATATAGGTATATAAGAAATATTTAAAATATTCAGTTACATGATGAAGTCAAATAAACTAGAAAACAGTTCAAAATGCGAGAAAATGCAAGCGAGTTGCAAGTGCCTCCTTTAAGCCATAAGATATGGCGAAAAATAGTCACGGGAGAGATTAATATTGAATTTGAGTTTTTAGGAATACAACGCCTCCTATCTCAAATACGGACGAAAGTTGAATACCAATCCTCGCAAGAAATGATAGAGGAGTCAACTGTGGAACTCAGGAACTTTTTTATAAAAACGCAAAATTTACCCACTGTCCAGAAAGATTTGAAGAAGTTATTAATCCTTGCAAATCTTTGGACGGAAGAATAAATATTCCTCGTGTTAGTTATAAAGTTAAAATCTCTGATATCATAAAAAATGGACTATATAAAAGTTAATTAGTGTAAGGATTTTGTGATAGTATAAAGAGTATAAGCAAAAAAGAGGATTAAACAACCATGATTCATTCTATAATTATCCTAAAAAAGAGCGGAGAACCAATTTATGGGAAGGCTTTCGGAACAGTTGCGACTTGGAATGATACGTTAGCGAGTGGATTGATTTCTGCAATATATCATTTTACTCGTGAACTGTTACATTCGAACATTGAGGAATTTGAAATAGAGTCTTATAAGATTTTATTTGAAAACGATAACGACGTGGACATTTTATTAGTGGCATTTTTTGATAAATATGATTCCATGATTAATGTAAGAACTAAATTAAAAGACTTAAAAGATATTTTATTGTCTGAATATAAGGATAAAATACAAAATGATTTTTGTTGTGAAGAAGATTTTGAAGGATTACAAGAAATCATGGATGTGATCGTTTCAAGTTCTTCCACGACGAATCCAATTGAATTACTCAAGCCACAATATGCAAAAATCCTTCAAGATTTTCGGAATGGTGGGGAGATTGTGGATTGCGATTTAATCTCAATAAATGCCGGAAGACCCCTTACTCACGAGTGGAAGAAAGAGTTTTTGGATTTATGCTTGCGCCAAATTGATGCCTTTTACAAATCTACTAAAACTTTATCCTTGGAGCAAATTACTCTCACGTATAAAGGAAGGCATTTAATTCTCTATAAAGTTACGGATGATTTAATTCTATCCACCTTAATTAAACGAGAAACACCCTTAGGATTAGCGACTTTGCTAGTAGAGGAATTTTCCCGAAAAATAGCTAAAATTGGGAGCAGATAACTTAATTCTATTTAGTAATGCTATTTAATAGCTAAAAGATTTATGGATTTCTTTTTTGGATCGTAGCGAATTGAGAAGCCGCCGAAGGATCCAGACTCAGATGAAGAGCTTTGGATCGTAGCATTTTGAATACTCTATATAAAATATCAATTTAATAAGGAAAAACGATCTTGATTGAAAAAATCAAATAGAATAATAAATCAAAAGATTTAAAAAGTTAACTATGTATTACAATCCGTAACATTTCTTTTTAATTGAGTCTTCTTTAAATTCTTAAGATTTTTTAAACTTTTCGGTAAAGACTTGATTGGACATTTCCTAATTATTAAAGTCGTCAGATTGGTTAATTCTCCGATTTCCTCTGGTAAAGAGACCAAGGGAAGATTATATAATTCCAAATGCTTCAACTCTTTTAATTGACCGATTTCTGGAGGAAGTTGATCGTATAGACAGTTTCCTATTCCTAAATCTTCCAATTTTTCTGCTTTGCATATGCTAACTGGAAATTCATGGTTCTCGGGACCGCTGATAGATACTTTTCTCAACTTTTTTAATTTGCTGAACACGCTTTTCAAAGCATCAATATTACAATTATCAAATATTAATTCTTCCAAATTTTGCAGCCTCTGAAACGATTGGGAATGGAGAGAAGTAAAAGAAACGAGTGTTATTCCCAATTTCTTTAGATCCTTGAGCTCAAAAATGTGATTGATTACTTCTTCGTCAGCTCTCCCTTCAACATTCTCAAACTCAATATATTCGACTTTTCCTTTATTGGTCTTTACATGGAGGTATCTGTCCCCGTGTTTTTTAAGATAAAGCAGCGCCTCTTGAATGGGAGGGTCCAAGGCAGAATATTGCTCTTCCATCGTGAGGTCCTCCGAAAAATAAAATTCTCTTGAATCTAAATAATCTTTTACCCCCTCACTTCCGTAATGAAACCGATATGATAGTTCCTCC
>CAYLZE010000059.1:0-30923 GCA_964388035.1 uncultured archaeon
TCTTTTCATGGATGAATTATTAATATCGCTTGTATTTAATACTACGGGGTTTGTTGCGGGATATGATACATATGAGGAATTAGCTGTGGTAGTTAGTAATATAGATCAAATAATCTGGGGAATCCGACTTCTTGTAGGGGTGATCCCGATGTTAGTTTTATTAATGGGAACACTAATTTTTTGGAAGCTCTATCCATTAACACAAGAAAAAGTTTTGGAAAACAAGGCTAAGCTCAAGGAATTAGGATTTTGATTAAATTAATATTTTATTTTTTTTCCTTTCTCTTTTTCATTTCTTAAAGATTTCAAGGGGTATTTAGTCAATTAAAAGAAAGACCGTCTATTTGTCTTAATCCAAGAGATTGCATCACAAGAGAATGCTATAGAAGAATATTATTAAATTGATCATTTGACATATCTACCTTAAATACTCAAGATTTATATTAATAATGTGCTCTAAGCTGTTGGCATGTTAAATTTTTCCAATATGCTTAAGATATCCTTATATATTTCAAAGTAAAATATTAATTAATAAAATTACATGAAAAATGGATATCATGAAAGAGTATCTAAAGAGAATTTTTATATTTATAGTAATCCTATCCATTCCTCTCGTAATATTTTTAGAATTGAATAACATTATATCCATCTCTGTAAATGAAGAAGATGCTAATCCCGATATAAATTATATGGGAGTTGCGCCAACGAGCGGATATCTTCAAAGAAAGAAGACATATTTGAATAATTTTCGTACGAGTGAGTCTTTTTATGCACAAGCTGCAAGGCTTTATTTAGGAGTACCCGTTTACGAAGAAAGCTTTAATGAAGCTCTCACACACGTGAATAGCTACAAGGATACAGCTGATTTTAGAGTTAATTTTCTATTACGTTTAATGTATTTAGATCGAACGAGGCACGTGTTATCTGAAAATTTAAAAACTCAAATAAAAGATACATTGATTAATTTTAAATATTGGTTTACGGAGCCGAATGAAGATAAGATGATTTTCTGGACTGAAAATCACATGATTCTTTTTCACACTTGCGAGCTACTTGTTGGACAGCTTTATCCCGATGAGATCTTTCCTAATTCTGGTATGACTGGAACCGAACATGTAAATCACGCTCTACCTTTAATTATAAGATGGTTAGCATGGAGAGCCCAGCTTGGTTTTGCAGAATGGCATTCTAATATTTATTATACTAGAATTATTGCAGCTTTGGTGAACTTGGTAGATTTTGCCCAAGATTCTACCGTGGCAACGATGGCAGCCATGTTATTAGATCTTGTGGCGTTTGATTTTGCTTGCAATTATTTCAAAGGAGTGTATGGTACTACTCATGGACGTACAGAAGATAATAAGAAAGTAGGAGAAAGTTTAGAGAGTCCTCCTCTTCCCGATTCGACCACCCAATCGGCTTGGATCATGCTGGGAATCGGAGAATTTTTCCCCGAAGACACGCAAGATAAGACGATAATTGGTTCCATCGCATTAGCCACCAGTACTAAGTATGCACCTCCCGCCATCTTAGAAAGAATAGCAGCACGTGCCAGTTCTAATATTGAGCATAAAGATCGAAACAGTATAGATCTAATTGATGGTCCGAACTATGAATTTGGATATAGGACTGAGAATGACTTGATGTTTTGGTGGCCGATGTCTGCTCCTGCAGCGGGAGATGTAATAGATGCTTCCTTGGAATTAATAGAGAAATATGATTTAAAAACTAAGTTGGTGTATCAAAATGATTTATTCGTCACGGTTTTACAAACAGGTGCGAAGCTCCACGATATATCTCTAAGCGAGTATTGCAAATTATTAGGAGCAATTACCGAGGGGATTTGCCTGCAAAGTGTTAGTACATATACATATCGCACGCCTTATTATCAGCTTTCTGGAGCTCAAGATTATCAGAAAGGAACGGATGGATTGCAGGAACATATCTGGCAAGCCAGTTTGGGTGATAATGCCTTTGTTTACACCAACATGCCCGGGGGAGTTAGTACCCAAGAATTCACGGGCGGGTGGAAACCACGTGCAACATTTTACAAGAATGTAGGTATTATTCAATATGATCGCGAGGTATTGCCTTTAGAAGGAGAGCTTATTACCTTACTATTAGGATTTACACCTTATAACCACGCATATTTTCCCCAATGGGCGTTTGATGAAGTGGTTTCTCAAGGGAAATGGACGTTCGGGGCAAAAGGGGGTGCGTATATTGCACTATACTCCTATGGACCCACCTGGTGGGAAACAAATCACGAATTGCGTGCTTCAGGCAAGAAAAATCTATGGATAGTAGAATTAGGGAGTAGCGAGGAGCATGATTCATTCGAGCAATTCATTTCTGTAATCTCCCAATCGAATACCGAAATTACGGATTTACCTTTAGGGTATGGCGTGAGTTATATTTCTCCATCGCAAGGGGAGATAACTGTTGCTTGGAATAGTTCAATGCTGGTGAAAGGGAAGCCGGTCGATCTGGGTCCATATGATCGCTTTGATAATGAATACTGCCATCAAGAATTTGGATCTAAAAAAACCATCATTAAGTATAACGGGCAAAGTCTGGTGCTAGACTTCGATAATATTGACAGAAAGTACATTATATAAAGTAGGCAAATCGATTGGGTGAATATAAAAAGCAAAAATGTGAAAAAATGGTTAAAAGAAGTTTAAAAGAACAATAATCATATTTTTCCCCTAAAATAGAAGGGGGTACCCTATAAAAAGTATATTTTTTATCCTATTTTTTTACTTGGTTATGGGGGTGTTCAACCACGAAATAATCAACGATGATTTTTAATAAGGTATCGATAATCTTGGGAAACTTATCCTTTCCGATATATGCAATTATCTCGTCATCGAGTCCAATTGTAAATATAGATTTAAGCACTCCCGCGACTATTTCAGGATCTTCATCAATGATGTAGCCTTTTTTTTGCCACTCTTTTATAAACATGGGCAGATAATCATATGTATCAAGAGCTTGATTTAATTTATCATTTCCTTGTAATTTACGGATGAGGAGTGTTCGTGTTTTCTTATCGGAAACTTGATGAATGATCGGATGTTCTTTAGGCATTTTGATGTGAAAATTAATAAGTTCTCGAAACTTTGCTTTCGGATCCAGTTTAAAAGTCTTTAGTATAGTTCCCATTTCTTTAATAAGGACGGTTTCGGTTTGTTTCAACACATCTAAAAACAGTTCTTCTTTAGAATTATAAAACGAATAAAAGCTGCCTTTTGCAATTCCCACAGCATCAGTTATCTCTTCGACATTAGTCTTTTGTAATCCATAAATGCCGAACATTTCCGTTGCAGTTTTGATCAGTTGGTTTTTTATTATCTCTTTTTCTTCATCAGAAAATCCTTTAGGCATATAGAAACCATATTTTTCTTCCTTTAAAAATAATTGGATATGTGACCGAAATCTTTTTATAGTCATATGAATTATGATATTATGTATGACCAAGAATCTCATATGGTCATGGAGAGGTAAAAAATATCATGTTTATAGAAAAATTAGGTCTTTCACGGGAAGAATTGAAGGATAAGGTTGCTCTCGTGACGGGAGCAGGAAGAGGAATTGGAAAAGAGCTGGCAAAAGCTCTTGCTTGGCTTGGAGCAGAAGTTATCATTGCTGAGATTAATGATACCGGAAAAGAGGTAGAAAGTGAGATCCTTTCAGAAGGATTTTCTGCATTATTTATTCAAATAGACGTCTCAAACGAAAAAGATATTTCGCGCTTACAAAAACAAGTAATGAAAAAATATGGGAAAGTGGATATTTTAATAAATAACGCGATTGTATATACCGTGGGGTCTCTTTCAGAGTTATCTATCGAAGAATGGGATCGTGCTTATAATGTTAATATTAGAGGTGCCATGCTCTTGACCAAAACATTTCTTTCAAGCATGATAGAGAGGAATTCAGGAGTGATTAATTTTGTGACTTCCGCGGAAGGCATGCCCTTCATGGCACCTTATTTTGCTTCAAAAACAGCATTAGCATCCATTGGGCATTCTCTGGCTGCAGAACTTGAGGATACAGGCATATCAGTATTTATTTTTGGTCCTGGAATGGTAGATACTCCTGGCTTGCAATATGCGACCAAAGAATTAGCGCCAAAACTAGGGATGATGGGAACAGAATTTCTAAACATGGGAGGAAATCCTGGTTATGATGGTCCCATGCCAGCTGATCATTGTGCTGCGGGATGGGCATATACAATAGTTCATGCGAAAGATTATCACGGTCAAATTGCGGAACCCTTTGGAATTTTACTAGGTAAAGGATTGACCGGAAATAAAAAACAAAAAAAATCGATCTCGGAAAATAAGAAGGAGTTGATAACAATACTCGATAATTCTCTGAATACGATTCAAGGATTGGAAGCTGTTCTTGGAAAAATTGATAAAGAATTGGAAGATTTGGGATATTTTGTTAAAAAATGGATGAGCCGCACCTTGACAAAAAGATGTGGAATTGAATTTAATCAATTTAAAATGATAATGTCAGAAATGCATGAAAACTTGATTAAATCAAAAGAACTAATAGCCAATCAAAAATTAGATTCCTTTGTTGAATTAGGGAAAAAATTTCCATGGTATAATGAACTTATTAAACGCTTAATGAGACATTTAGAAGAATGCAAGAAAGACGCGAAAGGATGGATGAAGAATCCCGAAGAATTAATAGTTGCTTTAAATGAACTAGAAAGTAGAGAAAACGATGTAAACCAATTTTTAATCAATCTAAAACCTCTCATGGATTATGTATGATTTTTGTTATTAATGTTTCATTCTTTTTTTATAACTTTAACGTTCTAAATTGATATATTTTAATAAAATTAGAATTATCTTGGTGACCTTTTATTGTTATATTTCAAGATTAATTAAAAAATCTACGCATTACTTAAGATTAAGGGTATTTTTTAGCAAAAGAATTTTAGTTTTAAAGTATTCCTTTATCATTGTAATGATTACAGATTAATTTCTGAACGACTTGATTTATTCCAAACAACATCATGACTTATGATATAGAGAATAAAATCTCCGTGCATATTGGACTTTTCGGTCACATTGATTCTGGTAAGACAGCAGTAGCGGAAGTGCTTTCAGAGATTATTTCCACTGCAGGTATTGATGCTCATCCCCAAAGCAAGGAACGTGGAATTACTATTGATTTGGGCTTTACTAGTTTCATTGTAGGGGATTATCTCATCACTTTAGTGGATGGACCGGGGCATGCAGACTTGATAAAGATCAGTGCATCTTCGGTTGAAATTATTGATTGTGCCTTGATTGTTATAGACATTAATAAGGGACCACAAATCCAAACCGGAGAACATCTTATCATGATTGAAGCCCTGAAAATAAGAAAAGTTATCATTATTTTAAATAAAGTTGATTTATTTAAGGGTAATCTTAAAGAGGAAGAAAAGCGTATCAGGAATTTTTTTAAATCCACCTCATTTGGTGAAAATATCCCAATTTATCCCGTATCGGCCAAGAAAAAAATAGGTTTTGAACAATTAAAGGAGGGAATTTATGATGTTATTAAAACTTTGAAAATAAATAGGGATGTGGAGGGAGATTTGGTGATTCCCGTGGATCATTATTTCAACATCAAGGGAATGGGAACCATTTTAACCGGAACGATATTAAGGGGGGAATTGAGGATTAATCAATCTATAGTGATCCTGCCTTTAAATATAGCCACTCGAGTTAAAAACATCCAAATTTTTCATCAAAATGTGGACAAAGCAAAAGCCGGAGATCGAGTGGGAGTTAATTTAAAAAGTGTGGATGTAAAAAAACTTTATAGAGGGTGTTATCTCACCTCTAACCCGGATGCATTTGAATTTTGCTCCGTAATTGAAGTTTCTATTGCAAAAAATTCATTATTCAAGCCTGAAATTCGATTTGGCAGTCAAATTCACTTGACCATAGGAATGCTTACTGTCGCGGGAAATATATATCCTTATGAAATAAAAGATGAAAAACGGATGAAAAAAGATATAATCACTGAAGTTCAAAATTTTTCCGCCATTCTCTGGTTGCACGACAATGTCTTAATTAACAAGCAGAAAAGCACTTTCTTAATTAGCAGGCTAGATCTCCCTCCTACCACTCTCCGAATCATGGGAGCCGCAGAATTAAAACAAATTTTTCAAGAACCACCTCTATTTTATCGTTATAAAATTAAAAAAGGGAAAATACTCAATCCTGACCATCCCCAGGGGATAGTATGTAGTGGATTAGCAAAGAGCGTGGAGGGGGCAAAGAAAATAATAGGGAAGAAATTAGAACCTCCATTCACGAAAATCTTAGATTCATTCGGCACAAAAGGGCAAGTAATTGTAGGTATAGGAGATGTGAGCAAGAAAGTCAATAAAGGAGATCTTGTCGAACTTAAGGAATTATTTTATTTTCAATTAAAAAAATTTAAATCTTGACGAATTATTATCATTATAATAACACTTTTTGTACTAATCATGGAAGCCGAATTAAATATCCCTCAGGATGTTCTGAACGATTTAATGCGTTCCTTAGAAATATTGGAAAGTAGCACGGACTTGGAAGGAACCGCAATTGTATCGAAAACGGGATTGAGGATCGCGAGTTCCGAGACAGCAGACGTCGTGGCAGATATCTATTCTGCCAGTCCCGCAACTTTGATTTCATTGGGCGAAAAGATTTCTGAAGGTGTAGGGCAAGGAGAGTTACGAGAATTAGTGATTAGAGGAACCCGAGGATATACGTTAATTCTAGTGGGAGATAAGGATACCGATTTCATGTTGTTTACCAATTGTCAGAAAGATATTATGTTGGGCTACTATTTTCACAAAATGCGCAAGGCCTTCAAAATTATTGAAAAGGTATTAAAGCAACTCCAAACATAATAATGTAACATGGATTTAGGAAAACATATTGTATTAGTATCCACATATTACTTAATTTATAGAGTATAGAGTTAAATTTGATTAAATAATCAATATTATTGAATAAAAAGAATGATAAACACAATTTCAATACTTAAAAAGAGCATGCAGTTTCGTGCAAAAAAGGTAAATTAGCTCTCCCGAGATTGATTGATTCTGATTTTTATATTTCACATAAAAAAGAATAGCTTGGTTCAATTAATAAATGCTTTGAACCAAAATAATTCGAAATAATATAAAAAGGTAAAAAAAAATAGGATTACTATTCATAAATAAGATTAACATATTATTTAGGAATTTAAGCATTGTATTTCATTTTGGCTTCATTTATAATACCTTCGACTCTTGTTGCTAGGGCAGTATCTTGAGAAGTTTTAATTTTAACTTTTTCAAAGATTTTATTAGCTTTTTTAATATTTCCCATTGCTAAGAGAGCAATTCCCAAGTATGCTTCTCTTAAAGATTTTGTAGTGAGATTTGCTTTAAAATCCTTTTTTAGTGCCTCTTTAAAAAGACTTGCAGTCGTCTTATAATCACCGATATTCATGAACAGCAATACCATCGAATCAAAATTAATTTCCCAATCCCAGATTGTCCCATAATTGAAACTATATCTTGCTGAGGAAAAATGATCATATCTATATTTTATCATATCCAAATATAATTTTTTAGCTTTTTTCATTTCGCTCATCCTAAAATATGCATCACCTAATTCTTTTTTCAATCCAAATTCAACAGTGCTCCAAACGTCAGCAGAAGAATAAATTTTATTTTTATCACATAACTCTTTAAAGCGTTCCCATCCCTCTTTATACCAATTTTTTACATCCTTTATAGTTCCCTCTTTACTAAATTTAATCATAGCTTCTCGATAAGCATTAATTTCGGGAAGACATTGTATTAAAAATGCATTTTCTCGTTCCCTTTTTTGTTTCTGCCATTCTCTCTTTTGAGCAGCTTCCCTTCTAATTTCTTCCTTTATCTTTTCCATATCGATATGGGGTCTGGAAGGAACTTGAGATTGGAAGTTAGGTTGGTGGGATCTTAGAATTTGATCGGCTTGTTTTTCAAACATTTTATCGGATGCCATGGGTGAAGCAGAATAAGCTAATCCACCTAATCCTCCTTGGGACTTTTTATAATCTTTTTTAAGCTGTTCAATTATTTTTTTCTTATCGCTCAAATCAAATCACGTTCTTTTTTTTACATTGGTGTCAATATATTAGATTTCAAAAAAAAATAGGATAACATTATATTTAAAATTATAGCCCCAAATTCAATAATTAATAACTCAAAGAGATAAATTGTAGCAAGAATCTATTAGAAAAGAATTAATCGCTCGTATAACTATAAAATGATGAAAAAACGAATTTAACTTAGATTTTATGTATAAATTTTATACCGTTGGGATTCTGAGAGCAATAAGATTCCATATTTAAGGGCGTGTATTTTTTAAAGGAAAGATCGATTATCTAAAGGAAATGATGGTTAATTAGGTGTGTAGAAAATTATATATTTTAAATATATCAACAAGCGATTTAATAATGCAATGAATTCTTCTTCTATTAATGAATAAATGGAAATTTAAATAAAAACTAAGAAATAGAAAAGTGTTTTATAGTACCACAAAAAATAAAAAAAAAGAATAGTGTTTCTTCTCTGCCAAGATTTCTCAAAGAATTAATATTAAACCTATATAGTCAAAAAAAATGGTAGCTAATACTCCTAATTCCAAGATCATCCATAAATTTCTCTTGAAGGACCGAAAGGATTTTAGAGGTTTCCCTTCATAATTGATCATGTTATAAATCATTATCATAATCCAAGCAGTGAATAGAAGCACTACGGGTAAGAGTAGCGAGAGAATCGAATGATTTGTAAAATCTTTCAAATACTCATATCCTAATATGGAAAAACCGGATATTACTAATGTGAAGCCAAAACCAAAACTATATTCCGCAAAACTTATCCATTTATTAATTCTTTGTTCCGAGGAATTTCCAGATTCGACTTCAAAATGAGCTTTTGAATTTGAGGAGACGGAGTTTACAAAAAGAATGAATGATAATAATAAAAGAAAAGTAGCAGTTACAATGCCATTAGTGGGACGCGCTTGCCAAATAAGAGCTAAAATCGTAAGAACCGCCCCAATCATCGTTGAAGATAATACAATCCAATCCCTCACATTTACTTTTTTCGTAATCTCAATTTCTTCGGTCATCTTCTTAACAATATGGGTAATTATATTGATCATTAAACCTTTTCCATGTTATTTAAGTTTTTAGTTCTAGTACTACTTAATTTTAAATTTTCTACTTGATACGATCTGCAATGATTAACAAGTGATGTTCTGGAACTAGCGGTTCATTCATTCCCAGGTTTCTCGTTTCGATGACGTCAAATCCATGGAGTTTTAATAGTTTCTTCCATCCTTCTGTTTTAAGAAAATTAAGAGGGACACAAATATCCTCATCACCAATTACCCGATTGTAAAACCAATCTAAAAAGCTATTAACTATTCTTATATCCTTCTCATCTGCGTAGGCTTCAATAATAACTAAGCGACTTTTGGTTACCCGGGTGGCTTCAGCCAAGAGATGTTCAGGATCGCTTGCATGATGCAATACAGTGAATAAAATGGTAAGATCTACCTCATCATTCGATAATGGTAGACTCTCTTCTGGAGTATATAGGATTAAAGGAAGATCAGTATAATTATAATCCACAACATCAATCAATAAGACCTCTTTATTTAGCTGTTCTTTGATTTCTAATGCCAATAATCCATCTCCTGCGCCAAGATCAAGAACTTTCTGGTAGGATGGAGAGATATATTCTTTCACTAATCCAAAACTGCGCTTAACACGAACATAAGAGCTAGCTTTTTTGTCCTTTTCAGGATCTACATGACTTCTAATAAATTTCCTCAATGTTTCTTCAATTTGTTTCAGAGGTAATCCTTTTTTGAGCCCTGTAGTAATTGTTCTATTTACATACCACCAAAATACATTTCTTCTAAAAGGATTAACTCCCGCATGTTGCATTGCAGATATTAATAATGTTCGGATTTCATTCTTATATTGCTTATTCTTTTCATCCTTCTCCTTAAAAATTGGCGTGATTGTGCTTTCTATCAGACTGATATCATTTTCATTCATAAGTTTATGAAATATTATTTCTTCTTCGACCATTTTTTCTATAACCTTTTTTGAAATTATTGTGGATTTCTTTTTATTTAATTAAAAAAAAGCATGAATATTAATTCAATTAATCTTAAAATGATCCTAAATTAATACTTTTCTGAGATTATGAAGAAAAGTGAAATTAACTGATTCAATCAAAATCCTGCAAAAAATTATCTCTAATTTAATCCAAATTTTATCATTTAAAAAAGCTAATTGAATCTTAAATTATAATATTGTTAAATTCTTTCTAATCGACGTGTATAGAAAGAAAAGAATGGTCCATCGGGGAATTTCAGTACATCCGTTATCCAGATCCTACATTTGAACCCCGGCTCTCGGGTTTGCCTCGATCCAGGACAAATTTTTTTCCATGTATGTCCGGTGTCTTATAAGACCCGCGCTTGTTGGCCAAGCGATTGCTTACCCGTTAACCATTTCAGATAAGGAATTACCTTTACAAGGTTTCCTTGATTGGCTGAGCTAATGGACCTGAGGGCCAAGTTTTCTATTTAATTTTAAAAGAGGCTAAACCTCAAAAATCTCTATTATAGTGTAAGGAAAGAAAAAAATAAAAGTTTTCTGAAATTTAGTCTAAAATTAGACTTTCTCTAATTTTAGAGAACAATTGAATATTACACATTTATATTTTAGTTCTAATATTATATTTATAATTGATAAAATAAGAAAAAAACAATTATTTTGGAGAGTCAAAATACGCAATAATGGAGGAGAACGCTTAAAATGGCTGAAATGTTAACGGATCTTTTGCAGAACATTTATAATCGCATTTCCCAGTTAGGAATGAGCATACAGAGTTTAAAGCAATCCTTAGACGAATTAAATAAGAATATAGAATCTCAAATTACCAGTTTAACGGGTAAAATGGGAGAGTTCTCAAAAGAGATTGAAATAACTCAAACAAAACACGTAAATACCATGAAAGAGATAGGAGATAGCGTGACAATGGAATTAAAAGAAATTGAACAAGATATCGGATTAGAAGCGTTTAAAGAATTAATTGGAAAATTAGAAGGGTTCTCCCAAATCGCGGAAGAGGTACTTAATCAAGAGAATGTCAATTTATTATTATCTGAGGCTATTAATTCTGTAAAAGAAATGAAGGAAACTCTTAGACAAGGACCGATTCCCGTTAATGCAGAAAAAAAGGAGGAGAGCGAGCAGGATGGCTGAAGCATTATTGGAAGAGATGATCAATAAGATTAATTTGATAACATCATCTCTTGATGGGACGATTGCTCAATTAAATAAGATGAATGATGCGATTAATTCCATGCGACAAAAGTTTAGTGAGGAAATTGTGAGTCTAACTGAAAATATAAGGCTGATTGTAGAAGTTTTAAAACAATTCCGAGTACGTTCGAGTAAGGAAATGCAAGCAATTTCGGAAGAATTTAATTTAAAAATAAAGAATTTTTATGATAAAGAAGCGATTAAGAGGATTACCAAGGAAGAGAAAGAAGCAATTGATTTTGTCAAACAAGCTTCAAGAACAATATCGAATAATCTGTATTACGTGCAATTATTATCTATTATTGGTTCGATCCGAGAAGAAGTTAATAGGATTATGGGCTCTGTAGAGCAGACTTGATAGATTCTTACTCAAACCTACCTATCATTTTTTTCAATAAGATATTTAATTTTTAGACTCTTTTTATAATATTAATTTAAATTATCCAAGTAACCATATTCATGACGGGAGGATGTTTCTGTTATATAGTTGCGGATTTAAAACTCTTAGGGCAATATTTTAAAGAAGATTATAAGGATTTTGAACTTACTAATAATCTTTTTCTTAGATTGAATTTGGATCATGAAAGAAATGAATTCAATCTTCTTAAATTAAAAGACTTGATCATTCTAACTTATTCCCATGAAGTTTCGACCAAGGCCCATCGAAAACCTCCAAAATTCATTTTAGGTATTTTATTGACAGAGAATGAGGATCCTGAAAAATTCCGTCCTGCATTAAAAAGTGCTTCAAATGAGATCGAAGCACTCGATCTTTTAAATATTTCCCGGGAAGAGTTTGAAACCAAATTAAAGCAAATTTACGAGGATCACATTGAGACTCTCATGGATATTCTGCATCCGCGAGAAATTAAGGAAAGAGTCATAAGTCGCACCAAGAATTTATTAGAAGGTAGTAAACAAGAAAGGAAAATTGCCCAAGAACTATTAGAAAAAATCGAAGATAAATTGCACGAAAAAATAATTACTTTCTATCATGCAGCTGAAAAAGCATTAAAAAACAAAGATTACGATAAAGCAGCAAAAAATTTTCTTAAAGCTTCTGAAGTGGCGGAGGAATTATTAGAAAAGGATTTGTCTAAAACCTTTAAAGAACGTGCGCGCATTTCTCAGAATGTGCCTTCACTTTCCAAGCAAATGGAGGAATTTCAGATGAATGCAAGAAACGCTTTAAGGAATGAAAAGTTCCATGAATCTTATCGATATTATAAAAAAGCAAGTGAACTAGCTAAGGAATTGATGCTGGCAGAAAAAGAAGAGGAATACCGATTAAAATCTAAAGCTCTCCAAGATTTTTACCAAGTAGATGAAAAATTTAGAAAAGCCAAAAAATAAACCCGTTTTAATAGGATTAAGTTCACCATAAAACCATATAATAGCTAAGATGAATAAGATCATAACCCTTTTAACTGATTTTGGAGAAAAGGGTCAGCATTATGTTGCTAGCTTGAAAGGAGTAATCCTTAGTATCAATCCCCGTGTAACAATAGTTGATATCTCTCATTCCATTTCTTCATTTTCAATTACTGAAACGCAATACATCATTGCATCCACGCGGCATTATTTTCCTGAAAGTACTGTTTTTGTTATAGTGGTAGATCCTGGTGTTGGGAGTAGTCGAGAAATTATAGCTTTTAAAACAATAGATAATAAATACTTTATTGGTCCGAATAATGGTATATTTAGTTCTATTTCTTTCCATGAAATTGCGTATTGTGTAAACGTGCAGAATGATAAATACTTTCGTCATCCCGTGTCGAATACGTTTCATGGAAGGGATATAATCGCCCCAATCGGTGCCTATTTAACAAAAGAAATTTCTCTTGAAGAAATGGGCCCCCAATTTGATCTTGAAAACATTGTGAGAATACCCCTCCTCCTCAGAATAAACGAGGAGAAGAAAAGAATTAAATGCACGGCTCAATTTATTGATAATTTTGGTAACATCACCACGAATATCAAGCTAAATGAAGATAACCGCGTGGAAAATTCCTCCCTTATAATAAAGGAACAATCTATTCTTAGCTTTATCCACGAAAATGAAACCTATTCCGGATTATTTGCTACTCATTATGATGACATTCCTAAAAATGAAACTTTCTTCATGAAAGGGTCGACCAATTTATTAGAAATCTCTAAAAATCAGGCTCATGCTGCAGAAAGTTATAAAATTAAAAGCGGGGATATTCTGGAAATTGTGTTTTAAAGGGGGCAACTCTAATGAATGAAGAATTATTAGCTTGCATAAAAGATGAAAATATAGAAGCATTGGAGACTGGACAACTCTCGAAAAGTGTTTTTCCTTATCCAAGGAGGGAAGCGCATGAGAAAGGGATTTCCCATCTGATCGTGCGCGTTTTTATAATGGCACTCACGGCTAAAGATGAACCGTTATTTCTTGTCCAAAAACGCAATGAAAAAAAAAAGAGTTATCCTAATTATTATACGGATTCTGCAAGTGGACACGTTATTTATAGAGAAAATCTTAGCTTCGAAGATATTAAAAAAGATGCATTAAGAGAATTGGAAGAAGAAATGGGGATATCCTCAAAATTCATTCAATTTCTTAACTTTGAGAGAATACAGCGGGAAAAAGATAGTTTTACGGGTGAAGTTGCCTATATCTTTTTTGGTCTCGTGGACTCTGAAATAGAACTAAGCCCAGACCAGGAAGAAGTAGATACTCAAGCTAGTAAATTTTATACTAAGAAAGAATTGCACGCGATTTTGAGCCAGGAACAATTAGTAGATTATTCAAGAGAAGTCTGGCAAGATCTCATAGATTTAGATATTCGATCGTATTTTGGGGGAATGAAAGATAATAATGGGGATACCAAAGCTATTATCGGGTTATTTATTGGAAGGTTTCAACCTCTTCACCATGGCCATGTTCATGTCATCAATGCTATGCGTAAAAATTGTCAATTTTTAAAAATTGGTATTGGAAGTGCTCAATTATCCCATGAAAAAGACAATCCCTTTACGGCGAAAGAACGGAGGGAATTCATTCAAGCGGTGTTAGAAAAAAGAAATGTTTTGCCCAAACAATATGCAATTTATGAAATTCCCGATATATTTAATGCAAGTAAATGGGTAAAGCATGTTGCCACAATTGCAGGAGAATTTAATCTTGTATTCTCGAATAGTGATTGGGTTAGAAATTTATTTCAAAAAGAAGGATATCAATTAGCTAAAAAATACGTAGTTTTTAAAAAAAAATATAATGGATCTCATATTAGGGACCTTATTGAGGAAGATGACCAGATATATAGAAATCTCGTGCCAAATGAAGTCATTAAATTGATGAAAAAATTTGATGGAATAGAGCGTATTAAAAGCTTAGAAAAAAAATAATAAAAACAAATTGAACATGGAAGACAGTTTAAAAATTGACGCAGCTTTTGGCGAAGGAGGGGGATCGATCTTACGGTTAAGCGTGGCCTTTTCCGTGTTATTTCAAAAACCCATCCAGCTTTTTAATATTCGAGCAAAACGCTCAAAGCCGGGCTTAAGATTACAGCATCTCTTGGGTATTAAAACTCTTGCAAAATTAACAAATAGCAAACTGAGCAAATGCGGAGTGGGTACTACGGAATTAACCTTTATACCCGGCATAAATTCAAGTATAAATAATTACCTTGAAGTAGAAATAGATACGGCTGCAAGTTTAGGGTTATTAATACAACCCATTCAGATTGCCAGTCTTGGATTTCATGAACCAGAAAAGATTGAGATTTTACTAAAAGGAGGAGGAACTTTTGGAAAATGGGCTCCAAGTATTAGTTATTTAGCAAATGTGACGAATGAACTATTTAAAAGAAGTGGATTGCGAACAGAAATTGAAGTAGAGCGCCATGGATTTTATCCTAAAGGAGGTGCTTTGGTTAAAGTCAAGATTTTTCCTCCACAAGGTGACTTGAAACCCCTTACATTAACAGAATTAGGGGAAACGGAAGTGATTAAAGGAGAAATCATATGTTCCACTCATTTAAGGAAACCCCAGGTGGCACAAAGAATTAAAGAATCAGCCACCAAGTACCTATCTAAAAAGGTGAAGAATAAAATGGAAATTATTTTTGATTATGTCCCGTCATTTAGCACGGGAGTGGGTCTTACATTATGGAGCCAAACAAGCACGGGTGCAATTATTTCCAGTGGAACTATCTTGGGGGAAAAAGGACTATCCTCTGAAGAAATAGGGAAAATAGCAGTAAACGAGCTGTTAAAATACATTCATCACAATATTCCCGTGGATAATTACCTTAGTGATCAGCTAATCCCATTAATGGCTTATGTAAGGGAGAGCTCTTGCATTAAAGTATTGGAAATAACTAGTCACGCAAAAACAAATATGGATCTTCTTAAATTATTCCTACCTCGTGAAAGCATAATAGTGAGAGAAGATGAAGGATATCTAATAAATTACCCTAAAATCTAAAAGAGAAGTTACTTCTTTTTGAAAAACAATAAAGTAAATATATAAGATACCAACATACTTATTAACTAAGTTCTTTATTATCTTCAATAAAAAGAAAACAAGATATTTTTTTATAATTGTATTTTTATACGATTATTATAAAGTAAAAAAAAAAAATGTCAGAAATAGGCACTCAACGTTGTCTACGATGCGGAAATGAAAATCCCTCAGACTCTTATGCTTGTAGTTTTTGTGGAAAGAGGTTAAGAATCGAACGAATAGAACGCGTGAGCTTTTTTAAGAGGATTGAAGAAGAATGGTCCAATCCTTTCCCCATATTCTATAAGATTTTATACTTGTTTATACGACCCAACGTGGCATTTTGGGATTTAAATCATAAACGAAGTAGTGCACCTGGGTATTTTATTTTATTGTTGAATTCATTATTATATGGTTTGATGGGATTAGCATTTTTCTCCCATTTTAATATCACTCGAATCGGAGGAACCACGATAGGGGTTTTCAGTAGTGCTCATTTTGCCTATAATTTAACATTCTTTTTAATATTTTTCGGATTTGGCTTCATATTCCAAGGAATATTATTCTCAGCATTAATATGGTTGTTTTCCAAGGGAGCAAATTATGCCGTGGGTTTTTCTTCACGTCTGGAGGCTCGATTCGGCGAGAGGGAAGAAGGAAAAATAAAGTATTCTGAAGAAAATCTCAGTCCTTTTAGTATCTATCGAGGAGGCACCCTTCTTCAAAAACAACAGGCCAATAAATATAGAATGATGCTCTGTGCTTTCACGCCTTTTTTATTAATTAATTTGGTGAAAGTCTTTATTATTTGGATTGCTTTTCCCACTGTGAATGTGACGGTATCGGGAACGGTTGATGATTCTTTATTTCAAGCGATGTTCTCCTCTTCTGTTTGGGCCGTATTAGATGTGTTGGATGCAATAACTATTGCTGTTTGGGTACCGATTTTAATCACGTTTGCCATTAGGGAATTAGCAAATTCTTCTACCTTTCGAGTTCTGATTCCCTCCCTCATCATTGGGATTATTATTTCTATTTTATTTTATTTCTTGCGACCGACATTATTTGGATAAACGACCGAGAAATGCCTAATATTTTTAGCTTTTCTTCCCGAAATGTTAGAGTTAAAGAAAGTTAATTTATCCAAAATAAAATAATAAAATTAATATTTTTT
Source organism: uncultured archaeon (assembly GCA_964388035.1). Taxonomy (GTDB): domain Archaea; phylum Asgardarchaeota; class Lokiarchaeia; order Sigyniarchaeales; family SOKP01; genus JALGVJ01. The sequence goes on from CAYLZE010000059.1 coordinate 17,037, forward strand.
ATATTCCTTCTCCTTATATCTAATTACTATTAAAAAAAATTTAATTTTGAAGAAAAATGCCTAGACCAGCATTACGTTCCAAAGCTCAAGCACGCCATGCGCTTAAGACTCCGGGGCACCGTAATGTAAAACATTATTGGAGAAGAAAACCCAAAAAAGCTCATTGTGCTCTATGTAAAAGACCTTTACAATCGATACCTCGAGAACGACCCGCCCAAATGAGAAAAACACCTTTAACTAAGAGACGGGCAAATAGATTGGAAAGCGGTCGCTATTGTGCCAATTGCTTGAAAACTTTGATCCAAGAATCCATTTGGAAATAATAGGGTTTTTATAATTATCTCCTTTTATTTAAAATCATAATTTTTTAATTTCGTTCTTATTTAATCACAATAATCATTCAAATTCTTGAGGAAAAGCGCATGATCATCGCTTTATCAGGCCTGCATGGCACCGGAAAAAGCACGGTAGGGAAACTTGTTGCGAAATTCTTTGAATTGAGGTATTATTCCACGGGAGAAGCATTTAGGGACTTAGCTAAAGATTCGCAAATGACGCTGGAAGAATTTACCAATCATGTGGAAAAAAATCCCTCAATAGATAAAACACTGGATGATAAAATCATTCAAATTGCTAAAAAAGATAATGTTTTAATAGAAAGTCAATTAAGTGCCCATCTGATTAAGGATATCGCTGATTTTAAAATTTTATTAACTTGTCCGTTAGAAACAAGAGTGAAGCGGATAGCAAAAAGAGAAAATGTTTCTTATGAAAAAGCACTAGAAGAAACCGTGCTTCGGGAAGAATCGGAATTGAATCGGTTCAAAGAATTATATGACATTGATATAGAAAATCAAGAAATTTATGATTTGACCGTTGATACTAAGAATCTCACTATTGATGAGACTGTTGGAGAAATTCTTAAATTCATCCAATCCAAGCGGCCATGATATCTATTAGCGGATAAAAAAAGCAAAAAATTTTATCTTATACTACACTCTTTTTCTAATATAGATTGTTTATTTCTACTGGAAAAGAAAAACTCCAGTATAAATAAATTGTTTAAAATTAATTTGGTGACAAATTAAATGAGTAAAAATGTATATGATATTGGACGAGTTTGCGTCAAAACTACGGGAAGAGAAGCAGGAAAACATTGCATAATCGTGGATATTATAGATAAAAATTACTTATTAATTGATGGATTAACGGTTAGAAGAAGAAGGGTCAATTATAATCATGTTGAACCCCTAGAGGACATGGTAGATATCAAGAAAGGCGCTTCTCATAAGGACGTGGAAGCAGCCATAACCAAGGCTAAATTAACCGAAATGATGAATCAAGTAATTTCCATTCCCATAAGTTAAAGTGTTCTAATCTACTGGTAAATATTCTTTCTCAAATTCATTTTTTTTTATTTGCAACGGTTGCGCAGCCTGGTAGCGTGTGATGATAAGCTTTTGCGCCAGAAACGCGCTGGCTTGGAGCTAAGCATTCTTGCTAAAAAGCCAGTGTCCATTTGGACTCGGGGGTTCGAATTTTTCTACCTATCGTAGGAAAAGAATATATCCCTCCCGTTGCGCTTATAAAAAAAAGAGGAAACCGGATCATGCGTTAATTCAGTATCCTCCTCTTTAATCCATACTTATTTAATATAGGCAAAAATTATAAGAATTTCAAAACTTTCACATTATTAATATTTATTCAAAATTAATGACTGGAAGTATTATAAAAACATGAATCGAATAATTGGTATACCAGCAAATGGTCCTGAATTAAGTGATACGATTTCTGATCATTTTGGCCATTGCGCCTGGTTTGTGGGTGTTGAATTAACAGATGGCACTGATATGAAAAAAGTGTTTGCCCTTGAAAATAACGGACATTCATCCTGCATGGAACCGGTGATAAATATGAAGGATAGAAAAGTGAGTGATATGATAGTAGGAGGGATTGGGGGCCGACCATACAATGGATTTATTGAAATGGGAATAAGCCTCTTCCAAGGAGTGAGCGGGACAATTCAGCAAAATATTTCGTTATTAATGCAGGGAAAGCTCAAGGGCTTGGGAGGACCTCACTGTTCTGGTGGCGAACAGCATTATGCTGAGTCGCAATGAACAGGCATGTAATTTCCGTCTTATTTTTTCCTTATAATTTTTACTTATTTGGAGTAACTTTAAGTCATGATTAATCCCAGAGGGTTTCTTCCAAGATTGTTGTGAGAAAAAAGGTTCTGGGTATTATGGTTAGAAATAACCCTCTAAAACGTTGCGATAATCGTGAAAATAAAGCATTCCATTCATTTAATTTCACGTAATAGGAAATATTCTAACACGTCCGTCCCGGGAATCGTGGCTTGTTCTAGTACTTCAAAACCAAATTTTGAGTAAAACTTTACATTTCGTTCCGTGAATATCTCGAGATATACAGGCAAGGGATCTTTATCGATAAATTCTAACATGGTCTGCACTAACATACTTCCATAACCTTTTCCTTGATATTGGGGGTTCACACCTAATGTTTGAAGATACCAATGCTTACCGAGAGCAAACTGGTAATGCTTTTTATTATTAAATTCCAACAGGGGTTGGAACGCTCGGGAGTATTTTAATCCCATTTTCCAAATTCTGGACTTGAAAGCACAGAGTATATTTCCCCACGGTGTTTCTTTAAAATGTTCGTATGGAATCCAGACTGCAACTCCTTCAAGATTAGGGGGGATGGCGCGTACCTCTCCATATCTTAATCCCAAGCAGACGGCCGTTTGAAAAATATATTTTGTTCGTTCAATTCTTTGACTCAGATCTGGTACAGCAGAAACGAAAACGGGATCCTCTTTAAATGCCCTTGCTAGCATCTCTCCCGCCTTCGTTATTTGACTTTCTAAAACCTTCACAACAGCATTTTTTGCGGTAATGACAATTTCACCTTAGAAAATAGTTTAACATGTAGAAGCATTTTTACTTTAAATAGATTCGAAATTACACAAATTTAGAGAATTTAATTGTCATGTAAAAATAAAATAAGGATTACGAGAATTAAAATAATTTGTCATGAATCTATGGGATTTATATGATCCCAATAGACTTTCGATCTCTTTTTATTTATTCCAAGGATAACCAAACAAAAAAATGAAAATAAGTGAATTAAACCAATTTAGAGAAAAAATATAAAAAAAACCAGAAGCTTTTCCTTCCCAGCAATACTTGAAGTTAATAAATCATCTGTAATTACACGTCTGGCCACTGAGTGTACTTCGATTTTTGTCCACCAAACATCTGATCCATGCCCCCACTGGCTTGGGTCTGTAATTTCAAAATTCTTTGAATCAACGTGTTTATCCCCAGAGAACACAAGAAATACCAAGCCGTAAAACTTATCCACCCCATTTTTTGAGTAATTTGGACGGGTTTTCCATAAACTTGCGCTGTCCATTGAAATACTGAATCGGTATAGCCCATAGCAAAATTATTTATCAAGGGTACATCCCAAATATTCATGGGGGGACAAGCGACAGGATTTCTACCAAAAGTTGCATTTAAAATGGAAAAAATAACGATCATGGGAATGAAAATGATTAATGTGGGCTTCAATCGTGACATTGCCATGCTCTGCTGAACTTTCTTGATCATTTCATCCTTTTTTTCCCATCTTTTTCTTTTTTTTCGATATCTTTCGGGATCGGTTTCCGCGAGTTTAATAATCCTTTCTTTTTCCTCATTATGTTCCTTAATTTGCTTCTGCTTTCTCTCCACCTCTTTCGTGTCAACGAGCCATTTTGTCAGAAGAGTACTAATCGTTGCTGTAATCAGGGAAAGAAGGAGAGTAAATATCATTGAACCTGGGGGATATTTCATCCATTCCAAAAAGTCAAATCCTTGAAGGAGCGTTAAAATAATCATGATCATTTTTGTTAATTAACTTTAGCTTAAAAATTTAATTCCTTGAGTCCCTTGAAAAGTTTAAAGGTTGAAATAAAGAGGAAAATAAGAAAAAGAAAAGAATCAGATGAGGTTTACCAAGGATTTGAGAAAAAAAAAAGATTTAATCAACCCCCAACATCGCACGCATGGAAGGATATTGAGCTGCAGCTACTTGCTTAGAGATCTCCTCTGCAAATTGATGAACGATTCCAATAGAGATGAGAAGTCCCGTTCCAGAACTGAGAGCCCCTAGACTATCCGCGGTAAAACTTAGCAATGCAATGAATATTCCGTTAAGTATTACTAACGTAGGAATATATCGTTTTAGAATTCTTTCAATAATTTTTTCTGAACTTCTAAATCCCGGAATCATCATGCCCGAATCGAGAATTTGTTGAGCAATATCACGCGGTGCTAATCCCGACACCTCGACCCACATCCTCCCTAAATAAACGCATAATATGATGAAAAATATTACATAGGTAAACGCCCTGAGCGGATCCGCCACTAATTCGGTCAATCCTTGAGGGGGTGAGAAATAATAGAGAAGACCACCCGTAGGTTTTAAATAATTTCCTGTAGAAGTTCCAGAACTCTCTTGCTCAAATTTTCCAATTAGATCCAACCAAAAGTTTGAGTTAGCATTCCGCAATGATGAATTTGGACCTGCTATCAGCTGCCCAAAAAATAGAAAATTAGCATACAAGGCATTCACTAAGATAACAGGAATATTAGAAACATACATGAGTTTCATGGGATACTTACCCTTATACCCTCGATAGCCTCGATATGCTAAGGGAATTTCGATCCGTGCAGATTCAAACCAGCTCACAATAAGAAAGATAATCACGGTCGTGATCACTCCTAAGAGGGAGGGCAAATTGCCTCTAATAAAAATGGTACTTAGCGTGGTTTTATCATTGTTATCAAACAATACTGTGAAAAACGCGATAGCAATCCCCCTGGGAAGATGATACTCATCGGGAGCTTCTATAAAACTGAAACTATTCCAGAAAATCTGTCCCGCAACTCCTGCCGCAATAAAGAGGGATACACCACTCCCAATCCCCCATCCTTTTTGTAGCAATTCGTCTAATAAGATTATAATGATCCCCGAGAATAATAATTGGACAAATATTAACGCTGCATTTTGAATCCCAATCGTAGATAACTCACCAAAAGCTCCTCCGATGATATACGCTATAGAATTGAATATTGTGAGGATCACCGCAAAAACTTTTTGCGATCCGCTAAACATGGAGCGATCATAAGGGTCTGACATGTCAATATTAATCAACTTGGAACCCAAAAGCAATTGCATTATAAGCCCTGCAGTTACAATAGGACCAATTCCCAATTCCGTTAGAGTGCCTCGTTGACTAGCTAATATGACACGCATCCAATAAAAATAATCCGTTGAATTTTGGAGATTCACCCCGTAGAGGGGAATATTGCTCATGATCAAATAAATTACGAGAATTAGCGCCGTCCACACGAACTTTTCTTTGAAAGAAACTTCGCGCTGGGGTCGCTTTATCTCTGGCATCACGCGCACTAAGGGCGCGAAGAATTTAATGAATTTTCCAGTCATTTTCGTATCAAAGTAGTTTATAAATCTTCAAATCATTAATGACAATTAAATAATGTGATTAATTAATCGTTTTTAAAAGTGTAAAAATTGAATTTAAAAAAAATTTTATGATTTTCTAAAATTTAATCACGAAAATATCCTCTCTCTTCCACAATTTAATATAAAGCCATTACGTGCTTTTAACAAATTTAAAAAGAGAAAAAATAAAAAATAAGTTAATGTTAAAAGATTGATTTTCTTCTAAATACGTACTAAAAAAAGAGAAAATAAGAGCAATTAAGCCATTGTGGTTAAAATAATGAACCGATCCCAGTAGGTTCTTCGTCCACTTCCTCTTCTTTTTTCTTTTTCTTCTTTTCTTCGACAGGTTCAGTTTTCCCGGGAACTCCAGCAGCCAGCATTGGAGCAGCCATCATTGGTGCAGCACTGGCTGATTTAAGGATTTCATTGATATCTTTTTCTTTTAATCCCGCTACTAATTTAGTAATTTGGGTTTTATCTACCTCTGCTCCAGCAGCTTTTAAAATCTTTTCGATGTTAACTTCCGAAATTTCTTTTTCTGCTCTGTGAAGTAAAAGTGCGGCATAAATACTTTCCATTTTTATTACCTCTTAATTTTAATTATTTTTTATTATGATTGATATATTTGCAAAAAAATTTAATTCTTTATTTTATTAGAAGAGGTCTCCTATTCCACTAATTTCCTCTTCTTTTACTTCTTCTTTTTTTTCCTCTTTAGGCTTCTTCTTTTCTTCTGTTTGACTTGGTTGAACTTTGACTGTTTCTCCAAAAATCATTGCATTGAGGGTATTTGCATTATTTTGTGCTTTCATCATGTATTCATCGAGCATGGTATCTACAAAGATGGGTAATTCAAAGAGAAGAGCAAGAGCTTCTCGATGGCCTTTTGAAATCAATGGTTCAATTGTATCCTTATCGACAATATTCATTTCTAGCGCAAGGCTCTTTGCATTCATGAAAGCTAATTGGATATCTTTTTGGAATTGTTCCATATCCATGTATATTATATCCTCGGTTAAAATTTCTCCATCGCACCAAGCAAAATGAATTCTAATTAATGATTCAAGAGGTTTTACCCCCAATTTCTTTAGGACGGCGGCTTCTTTGATTGTAACGAGATCCCCCGCCTTATGAGTTAATTTATCTTCTCGGACCCATATTGTATCATTTTGGATCCTGGTGGGTAATTTCAGTGTCATGTTTAATTCGGATATTACTTGGCCCGTGGGTAATCCCGTATCCCCCGCTGGAACAATTATATCCACGGGAGTCTTCGCACCAGGTCTAGCAGGAATCATCCATTTGTTTTCTCCGAAAAGTCTTTTTACCTCAAAAATGTTCATGTTAGTGAACAATAATGTGGATTGCCCGGGTATGCTTTCTATTAATTCCTCAAGCCCTTCTTTCTTTGTTTCTGACTGATATTTCTCAATTGCTCTGCTCTGCAGATTTTTCTTGCTCATTTTTAATTCTGCTTTACCACGCAAGATTCTCCTTGTTTGTTGAATTTGCCGATCATTAATGCTCGATACAATGATGACAGCGATATTTTTGTATTTTTTGAATAAGTTTACAAGTTCATCGACTTCTTTTAATTTCCACTCTGGAATTTTTGCTAATTCGGAGGAAATTTCTGTTTTTTGTGAATTCACTTTTTAACACCTACTTTTTTTAAGAATTCTTCCTCCACTTTTATGGGTTTTCCCATGGTAGACTTTATATACACGGATCGAAAATTATTGAACTTATGAGGCATTTGATCTGCCACGTAGTCGACGATGGTTTTAAGGTTTTCAAATAATTTCTGGATTTCCATGGATTTTTTTCCAATTTTGACTTGAATGATAGGCATTTTTTTCACTTGAACATTTATCGCCCGCTTATACCGTTCCACGGCAGTTTTCAACTCATCTACGCTAGAAATGATTCCATATCCTGCAGGGAAGGGTTTCGGCATCTTTCCTAAAGGTCCCATGAAGCGAGCCATGTACCTTGCAACATCCCTCATCATTTTATCTTCTACGATGAAAAAATCATATTTCTTTACGAATTTTTTCTTGTCTTTTTTTTGCTGAGTGTTGAGTGCGACCAATCCATCAGAATCCATCGTATCTAATCCCATATTTTTAGCTTCTAAGAGCATATCTTCCGAAGCAATAACGCATACATTGGGATGATCATTTTTTACTATTTCATTGGGCAAGAGAATTTCTTTATCGATCCTCTGCTTAGGATCATTGAGATTAATGTCTTTTAAATTAATGATGAGATCTATGGTTTCATCAAATTTACGCACTTTTGGGGGTTTTCCTTCTTTTTTAAGGGTGGAAAACTCGAGGGCGGCAGTTAATGATCGTCTCATTAATTTTTCATCTAATTTCATTTTTCTACGCTTCCTCCTTTATGATATCATCATATTCTCCACTTTCTACTCTTTTTTGAATTACGCGAGGATCTTCTCCTTCCACGGTTAAACCAACAGACAGTGCCGTTCCTAAAATAGTTTTAACTTTATTTTTCAAGGTACGATCCAATAGTTTATCTGATTTTGCTTGTACTATGGTTAAAATTTGATTCAGACTTAAATTACCCGTCTTTTTTTCCATCATGTTCTCCGTCCCTTTTTCGACTCCAGCTTCTTTCAATAATAGTGAAGCCGTTGAGGGGGTTTCAACGAAGATTTCAAACGCCTTGGTTTCAGGATCACAAACAATTCGCACGGGAACCGTGAGTCCTTTAAAAATCATGGTTTTTTCGTTCACCGCATCAACTACATCCTTAATGTTTATCCCTGTAGGACCTACAGCTGGACCGATAGGGGGGCCTCCTGAGGCGGAGCCTCCCGTCACGAGCGCTTTGACCACTATTTTTCCTTTGTCACTCATTTCCGTTCAGTTTGTTTTTTAAATTACTCAAATTAATCATCTAAAGGATTAGAACCCATTAAAACTATAAAATACAATATTAATCTTTTCAATATCTAAACTATATTGAAGCCGTTTTAATATACGTCCTAAGCTTTTGAGAAGGCTAATTTGAACTTAGTATGATAGAGAATACAAGAAAAATTAAAAAATTTATTATTTTTGATTTTTGAATACGAGTATTTATTATAATGAATTTCTAAAAGTAACTTATATTAAAACTTACTTAAATATCACTCTAAAATGGTAATAGAGAGTTTAACATCGGTTGAATTAGTGCAAGGATTTATCGAAATCACTCAATTAACCTTGAATTTTGTATTAGGGATTCGCATTATAATGAAATATATCAACATTAAGAGATTTGAGTTAATCACGATAGGTGGGATGACTATATTCCTTACATCAGCGTGGTGGGGATCGGGGCTCTCGTTTTTATCGATTTTGTTCTTTGATGTGCCATTATCAGAAAATATATACATAATAATAAGCTATGGATTAATTCCTGTTGCAAGTCTTCTCTGGATGTATTCCTTTGGTTTGCTCGTATATCCTCATTATAGATGGAAGATTTTCTTCGTCTATTTAACATTCAATCTTGTTTATGTGGGAATCTTTTTCTATTACTTATATGTTGATCCTTCTCTTTTAGTTTTAAGAATATCAAAATTTGATAGTGAGACTCAGATCGTCGTAACAAGTTTTATCATAATCACGCTTATAATTTCGTTGGCTACAAATTTCATATTCATGAGAAAATCATTGAAATCAGAACAACCCAAAATAAGATATAAGGGAATATTTATTTTTTGTGCCTTAGTAACTTTTGTTGTTGGAGCAGTTTTGGATTCCATTTTTTCATTAACACCCATTACCGTGGTGATTACCAGATCAATCCTAATGATTTCTTCGATTCTTCAATATATTGGATGGATAATGCCCGAAGGTATTGCGAAAATTTTAATCAAGGAATGATTTTTGAAACCATTCAATTAAATTTTTTTTTATTTCTTATATGGACAAAATCTTTTTTTATAAAACTATAAACTTGAATTTTCAAATCAAATTAAATTTTCATGATTATATGTAAGAAAGAAGTTCCTAACATGATCAGATAAAATTAGGAAATCAAGAAATCGTTTAAAGGGAAATATCTCATTTTATGTAGGAAATGAAATAATCTAATCAATAACCAATGCATTCTTATATTATTATCCACATTAATACCTGCAGCATAATCGCCTGCCTTGAGTTAAATCAGAACGAAGATATTCATTAGTTAAGATATCCATGACGGTATCATAATCCAAATTTACTTCTTGAACGATATCCTCAATCTCAATTCCTGGAGTAGATATTAATTTAAAAATCTTGCTTTTAATTTCCTTACTAATTTCTGTAGCCATATGAATGATATGTAGAATAAAGATAAAAAATCTTCAGATTAGATTTTATAAAATAATTTAGGAATTAAATTAACTTGCATTTAGTAATGTTCTCGATGATTTATGAACTTCCAATTACTATAAAGTAGTATTGAAATAATTAATATAATAAACCATCAAAAAAAATAACAATAATGCTTTTTTATTTAAAATTATCTGAATTGATGGTTTAAAGATTATTATTCATTAAAAAAACGATAATTACCATGAATGAAAAAGAAGAGAAGAACTCGCTAGAAGAAAAAAAGACCCTTGGTTACTCAACACTGACAAAAAAAGTTGCAACTACTGCTATTCTTATTGCAGTGGGATTAGTATTAAGTTATTTAAATCCTTTCGCGTATTTCACCATATTCGGAACAAAAATCAATCCCTTTGCACATTTAATCAACGCAATGACGGGAGTATTATTGGGAATCATATTTGCGGTGGTGACAGCCACGGGAATTGCGGCCCTTAGATTTTCATTAGGGATAGGAACCATTCATGCATTCCATGGAGGTATTTCGGGAGCCGTGGTGGTTGGTATTTTTGCTCATGTTTTAAGAAAAAAAGCTCCAAACCATGTGGAATACGCGGCATTCACTGAACCGCTGGGCACGATCTTCATAGGAGGAACTATTGCACAGCTTGTTGCACCAATCGGAGGTATTGAAGGCATTTTTACATATTGGGCTTTATTTGCAGCAAGTTGCATTCCAGGTTGTATCCTGGGGTTTATAATGTTAAAAGTATTAAAAAGAGCCGGTATTACGTGGAGAGATTATTTTACTAAAAATTAATTTTTTCTAATTTTCATGAATTTTCCAAATAATTTTCATTTTGCACAATGTATTGGTAAGCATACCTTACTACATGGAGAAACAAATACAGGTAAGACATTTTACACGGCAAAATTTGTCCAATATCTATTGGAAGAAAAAGCCATGGAACCTAAACTAATCTCCATCCTTGATTTTGCTCCAAAATTGCAAAAAATAAATGATTTAAAAATTGGAGGCCGGATTGAAGATTATTATGGAAAAAGCATGGAAACAACATATTATCCCCTTGAAAATGAAATCATTCCCCCCAGACTTAATGCTAAGAACAAGACCCAACTTTTTGAATATGCTTATCAAAATTATGTATCTACTTCTAAAGCATTAAATCAGTATCAAACGGCTCCAACGCCTATTTTAATAATTAATGATCTCTCCATTTACCTCCATTTAGGCAATAAATTCTTTTTATTAAAAGTAATAAATGGAGTGGAAACATTTTTTGGGAATTCGTATTTTGGCAACTCTATTTCTAAAAGCTTTTCAAAACTTTTTAGTTTGAAAGAAAAGAGAAGAATAACCTATATAATTAAAAGAATTGATAAAAGTTTTCAAACAAATCAAAATTCTTTAATCTAAAAGCGAATAATTTTGATATTCTTTCATCAGCATCTTTTTATACGTTTTTGGATGAAGTTTTGATCTTCTTAGCTTTAATTCAGTAGGAATGTCTAAGAAACTGTCCAAATCAAACGCAGCTAAGGTAAGGACAATCAAATTTGAAATTGTCGTGTAATGTTCTCGTGAATTTTTATAGAGATATAAATTAGAAACTAATTTAGTTAATAATTGGAATTTAATTTTATGCAACTCCTTTTTTTCAAAGATAATTTGCTGAGATTGAAAGTTGAGATGATTATCTATGAAATCAATATAATTGTGCTCTTCATATAATTCTTGTTCAGACATTATTTTGTAGCATGAGTATTCCTTTTTTATTTAGAACAAAAAGTAGGATTATTTGTAAAAAGAAGTAATATGTGTATATATTAACTGTGTTAGCATGTAAATAGAAGGATGGAAGTGGGGAGCAATTTCATATCATAATCATTAAATTCTTTTTCCAAACCCAGATATGAAATTTTCTGGTATTTTGGAATGATTATAGAATATAAGGTAAATAATTAAAATTATCTCTAATTGAATGATAGGTAATAAATTACATTTATGAATTGACATGACAAGTTTAAAGAATAAAACTTTATTTATAACAGGGGCGAGCCGGGGTATTGGAAAATGCATTGGATTAAGGGCTGCAAGAGAAGGGGCAAATATAGTTATAGTCGCAAAAACTGCAGAGCCCCATCCAAAATTGCCAGGAACGGTGTATACATCTGCAGAGGACATGAAGAAAGCGGGAGGAAGGGCATTACCGTGCGTTGCTGATATTCGTTTTGAAGATCAAGTTCAAGCGGCAGTAAAAGATGCTGTAAATGAATTTGGAGGTATAGATATTGTAATAAATGATGCAAGTGCCATTAGCTTAACACCTACATTAGAAACATCGATGAAAGGATTTGATCTAATGTTTTCTGTTAATGTTCGTGGAACATTTTTATGTTCGAAATTATGTATTCCTTATTTAAAAAAAGCGGAAAATGCTCATATTTTAAATCTTTCTCCACCCTTAAATCTTGATCCTAAATGGTTTCAACATAATTTAGCTTATACAATGTCTAAATATGGAATGAGCATGTGCGTGTTAGGCATGGCGGAAGAGTTTCGAAAGGATGGAATTGCTGTGAACGCATTATGGCCTCGAACGTCCATTGCTACCTCTGCAGTAAAAAATTTATTGGGCGGAGAGACTGCAATGAAACATTCGAGAAAACCAGAAATTGTTGCAGATGCGGCTTATTTCATTCTTACCAAACCAAGTAGGGAATGCACCGGCAATTTCTTTATAGACGATGAGGTGTTAATGGAGAATGGTATCGCGGATCTGAGTAAATATTCATCTGTTCCCGATGCCAAGTTAATCCCCGATTTTTTCCTTTATGGAGGCGGAGAAACCTAATCGATTTTTTCTAATTTTTATCCTTTCTAATTTTACCAAATCTTGAAATTGAAAGTCGACAGGAAGAAGAGTCATTTTAAACCGTATGCTTCTAAGACGATTTCCACGGCTCTCTTTCCATCTTCAAAATTTGGATGTTCTTGGGTTCCTTTAAGCACGCAATCAACAAAATGATTAATCAATAAAAATTGGGTGTTTTCGTTAGTTGGCGTATAAGAAAGCGTATCCTTTATAATACTATTTTTTTTTAATTTCCGGGGGATGCACGTTATAGGTGTATTGGAGTTTAAGTCAATACTTAAGGTTCCTTCCGTACCCAAGATATCTATTGTTTCCATTGGTTGATTACACCAAGATATGGATATGGTACCTAAACAATCATTTTTGAAGCGAGTCAAAATAGTGCAGTTATCCTCGTTTTTGATATCCTTACAAGAAGTATTTGCACTATACCCTTCCACTTTTGAGATTTCTCCTATTAAATAGCGCAAGATATCAATACTATGGACACCTAAATCTAACGCAACTCCCCCTCCAGCCAAAGCAGAATCGAAAAACCATCTTTGCTTGGATAATGCTCGCCATGATGTATAAGGCCCCAAATGGGCAAAAAGATATCTTGCTGAAATCAATTTACCCAAAAGCTTCTCTTCAATTATTTCTTTTACATGAAGGAATAATGGATTATATCTTTTTTGAAAAGAGGTAAAATAAATTAACTTTTTACTCTTTAAATTTTCCTCCACTTCTCTCAATTCTTTGGTGGTAATGCATATAGGTTTCTCGCAGAGAATATTAATATCGTTTTTTATTGCTTCTAATGTGATGGGAGCATGGAGATAATTTGGAGTACAGATAGATAAAATATCCAAGTTTTCTTCTTTTAACATTTTCTTCCAATCATCTCCCCAATAAACGTGAGGAATAGCAAATTTTTTTGCTATCTCTTTTACATGCTCTTCCGTACGGGATGCTATCGCAAGCAATTCACAATTCTCATTTCGCTTGTATCCTTGTAAATGTTGTTGTCCAAATCCTCCCGCCCCTATTAGACCCACCTTTAACTTTCTCATAATTTATATCCTCGAGTTTTAAACATTTGATGATTAAATATAAGTTAGAAAGTAATTAATAATCTCTTT
>CAYLZE010000060.1:0-30876 GCA_964388035.1 uncultured archaeon
AATTAATTAAGATAAAAAGTATTTTTATAAAGGATAATTGATTAGTTCTCTAAATTTTGCGTGAATAATAATTAACATATTATATTTTGGTTCATAAACATTAATATAAATAGAGTTTTCCTCAATTAAAAATGGATGACTTGGAACTTCTCGTTGATTTCGCTACATATCTCAAAGAAAAAAAAAGTGAAGGGAAGAAAATCATTGCTTTCATGGCGCATGATAATTTCCCAGAAGAATTGATTCATGCAGGGGGTTTCATACCTCTACGCTTAGTTTTTGCGGGAACTGATGATTTAATGAATATTAGTCATGAATACCTGCCACCTTCTACATGTTGCTTTGCTCAAACTTGTATAGGACTATTCAAATTGAACTTGAGTAAATATAATTTTCTGAAATTGATCGATCAATTTGTAGTAAGTAATCATTGTGTTAGTGATATTTGTTCTTCAGAAATTATCACGAAATACTTTGACATTCCTCGGTTGAATTTTTACATGCCTTATACTGCCTCGGAATATTCCTTCAAGTATTATAAATTAGCTTTACTTGACTTTAAAAAGCAATTGGAAGAAATTAAAGGCAGTGTCATATCAAATGCTAATTTGTTTGAAAGCATTAAGAGATTTAACGAGTTTAAATTAAACCTTGCTAAAATAAACGATATCCTCAATGATGGTGTTAAAAAACTTGAGATCTTCCAGAAAGCCTTGTTATATGGTCCCATATTAAATTCCGAGTTAGAAAGCATCATATCACAACATGATTCCAAGAAAGGAGGAAGAGCAAAAAATGAAAAAGACATTATCTTAACGGGATGTTCTATCTTTATCGGGGATAATTTAATTGATTTAATTAAAAAAAGTGCCGGAAATATTATCCATTATGATACTTGGATTGGGGAGCAATATTTTTTACAATATTTTAACGAGGAACTTTTAAATTCAAATACGAATCCAATTGATTTATTAATCGAACGTTTTAAAAATAATATTAATGGAGATCACCTTGTTCCTAATTTTTTGGAAAATAAGGTTGCAAGGATCGAAAAGCTCTATGAAGAGCATAAAAAGCAAACGGGACGAGAACCCATTGTTATTAATCATATTCTTAAATTTTGTGATCATATAAGTCTTTTCCAAAATCTTCTTAAGGAAAAATTACAAGAAAAGGGAATTAAGGTGTTAAATTTAGAACGAGATTATTCCGGGGGAAATAAGGGACAGATATCCACGAGAATTGAAGCATTTTTGGAGATGGTATAAAATGAGTGTATTTGCAGATGATGTAGTCAATTTTAAAAGTGTTCTTTCCATGGCTTATGATTTTCTCGCCTCGAGAGAGTATTTAAAAAGAAAAAAGTTCCGGGATCGTAAGAAATTAGTATCTGTGGCTTTACCTTTCTCAGATTTGGTATTTGCATCAGGTGCCATTCCAGTTTTCCCAATAAGAATGGAACAATTTAAAATAAATAAGTATCTCTTGGCATTGAACTCAGCCAAGAATTTGATGGGATGGGAGTTAACCACCAAATTGCTCGGATTTGCAAGACAATTTGACTTTTTAAAGCTCATTGATACGATTCTGGATGATGTGATTAATACATTAAATAAAAAATATAATGATTTATATGATTTAGGGGTCGAGAGTGGTATATCCACAGATTTTTGTTATGGTATCAAATCGTTATTTGGAATGCACGTGTCAAAAGGAAAAAACGTGGATGCGAATTTAAATGTAGCCATCCGGTGTAGTGCTTTCAATAAGTATTTTGAATCCTTGAAAACGATTGTTCCGGAACAAATTTGGATTGATATTCCTCCCAGAATAGTTGGGAATCCCAAAGAAACCTTGGAGATTTTTACAGAGAATATCTCCAAAGCGATCACTTCTTTAGAAAATTTAACAGGTAATGTAATAACTGATAATAGTCTAAATAAACAATTTAGGATTGGAAACCAGGTTAAAAGATATTATAGGACCATAATATATGAAATTAGTGCTTCGGATTTCTACCCTTGTAATCCTGCGACGTTTGCTGAAATTTTGGCATTAATGGGAATTACCTTTCAGGATTACAATTCCAATGCTCAAGCCTATTTAGAAAACATGAGCCAATTAGTGAATGAAATGCGGGAAAGAATTAAGAAGGAAATCGGCATGGACGTTTCAGGGATGCCTCGAATCCTTCTTACCCCTGTTTTTGGAGGATGGGATCCTATCTCTCAGGAAATTCTATATAAATTAGGGGGAAGAGCTTTATATGCAGATTGGGAAATTTTAGGGTTGCTTGATGAAATAAACGTGTCAAAAAATAGCAATCCTGTAGAGGAATATGCTAAATATTTACTGAATGCTTCAACTAATGGTATTGGATGTGATAATGATACGCTTACGAATTCTTATTTACGGATCGCAAAGAAAATGAATGTGGACGGGTTAATATTCAACCAACTTTTTGGTTGTCATTCGATCACTAACTGCTATACCATGCTTAGGAGTAAGATTAGAAAAACATTGGAAATCCCAACTACTGTTATTAATTTCAATAAGATAAATGAAGGCAGAGATCAGTTAGAAACCAGGTTGGGAGCATTCATGGAAATGTTTCATTAAGATCAACATTTTTTTTAATATTTGGATTGGAAAGGACAAAATAGAAGTGTCCCCTTTAATGTTTCGGTTTAATCCCAGAAGATGGAAATTAGTAATTAGGATCCAAAAAAATCACTTGGTCGTAATAAATGAGGTTCTTCCTCCTTTTGTTTCTTCTTTTTGGCTTCGTTGGGATCTATCCATTCTGTAGTTGAATCTTTTGCTACTTTCTGAGCAGGGGCAGTCATTGTGGGTGGTTTTAAGCCCATACCTGCAGTAATTTGTTCTATTTCTTGGGTTGATTGCCCATAGGCAGAAGCACTCAAGGGGGCACCCTTTAATATCTTTAATTCACTTAATATTTTCTCAAGGTTCATTGATTGGACGCTTCTATTCATCGTATCCATGATCTCTTGCAAAGACTGAGAAGTTTCTTTTAAACCTTTAGGATTTATCCCCGTAAGTAAGGAATCCAAATTGGTACTGATATTTTCATTTAATTCTTTCAATGAATCGAGAACCGTGTTCCAATGTTTATTCATTTGGCTTTCTATTGCACTTATCATCTTGATGGTTTCATTCATGAAATTCACGTGGGCTTCATAACGTTCTTCATCTTTTGCCCGCAACTCGCTTATAAGTAAAATTAACTTTCTTAGTGATTCTTTTTCTTGCTCGCTCATTTTAACCTTCATCCAATTATTATAAAAATCTATTATACATATAATAATTATTAAATTTAAATTTATTTCCCTTTCATTGAATATTCATTAAAAGAACAAAATAAGATTCTCAATTCTTACTAACATTATCCACCTAATTGTCATTTTTTCCCTTTTTTGTTATATTTAAAAATGAATTCAATATTTCTGAAAAGATTACGGGAATGCCTTAATGTTTAAGGTAGTCCAACTGTTTTAACAAGCGAAATAATAAAAAAAAGAATTTGCTAACACATGTTAAATTTTATATAGTCACAGTTAAAAAGGTGGTCAGTACACTATATAACAAATACAATACTAAATTAAAAGAAAAGAAAAGAAAATTTATGTTGAGTTCGATGTTGAACCATCCTAAAATTCTCGAAATTAATACATGGATATGGTTAAACGAAATCTCGAGAAAAAAGGGAGAAAAGATAACATTATTAACCATTCCAGAAGAATATCTAGATTTTTGGCAAGCAAATTTTGATTACGTGTGGTTAATGGGCGTTTGGGAACGAAGTCCAGAGGGAAGAAAGATATCGCGTGAAAATGAAGACTTAACGAGGGAATATGAAGCCGTATTAAAAGATTTCTCTAAAGAAGATGTTGTGGGTTCACCTTACTCTATTCATTCATATAATGTTGATGATTATTTCGGAGGAAATGAAGGATTACAAAGGATTCATTCACGACTTAATAAAAAAGGATTATCATTAATTTTAGATTACGTTCCTAATCATTTAGCAGTAGACCATGAATGGATATCGCAGTTCCCCGAAATGTTTATTCAAGGAACAGAAGAAGATTTAAAAACAGAACGAAATACCTTCTTCAAAGCCAATGGAAAGATATTTGCTCATGGTAGGGACCCCTATTTCCCTGCTTGGACGGATACTGTTCAAATAAATGCATTTTCAGAGATTGCACGAATAAAAACATTTACTTTATTGGATAAAATCGCTCAATTCTGCGAAGGGGTAAGGTGTGACATGGCTATGTTATTGACTACCAACGTTTTTAAGAAAACGTGGGAAAAATATGCAGGAAACACCCCCCAACGAGAATTTTGGGAAGATATCATATCAAAGGTTCACAAGAATAACCCAAATCTTATTTTTTTAGCCGAAGTATATTGGAATTTAGAATGGAAACTCATGCAACAAGGTTTTGACTATTGCTATGATAAAACTCTTTATGATCGGTTATTAAAGGGTGATGTAAATGAAATTAAATTACATCTTCTAGCAGATATGAAATATCAACGCAAACTTCTTAGATTTATTGAAAATCATGATGAAAAACGAGCTTATAAAAATTTTGGCAAGGAAAAATCTAAAGTGGCTGCTTTGATAACACTAACACTTCCTGGAGCGGCATTAATCCATGGCGGACAAATGCAGGGAAATGAGATAAAAGTCCCGGTTCAATTAGGCAGAAAACCATTGGAGGAAGAGAAAAAATCCTTACATGAATATTATTTAACCATTTTAAATTTATCGTCGATGGAAGCGCTTCTACAAGGTCAATGGGAATCATGTGAAGTAAATCCGATTGATTCCTATAATCATTCAAATACAAATTTGATCTCTTATACATGGTTTACCAATAAATCCCGGATATTATTAGTCATAAATTATAGTTCTATAAAATCACAAGGACACGTTAAAATCCCCGATATGAATTTCGGAGAAAAAGCTTGGACGTTCAAAGATTTATTCCATCATGCAGAATATAAATATCAAGGAAAAGATCTTCAGAAATATGGTCTATATATCGATTTAAGTCCTTGGAATTTCCACTTTTTCGAAGTATTCTAAAACTTTTTCACTACACTATTTTAAATTGATGTTTAAAACATTAATAGAGGTTCCTTTAAGAAATTTTTAAAACATTTAAAGATTTTAGAATTTATGGAAACTAAAAAGATCATTAAAGCGGTAATTCTCGCAGCTGGAGAGGGTAATAGACTCAAGCCCATTACCTCTAATCGACCTAAACCCATGATACCCTTAGCAGGAAAGCCATTACTAGAACATACCCTCATTGGATTGAAAAATGCTGGGATTGAAGAGGTTTTATTAATTGTAGGATATAAACAGGAGATAATAAGGGCTCATTTTAGAGACTTCCTAGAAAAAGAGGGGATGAAAATAACTTATACTGTCCAAGAAGAGTATTTAGGTACAGCACATGCCACGGGTCATGCGAAAAAGTTTGTCAAAAATGATTGTTTCTTGCTCATGTATGGAGATTTATTAGTGGATCCTCTTATTTTCAAGGAAGTAATCCAGAAATTCATGGAGAATGAGGTTAAAGGATTAATTTCTTTAATGGAAGTAAAAAATCCTCAAGCTTTTGGTATAATTTCTTTAGACTCTAAAGGTAAAGTCACCAAAATAACTGAAAAACCTGGCCCCGAATTGAATTTAGGAAATTTAGCTAATGCAGGGGTCTACATCTTTGACCCATTAATTTTTGAAGCTGTTGAGAAGACTGAGAAATCTATTCGGGGGGAATATGAATTTACTGATTCAATGGAAATCTTGATGAAAGATTTTGCCGGCGATATTCTGGGTTATATTATAAAGGATAAATTCTGGAGCGATATAGGATTACCTTGGCAATTATTAGATGCTAATGAATTTATGTTAAAAACGATTAAAAATGAGAACCTTGGAATAGTAGAGAAAAATGTTGAAATCACGGGAAATGTCCATGTTGGAGATCACACCGTAATTAAAGCGGGTTCAGTGATCCAAGGACCTTGTTTTATAGGAAATGACTCTTTAATCGGACCAAATGCATTTATTAGACCCTTTACTTCTATAGGAGATAAATGCCATGTAGGAATAAGTGAAGTAAAAAATTCCATTATATTTTCCCGCACAAATATCCCCCATTTTAATTATATCGGAGATAGTATTATATGTGAAAATGTGAACTTGGGAGCAGGCACTAAAGTTGCTAACCTACGGTTTGATGATCAGAGCATAAAAGTCAATGTGAAGGGGAAATTAGTCGATTCTCAAAGGAGAAAATTTGGCACGGTTATTGGCCCCAATGTAAAGACGGGTATAAATGCAAGCATCATGACGGGAAAAATTATAGGGGAGAACTGCAGGATTGGAGCTCACACTTTAGTTATTGAAGATGTTGAACCAAATACGCTCTATTATCAAGATCCAAACAGAGGTATCATTAAAGAGAAAACCATCACTCAATAATAGTAAGTACTATATTCCTTAGAAATAGATAGAATTGACATTTTTTGCGTAATCTTCATTCTTTATTCAATTCTTCGGGAAAATAGAGAATGAAATTGCTTCCTTGAGTATAATCACCTTCCACTCTATCTTCAACAATTATTTGTCCATTAAATAAGTCCACTATCTTTTTTACGACAGATAATCCTAAGCCCATTCCTCGAAGACTTTTACTTTTATTTCTTACTCTTAAAAAAATAGAAGATTTATGGTCTGACTGTATTCCAATTCCATTATCTAAAAACTCTATTTTTATAAAATTTACTTTATTTATCTTTTCCTTAGATACTCTAATATATATTTTCACAAAGGGATTATCATTATATCGGATTGCATTACTCAGTAAATTTTCGAAAACATCTGATAAAATCTCGTTTGCATTAATATATAATGTGCTATACGGATTTTCGATGGTAATATCTAAAGGTCTTTCGAGTTGGACCTTTTTAATAGTATTAACCGAATTTTTCAAAACGGGAATAATATTCATCGATTTTAGAGACATTGCTTTTTCTTCTATTTGTGAAAGTTTTCGAATATTCGAAACCAAGCTAGCCCCTCTTTTAACCTCCTCTTCCATTATGTTCAAAATATTTTCAAATTCTTTTAAATTTCCTTTACTACTTAATTTATCTCGAGTTAATTCTAAAGCGGATAACATGTTTTGCAATATACTATTTGTATCATGAGCAAATAATTCTTTATACATCTCAGCAAGATTAAAAGCTTCACGATATTTCTTTTCGGATATTTTTATTCGCTGTTCAGCATCTCTTTTTTCCGTTATATCTCTAGAAAATACTAAGGATTTTTCTTTTCCATCTACATCCTTAAAGATGGTACCATTTGTTTCTACCCATATATGATGACCACTTTTATGTATGAGTCGAGTAATGGTGGTTCCTTGACCAGTTTTTGCCCCTTGTACAAAATCAATAAAAACTTTCTTTTGATCTTCAAGTGGGATTAATTTAAAAATGCTCATATTGAGTAATTCCTCTTTAGTATAGCCCAATGTGTCATAATGTGCTTTTCCATTCACGTAATCTATCTTTAAATTATCATTAATGATTGTAATTAAATCCTTAGCATTTTCAGTAATGAGCAAAGATTTTTTTTCCAAAAAATGTAACTTCTCTAAATCAGCTTCATGTTCTTTGCGCTCGGTTAAATCACTAATAACAGCAGCAACTAGTATCTTCTTATTAATCTTGTAGAAATTTGCTCTCCCATTTACAGGAATATAATATCCCGCTTTATGCTTTAAACGATACTCAATAGACAGAGAAGTGTGGGACCTTCGTGAACGCTTTATTTCTTTACTAAATTTTTGATAATCCTCTGGATGCACGAAATGAAATATATTCAAACCAATGAATTCCTCGGGAGTATAACCTAATAAATCATGAATTCTGGAATTAATATAAAAAATGGATCCGCTTAAATCGACAACAATGAGGACATCTAAGATATTGTCAACTAAATTTTTAAAGAAAGACATTTCCTCAATATCAATAATATTAGCCTTTGGCAATGATCCTAAAACCTTCTATGTCCCCAATAAAATGAAAAATTAAGGAATGAATATATTATTATATTTTTAATCATAAATTAGATATTTATTTTTATTGATTAATTCTCCCAAGATTGATTGAGACATTCACTTAATGCTCGACTTTGAATTGAATGATCATCCCATTAAAAAAAATAATTATCAAAAAGCTTTTTTCATGCGGGAAAAAATAATATTAACGGGTTTAATTGTCCTTTGAGAGAGATCCTTTCATTTTTTGGAAGATTTACTAAATTTTCTGCTACATTATTGATAGAATTCTCTAATTCATCAATGTGAAATAAAGTTCTTAAATTAGGTTTTTCAGGAGTAGAAATTATTTTTCTTTCCCATTTCATCCCTAATGCGTTTGCTTGTAATTGTAATCCCGCAAGCGCCATTCCGGATTCAACTTCTGCCCAATATTTAGTATTCATTACAAGTTTTCCTATCGTTCCGTGACCAATTCCTGAACATGGTTTCTTTCTATCTATGCATAACATTATGAAATAATGGGAATATTTTACATTAAATTCCTTCTCAATCTCAGTTTTGTTAATTTGAGAAGTATAGTTATGCAGTAAGTGATCATAATTATCTTTATCATCTATTTTAAGCCATCGATTCAATCCCGAAAACCCAACGGGATTATACCAATATCCCCCTTTAGGGAGGGAAGCTAGATTCTCTATAATAATAACGGGATATACCGCATATCCTGCGCAACCCGAAGCATGAACTCGTCCAAACCCATTCTTATCCAAAGTATCTCGATTGCCATGAGTGGCATGATCGGTTTCTCCTTCACATGCCCATAATAATTGGGAGAGTTGATACAAGGAAGAATGATTAGGTGGTTGCTTTTCTATTTTATTAAACACGACATCATCTAAAGGGATGCCTTGATATTTATTTTCATAGATAGCACGGTTTTCATAACAAGCAGGAGTTTCTAAGAGAAATATGCCTTCTTGGGGTTTTTTATCAATAGGAGACAAGATATCCTCCATTAAATCTCCGCGATCTCGCTCTCGAACCGCCACAGAATATAAAAAAGTATAATCTTGCTTATAAAAGTCATTTACTAATTTATTTATTTTTTTGGGAGCTCTTGCTCGTTGAGAGACGCCGAGCCCCATGCTATCCACCTCTAAGGAAAGATATTGCCAAATAAGGCCGGTTTGGACTAATTCCTCCATTTCAAGAGGAGTTTTGAGTATTAAATCAGGATACACTTCCATGCAATATTGGGTCGTTTCTTTATCCGTGATGAAATCTAAATCAGTTCCTCTATATTGATATATACCACCTTTATACTCCTCACTTCCTTCAGGGAGAACAATGAATAAGGTTTTTAAAGGAGCAGCTTGATGAGCGGATTGACAAGTATTCAAAACTTCTGCCCTTGATAAAACGTGTCCTTTTCCCGAACAATCCTTTCGACTTGCCAAACATTCTTGCAGGCTTTTAATTATTTTTCACCTTCTTTTTTTTAGCCTAATTGAATTCTAAATAATCAAGTAATACTAGTTAAATAGATTTTTAATCATCACGGTTTGTTTTTATTATTCGTTGGAATATTGAAACAATGGTACGATTAGGAAATTCTTAAAGAGATGAGATGGAATGGATTGTATTTAACCACATGGAAGAATTAAGAAACTTTATCCTAATGAACCGTAACTGTTTTTGCCAGATTAGCAGGTTGATCGGGATTTAAGCCCACATCAACGGAATAGAAATATGCCAGAAGTTGGAGCGAAGGAATGAATGTTATGGGCGATAATAAGTTATAATACTTATTTCCTGGTTGATTAATACGAATAGTAACATCACTCATATTGCTAATTTTTTTATCATCTGCGACAACTACAGAAATGATAAAACCCCCTCTCGCCTTGAATTCCATCACGTTTCCCACTAACCTCTCATATGTGTCATCTGGGGGTGCAATGAAAATTATTGGAAATCCGTCTCTTACTAGTGAAATGGGACCATGTTTCGCATGAGCGGCAGAATATCCTTCAACAAATCGGCAGGCAATTTCTTTTAATTTTAATCCTCCTTCCTTCGCAGTAGCAATGGATATTCCACGTGCTAAAAAGAAAAAATTGTGACTCTTTTCAAGATTTGAAACAATATCTTTTATTTCTTTAACGTCTTTTCTCAAGAATTCTTCCACGATAGTAGGCGTATTATACAAGGCCTCCTCATATAATTGCATTTCCTCTTCAGATTCGAATTTAAGAAGTCTCCCTATTTCAATAGCGATCATTGCTAAGGTCAATACTTGAGTACTATAAGTTTTTGTCGCGGCCACTCCAATTTCAGGCCCCGCACGCGTAACTATCACGTGATCCGAATATCTAGTAAGAGAGGAGCCCACAATATTAGTAATCGAGAGAACTTTAGCTTTTTTCACTTCTTTTGCCCATCTAATGGCTTCAATTAAATCAATTGTTTCGCCGGATTGTGAGATTGCAATGACAATGGCACCCTCTTCCAACGAATTGCTCAATTGTGTTTGAAACTCAGAGCATTCTATTGCTTCTATATATTTTCCTAAAAAATAAGTAACGATAAATTTTCCCGCCAAGGACGCATAAAATGAGGTCCCAGCAGCAGTTATATAAATTTTATCAGAGTTAATAAGTAACTCCGCAAATTCTCTTATTGTTTCTTTGGGAATGGTTAAAGTTTTCCCAAGCGCTAGCGGTTCTTCATGAATTTCTTTCAACATAAAATGTTCGTATCCTCCCTTTTCTGCAGCATCAATACTCCAGTTGATCTTTTGGATTTCTTTTTCAATTTTTTCATCGCTAGATAAAGAATAAAATTCTGCTTCACCTGCTTTAAGAATTGCCATTTCATCATCATTTAGGATATAGCATTTTCTGGTATAAGGGAGAAATGCTGGAATATCAGAAGCGCAATACGTTGTTTTATTTTCTTCGATTCCAACAATTAATGGAGATTCCTTTCTAATTACAACGAGATAATCGGGATAATCAGCGTGACAAGCTACAATAGCATATCCCCCCTTACATCTTCTTAGCGCCTTTTTTGAGGCGGTCTTGAAATCTAATCCTTGATTCATTAAATCTTCAATCAAATGGGGAATAACTTCTGTATCTGTATCGGAGATAAACTTATGGCCCTTTAAAACTAATTCTTCTTTTAATTCGAGGAAATTATCGATAATACCGTTATGGATGACAGCAATTTTCCCGGTACAATCCAGATGAGGATGACTATTTTTTTTTATGGGAGGTCCGTGTGTTGCCCATCTTGTATGTGCTAAGGCCATTCTTGAACCATTTGGAAATTCATCTAATTTTAATCGGGCATGAATTTCATCTATTTTTCCCGCATCTTTTTTAACAAACAAACTGCCATCGTTTTGAGTAACAATTCCACAAGAATCATATCCTCGATATTCCAATCTTTTTATGCTTTCCAAGGCAATTTTACCAATCGGAATATCCTCCTTAGTTATCACACCAAAGATTCCACACATTTTTTATCAACAGAAATATATTAAAAAAATAATTATCTTATAACACTCTAGTTAACTATAAAATTTATAATTTAATCTAAGAAAGAAAACTTTACGCTTATATATATCAATTTAATTAATATAATCAAACTTGTTTTAAGCATGACTGCCAATAATCCGAAAAAAGATGAAAACTACCCGGGATTCTATACTAAAAAAGAAATATTTGAGATTCCTTCTGTTTTGAAAAGGGTATTAAAAAATAGAGTAAGGTTGAATGAAATTGCAAATAAGATCGTACAAAGGAAATGTCGACATATTTACTTGATTGGAGCAGGAAGCTCCTATCATGCAGGTTTCGCAATTTCCTACATGTTTAATAGGATAACCAGAATTCCAACTTTTACAGAATATTCCATGGAGTTTCAATATTTAATTAAACCCATTTTAGATGAAACCGATTGTATTATTGGCTTGTCACAGAGCGGAGAGACAAAAGATACCATAGAATCCATACAGCTTGGAAAAGCACTCGGATGTTTAACAATTGGCATTACGAATACTCATAATTCAAGTTTAATGAAAGCTTGTGAACATTCAATTTTTCTGGAATGTGGTGAAGAAAAAAGTGTATTAGCTACAAAAACGTATGAAGCCGAATTGGCAGTATTAGCACTTCTTTCTTTAGAATTGGCAAGAATCCGAGAAACTCTGTCCATGGACGAATACCACGTATTGTTTGAAGAATTACAATTACTTCCGGTAAAAATAGAAAAATTTTTACCAAAGTTACATCAAAGGATAAAGCGGCTCTCAAATTATTTCAAATTTGCTGAATTTTGCTTCATTTTGGGAGCAGGTCCCGATTATGCCACTGCAATGGAAGCATCCTTAAAGTTAAAGGAAGGGGCAAGAATTTTCGGACAAGCTTACGCCACGGCAGAATTTCCTCACGGTCCCATCACCTTGGCAGATTCAAAAACTTGGATCCTAGCGATCATTCCCCATGAAGAAGATCAGAGAAAAAAAAACTTGATTAATTTATTAAAACGAATTAAAGAGAGAAAAGCTACCATCTTGGCAATATATGAATCCACCCGAATTGATGAGGTGCCCAAGGTTATTGATTTTGGGATTCGCGTTCCGAATACTTTGTTAGATTTACAACCGCTTCTCATGATTTTAGGCGTTCAATTGCTTTCACTGGAAATAGCAAAAATTAAAGGACTTAATCCAGATACGCCTAAATTTCTATCAAAAGTATCAGGAATATAATAACCTATTATTTTTATAGGACGATTAAGAAGGGTTCGGTTAAAAATAGGAACCATGGGAGCAACAAGATAAGAGGTTTATATGATTTCTAATTTTTTTATGTGCTCAACTACGATACGATTCATTTCTTTGGACCGTTCTAAATCCGTATTGGATTCGCCTGAAATTCTAAGATAAGGACTCGTGCCAGAACGTCGAATGAGAATCCAACCCTTATCATAATCAAATCGAACCCCATCCAATTGGTTAATAGTTTTAATTTTAACTTGCATTTCATCGGAAGCACTTTCCATCTCTTTAATAATCTTATCCGTAATACCATCCGTGAAGGGAATATCCCTTTTAAGATGATGGTTGGTACTATAATAAGGGTAATTAGGAATCTCTTCCAACAATTCTTTTAGGGTTTTTTTCGTCTCAATAAGCATTTGCAATACTTTCGCAATCGTTGCGATGGAATCGGGACCATAATGGGTACTTGGCCATATATACGTTCCCGAATTCTCTCCCCCCACAAAACCATTACATTCTTTTAATGCAATTGCAACTTTTATATCGCCAACTTCTGTTCTTAAAACCTTACATCCTAAAGGGTTTAAAACATCCTCAACCAAGCTTGAAGAATTAATGGGAGTGACCACCGTCATGTTTTCTTGAAAGATTTTTGTCCCCCGATATTTTTTGAGGTAATATTTAGCCATCAAAGCGAAAAGCCTGATGGGATCTACAATTTCTCCTTCCTCATCCAAAAAAATTACCCTGTCTGCATCTCCATCTAAAGCAATTCCAATATCTTCTTCTTCAGATGCTCTTAAAAAGAGGGATACTTGCTTCAAGTTTTCCTTGCTTGGTTCTGAAAGCCTTCCCGGGAATTTTCCATCCATCTGACTATTTAAAGTGGTGACATTTACATTATAACTGCCTAATAGCTTTGGGACAATTTCACACCCGGCACCATTTCCTGGATCCACAATAACATGTAAATCACTTCCATCAAAATCGATTCGACTCTTAATATCCATGATGTGAATGTCATTAATATCAAGAATAGGAATTACTTTTCCAATTTCATCCCATTCTTTATTAATAAATGCCTTGGTATCATAAATCTCCGAGATCTTTTCTTCTTGTTCCCGGGTATATCCCATTCCCGAAGGATTCCAGATTTTCAATCCGATATATTCTGGAGTGTTATGGCTCGCCGTGATCATGCATCCAGCAGAACCTTCTAAATATCTTAAAGACATTGCTAACGTGGGCGTAGTAACCACCCCCAATGTTTTTACTATACATCCTGTACTCATTAGTCCCGAGATTAAAGCATATTCTATAGGCAAAGCAGAAGTTCGAATATCTCTCCCAATAACCACCGTTCCAACCCCATTTAAGTATGTACCTAATGCGAGACCAACTTCCAACGCCATTTGTGGAGTAAACATTAAATCGGATTCGCTATAATTCTGAAATATCCGCCTGATTCCAGAAGTGCCGAAGATATTAGATCCTGACATTTTATTTAATACGAGTTTTATTTAAGTACTTATCTATTTTATTAAAATTCCATTTGTTATATTTAGTTATATTAAATGGAAGAAAGCTTAATTTTTAAACTTTATATCTATATTATTCCCTTATTTAAGCATCTTTTTTAGTGCTTTAAAGGAATTCATTAGTACATGTCATTAAATGAGGAATACACCACAAGTAAATAATTTCATTCGAACCTTCCTTTAATAAAAAAAAATAGAGCCATAAATCAATTTAGAGTAATGCGATTATATTTCTTCTCTTAGTTTTATCAAAGTGAAAGGAGACTAAGTCTATTTACATTTTTTATGTGTAGTGCTCTATTTTGCTTCCAGTTAAGATTTACGATTTTGATTAAATATAACAATAAATTATTAATCCCATGTACTATTATTTCAATAGAAAATATAGCACGGGGTACATAAACCCTAAAAGATTTACGTGGATTTATCATGATCCTTCAAGGTTTGTTTAACATACTTGACTTATATTTAAATGAAATAGATTTATTTTATGAGGCGCTCGACCGCTTTTTTTGGCAAGAGTTGAGAATTTTCTTCGCCGATTTATCCCTCGGTCGAGAAGAACTATTCGAAGAGAATTTAAAATCTTCCGAAAATAATTTCACAAATAAAGAAGAATTACTGCAGAAAAATTTTAAATTTTTTAAATCTTTAATAACTGAGGATAAGGAATCCTTCCGTAAGAAATTAAGATATATCTTCGAAAAAAACTATAAATCTCCCCGAGATTTAAGAAGAGAAATAAGAAATCTGCGGAGACAAAATAATCTTACAGAATGGGAGCAAAAAAAAGAAGAATGGAAGATTCAGAGAGAAAAATTGCGAAAACAACGGAGATTAAGGCGACAAAGTAGAAAACACAGAATAAAATATCACATGACCGAAATCGTGAATAAGGTAGAACAAGATTTTCTTACGTTTTTAAAGGAAGAATTCATTTCATTAGGGTTCGAAAAAGAATACATAGAAATGAGATTCATGGACCCTTTTTTAGAGATCAAAAAGGAAGAAAAAGAGACGGTTTCCTCTCCTTTAGAATTATATAAAAAAAAAATTGCTCCCGTACTC
Source organism: uncultured archaeon (assembly GCA_964388035.1). Classification (GTDB taxonomy): domain Archaea; phylum Asgardarchaeota; class Lokiarchaeia; order Sigyniarchaeales; family SOKP01; genus JALGVJ01. The sequence goes on from CAYLZE010000060.1 coordinate 15,510, forward strand.
TATGAGATCTTTTTAGAAAAAATTGCAGACTATCTAGTTGATATTAATGCGGCTCAGATCCTTTTAAATTTGAAAGCACGTGGCTTCTTGCCAATTGAATTCATGATGGAATTACGAAATCTGAAAGAGCTTTTGGGAAAGTCAGAAACAACTGCAAATCTAAAAAAATATATTCAGATTAGAGATAAAGTCATTCAAAAATTACGAGAAAATAAGGATAAAATTGAAAGTATAGAAAAATTAGAAGAACCTCGGGATAAATTGCAATTGATGTATTTGATTTTTCGAATAATTGATTTTTGTGGCGTGGAAAAATTATTCGACTTTTCGTCTCTTAGAAAGTATTTGAAAAACAATCTTTCAGAATGGTTAATTTCCATTCCTTTGATCTCGCTTAAGAACCCTGACCTTTATTTCTGTGGGATCTATTTAGCAAACCATTTAGGAATGGAGGTTGACACGAAAAAGGTTAAAAATTTCTTGCAAGAGTTATACGATGAGAATATAGATGAATTCGAGGCTCCTATTATTGAAGCCTCCGATAAATTATATTATTATCTAAAATCCACTTCCCTAATTAAATGGAAATTAAGTGAAGAAAAAATCATCAGATTAGTACGAGCAGACCCGAGTTTTTTCAAATCTAACTATTTACAAGAATTAGAAACATCACAATTGGTAGTTATCCTAAAATTGTATAATTTTTTAGGCATTCTGGATAAAGTTAATCCGCAAAATATCAAAGCAATCATTGAAGAATTAAGTACGAGGGTAACTCCCGAGGGAATTAAACAGTATCGTGATGGGATAATTTCTTCCGAAGCAACTTATTACATTTTATTTAATAGTTACATGAGAAATTCGCTAGAAGAACTAAAATCCATCGATTTTTTAGAAACAATTGTTTCAAGAATTTATAGAAACCTCGAAATTCTTGATATCTCTCAAAATGTTAACTATGACTTAATTAGTGAACTTTTCTATTCGATAGAATCCTTAAAACTATTTAATTGCATTGAAACAAAAGAAATGATTCTCCATCTCGCCAATTTTTTGTTTCCTAAGGAAATTGTAACTAAAATCCGACAAAGAGAAGAAATTGGACGTTCTTCGGCCAAATTTAGGCATTATAAAGTAGATAGAATCACCGGAGAAACAGTTTACTGAATTTATTTAATTTTACTAATTTTTAGCCCCTAATATAATACCTTCTTCATGACCGAAGAGAATATTTGTTCACCTTTGTAAGTAAGATATTCCGACTTATTTTTCCATTTAATCAAAATGTGAAAAAATATTGATATATTCAAAAATCTCTTCCTTAAGTTTTATCATTTAAATCCTTTTATAGAATTTAGAAAAATTAATTTATTATCAAACATTTACACATTCAAATCTATGCTCATGTAGAATAATCAGTGCCCTAATTCAGAAAGAAAAATCAATGCCATACATAAAAAATAAAGATGGTTATAATCTTTACTACGAAGATATCAACCCTTTCTCGAAAAACTGCACTATTATTTTAATTCATGGATTTGCATCCTCTGCATCTTTTTTTAAAGAACAAATCAAGGTTTTAAAACAAAATTATAGAATCGTTGCATTTGATGCATTAGGACATGGAAGAAGCGACCATCCCGAGAAATTAGACATCTCCTGCAATGTAAGATATGAAATCATAAGGGATGTCGAAGACCTTATAGAGTTTTTGAATATAAAAGGAGAATTTGGGCTTATAGGGCATTCATTGGTAGGAGGAATGATTGCCCAGCAAATCGCATTAAAACATCCCGAGCGGGTAAAATTCTTGATTTTATTGAACTCGGGGTATATCATGATAGATAATGTAATTAGAAACATTTTCTACAATTTATTACCCTACTTTATTCGCATGAATTTTTTGGAAGTCGTGGCAAATAGCGTGGAAAAGATCTTGGATAAAACCATTCCTTATATTGTTGCCTCTTTGGCAGATTCCCTTGTGGGGAGTAATTTAACAAAAGAGGAGCTCTACATGAAAATTGAGGACCAGATTTTTCGAATGATCCATGAGATAAAAGAGTATGATCCTTCCGGTATTATATGCCCCACGCTCATAATAGGAGGAAGATTGGATAATTTCAGTCCTGAAATGATGTCTGAACGCCTTCATGAAATGATATATAATTCTCAATTAGAAATAATAGATATGGCAGGGCATTTTTGTCCCGCTCAACGACCTGATGTGGTTAATGAGATTATTTTGGATTTTTTAACTCAATTCCTCAAAGGTAACAAACTGGCAGCACATTATTAAGGCAAAAGGATAGAATAGACAATAATTTTATCTTTAAAAGATTGTTCTAAATATAAATGAAGACCTTGCTTCCAAGTACATTATGATGTCAAGAATTGAAAATGATGAAATTACTCCTATTTCTTTCTTCAAGCATGAAGTGGAACAGTTTATTGAGCAGAGAGGATGGAAAAAGTATCACACTCCTAAAAATTTGATTCAAGCCTTACAGATTGAAGCAGCAGAACTCTCCGAGTTATTTTTATTCAAGGATCTTCCCAAGGAAAAAATCTTGGAAAATAAAGAATTATATCAAAACATTTCCCATGAAATAGCAGATATATTTATTTACTTGATTAGTCTCATAAATTCTTTAGATATCGATCTAACGCGTGCCTTTATTAATAAAATGAAAATAAATGAGATAAAGTATTCTAAAGAAGAATTTAACCAAGGATTATATTACAAGAAGTAGATTATTCCTTTATTTTTAACTTAATAAGAAGAATTTTAATAAAATCTATACCTTTCCTTCATGAAATCATGATAAATGATAATATTGATGAAAAAATCAAGGCCCAATTCGAGAATACATTGAGCGAGACAAACTTCCCGAATAAGTTAGGCATTCTCTATAAAGGAAAAGTGAGGGATAATTACACGAGAGATGACATGCGCATCATTATTGCAACAGACCGATTATCGGCGTTTGATCGGGTCATTACTACCATACCTTTTAAGGGGGAATTACTCAATAAAGTATCTTCGTTCTGGTTTGAGAAAACGAAGGATATAGTGAAAAATCATTTAATCTCCGTGCCCGATCCTAATGTTTCTATCACCCATCAATGTGAAACTCTTCCCGTGGAAATGATTGTAAGAGCTTATATTACGGGAACCGCTTGGCGTAATTACACGGAAGGTATTCATACTTCTGGAATAGAACTCCTTAAGGGATTGAAAAAGAATGAAAAATTAACCGAAATCGTGCTGACTCCTTCGACAAAAGAGGCTTCTGGCCATGATATCTATATTTCAAGGGAAAAGATAATTCGAGAAAATATTGTGGAGAAGGATATTTATGAAAAAATGGAACAAGCCTCTTTAAAGCTTTTTAAATACGGCCAAGCTCACTGTAGCAAAAATGGATTAATCATGGTGGATACCAAATATGAATTCGGATTAAAGGATGGAGAATTAATGGTCATCGATGAAATACATACTCAAGATTCTTCCCGTTTTTGGATTGCAGATAGTTATGAAGAAGCATTCAATAAAGGAGAAGAACCTGAAATATTAGATAAAGAAATCTTTAGAGGATGGTTAATGGAAACGTATCCAGATGTTTTCCCAAACATAAAACCAGATCAACCCATACCCCCCATTAAAGATGATATAAAAATAGAATTGGCGAAGAGATACATGAAAAGTTTCAATAAAATCACGGGATTACCTTTTAAGGCAACACCCATGAACGTGAAAAAAAGAATTGAAGCGAATTTAAAAAAAGCAGGTTATTTATAGGGCTAAGTTAAATTTATCAATATATTATAATTATTTGTTAGTATGCTAGATTTATTGATTATTTTTTCCAATATTACGTTATTGCTTGTTGCATTCATCCTTCTTGTAATCCAATTTTTTAGATTAAAGCCAGAAAGATATGAAAATCTTGCTAATAAGAAATTTCCAAGAATAAGTGGATATATTTTATTATTCTCTCTTTTCTCGATGCTTATCTTAATTCTAATAAGTGTCTTTATAAAAGGAGGAAGTTTTGTCATGACATGAGTAAGATGGAATCGAATTTTCATTGAAAAAAAAAACTTTTCATTTGATTCGATAACATTTCAACAATAAAAATGATATGTGGGAAATCATTTTTTATATTAGTTGGAGGGAAATGATAAAAAGGATTATCATGTCCCTTGTTTTTCCTTATAGAGTTTTTGTTTTATAAATATATAGAAATTATTTAATTATTAATAAGAACTAATTTAATTAGAGCTATCATTTTTTTCTTTTAAAAATGGAAGTTAATCAATTTATTGTGGAAATTGTTCTGGAGAATAAAGCTTTAGCTCGTGATCCAACTGGGGAGACGATAAGAAAGGACCTGTTGGTTAAAAAAGGATATGAAATGGTTACTAACGTAAGATCCGGACAATATCTTCGCATAACTCTTAAAGCAAGAGACCAAGAGGATGCATCAAAAATTGTAAATGAAATGGCTAATGCTTTAAGAATTTTTAATCCTGTAACTCAAGATTTGAAAATTTTAAAAATATCAAAACAAGATATCCATGATTAATAAAAATGACTATTAAAATAGCGGTCATTCAATTTCCTGGTTCTAATTGTGATTTAGATACAATTCACGTTCTTCAAAATGTAATGAACGTGGAAGCCGATTTAGTCTGGCATAATAATTTTAAAGGGGCAAATTACGATGGAGTAATCATCCCGGGTGGGTTTTCATTTGGAGATTATTTAAGAGCAGGAATAATTGCTGCGCACAGCCCTGCTATGGGAGAGGCCAGAATGATGTTGAAAGAAGGAAAACCCGTTCTAGGAATATGTAATGGATTTCAGATTTTAATCGAAGCAGAATTCCTCCCCGGAGCATTATTACAAAATGAACATCTAAAGTTTATATGCAAGTGGATAAATGTTAAGGTGGAAAATGTTAACACCGCATTCACAAACAAAATGAAAGCCGGTGAAGTCTTGGATTTACCCATTGCACACGGGGAAGGAAGGTACTTTACTGATCAATTAAAAGAACTACAAGATAATCATCAAATTATTTTAAAATACGTGAATAAGGAAGGCGAAATGACTGAAAAAGCAAATCCAAATGGTTCTCTAGAAAATATTGCGGGAATATGTAATTTGGAACGGAATTGCATGGGTCTCATGCCCCATCCAGAACGTTCAAGCGAGAAAATTCTAAGTCCTTATTCCACGACTCATGGGCGTCTGTTTTTTGAATCAATGATTGAATTCATAAGGAGGAATTGTTGAAAGTGCCAAGGGTAGAAGTTGATGGAAAAAAAGTAGACGTGGACCTGTATCAGAAGGAGATAGAACAAATTAATACTTCTCTGGGGCGGGCTCCCAATATGACGGAATTAGGAATGTTTGATGTAATGTGGAGCGAGCATTGTTCTTATAAATCTTCTCGACCGCGGTTGAGATTATTCGAGGATGCGGAAAAGAATTATAAACATGTTTTGGCTGGGCCAGGTCAAGATGCTGGAGTCATTGATATTGGAGATGGATATTGTATTGCATTTCGTATTGAATCCCATAACCATCCTTCCGCAATAGAACCTTATCATGGCGCTGCTACGGGAATCGGAGGAATTATTCGGGATATATTGTGCATGGGGGTGCGTCCCATTGCCTTGCTGGATCCCCTACGTTTTGGAAAGTTAAAAAATAATCCTCATTCTCAATGGTTATTTAAGTACGTGGTAAAGGGAATCGCGGATTATGGCAATTGTACGGGTATTCCGACCATAGGAGGAGAAGTGGAATTTGATGAAAGTTTTGAGAATAATTGTTTGGTAAACGTGGCATGTGTAGGGCTTGGAACGATTGAGGATTTTAACCACGCGCCGAGTAAAGCATATAATCCCGGAGATTATGTAGTACTCATGGGCGGATCTACCGGAAGGGATGGAATCCATGGAGTAACCTTTGCCTCAAGGACTTTGACTGATATGTCAGAAGCAGATAGACCGGCAGTTCAAATCGGAGATCCCTTTACTAAAAAGATCATTATTGAAGCCACCTTAGAAGCTGTCAAGACGGGCTACGTGCGGGGTTTAAAGGATTTAGGCGGAGGTGGTCTCTCATGTGCATTGAGCGAATTGACGGGAAATGGCGGGACTGGAGCTGTTATTGATTTGGGAAATATATATACTAGGGAACCTGGTATGAATTCCTTTGAAATAATGCTTTCAGAATCTCAAGAACGAATGGCTTTTATTATAAAACCCGACGGATTGAACGACATTTTGAACATTTTTCAAAAATATGAGGTTGCACATGCGGTGATTGGAAGAATTGATGATAGTAAAGTGTTAAAAATTTTTGATGGAGAAAGACTTATAGTAAGCATTCCCGCGGTTGCGCTTTCTGATGCGCCCGTGATTGAAAGAGAAGAAAAAAGACCTGAATTTCTTGATGAATTGCTAAATCAAGCGACCCCTCCATTAACTACACCAATTTCAGAAATTGTTCATGAATTAATCGCTTCGGAGAATATTTGCAGTAAAAAATGGGTTTATAGACAGTATGACCACGAGGTCGGGATCCGTTCGGTTGTTAAATGTGGAGATGGTGATTCCGGAGTATTACGGATAATTGGGACGGATAAATTTATTGCAGTAAGTGTGGGTACTAATTCAAAGCATTGCTATTTAGATCCCTATGAAGGAGCAAAAGAAAGCGTGGTAGAGAGTTGTGCTAATGTAATTGCCAATGGAGCTCGTCCTTTAGGAATGGTAAATTGCTGTAATTTTGGCAATCCCGAGATCCCCGAGTCCTATTGGTATTTTTCTCAAGCTGTTAAAGGGATGGCTGATGCGTGTAAATATTTAAGAATTCCGGTAGTAGGAGGGAACGTTTCCTTATATAATGAAGATGAAGTTACTCATACAGCAATTAAACCTGCTCCGGTGGTCATGATTGTGGGCCTTCTGGAAGGTGAAAAAAATATCATTACTTTACCTTTTAAAACTCCTGGAAATGATATTTTTCTCATCGGAGAAACTAAAGCCGAATTAGGAGGATCGGTATATCATACTGTAATTCATGGAATTACAGGAGGTACACCTCCAAAAATTAAGGAAGAAACTATTAAAAAAAGTTGGGATTATATTTTCGAATTATATATGAAGAGTTTGGTCCTTGCAAATCATGACGTGAGCAAGGGCGGGCTTCCAATTGCTATAGCCGAGATGTGCTTCAAAAATAAATTAGGTGCTGAGATAACCTTTAATAATGGAATTTCCGCTTTAAGAGATGATGAATTCCTTTTTAGTGAATCAGCGGGACGCTTCATTATTGAGACTAAACCAGAACATGGGCAAGAAGTAGAAAAAATTGCTAAAAAATTTAATATAAAGCTTAAGAGAATCGGTACGGTTCTTTCCGAACCGCATATCATTATAAAAGGGTTAAATGAAAAGAATATAATTTTGGATGTATTAAAATTAAAAAACCTTCATGGTTCTACCCTTAAAAATCTCATGGAACTTTAAAGTACATGAATTAATCAATCCAAAAAGGAGAGTTTAAATGGAAAAAAGAGAATCGTGTGGAATATTTGGCATCTCTTGTAATGATTTTAGCTATTCCGTGGCAGGCATGATATATAGCGGATTAATGGCCTTGCAACATCGAGGGCAATTATTTACGGGCATTTCAACCTATAGTAATTGCAAGCTCTTTACATATAAAAATCGAGGAATAGTTGCTAAAGTCCTGAATCCTAATAAATTAAAAACCTTCAGTGGTAATATCGGGATTGGCCACGTGAATTATGGTACCCGAAGAATCATTTCCGTGGAGGAAGCACAACCTTTTCATTTTAAATCCATGGAAAATGAATTTACACTGGCATTTAATGGAAGAATAACGAATTCTGATGTTATAAGTGATAAGCTAAAAAATATGGGGCGAATTTTCATGGGGAATAGCGATGCAGAACTGTTTGCCACCCTGATAGATACTTTCTCTAAATTGTCCGAGAATAATAGCATGATTGAGGCATTCAAAATGATAACAGAGTTCGTGGAAGGTGCATATTCATTAATTCTATTAAATAAGGATGGAAATATTCATGTGTTAAGGGACCCTTATGGCTATAAACCATTATGTTATGGTAAACTCGAAGCTGATGGAAGAATATTCTACATTGTAGCATCTGAATCTTGTGCTTTGGATGTACTTGGTGCAACATTACAAGCGGATGTCATGGCGGGAGAAATGGTAAAAATTAATCCCATAGATGGAATTGAAAAAACTAAAATAAAAGAATCACGAAGTTTGGGCCCTTGTTTATTTGAATACATTTATTTTGCACGCCCCGACTCCATCTTGGATGGTATTTCCGTAGCTAATGTTCGATATCGTCTAGGTAGATGCCTTGCACGGCAAGATAATTTCGATGCATTGGATACAATTGTGGTCCCAGTACCCGATTCAGGAAGAAGTGCGGCGATGGGTTATGCTTGGGAATCTCAAGTTCCTTATCAAGAAGGTTTGATCAAAAATCGTTATGTTTGGCAATTAAAAGTTAACGATTTAAAAGAAAAACTTAATGTCATAAAAAGCGTGGTAAAGGATAAAAATGTTATCCTTATTGATGATTCCCTCTTGAGCGGAAAAACAATTAAAGAGATAATTGCGATGTTAAGAACTGCTCAAGTAAAAGCTGTTCATGTCAGGGTTAGTGCTCCTCCCATTATAAATAACTGTGATAAAAATGATTCCTTTTCTAACCGAGACCTCTTAATTGCCTATCAAATGAAACAAAAAGATGAGAAGAACTATGTAGAAGAAATTCGAAAATACATTGGAGCGGATTCTCTCAAATTTCAAACCATGGAAGGATTAATTAAATCAATCGGTATAAACAAATCAACGGTTTGTCGAGCTTGTTTTGAAAATAACGTGAAAAATGATGGGAACAAAGAAGAAACAAAAGCTAGCATCATGTATCCCCAACTTTGATCCCTCCTCCATTTTTTAAAGAATTACATGAAATATCGATATATTAGAAGCGTTCTACCTATCTTTGGTCATGAGAATATGCCCCAAATACGAAGGAGCTGATAATTTAAAAAGCAAATTTATTTATTTTTGCATCTCTTATTAATAAATTAGAATTATTTAATTTAATCAAGTAATCGATTGAAATATATATTAGGTCATCTTCATAATAAAATGAAGTAAAATTGGGAACTATTAAAAATTTTATTAAGTTAAATTATTTTTAGAAGAGGATATGAATAAAAAATGAGAGCCCGAGCATGTTTGAAATGCCATGAGTTCGTGTTAGTTCGGCCAAACGATCCCAAGAATCAACTTCTCATAAAAGAGTTCGAATCTCACCATATGATGCATACTTTGATTACTTTAGATTATGCAGAGATAAAAGACACCTATAAAATGTATGGTGCGGAAACCCAAGAAGAACAAACTTCTTGATTTGAAGCAATAAAAAGCTATTTTTATGAGTTCATTGTTTATTATAAATTCGCCCTTGATTTTTCTTTTCATTCTTATTAATTCATGATTGAATTAAAAACGGAGTTCTAGAAATCTATTTAATGATCATTGCACTCTCTTTGATCATGGTTTCAAAAAAGATAATAAAATTAGCAACTTTATTAAGACAAAATATCTTTGCCTTTTTTATCGTAATATTATGGTTTTTAATTAATTATCTCGGCTTTTTAGCAATTCTCGCAGATCCTTTTGAGGCATTAACAGTTTTATTTTTTTTTACGCATCTCGAAACCCCCTATGGAAATTTTTACATGACATATTCAGATTTTGTAATATTTGGTATCCTGTTTTCTCTTATCACCATTGAGTTATTCAGAAAATATAATCCAGAAGATACTTGTAGAAAATATGCCCGGAAATTTTCCGATCATGCGATTATTATTGGATATAATCATCTCGGAAAAAGAATTGCTAAATATTTAGAGGAGCTTGATAAAAAATGTGTTATTATTGAAATAGATCAAAATAAAATACAAGACTTAATAGATAAAGAAGATGCTGTTATCCATGATGATGCTCTCTTAAAAACTACCTTAATTGATGCCGGAATTGAACAAGCAAAGGCTGTTTATGTCTTAAGTGATAATTTAGAACTTCAAATGGTCGTTAACCATCACGTAAGAAGAATGAATGAGACTTGTAAATTAATATTGAGGATTTATGAAGATGATATAGCAGAAATCTTTGAACCACTTTACAACGCTGGTACCATTTCAACTTCAAAAAATGCCGCCAAGTACCTGCTAAATGAAATCAAGGAAAAAAATTTTGAAAGAATCCTAATCACGGGGGTAAATCACATAACAGCGCGCATCATAAATCATATCACGGAATTTTTGCATTCCGTTCAATTAATAATTATAGAAGAGAATGAAGATAAAGTGAAGAATCTATTAATAAATAAAAGTCTCCAAGTAATTGACTCAGATCTCGGAGAATTAGATCCCTTCAAACAAATTGAGCTTAAAAAAGTCGATTGTGTCATCAACATGAACTCCGACATCTCCATTTGCCTCCGCTTAACGAAAAAAATCAGAGATTTTAATCCCCATTGTAAAATCTTCAATAGATTTTTTTTAGATAACGTCGCTTCGGTATTAGAGGACCCACCCTTCAATTCAGAAATAATTAGTTCATCAAAATTTACTATAGAATACATGAAGAACAACGCCATGCTCTCATTTTAATTCCCACCTCCTTTTCTTTTGATTTTTAAAGTTTAAAGAAAATTAAGATTCTTATATTTGATTTTTTCGGGGAAATTAAAAAATTTAATAATAAAAGGGCATATTTATCTTATTTAATGGGTTATTTTAGATTTGTTGGAGAGAAACGATGAAAAATTATAACTTCCTTTTATATTTTGCAATTCTACTATATTTATTCGTGCTTTTCTATTCCTTTTTCGTCACACTTGCATTGAATATTATTATTTCCTTAATCCCCCTAGCGATATTCATGATGCTCTATTTTATCCGTAAAAAGAATAAGGAGGCGGAAGGATCATGAATACCGGATTTCAAATTTTCATTATTTCTGTTTTAATCGCATTTATTTTACTTATCATTCACTCTTTAAAGAAAAATGGGTGGAAAGAAACCGTGATTTTTTTTGGTTTCGGTTTTATCTTTGGGTTAATCCGAGAACTGATATATCGTACTTTTTTTGTAAATTATGCTTTTAATGAAATGCCCTTGCAACTCTTCGGAACGCCCCTTACCATAATATTCGGTTGGATCTTCACATTTTATTTAGGATATGCTTTATGCGTGAACTTTATAGATGTTAACACTTCTCATGCTCATGTACAATTAATAATCTTTTGTGCGATTTTTTCTTCTACTATTTGTTTCTCAATTGAGACTACAGCAATGTATATGGGGTGGTGGAAGGTATTTTTTGAAACTTCCAGCTATGCTGCCTCTGATCTCCTGGCAGGCTGGTTTTATACCACTCTTTTATTTTTTAGTTTATATTTCATTATTATTAAGAAATTAAGAGGGATAAAAAACTACCTCTTACCCATATTACTCATCGTATTAATTGCTTATATTGAAATTGTAGAGATATTGCCTTTTACATTAGAGACTATTCCATTGATTATTCTTTATTTTCTTATTATATTAGTGATTATTCTTTTATACCCTTACTTAGCAATCCTGATCATTACCTTAGCATTACTTTTCTTCATAGAACCATCAAGAGCTTTAACTACTAATGATTTAAGAATTCTAATCTTCTTTATCGTTGAATATAGTTATTTTGTCTTAATACTTAGATACCCAAAAATATTTACCATGCAACTCATAAAATTTAAAAAAATAAAAACTCCAATAGAGCAGTGAACTAATTTCTACGTAAAAATGTAGCCAAAAAGAAGCGAAAAATTTACATGAGATTTGAAATTGGACCAAGTAAATGCTCTTAAATGCTAAAAGAAAGGGAAGTATTTACCTATTGAATTATTAATTTTCCAATTTATTGTAATATTCTTATTTTCTTCTGGATCTTGCATTCAATAATGTTTTTAAGTACGTTATAATGAAACAAACTTTAATAATTCCACGACGTTTTATTAGAGAGAAATCCTTTTAAATAATTGATATGCGGTTTTCAGATATGTTCAGTCTAGAAAAAACAAACAATGACGAGACCTTGGATAAGGCGGTTCAAAATTACATCAACATAGCCGAATGCTTGAAAGGTATAAGCGATATTGTACATATTAGTCTTTCCAAGGATGATTTTTATACGGAGTTAACGATGGATAATTTAGTAATTTTGCATAATAATATTCTGGACTTAATTGAAAACGATGAAGGAGTAAAACAATTAAAAAGGAAAATTCTAAATAAAGAAATTAAGGTGGATAGAACCCTTAATTTCTTTTTTGATGAATAAAAAAAAGAGAATGAGATGGTTAGGGAATATATTAGGGGATATTCCCTAATTTTCCTTATATTTGCTCCTTTTTATCGAATGCACGCTTCATGTAAGGTCGACAATTCTATTCTCATATGAAGAATCATATGCAGCTTCAATAATTTGATGAGCTTTAAGTCCAATTTCTAATCCGGGATAAGGATCATTCTCAGTTAAAAGAGATTCTAAAAAGCTTATATCTTCAAAAAAGAAAGGACCAATCCCAAAAGACTTTAGGTCAAATCTTCTATGATTAACATATTCAGAGGAAATATCATTAAAATTCAACCTTTTTTTCTTTCTATTTATCAGGGTCGAAAATTCCTTAAATCCTGCATTGTAACCATCTACTAATATATAGCCATTTTCAAAATAAATTTCCATCCTTCTTTCATCTATTTTAGCCATGGTCCATATACTGGTTAGATCTCCCGTGAAACCATCGCTATATTTAAAGTTCAAGAGAGCAACATCTTCCAGACTTTTTTGAGTGAGGGGGGAGATATATCTAATATTTGCATGAACATGAGCGAGATTCCGTTCATCTGCAAATAGATACTCCAGCATATCCACATCATGGATACTGTGCTCGAATAAACATCCCGCGTGAGCAAGGCTGGGATCTTTTCTCCAGAGAGAGGGATGAGCTTTTGATCCTACAGGCCATTCTTGAGAATCTCTAAATATAAAGGATAACGGCTTTCCTAAAGCTTCTTTATTTTCAAAAATTTCCTTTTTTATCTTCCAGAAAACAGGATCATGTCTTAAAACCAACCCTACTTGAGTAAAGATTCCGTGCTTATCTCTAATTTTTATCATCTCATTTACTTCTCGGGATGAAAATGCAATAGGTTTTTCACAAAAAATATGCTTTCCCGCTTCGGCTGCTTTAATATAATATTCTAGATGAAATTTGGTGGGGGTGGTAATATATATTATATCAATGTTCTTATCCCGAAGTAAATCATCTGGATCCGTGGTGAACAACTTGACATTGTACGGATTATTTTTTTTTAAATTATTTAACTTTGTTTCATCCAGATCGGCGATCCCTTTAATTTTAATTGGTTTATTATGTTTCGATAATACCCCATCTTCGATTATCTTTTTTAAACAGCTCAGGTGCACGGTTCCAATGGAGCCCGCTCCAATTAATCCGATTTCCAAATTTAATAGCTCAACTCTTTTAACTATTATTAAATATATTTATTTTTGATACCCTATTAAATTAAAGCTTTCATAATATTAATGAATTTATTTCTCAAGGGATATTGGCTCACTTAGAAGAAAATAAGGTTTAATTTGAATGTAGACCAAAATACCATATTAGATATTAGAAAGTTTAAAAAATAAAACTCGAATGTGAAATGCATGAATTTGGGCTACAATTCTCTCTCAAATTTATCCAAGATAAGAAAAAACGTGAGAAGAAAAAGGATTTCAAGCCACGATAGAACGGGCGCTAATAGTGATAATGTAATTGTTCCACCAAATGAAAAACATGAAATCTGTAATATTTCGGGTGCGGGAAATATCAGACATGTATGGATGACTTTAGCTTCGGCGGATCCTTTTTATTTGAGAAAGATTATCTTGCGCATGTGGTGGGACAATGAAGAACATCCCTCTGTTGAAGTCCCGATTGGGGATTTCTTTGGGGTGGGACATTCGAAAACCGTTAATTATTGGAGCTTGCCTCTTTCAATGGGACCCGAAGATGGAAAAGGATTTAATTGTTGGTTTCCCATGCCTTTCTCAAAAAATGCACGAATTGAAGTAGAAAATCAAACCGAACTGCCTCATGTAAATTATTTTTATATCGATTATGAAGAATATGATGAGTTAGATCCTTCCCAGGGGAGATTTCACGCTTGTTGGAATAGACAAAATCCGTGCGATGGTAATGACTATGCAAAAATTAGAAGAAGAAGTAAGATTGAACGATGGAATGCTAAAAATTTAAGCCATGAAGGAGATTATGTCATTCTTGAGGCTGAAGGAGAAGGGCATTACGTGGGTTGTCATTTAGACATTCATAACCTATTTGAAACTCGCGTGCATAATTGGCCGGGAGAAGGAGATGATTATATCGAGATCGATGATAGAAAAATTGTACTCTACGGAACTGGAACCGAAGATTACTTCTGTGGGGCTTATTGTCCCACGCAATATTTTAGTTCCCCTTATTTTGGAATTCCATTATCCGGAGGGAAAAATTGGAGCGGTAAAATCTCTTATTATCGATATCACGTGGAAGATCCCATTTACTTTACTAAAAATATTAAGGTGAAGATTGAACATGGACATGCAAATCAAAGATCAGATGATTATTCATCAACGGCTTACTGGTACCAGATAGAACCCCATAAAATATTGAAACCTTTACCAACTGTAGAATTAAGAATCCCTCGAATGAAACCGGAAGAACTTCCCAGATAGTGGAAAATCAAAGCCTTTTTTTTGTTTTTTCTTAGACCGAAATTAACTTGCATATATCGAATATTACTGAAACGGAGAATGAAAATAAAATTAAATTTATTCTAAATTTATTTTTAATTATTTTTCTAAAAACTAAATCAATCTTCAAAAAGGAGAGACAACGCGTTTATTCCAAATTCTTTAATCCGGAAAAATGATTATCTATAATAGTATCTACTTTTTGATCAATTTTTATGTTTGGAGCAGTTTGCTTGAGTTCATTTTTACTTTCTATGAAAATCTTAGTGGAGATTTCTTTTGCTAATTTAGAATTACGGTCTCCTTTCATGAAAAATACAAAATAAATCGCTTTTTTCTCACTTAAAAATTCCCGCGTCACAACATATATATGAGATTGGTCAGAATCCTCACCAAATGTAATGCTGG
>CAYLZE010000061.1:0-30579 GCA_964388035.1 uncultured archaeon
TCAGGAATTCTCCTCTTTTTCGCTTTTTTTAGAGAAATGGGTCCTTTAAACATGGATTTATGGAATAATATCTTAAGAGCAATCATGATCATAACGATAGGCGTGGTCGTGTCAGTATTAAGTCAATCGCTGCATAAATATCAAGCCACGCTTAAAGAAAGGGTAAGGGAATTAAGATGCTTGTACGGCATAAATAAAGCCATTAACAATCCCAATAATAGCGTGGATGAAATCTTAATTGAAACCATAGAAAAAGTTAGATGTGGATATCAATTTCCCCACATCACGTGTGCCCGGATAATCTTCGATAATAAAGAATTTAAAACAACTAATTTCAAGAAAACTCCCTGGAATATTTCGGCTAAAACTCACGTAAAAGAAAAGGAACTCCTGTTGGACGTTCATTATTTGGAAGATAAAAAATTTCTTGATGAGGAAAAAACTTTATTACTAGAAATATTAAAACAATTGAAAACCATTTTTGAATTAAAGCTAACATGGATACCTTGAAGAAAATTTAGAGAATGTAAATTGATTGAATTCTCATTGGATGTGAGGTTAATTTGAGCTAGGTGAATTATTATGCCTTCACATGTAAAGTGTCAAAATACATTTCACTTTTTCTTGTTATCTTCCAATTTCAAGATTAAATTATCGTCAGTTTTCTCTTTTACAATGGGCTTTGATTTATCAATCGCTTCATTACAAACCCAACAAGCATTTTCTGAATTAGCCAGTGCATGCGCACACTTCTCGCAATATAATGCTTTACAATTAGAACATATATAACTGAATCCCTCTACTTTTCCTTTGCAAACCAAACAAATTGTTTGTTCTCTATAAAAAGTCACCTCTTCCGTGCTAATCTTTGCTGGTTTTGGTTGGGATAAGATCTCCGTTAAATTGGGGGACATCTCTCCAATTTCTAGTTCTTTCTTAGAAGGGATCGATCGTGCTGGTTTTAAATTCTTTTCTCTTAATCCAAGATACCAAAACCAACAACTACTTAACATGACGATTCTCACGATAAATAAAGTACTCTCTGGATCGGTTAAACTATCTAAAGCTCCGGCAAGAACGAAGATGAACCATCCAATAGATAAATACAAAAATTTTCTTCGCAAGATCCCCGAAGATTGAATGCTCCTATATAAAAACCCCCCACCATTAAAAATTAAAGCCGAAAGCAAGAAAAATACAACTAAAAAAAAGGTAGGAGATGATTGATTGAAAGAAACATCAATTATATTTTCCCCAGCAATCGTAGGTGGGTAAAAAATAAAGGAATTATTTATATCTAAAAATAAAAACAATTCAAAAATAATGGCTAAAAATGAATAACTACCCACAATAATTTTCTTTTTCTTGGGTACAAGAAGTTCCGCTCCTAAATTAAAACCAAGAAGAACAACTGGTGCTACCCACATATAGCATAAAATTCCATACAGTTGAATCGGTTCCAAATTCTTCCTATGAAGAGAATAGATAGAAAATCTACAAATTGCCCTAAATATAATTGACTCATTAAAATTACTAAAAATCCCGTCATAAACAAAAGTTTGGCATTAGATTTTTTAGATTTATAACAAAAATATATCCCAAAAGCACTACCGCAAAGAACAACACTCGAACCAGTGAGGCTATTAAGCCATCCTATTGCTGAAAGCATCTTAATTTACCTTCATTAATACTTTTTGAAATAATTCAAAACTTCAGAAAAGATGAACCTTTATTTCGTATTCTATAAAAAACGTGCGACCTTTATATTTAAATTTATCTATCCATTTCAACCTAAGATAAGATCATTATAAAGCGATAGAGTAGAGTAGCTATAAAGAATTCGGTCTCTCCACCAATTAGAATTCCTTTTTATTCTATCTGAAAGTGCGTGTGTTAGCTCATAACACTTTAGATCTGACATGAAAGGGAATTCATATGGATTGTAAAAAATAAGGGTTTATATTGATAAATAATTTTTAGTTTACTATGAAGTAAAATTAATAGAAAAATCAATTTAGTGTAAATAAATTTCATGCCAATCAAAGGAATTGATTATGATAAATGTTCCATGTGCTTGCAATGCATTAAGGATTGTCCCGTGTCGTGTTTTTCCTTAGATGAAAAACAAGGCCGAGTAATTTATGATAAATTACAACCTTGTATCTTATGTGGCCACTGCATTGCCATCTGTCCAAGAGATGCAATCTTATATAAAAAATTGAGAGGGGAATCCATAACTTTTGAAAATATTGAAAATCTCGATAAATTAATCCCTTTTGAAACTATAAATCGATTCCTACAAGCCAAAAGATCCCTTCGGCAATTTAAAAAAAAGAAGATTCCCAAATCTTTAATGGAGAAAGTTTTAACCGCCATGAGCCATGCGCCTACAGCTACAAATACCCGAAGCTTGAAATGTAAGATAATTTCTGATGAAAACAAAATCAAGGAACTCTCCAAAGGAATATTAAATGAATTGGTTAATGACCCGGAGATACCTGGCTTGTATAAAAAAGTACTAACCCGGCGCTCAGAATTGGGGAAAGATATCATTTTTTATGAGGCTCCGCACGTTCTAATATTGCATTCTAATAACATTTCAGATGAAGTAAATGCAACTATCGCAATTACTTATGGGATGTTAGTTGCTCAAACATTAGGCATGGGGAGTTGCTGGATTGCATTAGCCAAGGGGGCTTTGATTAGAAATAAAAAAATGCGCACGGAAATGGCGGGAATTCCTGATAAAATATTGGGAATATTCGTCATGGGGTATCCCTTAGTCAATTATTTCAGAACCCCTCCCCGACCTGCATTAAAAATTGAAGGATTAGAAGAATTAGAATAACTTTTTAACTAAAAAATAAAATAGTTTATTATTATTGAGATTTAAAATTCTTATACTCCTCTTTTTTATTATGAAATAGCCTATTTAAAGGTACATTATACTTCTTTGTATATGCCGTACAATGTTCGAGATTGACTTATTAATAACGAAAATAATTTGGAAGACTTATAAGCAAGCAAGGATGAAATTCAATTGATCCAGTATGTTCATATTTTTCTATAATATTCACAGAACCAGAAATGACATGAGCCATTATGTGTTTCTTAATAACTTAAATATTGGAGCTTTAACATCTTAAGAATATCATCAGGGGCTTAAATTTCTTCATTTTATATTTAATCAATTTTAAATTAAAAATAAGGAGGAAGAAAAAAAATGAATAATTTAAAAATCACAACCCAAAAAGGACACATGATATTTGCGAGAGCTTGAGCAACTAATCATCCCATAACGGATGATATTATACTATATTTACCAAATATATTGAAGGATATAAAATGTAATTTAGATAATTTATCTACTGCTATAGATCACCCGGTATTAATCGAACTTATTTGTTTTATTTATACAAAAGAAAATCCTAAACAAGAATCTTTTTGTGAGGGAAAGATGGAATGTCCTATTAATAAATTTTTAAGGAAGGTGGGTTTTAATCATGAGATCTTATCGGCATGCAATGAAGATTTAAAGGATGCAGCAAGCGATCTCTCTGTTAAGGTTCATGGGGACATGCAAGATATTCCCGCTATTATTTCGTGATTTAAAGTTAAGATCAAGACCATGTTCCATATATTTTAATAATCCATTCGAGAAATTTTTATTAAGTTCGAATTTAATATTACATTAATGAAAAAGGTAATATTTTCTCCATGATTATATTTAAATAATAAGGATTAATATTCGAATATTATAAATGAAATCTATGAATTTTGAAAATAATTCATCGGAATCGTCAAAAGAGTATCAGATAGATGAAGTGGACAAGAAAATCTTAAATTTACTTCAAGACAATTTTAAAATCACTTTCAAGCAATTGTCAGACAAGGTAGGATTGGCACCCTCCTCAATACATAATCGTGTAAGCAACATGATAAAAGCCGGGATAATACAAAAAACAGGAACATTAGTCAATCCCATTAAGGTTGGATTTAAAACTGTGGCAATCCTGGGATTGACTGTAGATCCTCTCCGCATGACAGAGATAGCCAAAAAACTTGCAAGCTTTCATCAAATCCAGATGGTGGGCACCACAACCGGTGATCATGATATCTTAGTAAGAATAATCGCTGAAAACGATAAAGACTTGTGGAGATTCATAAATTTGCATATAAAAACTATTGAAGGTATTAAACCCCAGATGGATGTATCCAGTTTCATTGATTTCTATAAAAAGATGGAAAAAGTTTATTTTCCAGTGGAGGAATGATCATGAGGATTAAGAATTTCCCGTTTCCTTTTAATCTTTCATTATTTTTAGTCCACGAAAATAATCAAGACTGGTCTGAATGACAAGAACATTAAAATGGGACCAAACCCCTAATTATCCAATTTAAAATTAAAAGGGAGAGAAAGTATGGGTTAGTTAAGGACTTAAATTTTTGAAAATTTCCCTATTTAAAGAAGCTAAAGATTGTTTTAAATATTCTTTTCGTTTTATTTAAGCAAAATTCTTTCATGCATTCAAAGAATTCAAGGGGGAAATAATATTCGTTAATAAATAATAAGTCAAAAAAATATAATCTTTCATGGATTCCTCATTCTAATAATATAGCAAATTATCAAATTCTTAAATATGAACTATAATCTTGAATGGATGGTGCTTGACCACTAAAGAAAAGAATACCTTTAACAAAAGTTTAGTGGAATTTTCCGTTGGAATAGACCCCTTCGAGAACGCTAGAAAAAAGGGAGTTCGACAATGGATTTTTGCCCATATCTTTAACGGAACGAATAAAACCTTTATTATCATCGTATTCATTACAACCATCATTGCTGCAAACCTCTCTTCAGCAACCATGGTGTATGTAGGAGTAGCGGTCAACGATTTTTTAAATGGCTTAGCGGATATGTTATTCTATGATACGTTAGTAATTTTTTTATTAGGAATTGGCACGCCCATTTTGAGACTGTTCAGTTTGGGGTTGCGGGAAATTCTTGCACAGCGTCTTGAAAGAGATACAAGGAAAGAATTTTATGGAAATTTAATCGGAAAGAGTCAATCCTTCCACGATCAGCAGAGAATTGGGGAATTAATGGCACGGGCTACGGATGACGTGAGGATGCTTAATTTTTTTATCAGTCCTGCCGTTTCTTTAATCTTTGAGTCATTTACCGCCCTGATCGTTCCCTTAATATATATATTGCTTTTTTATCCCCCTCAATTAATACTCGTTCCAATAATATTTACGGTTTCTTTTTTAATTGCGCTACGATCTTACATTCAAAGATTAGGTCCTATCACGGGAAAATTAAGAAATAGCTTCGGAAGGTTAGATGCTACATTAAATGAAGCCCTCACGGGTATAGAAGTAGTAAAAACCACCACGCAAGAAGGGAAAGAAATGCAAAAGTATTTAGCTATTGCCAAAGAATATAAGGATGCATACGCCCAGGAAGGTGTCATTCAGGGAAAGTACTTGCCCATTCTTTTTTTAGCCTTCGCAACAACGGGAGGTTTGATTCATTCCATTTTGCTCTACATGAATGGAATGCTTACTGTTGGTCAAATCATCTCGTTTTTAGGTTTATTAGGTTTATTAGAGTTTCCGACCTTCATCTCAATTTTTGTGTTTGCATTGGTAAGACTTGCAATTTCAAGTTCCGAAAGGTTGCTTGAATTCATGAATAAAGAAACGGAAATCGACGAAAATCTTGGAGGGTATGAAAATAAAATTCAAGGAAATATAGTTTTTGAAGATGTTTTCTTTAAATATCCCGGAACGGATGTCAATGTCTTAAAGAACGTAAGTTTCGAAGCCAAACCGGGTCAAACTATTGCGATTGTAGGAACCACGGGTTCGGGTAAAACTACACTGACAAAACTCATGTCCCGTCTCTATGATGTCTCAAAAGGAAGAATATTAATTGATGGGATTGACATTAGAAAGTATGCATTAAAATCCTTACGAGCTCAAATCTCCTATATCGAACAAGATGTTTTCTTGTTTGCGAATTCAATAACGTATAATATCTCATTTGGAAGAGTAAGTTCTATCGAAGATGTAAAACATGCGGCGGAACAAGCTCAAGCAGATCAATTTATCTCCCAACTTCCCGAGGGATTTGATACCGAAGTAGGAGAGCGAGGGGTGCAATTAAGCGGAGGGGAAAGACAGCGCATTGCAATTGCTCGAGCTTTCATTACAAATCCTCAAATTCTAATTCTCGATGATGCTACTTCTGCAATTGATTCGAAAACGGAAGATGAAATTCAAAAAGCCATTTCAAACATCTTAAAGAATCGCACGACGATTTTAATCACTCACCGGCTCAGTCAAATTCGATGGGCAGATCTGATTTTGGTGCTAAAAAGCGGAGAGCTGATCGCAAGCGGGACTCACGAGCAATTACTTAAAACCTCAGAAGAATATCGAAAAATATTTGTGAAAAAGTTTGATGTAGATGTTACAACCCTATTAAAGGAGAGTGCGTGAAATGTGGCAGATTGGATTAGAAGCAGAGGAATATGATCGGAAATATCCGGATAGAGCATTATTAAGCCGCGTCATCAAGTATTTTGCACCCTATAAAAGATCGATGGGAATCGTGATCATCGTTCTTACTCTTAGTTCCTTAACTTCCGCAATAGTGCCAGTGTTGACTTCTCTCATTATAAATAATATTATTTCTAATCGAAATCCCACGTATTTAATCGTGGTAGTTTCCCTTATTTTCATAGCAAACTTTTCAAGTTGGGTATTCAATTATTTCCAATATAAATACACCACTCGAGTAGTTGGAAACGTGGTTTTAGACATTAGAAAGGATGCAAATGCCGCCGTGTTGAGCCACGATTTATCTTTTTTTGACAAGAATCCTATTGGAAAAATAGTTAGTCGCATGAATACGGATTCCGGAGACTTTGGACAAACGGTAGAGTTAACCGTGCAATTAATTTCCTCGATGATGGTAGTGGTATTTTTAATTATCATCCTATTGATTATAAATTCCTTACTGGCCTTAATCTTCATCTTTTCTATTCCCCTTTTCTTTGTATTAGCATTATCTTTTCGCAGATTGGCTCGAAAGCAGACCTTATTCGGTCAAAGAGCGTTAGCTTCGGTGAATGCTTATGTGAAGGAAACATTTTCAGGCATCCAAGTAGCAAAAACCTTCCGACAGGAAGAAAAATTATATGAACGGTTTGAAGAAATAAATGACCAATCTTATCGTGTTAATTTAAGAAGAGCTCTCGTATTAGTTGCTATTTATCCTACTTTAAATATCATACAAGGAATAATTCTAGCACTTATCGTATATTTTGGAGGAAATGGAATTTTAATCGGACAGATTAACGCGGGAGAGTTCAATCTTTTTATTCAGAGCCTGACTTATCTCGTGTTTCCCCTCTTGACCATTGCATCTTTCTGGTCTCAATTTCAAGCAGGATTAGCAGCTTCAGAAAGAATATTCGCCCTAATTGACGCCCCTTCCAAAGTAGTGCAGACTAATGATATAAAACCAGAAAAACTTGAAGGAAAGATCGACTTCAAAAACCTTACTTTTCGCTATGAAGAGGGTAAGGATGTATTCAAGAATTTTTTTCTCTCCATTCATCCGGGTGAATCCCTAGCAATTGTAGGTCATACAGGAGCTGGTAAATCCAGCCTAGCAAATCTACTAGCTCGTTTCTATGAATTTCAGGAAGGAGACATTCTTATCGATGATATAAGTATTCGAAAATATAACTTAACAGCTTATCGTAAGCAAATAGGCATAATCCCTCAATCTCCTTTCTTATGGGCAGATACTTTAGAAAATAATATTAGTTATTGTTGCAAGGCAAGTGAAGAAGAAATAATTAATGCATTGGACATTACGGGGGGCTCTGAATGGATCTCGGATCTTCCTAAAGGATTAGAAACTGATGTGGGAGAGAGAGGTAACTTGCTTTCAATGGGACAACGGCAATTAATAGTCTTTGCCCGAGTACTTCTCGAAAATCCGTCCATCCTAATCCTGGATGAAGCTACTGCATCTATTGACCCTTTTACCGAAACCCGCATCCAAGATGCACTTCAAGAAACCATTAAAGGACGCACCTCGATCATCATTGCCCATCGCCTTTGGACCGTGCGCCACGTTGATAGAATCATAGTTTTGGATCACGGCAAGATTATTGAAGAAGGCAATCATGACGAGCTCATGGCAAGAGGGGGATTTTATGCAGAATTATATAATACATACTTCCGGCATCAATCCCTGGAATATATCAATGCCGTTAAAAAATATGCTGAATAGAAAAAATAAATTGAGAGAGTTTAGAAATTTAAACACATACTTACCGTCATGAATAGTGCCTCCTTCTATTTAATGGATACTCCTATGAATGAACCGGTAATGGAATATCGGATCAAGGAAAATGAAGGATATCTCATTCTGACCCTCAAGTTAGTCGGCGGAAAGACCCGCATCTTCATTGGTGAGAAAGAGATATGGAGAGAACTAGCTAAATAATCATAGAAAACCTCGATTCACGATGAATTCGAGGAATTCTACTATCTGGTACTAATCATTCAGGATATAATCGTGTTAGAATCCTATTAATGGAAAAAATTAAACGGGTATTCTTTCTTCCATCTCTATTTTTCCGGTTCCATCACATTCTGAGCATTCTCGCTCAGCCGTTTGGAAAAAAACACCATTCCAAACGTATCCTATTTTTATAATGCCTGTGCCATTGCAATTTTGACATGTTTGCATGGTCATGATTTTTTCACGTTTATTTTTAATTATTTTTTTGATAAATTTTTATTAAAAAAAAAATCTTGTTTATTTTGTTCATATCATATTTTTGTTAAATTGATGACTTTTTAAAGCTCTATTTTCATTATAGTCTTGCTATGTACCTATCCCGTTCCCATTGAGAGACATGAGTCCGATATGCATCAAATTCCTCAAGTTTCGCGTAATAAAAGTTTTTAAATGGATCCTCACCAAATACGTCCCGCATTAACTCGGATTCTTTAAAAATAGTTAATGCCTGTCGTAGACTTCCCGGAAGAGCATCGATTCCTGATTTCTCAAGATCTTTTGTTGAGAAATGATATACATTTTTATCGGTAGGTTCGGGAATTTCTATATTATCTGACATTACCCCATCGAGTCCCGCTGCTAACAGTACGGCAAATTGGAGGTATGGATTTCCTGCGGGGTCCGGACATCGAATTTCACAACGCGCTGCAGAAGGGGTGCCATGAAAATCAGGCACTCGAATCAATGGAGAGCGATTCCTAAATCCCCATGCCACATATACGGGTGCTTCAAACCCAGGAACCAGTCTCCTATACGAATTAGGCCAACTACTTAATACCGCACACATTTCTTTAGCATGGCTCAGCTGACCCGCAATCCATTTTTTCATTGTCATCGAGATATTATCTGAATTGTTTTCATCATAAAATGCGTTTTTTCCCCCTTTCCAAAGACTCTGATGACAGTGCATGCCAGAACCATTTATTCCGGCAAATGGTTTCGGCATGAAAGTCGCCGTCATATCATTCTGGGCTGCAACCGTTTTAACAATGGATTTCACGGTGATAGTTTTATCAGCACTTTCCACTGCCTTATCATATCGAAAATCTACTTCATGTTGACCAAAAGCTACTTCATGATGTAACTTTTCAATTTCAATCCCCATCGCATCGCAATATTCGGCAATGATATACCGCATTTTTTCATTAATGTCGTAAGGATCATAATCAAAATACCCTCTCAAATCTGAAGGTTTAAATGCTTGTTCAGTATCCTTGTCCAGAATAAAGAATTCCAATTCAGGAGCGCAGTAATAGGTATATCCTTCTTTTTCCGCCTTGTCTATCATTCGTTGTAAGATATAGCGAGGATCTCCCTCATATCGTTGGCCATCGGGTTTGTAAATATCACATATAACCCGAGCAACTTTGTTACTTTTACGCCATGGAAGGAGATAAAACGTGCTCGGGTCCGGAACGGCGACCTTATCGCTTTCTTCAATGGCACCATATCCCGTGATCGAACTACCATCAAAATTCTCTCCCTCTTTCAGTAATTCTTCGATTCTATTGGCATTTACTTCAAAACTCTTGAGAATACCATGGATATCCGTGAATTGCAGATAAATAAACTTAATCTGCTCCTCTTTTACAGTTTCGATTATTTTTTCGCATAATCCATTTCTTTTAGGATCGTCTAATTTAATCATGTTGTTTTCCTTTTTCTTAAAATCAAATATGTAATTTTAATTGGTTTTAATAAGTCACTATGTTAGAAATTTTTCATTCTTATTATCATTTAATACACTTTCCTAATAAATCTTAACTATTTGCCACATAATATAACCGAAAAATATATAAGTGATCATAATAACGACAAAATTATATACTATATGATTCTATTGGACTCATCATGTAATCTTTTATCACGAGAAATGGACAGTTGAATAGAAAAAGTAAAAAAATATATTCAAATATAACATTACTTACTATGTAGATACATTATGAATGAAGAAACGGAATTAGAAGAGATCGATAACGAAATCTTAAGAGAATTGAGTCTTGACGGGCGAAAGTCTTATCGAACGTTGGCAAAAGAATTAGAAAAGTCTCCCGTTACTATTAAAAAACACGTGGAAGACCTAGAAGAAAAAGGTATTATCAAAAATTACGGGATTGGTATTGGATATGAAAAATTGGGATACGAAATCATCGCTCTAATTGAACTAACGATAGCTAAGGGAGAAATGATTAGAATAGAAAATGAAATCGCTATCGATCCTCATGTTTTCGGGGTGTATGACCTTACTGGAACTTATGATGCAGTAATTCTAGCCAGATTCAAGCAGAGAGGCGAATTAAATGCTCTGGTCAAAAGAATCAATGGAATTGACTCCGTTGCTAGAACAAATACTCATTTAGTCTTGAACGTGATAAAAGAAGGAATTTCATTCGGGGATCTATTAAAATATGAAAAAGAAAAGGACAAATCCTTAGAAGATAAATCAACTTAGATCGGAATTAATGGTTTTAATATCATCTTGAAGATAGAACTAAATTTTAAATATTTAAAATGCTAAAAGGAATAAAAAAAAAATAGTATTATTTAAGCAATAAAATTATGCTTTTACGTTATGATGGTGGTCCATCCGAACTCATCTTCAATTTCCCCTTTTTGTATACCGGTTAGCAATTCATATAGTTTCCGCGTGATTTCTCCTGGTTCATGATCATTAAACACTCTTTTTTGATCTTGCCAGCTAATCGATCCAATAGGAGTAATGACTGCAGCGGTACCCGTGCAAAAAGCTTCCGTGCACTCCTCCGTAAAAAGCACGTCATATGGAATGTCTCTCTGTTCTGTTTTTATTCTTAGCTTTTTATCTGCGAGCTCAAAAACCGATTTTAAAGTAATCCCTTCAAGAATGGTTCCATCCCAGCTTGGCGTGCATAAGGTGTCATTTATCATCGCACAAAAATTTGCGGCTCCCACTTCGCTGATATATTTCATATGAACAGAATCCAAATATAATATCTGTGCAAATCCTTCTTCTTTTGCTTCTTTAGCTGGCTTCATGGTTCCTGCATAATTGCTGCACGTTTTTGAAAACCCTGTTCCCCCCTTGCTCGCTCTCGTATATTTTTTGGATATTTTCAAATCGATTGCTTCAAATCCCTTCGGGAAGTAAGGTCCCACAGGACAGCAAAAAACAATAAAGAGGTATTCTTTTGCAGGAGCGATTCCTAAAATAGGACCACTTCCAATCATTAAAGGTCGAATGTATAACGCGCCCCCGCTATCATTGGGAGGAAGATATTCTCGATTATCTTTCACGACGGCTGTTACGGCTTCCACGTATTTTTTCTCATCATATTCCGGCATTAATAATCGTTCTGCACTATAATTCATTCGCTTTGCATTTTCTTCGGGACGAAATAATATTGGCTCTCCAGATGGAGTGCAATAAGCTTTCATTCCTTCAAAAATTCCCTGACCATAATTCAACACGCACGCCGCAGGAGAAAGTTCTATGGATCCAAAAGGAACTATCTTTCCCGCTTCCCACCTTCCATCCTTATAACGGCTAATAAACATTTTCTTGGTGGGGATGAACTCAAACCCTATGTGATACAAATCCACTTCTTTTTGTAATTCTATCATGGCCTAACACTTTTTCCGATTTTAAATGACCTGCAATTTTGAAAGATTAGCTCGTAACTGACCTCTTTCTAATGCAACTTGAGATTTTGATTAAGCAAGTAAGATTTGCAGAAATGTGGAAAATTAGAAACAGGCAGAAAGAGCAATCTTACTTTATAATACTAATGCTACGGCTACCCGTGCTCTAATAGCACTTGCCACTACGATAATCGCATTAGTATTGAAAGAGATCATTATATGTTTTTATTTAGACAAGTATTAAAATTTTTCTAAAAGAGTCTTATCTTTCTTTTTAATGCCAATTTAAATGAAAATTCTAACTCTGTCTTCCTATTCATTGCATCCTGAATTTAAATAGATAAAAAAATCTGATGGGGATGACTATAGCATAGAGTATAGTGAATACAATAAAGGTATAATTAGGATATAACATTAAGACATATACACCAAAAATTGCTCCCAAGATGAGAAAAAAAAAGCCTAGTTTTTGAAGGTTTCTATTCTCTTTTTTAAAATAGAATAATTGACCAAAGAGCATGTTAACGCTCCCAAAAAGGAGAATGTAGCTTATCATGATGACGTTGGGGGATAGTAATAACCAGGCTAATATCTGAAATAATAAGCCTAATCCCAAACCTCGGGTGATTACAATGGAAAAATAACTTATTTTTTCAACATTATCCATTTCATCGACTTTAGTTTTATAATTAAAAAAAATGCTAAATACCAATAGATCCAACCCAAAATTGAAAAGTATGAAAACGGGAAGGAGAAAGATATTATTAAAGTTACAGGTAATCAATTGAGATAATGAGCAGTATGCGTTCAAGACAGCAATGGTTGATGCCAAAATGATTATCATTTTGGTATTCTCTAATTCGTCTCTTTTTTTGAATTTTAAGAGAGAAAAACCGATAGTCAAAAAAAAGAAACTATATATGAATGCAGTAACAGTAAGTTCCAAGAATTCTATAGCTAAAAAACCGACGATCAGATGAGTCATTCCTAACAAAATATAAACATATATAGCAACCGAAACAAATTTATCGTTATTGGCGCTTCCCATTATCTAATGTTACAATTGCAATATATTTAAAGGTTCACTATAAAAGATGAGTTCAAATCTTTAATGAACTGGGATTCATTTAAAACTTGAAGATTTTACAAAATTGAAGGTTTGTGCTAGTTTAATTGCATTGAAAATTAATAACAAGTAAAGTAAAAAGAATAATAATTATAGATAAGAAGTTGTCAAGTGTACATTCCCGTTGATGAAAAGAAATAAATTTCCATTTTTTATTGAAAAAATTAGCTGATATTCCATACCATTGCGCATTCGCCGACCCCGCCTTTATCCACTCCTTCGAATCTAAGGTTTTTAAATCCAAATTTTTTCCTAACCTTGGACAAAATTCCCATCATTACTTGGGGAAACATGCAAGCGGGGCTTCCATAATCATGATATCGATAATATGTATTGGCAAAACACATTTTACAACTATCTTGTTTAGCCATTATTTTTATTGGATTGCCTTGATTATCTAAAATAATTTCAACTCGAGCATAATCCGTGATAGCCCATTCCTCTTCCAAGAATCTTTTTAAACGTTCTTTAAAGTCATCAAGGGTTTCTATATCCGTATCATCAAATTCTCTCCCTATAGTGCGTCCTATTTTTGTCAAAATCTCATCTTTTTCATTAGGAGGCAATGCTTTTTGAAGCGCATACCATAGCTTGAAAAAAGTACCATAAGAAACTTTATCAAATCGCTTGGGCAGTTCATCAACTTCTTTTTCACTTAATGTTCCCATAATTAAATCACTTTCTTTTATTCAGTAATAAATGGGAACTCAAATAATTCTTATTTTCATGATTCATAAAAGAAACGATGAAATAACATTATCTAAGCATGTATTTTTGCAAATTGGATTATTAGATATAAGTATCACAATGTCTATACTTCGGGCAATTAGTATTGGAAAAAATATGTCTTCCTCTTAATTCAATTTCTTTTGAATTTTAATTGTCTTTAAATCCAGAATTAATAAAATAAAAAAACTTATAATTCTGGGGCACTCATGCCAAGAACCTTATAAGCTTCACCAAAAGCCAGAATTATTTCAGATTTATCTTTAAATCCCTCAATATTAGCTGCCATGAATAAGTTTTGCTGGGTTGCATTTAACAAGGCTTCTTTCTCTTTTCCTTTTATTATTTCACTTATACCTATCACCAAGACCATTCCATTTTCATCTGAAGAAACGCCTATTGTAAGGACTTTCGCTATAGTCTTGTCTGGGGGGTGCTGTTTTAGCCATTCAGCATATGTTTGAGCAACTTTGCTTGATTGATTGGGGGGAAACCAATTTCTGGTAAAAAGTAATGTAATTATCTTCACCTCTCGTTGAATTATACAATTAGATTTCGTTGTAATTTAAAAAAAGATAAGTTCATATTTATGCTTTTACATTGTTGTCAAAAGTTATTTGAAAATTTGGATCACAGGTTTAAATTAAGAAAAGGATATTGAGTATAAATTATCGAAAGATTTTCATAACCTCTTTCTTCTTAATCACCAGTATAAAAGGTGTTCTTTTGCAAATTAAATTATTAGATATGCTTATCTTAATGTTTATATTTCGGGCAACTAATTTTGGAAAGATTATTTATTGATTATCACGTTCCAACTCATTGTTTTTTGTGAATAATTTGTATAAAAAAAAAATGCAGCTAGCGAACGTTCGATAGTTAAGTTTAAATAATAGGAAAAATTATTATTAACTAACGAACACTCGTCCGTATCTTTATTCGAAATTAAAGTTGAAAAAAGTGAAGAATGAGGAAAAGAAAGTGAGTGAAGTTAAAGGAAAAGGAACAAAGGAACGAATTAGAGATGTTGCCATTGACTTAATTTCGGAAAAAGGTTATAATGCAGTTTCAATTAGAGAAATTGCGCGTCAAGTGGATATTGCAGAAAGCTCAATCTATAATCATTATAAGGGAAAAGAAAACATCATGGATTCTATTATCGAATATCTAAAAGAAGAATCTAAAAATATTCTCAATGAAATTTCAATAAATACATTTGATCCCAAAATCCTTGTAAAGGATGCGAGTAACTTTATGGTGAAAATATTGGAAGCAACAAATATTAAAAAAATCCTAAGAATTGTTTGTATTGAACTCTATCAAAATGAAAAGTGTTTAGACTTCTTTAAAAATCAATACGTGGAACCCTCTTACATGTTTTGGACTGAAATTTTCAAAAAAATGATAGAAAATGGACGTATTATGAAAAAATATGATCCCGGCATGCTTGCCAGAGAATTTTATAATTATAATCTTTTTCTCATATTCAAATTATATCTTCTTGATTACAATGAGGCAACCTATGACTCGCTGATTAAAGAATTAACTAATGATTTTTCTTCTCATGTTCAATTTTTTTTTGAAATGATAAGTATGCAAGGTAAAAAAAAGAACTCCAGGAGTTTCTTTAAAAAAACTCCAAAATAAAAAGTGAAGGAAATGAAAACGATCATTTATTATTTTACAGGAACGGGAAATTCCTTGTTTGTTGCTCGGGACGTTGCTGAAAAGCTTGATGGGAACTTGGTTTCAATCCCCTCTATCATGAAGAGCGAGAGGATAGTAGCTGATGCTGAACGGATTGGCATCATTTTTCCCGTTTATTTTGCTGATCTCGGCGGTCTTCCCCTCATAGTCGACCGCTTTTTGAATAAGTTGGAAGTTCTAGGCGCCAGATATGTTTTTGCAATTTGTATTCATGATGGAGATCCGGGAAATACGATTGGACATTTAAAAGAGTTGCTGGAGCTTAAAGGCATCAAGCTTGCTGCAGGATATACCGTGCGGATTGGCGTACCATATCCCTTGGGATTGAAAATGAAAAAAGCAATATTTAATACAAAAATTGATCCCAATAGAGATCTTCAAAAGGATGCAGAAAAGCAACAGAAGCTACGTGATTCATGGAAAAAAAAACTCGATGCAATAAGTGAACAGGTGATTAATGAAAAGGAAGGTATATTTGAGACGATTGGAACCTTAACTAAGGTGTTAAAGGGGCTCTTTCTCCCTTTAACTAAGCGCGTGTTTCGCACCCGTTTTGAACGGCTTGCAGGATTGTCTGAGGAGAAGGATGAAGCCGTTTCGAAAATAGCATTCGCAGATCTTATCCAACTTGCCGATAATAGCTTTACAATTACCGATAAATGCAATGGATGTAGTATTTGCGAAAAAGTTTGTCCAGTAAATAACATTCAAATGATAGATAACAAGCCCGTGTGGCAGCATCATTGTGAAAATTGCACTGCGTGCTATGCGTGGTGCCCAAATGATGCGATTTCAGGAGAGATAGTTGCTTACAGCAAAAAATATCACCACCCTGATGTAAACCTCTCTGAAATTTTAAAGAATAACAATCACAATATGGAGGTAATAATAAAATGAAAAGCCAAGAATATAAAATGACTCTTTTCGTGTCACTCTTTCTCATTTCTTCCCTCGTTTCTGGTGGTGCATCCGCTGTCTTGGGGGTAGGATTGATTTATGAGATCATGTTTGCAGTCCATAAGATAACTTCTATTATCATGGTCATACTTTTTATCTTATTAATTCGCATTCACGGAAAGATTCACGGAAATGTTCAAGGAAAGAATGAATAAAAATTTCTAAATCGGTCTTTTTTTTCTTAATTTTTATTCTAGCATCAACAAAGGAAAATTCTTTTTACATCTCATGAAAATTAAAATACTTTTAAAACTAGAACTATATATATTATGACCGAGATTATTTATATAATTGAAAAAATTTAGGAGATGAAAAACATTGTTAATAGGAGTTGAACAATTCACTGAATTGGACATCATCCGAGCCGTATTTTCTTTAGCCTTTGTTGTTATTTCTATTTTTATTGGACTCAAAATATTATTAAAATATTTTAGTTTAAGAAGGACCGAGTTAATTACCGTGGGATTAACATGGATCTTCTTAAGCAGTCCGTGGTGGCCATTGCCAGTAACGTTCATTCTGGCTTTTGTATTTAATTCCGGGTTAGATCCCGTGATATATAGATATTTAATGTCTGCGTTCATTCCTGTAGCTCTGATTTGCTGGATATATTCCATCAATAATATCGTTTATTTGGGCAGAAAGAAAAATCTCTTTTACCTTTATCTTGGAATTAGTTTAGCCTACATAGTTGTTTATCATGTATTTATATTTATTAATCCCGATTTGATTAGTATTTACAATGGGGGCTTTCAATTCCAAAATTCGTTGTTTCTCTATTTCTTTTTCATATTCACCATCATCACTGCCATTATTACGGGGGCCCTCTTTGCACTCCAGTCTTTTAAATCTATAGATGCAAAAATCCGCTGGAAAGGGAGATTCATTTTATTAGCCGTACTAGTTTTTATTGCAGGAGCTTTAGCGGACACTTTTAGCTTTGGTAACGTGATTATACAGACTTTTGCACGATTTATTCTCATTATTGCATCCATTTTCTATTATCTTGGATTTTTCTTACCAGATTGGGTAGCTTCTTTAATAATAAAGGACAAATCTAATACTTCTGAGAATAAAAATAATCCGTAATTAACTTTTAAATTAACTCAAATTAATTTTTTTTTCTCTTGATCTTGATTTAAACCTCCTTAAATTATAGGAAAAGTACCTATCAGACATTTTTGAATCATGGCAAGAAAATGAGATAAATTTATTTGTAACCAGATCATATTCTTTTCAATTTTTAAAAAAATATCCTCTATTATGCATGAATCAAATTGTTTTTTTTGCACTTCTTATTAGTGCTTTTATTAGATTCTTAGGAGTAATGTTCACGATTGAGTTCTATTTGGAGTCTAAACTATTAAGATATAAAGTAATTGTACTGGGCTGGTTCATTTTATTGTGTGCTGGTTTTTTTCCCATAATTTCTATATTTTTCCAGAACATGTTCTTGGTTGCCTCTTTTTTGGCATTCAATGCCATTTTATCCGCAGTTGGAGGGTTATTCTTAATTATAGGGTTTTTTTCTTATTTTTTGAGCTTAAACTTGAAGAAATTGGTGCCCGAACTATTAATTCTTATTTTCATTCCAAATGTAGTTATTTCCATATTTTTAAATAATCTTATAATTAGTTTTTCAATAAGCACGATGTTTGCTATGTTCTCATTTTTCTTTCTAATATTACTAATACGAAAAAATGAAACGATGAGATATGTGAAGAAGAGCATCAAGTGGTTTTACGCGTTATGTACCTTCATGGTGGCATACATTAGTGTAAGTGCATTTTATTTTTTTAAAGGTTATTCCTTTGGTTTATACGATGTGACAAATAATTTGGATGTAATCGTTAATTACTTTTTTGTGATAGGTTTGATGGTATTTATTCTTGAATTTTTCATTCATTTAGAACATGATATTAGCTCAAATAAAAAAAATGAGCTTAAAGACAAATATTCACATAATGTGGGAAATATCTTACAAGCAATATGTAATGCTGTCGAAATAATAGAATTAAATAAAAATTTAGATGAAGAAAATTCAGAAATGGTGAAATTGATTAAAAAAAAAGTTTTTGAGGCTTCTGATGTGATAGACGATATTAGAAACCTTTAACCTCCTTATCAACTTTTAATTTGATATGTCAGAATCATGGATATTCTATTTTGAAAGTTGGGGTGAATTGTTTATAGGCAACTTTTTTCTTCTCCCATAATTTCTTTGCTTCCATGAGCCATTCCTCAAAGTCACTGGTCTTTGCTGGATATTTTTCATAGTGCTTTTTAATCTTTCCCGAGAGAGAATTTGCATTTAATAATTGATTAACGTTTTTAAAGGATAACCTGCGCCCTAAAAGACCCGCGATTAATTTACCCAGAAATGCTAGCATCTCTCCTAAGCTCATTTCCTCTTCATATTCTTTATTAGGCTCGGGAATTTCCTCGTTATCATCTCCCCCTTTATAAATCATTTCTTTTTCGAGCAGGTAATTCCATTCCTTTTCGCTCATATTTAAAATACCAGATAATTGGGTAAGCAGGCCTGCAAATTTCGCTCCTTGATCTCGATAATATTTAACATTGATATCCCACAATAAATCCCGGGTGATGTATCCCTCTTGTTGTAGGGCTTTATCTACCACTTCATTCAAGATTTTGCATAAATTCCAAGTTGCAGTGACCCCGTGACCCGAAAAGGGGTACGTGATACAACCCGCATCACCGATGCATGCGATTCCATCGCTTACCAAGGAATAAGGCGGACGCCGATAAGGGGTGATACCCCTTTCTTTTTTAATCACTTCATAAGGAGGAAATTTAGCTTTTTCTAACAAGATGTCCAATGCCTTTTTAGCCTCCTCGTATGATCCTCCTTGTCCTATTCCTAGTATGGCGCCATCTTCCGTGAGGGAGGGTCCAAACCAAGATTGATAATAAATGTAAGAGTTCTCTATGGAAGGATGGGGTTCTTCGGGCTTCTTCCATCGAATGTAATCCAAAAGAACGTGCATGACATCATGTGGACCGAGCTTGAACGTTTCAATGCCATAGTCCGGAGGAAGAGAGGTTCTTACCACTGCGGAGGTCCCAGAAGCATCAATTATGACTCTTGCACGAAATTCGATAGCATTGCCCCCCGTTTCTACAACACATCCCACAATTTTATTATCTTGAAAAATGAGTTTCTTGAACGCATGGTTGAATTTTAAAACTACTCCATCTTTTTCTACTATTCCATACATTCTTTGCAAGAAGGGGGATAACCGCATGATGGTCTGTAATGCTCTTACCGTGATTCTGGTCTTAAAATCGGGAGAATTAATGGTAGATCGAGTAAAAGTACCGAGGTATTCGGGCATGCCTTCTTTTGGCATGGGAATCCCAGAGTTCTCAAATCTATCGGTCTCAAAATGGATGACATCTAATCGCTTTCCCACATCATTTCGCGCATCTTTATCGATTAAAATTACTGAATGTCCCTTTTTGGCTAATAGCCAGCTCATGTAGGTTCCTGCAGTTCCTGCTCCAATCACTAACACATCTGATTCTTCACTCATTATACTATATCCTTATTAGTTTTTTTAGACTCTACTATATATTTTGATAGTCCTTTTCTATTACTTTTTAAAGCATCATTAGGTATGAATGTGTGATAATATTCTTTATCATTTGAAAAGATTACCTATAAATCAAAATAATTTCTAATCCTATACTTGGTTCAAGGAGTATATAGCTCTGAGTCGATATGATGGTTTGCTTTCATTGCAGGGGAGAAAATTATACTTGGTTCTTATTCTGAATTCTTTACGTTTCTACTAACAAGATAAAAAGATGCAAAAAGAACCGTGTATCCGGAAAGAAAGGACATTGCCATTGACATGGAGAAGGAGTCATTTTGACCCATAAGGATAAAAATGAACCCCCCCATCAACGCCACAATTACAAAAATTAATAATAATAAGGATAACCAAAATAACGCTTTAATTTTCAAGACCATGGTTTCTAAAAAACTAATAACCGC
The DNA here is from genome assembly GCA_964388035.1 of uncultured archaeon. Lineage (GTDB taxonomy): Archaea > Asgardarchaeota > Lokiarchaeia > Sigyniarchaeales > SOKP01 > JALGVJ01. The sequence goes on from CAYLZE010000061.1 coordinate 20,758, forward strand.
AATGGCAACAATAGCGATTCCCACGCTAACATGTAAGAAAACTTCAATTCCTGCGGTATAACTAAAAAAAGCAAAAGGCATCTCTATGGGAATTGCAATAAAAAGATTGATTGACATGCCCAACTCAAATTGGATGAAAAGGAGAATAAATTCAATTAAAAGAAGCCTTCTTATAAGACTAATCGCCATAAATATATTGCAATCGCTTTTATATTTAAGGTACTTGCCAATAACTTAAATATTGCAGGATATTTGCAAAGTTCAAAAAAAGTATAATAATTTCAAAAAAAATATAAGCAAGTTATATTGAAACGTATTGATTGAAAAGTACAATAAGGATTTCTTTTCTTTGGTTATTTTTGTTTAAAATGAATATCGAACAACTTAATGTGATTTAAAGCAAAAATTGATCATTCACGTAAAAAAAGGGGGAAAGGAGTGGGAATAGTGATTAATGTTCACTTTATTGAGAAATCTATAATTTTTCTTTCAAAGAATTATACTAATTATATTGATTATATCATAACTTTTCATAAAATTTTAAACAATTCAAGCAATATAATTAGTATTCTTTAATATATATGATATAGCAAAAAGGTGAAATAAATAACAAAATTTAATTTAATCACTCACAGATCGAGCATGATTGGTGCCCGAACCCGCGTGGAAGATTCTTGCGAATCGGGATTATGTCCCATATGCATCGCAGATTGTTCCGTGTGGTGTGAAGTGAGTAAAAGTGCATTGCGAGGTCGTGAGGTCCTTTATCCCTTGCGAGAACATTTTGGAGATTCCACTGCCGGCACTCCCAAAGATTTTGGTTTTTCTTTTGGAGATTTTCAGATACAATTTGAGTGTAGAGGAGCTAAAGGTCTTGATGAATTAAACGAAGATAAAGTAATATTTCCTAATACGGATATCAGTTCAAAATGGGGTAATATCGAACAAAAACTCCCCTTGGTCATAGCTGGTTTAGGAAGCACGTATGTTGCTAGAAAAAATTGGGAAGGCTTAGCCAAAGGTGCTGCAATGGCGGGTGTTAGCTTGACAATCGGAGAAAATGTGGTCGGCATGGACCCAAATGCGAGATTTGAAAAAAATGGCGGGCTCTATCCCAAAGTAGTCGAAACAGAAGATATGAAATACCGTATAAAAGCTTATCGCGAATTCTGGGATGGTAAAAATGGAGATATCATTGTTCAGAAAAACGTAGAAGACACCCGACTCGGTGTTTTCGATTATGTTTCATCTAAACTAGACGTGACATCTCTTGAAATAAAATTTGGTCAAGGTGCTAAGGCAATTGGAGGGGAAGTGCGATTAAACACCATTGAACGTGCCAAATTATTGCAAGAGAGAGGATATCTCGTCATTCCCGATCCAAGTGATCCCATTGTTGAACAACAATATCGAGATGGTCTTATCTTGGATTTTGAAAGGCATTCCCGAGTGGGCATTGCAACGACGGAGCAAGTCTTAGAAGAGATTGATCAAGTGCGAGAAAATGGAGCGAAAAACATTTTTATCAAAACTGGTGCTTATCGACCCTCAGCAACTGCTTGGATTATAAGAATGGGCGTTGAGGGGAAAGTAGACGGAATGACCTTTGATGGTGCGGGAGGCGGTACGGGAATGAGTCCTATCAGCATGATGAATGAAGGGTCCATCCCAACTGCATATTTGGAAGCTTTGGTCATAGGTTGCTTGGACATGATCAAGAAGAAAAATCCCAATGCTAAAATACCCACCATTGCGATTGCAGGAGGATTTGCAAACGAAACTCAGATATTTAAAGCATTAGCAATGGGTGCCCCCTACGTGACGTGCATAGGTTTAGCCCGAGCTCCAATTACTGCTGCAATGAAAGCACATTGGGCAAGCAAGGCAATAGAACACAAACAAGTCACCCCTGCAATGTTGAATTATCTCGGTTTTCCCAGTGTCAAGGACCCTGACAGCCTGACAATGAACGAGGCGTTTCTAGAGTATGATTACTTGACCCGGAAGTATCATAATAAAGAAATTCCTCCCGCCGCTATTGGTGTGTACACTTATTTTACCAGTAAATTAGGAATAGGGATTAAACAATTATTAGCCGGAGCCAGAAAGTTTAAGTTAGATCTTATTGATCGGGAGGATATTGCCTGTATTTCTCAAAGAGCCATTGACGTATGCAAGAAATGGAATTTAGGTGTTTTATCGCAAGAAGATCTTGATATGGAACTGGTAAAGAAAGAAATCTACTCCGGAAATTATTAAAAACCAATTAATTTTTTGTTTATTTTTTTACTTTTTTATTTCCAATGCTTCTAGCAGAAGCAGACTTTATATACATATCAAACGATCCTGAAACATTTTTGGACTTTTTCTTTGTTAAACGAGCCATTGAACCCGAACTTAATCTTTCATATATACTTTCAATTTATATGGGGTTTCAAAATGCCAAAGAAATACTCTATTTTAGCGATAAGATTCGAATTCTTAAAAAACAATAGTTTATAACTAAATTTTTGTTAGCATTTAAAATTTAAAGAATTAGAACATCATTAATGAATATTAGATTAAATTTTTAAATACAATCCTTCATTGTTTCTTTTACTCCAAGAAGTAAATATAATATGAAATTTAATTAATAATGACAACACAATCATTTCTCATTGTATTCTTGAAAGATTGAGAAATGAATTTGGTATCTATCTATGTGGGAATATGAAATCCAACTCAATTGGGAAAAACAGGAAATTCCTTTCAAGCGAATGGTAAAAATCTCCTCTGAGGGATTTCCTGATATTATTGCATCAACTCCAGAGAATCGGGGTGGATTTGCAGGTTATTGGTCTCCCGAGCATCTCTTTGTAGCATCTGCTAGCATTTGCTTCGCTAACACATTTCTTGCCATTGCTAAAAATTCTGATTTGCAAATCGAAAAATTTCGTATAAAGTCCACAGGAATTGTTGATTCAGTTGAAATTGAAGGCATTTCCCGAACTGTGGTGACGGAAATTCATATAAAACTTTCTCTTCAATTAACTGACTCAAAATTTGAGAAAAAAGCGAGAAGAATAATAGAAAAATCTGAAGAAAATTGTATAATAAAGAATTCTGTAAAATCCAAAGTCATAATCGAACTCGTACTCGAATGATACATTCGAAATCAAAATATAAAACATATTTTCTATTTGAATAATCAATATATTCAATTAAATATAATTTCAGTTCTAAATCTTTACCGGATGGAGTTTTTGGATAAGGAAGAGTTGTCGTCTAAAAATCTTCTTTTTAGTTCTTTTAATATAATGATTGAGAAGCGTTAAGGGCTTCTTTTATCGATTTCACATAATATCTCCATGGATTTAAGAAATAAGATATATTATTAATCTAATTTCAAACACGAGAGGCATTTTAAATAATATAATACCTTTTAGATAATTCTTATGAGGAAGAATTAACAATTATTATTTTTAAATAAAACAGATCTAAATTTATGAAGAAAATATTAAAATAAATCTGAAATGGACTATATAACAAAACTCTGTATAATAACAGGTGGCATGATGAGCAGCATTTTCTTGTAACAAATCGCTACAAGATGATCAGGATAATCGAGAATAAAAAAGAAAAATCATTCGTATTCGATTGTTGCGGGAGGTTTATTTGATATATCATAAACCACGCGATTAAAGCCTTTCACTTCGTTTATAATGCGGGTTGCGATCTTATCCAATAATTCCCAATCTAATTTAGCAAAACTGGCAGTCATGGCATCCAAGGACTCCACGGCTCTAATAGAGCATATATTTTCATAGGTCCGGAAATCCCCCATTATTCCTACCGTTTTCACGGGAATATAGACACAAAATACTTGCCATAGCTCATCATATTTGCCCGCTTTCTTAATTTCTTCTATTAAGATGTAGTCTGCCTCCCTAAGCGTGTCAAGCTTTTCCTTGTTGATGGCACCAAGACATCTTACCGCCAAACCCGGCCCCGGAAAAGGATGACGTTTCAACACGTCTTCATCTAAACCCAATTTCGCCCCAATCCTTCTGACTTCATCTTTATATAAATCTCTCAGCGGTTCAAGCAATTCCAATTTCATGGTCTCCGGAAGCGTCAAGTTGTGATGAGATTTAATCTTGGCAGCAGCCTTACTGGTGGCGGCAGATTCCACCCGATCAGGATATATCGTCCCTTGGGCTAAGAATGTAATGTCAGGAAATTGTTTTTCTAACTCTAAGGCTTTCTTTTCGAAGACTTCGATGAAGGCATGCCCGATAATTTTCCGTTTTTTTTCAGGATCCTCCACGTTTTCTAAGCTTTTTAAGAAAATCTCTTCGGCGTTAACGTGATGAAAATTTTTAAATCCTAATTTCTCTTTAAATCTTTTCTGGACTTCTTCTACTTCGTGCTTTCGTAATAATCCATTGTTTACAAAAATGCAATGCAATCTATCTCCAATTGCCTCGTGAAGCAAAACGGCCGCAACGGAAGAATCGACACCCCCGCTCAATCCTAATATTACCCGGTTATTTTGCCCAACGCGATCCTGAATCTCTTTAATTGTTTTCTGAATCCAATTTTCTAATTTCCATTGTTTCTCGCATTTAGCAATTCTAACGATAAAGTTTTCTAATATTACGTTTCCTTTTGGAGTATGAACTACTTCTGGATGAAACTGGACCCCAAATAAGGTATTATCCTCGTTTCGATACGCAGCAATGGGACAAGTGCTCGTGCGAGCAATGACCTGAAAGTCCTGCGGAAGTTTCTTTATTTGATCTCCATGGGACATCCAAACCGTTTCCTCGGAGCGTAATGAGTAAAAAAGGGTACTTTTATCTACTATTTCTAAAAGGGTCCTCCCATATTCTTTGCTTTCATTGGGTTCGATTATTCCTCCGAGTTCATGAACGATTAAATGAAGTCCGTAGCAGATTCCTAAAAGAGGAATCCGTTGCTCTAAAATATAATTAAATACATCGCGGTTTAATTGGGGACTATTGGGCTCATAAACAGAATCCGGACCCCCCGATAAAATTATAGCTTTTGGAGACATGCTTTTTATTTTATCCAATTCCGCATCGTACGGTAAAATCTCAGCATACACTCCAAAATCTCTAACGCGGCGGGCAATAAGATGACAGTACTGCCCTCCGAAATCCAGAACCAGTATTTGATCCATTTTGATCTAACGGATTTTAATTTTGAATCAATTTATTGTAAAGAAGATACGTATTTTAAAAATTCTTATTATTATCATTTTGATAGGAAAAATACGCTTACTAGACATAACATGTTATCCGAGAATAATTTTTTCCTATAATCATATGGTTTTTTTGTTTAAAATTACTTAACTAAAAATAAGATGGATTTTATTCGTTATTTTCTTTTATACTATATATAATGGCATCATTACGGGGATGAAGTTCTAAAAATTGCCGTTTAAAATTATAGAGAAAAGATATCTAATATCCGATGGGAGCCTGCTAGAGATGGAGCTTGCTACCCCCCTCATAGCTAAAAAGGCTCAACCAGGGAACTTTATTATTCTAAGGATAAACGAAACAGGAGAACGCTTCCCGCTTACAATAGCAGATTATGATCTGGAAAAAGGTTCTATCACGATTGTGTTTCAAGTAATAGGAAAAAGTACAAAGTTATTAGCTGAACTTAAAGTGGAAGATTACATTCAAGATGTGGTGGGCCCTTTAGGAAATCCCATTTCCGTAGAAAAATATCCGCATCCGATTATCATTATAGGGGGTGGAGTGGGAATAGCACCTTGCTACCCCCAAGCAAGAGCATTAAAAGAAGCCGGAAACGAAATAATCTCCATTCTCGGAGCACGCACGAGTAATCTGTTATTTTGGAAAGATAAAATGGCAGAAGTGAGTGATAAAATAATAATATGCACGGATGATGGTTCGGAAGGAATTAAGGGCGTTGTTACAGGTCCCTTGAAAGATTTAATGTCTAATGAACCCATTAGCTTAGTCATTGCCATAGGTCCTCTCATCATGATGAAATACGTTACATTAACCACTAATGGAAGTGCAAGCCTTCCGAAAATAAAAACCATGGTCTCCTTGAATCCAATAATGGTGGATGGAACCGGCATGTGTGGTGGGTGTAGATTTCTTTCTACTACGGGTCAAGTTTATTTTGCTTGCGTGGATGGACCAGATTTTGACGGCCATCTCGTAGATTTTGATAATTTAATCAAGAGAGCGAAACGATTTCAAGAGCAGGAATTAAAATCCTTAAACCTTTTTGAAAAGAATTGCAAAGCTCTTGAAAAGTTCAGAAAGGTGAGTTGATTTAATGCAATTCAGAAGCAATTTAATCGATATTTTGCTAAGTAATAAAGATAAAATTATAGCCTCCAAAAAGTATACAGAAAGTGAATTTGAGGTTTTTATAGCTGCTTTAATGCAAGCAGAAAAACTTAGATACGAAATTCTTGAAAAAATTAAAATCGATAATGAGATAGATGTAGAGAAATTAGCTAAAGAGTTTAAAATTTCCCGAAATGCAGTGGGGTTAAATCTGGAATATTTAAAGGAGGCGGGATTATTGGAATTCGTTGGAGAAGTCTCGGAGTTTTATAGGAGTTTAGAGAAGAAAAACGATAAGCTGGGGGTCTTTCCTACTATTTTAGAATTAAAAGAAAGGAATCTATGTTCGGGTTGCGGACTATGTGTTTCCACATGCCCCACTAATGCCATAAATTTCACTAATGATGTATTAGAAATAGATGAGGGAGCTTGTATTAAATGTGGGTTATGTTATGCCTGTTGTCATCGAACCTTCTTTCCAAATCTTTTAAATGACGTGGGGGTAAAAAAAGAGAAAGATGATAAATTTCTTAAAGAACTCAATTATTACAAGGAAATTTATACGGCTCAAACCAATGATGAACAGATAAAAAAAGTGGCTCAAGATGGTGGAGTTGTCACCAGTCTACTAAAAACAGCTTTTTTAGAAAATTTGATTGATACAGCACTAGTAGTTGGGGAATTGAAAGATGAATTTAGCCTTAAGCCCTTCCCTTACTTAGCATTTAACGAACAAGAACTATTAAACAGTGGTGGTACTAAATACTCTAATGCCCATTTATTAAAGATCCTACAGCAAGCAAGGGCTAGAAAGTCAATTGCTGTGGTTGGAACGCCTTGTACGATGCAAGCACTTAAGAAAGTTGCCGCATATCCTCTTAATAAGCCACTTTTTGACAATATTTGGATCAAAATCGGTATTTTTTGCATGGAATCATTTGACCATGCTAAAATAGTGGAAATATTAAAAAGCAAATTCCAGAAAAAGCCCGAAGAGATCAGAAAAATGAACATTCATGGGGGACGATTCATCATTTACGATAACGAGGGAAAACATCATGATATTCCCATAAAAAATGTAAAGGAATACGGGCGTTATGGTTGCTTCTTATGTAGCGATTTGACAGCTGAACATGCTGATATTTCTATAGGCTTTATTGGTTCTGATCCAGATTGGTCTACCGTGATTATAAGATCTAAAAGAGGATTAGAACTTTTCCAAAAATCCTCGGAACATCAATTAATAAAAAAGAAGCTAATTAAAGAGACAGATGAAAACTTCACGCAATTACGTAAGATTGCTCGCTCCAAAATGAAGTTTTATAAAGAGATTCCCAGACAAAAAATGATTGAACAAGATCCCGTGGAAAGAAGTAAGAATTTTTTGGAGGTTCCCCAAGGGCTCACTCCTGAAATGGTTAGATTAGAGACTTTGAGATGTTTGCAATGTGGAAATCCTTCATGTATTCAAGGATGCCCCGTAAATGTAAATATTCCCGAATTTATCAGATTCCTGAAATTAGGAAAATATAATGAAGCCGCTCATAGTATTAAACAGTATAATTTATTGCCAGCCATATGTGGGAGAGTCTGTCCCCAAGAAATACAATGTGAGGAATTCTGTTTATTAGGAAAGATTGATAAGCCGGTCGCAATAGGGTATTTAGAGAGATTTATTGCGGATTGGGAGCGAAAAAACCAATTGAAAGTATGTCCTGATTGTAGGCCTCCCAATGGTATTAAGGTTGCGGTAATTGGGAGTGGTCCTGCAGGATTAACGTGTGCTGCGGATTTGGTCCGATTAGGATATGAGGTTACAATTTTTGAAGCCTTTCATGAGGGAGGTGGTGTTCTGGTTTATGGGATTCCCGAATTTAGATTGCCTAAAGAAATCGTAAAAGATGAAATAGAGACTGTTCAACTTTTAGGCGTTAAAATAAAGTATAATGCTATCATAAGTAAGCTCCTTACTATTGAAGATTTAGAAGATTTGGGGTTTAAAGCGATTTTCATAGGAGTTGGAGCCGGATTGCCACAAATGCTAAGAATATGTGGCATAGAATTAAATGGTGTCTTAACTGCAAATGAATTCCTCACGCGCACCAATTTAATGAAAGCTTATAGATTTCCAGAATATGACACTCCTATTGATGTAGGAAGTCAAGTCACCGTAATTGGCGGAGGAAATGTCGCCGTAGATTCGGCGCGTGCGGCTCTCAGATTAGGAGCAAAAAAGGTAACAATTATATATCGTAGAACTGAAGTAGAAATGCCCGCCCGTAAGGAAGAGATTCACCACGCGAAGGAAGAAGGAATTAATTTCATGTTCTTAACGAATCCCATGGAATTTATTGGAGATGTTGAGGGCAATGTAAAAGAAATGGTTTTAGAAAGAATGAAATTGGGAGAACCAGATGAATCGGGAAGGAGATCTCCAGTACCAATTGAAAAGTCTAATTTTACCATTGATACCGATATGGTCATCATTGCGATTGGAACTAGTGCTAATACCTTATTATTGAGGAAAATTCCTGATTTAAAACTCACAGCAAGACAATACATCATGACAGACGAAGATGGTCGTACCAATATAGAAAATGTATTTGCCGGAGGTGATATTGTTACAGGATCCGCAACGGTAATATCTGCTATGGGTGCTGGAAGAAAGGCAGCAAAAGCTATTGATCAATATCTTATTAAAAAATATAAAGATTCTCAATGTTCTTAATATGAAAATTCTTATTCTATTGTAATCTTCTTTTTTGAATCAAAACGATAAGCTTTAAATTTTAGGGTTCAATTCTTGCAATATCATGGAAAATGAAATGAATCCCTATAAAAATGCAAAAAAACAATTAGAAAACGTAGCTAAACTTATAAATCTCGATCCCAACTTTCATGAAAAACTCAAATACATGGAACGAATCTTAACCGTCTCCATCCCCATAAAAATGGATGATGGTAAATTAAAAGTTTTTAAAGGGTATAGAGTCCAACATTCCACCGTGAGGGGACCTGGAAAAGGAGGGATTAGATATAGTAGCGCTGTTAACTTAAAAGAGCTCAAAGCATTGGCCATGTGGATGACCTGGAAAACTGCATTGCTCAAATTGCCGCTGGGAGGAGCCAAAGGAGGAATAAAAATTGATCCTAAAAAACTTTCAAAAAGAGAATTGGAACATTTAACTCGGAGATTTACGGTAGAAATTCTTAACATTATAGGACCCACGCGAGATATTCCCGCTCCTGACGTAAATACCAACGCCCAGATAATGTCCTGGATAATGGATTCTTACAGCATGCACAGAGGCGAAACGACACCTGGCGTAGTAACAGGAAAACCCGTGCAAATTGGTGGTTCTTTAGGAAGAGTAAGGGCTACGGGTATGGGTCTCTTTTATGTTGTAGAAGAATTGGTTAAGAAGTTAGATTTAACTCTTTCCGAATTAAGTGTAATTGTCCAAGGGTTTGGAAATGTAGGTTCTGT
>CAYLZE010000062.1:0-30389 GCA_964388035.1 uncultured archaeon
TAGGCATTTTCTCGAAAATCTCGATGAACTTAACATTATCAATTTCATCCGTCATATGCGTCTGAAGATCCATTGCTAACGCAAATTTCAAATAAGTTAGATTTTGAAATAGGAACATTTTGGGAATGGTGATTTCAAGGAGCTTTTCATCCTTAACATAGTTTACTTTAAAATCTCCGATATTTTCCTTAGGAATTCCCTTCGATATCATGAAATACTGTATTTTATCATTAAAATCCTCAATTTTATCACTAATTTCCACGTTATAATCCACATTCTGTCCTGCTAAAGGGTGGTTGTAATCAACCAATACTTTTCCTTGAGCAATATTCTTTACTACACCACGCTGTCCCGTACTTTTTTTTGCAAAATCCTGGCCCATTTGGGGATTTTTTCCCTCGTTCATTTGCTTAAATTTAGCTATTCCTATTCTTTCAATTTTTTGAGGATCTCGTTTTCCAAATGCTTTGATGGGAGGTATTCTGACGGATTTTTTTTCATAGTATTTCATATTTTCTATAACTTCTGTCAATCCCTCATTTAAAAAACCAGGTTTTCCCGCTATTACGAATTCGGGAGTATAATAACCTTGCTTTTCTTTTTCCTCTTCATATATTCCTGCTTTTTTTGCGTCTTCTATTGAAGAAACTCTAAATACTTGTCCTTTTTGGGTTTTTCCCGTGATCTTAACCAAGAGAAAATCTCCCTTTTCGACGGGTTTTCCTTCTAATCTTTTTCTTTTTTCTTCAGCTTTTTTTAATTCTAATTTAACATTTTCTTCATCTTCATCGATTTTCGTTTCTGGTTCGGGTTTATCTCCTTCTACCTTACTTTTTTCGCTTGGCTCAACAGGTTCAGTTTTTTTAGACTCATTTAATAATTCAGTGGCTCTTTCAATGAACTTTTTTGCTGAAGCTTCGCCAATACCCTCAATTTCTAACAATGTTTCTACATTCGTCCCCGCTAATTTTTCTACACTATCAATCCCAGCTGATTTTAAAGAATCAACGGTTTTTTTCCCTAGCCCTTTGATATTTTCAAGTCTTAGGCTCATTTTAAATAACTTCTACAGTAATTCTATATTAAAAAGAGAAATATTGGATAACTTATAGATTTTTCTAAAAGAGTTTTTTAAGATGGAACTACTGCTCTCGGGTAAAAAAATTAGATTATAATAGCAGCCAATTCAAGAAACAGGTTTATATATAATTCCAAGATCGTTAGCATAACGTTTAGTCTCCTTAATTTCTTCTGATGTTGGATGGCGATTTATCTCCGGATATCTGGAGGCATGATATACGGGTCTATACTGAGCCATTATATTTACAACGCAATTCGGGACTTCTTTTGCCACAAAATCCAAAATGGGTTTAGAACAACACTCCACGTGATTAGGCATGACCAAATGACGAATAATGATTTCCCCACTTCCCTCATCATAGATGATCTTCAAATTACGTTTAATTATGTTATAATAATCATTAACCCCCGAATATTTCTTAGCACATTCATTATTTCCATATTTGAAATCGGGGAGCCAAAAATCAATCAAATCTAAAATTAGGGATAAGCTATCTACTGTTAAATAAAAATTGGAATTCCATAATTGGCAAACGTTATTTACTTGATGCTTTAGATTATTGATAATGATGTGAATGTTTGGAATTGGGTCTCCACCCACGTAATTAATATTTAACGCTCCTTTCTCAAATAACTTATTTGCTAAGTTAGCAAGAGAGATTCCATCCACATATCGGGCAACAGCTCCAATGTCCTCCCTTTTTTTCCATTCTTGAGATAAATCATAATTTTGGCAAAAGCAACAAGAGAAATTACACCCTTGAAAAAAAATCGTGCCACTTGGCACTAAAACATTTTCTTCTCCGTAATGCAAGAAAGCGGATGATACATATGCATCCTTCGGAACGCAACAATATCCTTTCTCACCCTCATGCCTATTTGCCTCACATCTTCGCTCACAAAAATTGCATTTTTTCAAGTATTCTTGTGCAATCTTTTCCGCAAGATCCAGATATGAATTTTGTTGAACTTTTCGATTTATTAAGAGATTATAATTTTCTTTTAATAACTCTCGAAATTTTAGAGTAAGTCCATTAAATTCCTCGATCTTGCTCTGAAGAGTACTTTTTTCTTTGCGTTCCCACTTTATTGTCTTTGCAATTAGATATCTGGCGATTTGCGTTCCGTTAATTATGCCTTTATATCTTGAAAATCTATGTTTAATTTCCTCATTTTTCCAGACTTCTTCTGCATAAGAAGGGTGTAGTCGAAAAACCATGATAAATTACCTCCTTTACTCATTAATTAAAAAAGAGTACATTATGAAGATATTTGAATCTCAGGAATATCATTTAATTCCCTTAAATTCAGGATTTAAGTATCCCTCAATAGTTTACCATTTCTGTAATATTGATATAATTGTATTAAAGAGAATTATGATAAAATAAATTTCATTAGGGTGCGGCTTTAAGTCTCAAAATTAAGCCAACGAACTACATTTTTTAAAAATTTCAAGTTATCTCCTGAGTCAATCCCGTAGTCACTGTCCTCCAATAAAAACTCCGATGATCCTATAGTAACACATCGCCCACTATAAAATGTAGAGGCACAGCATATTGGCACGGTGCCTATTGAACTGATTTCCTCGTCCGATAAGTATTTAAACTCTGCCTTCTCAGAGGTCACTACGATATCATCCACATCCTCATCCGATAATGTTAAGAATGTTGAATTAGGAAAAACGAGTTCGGTCACCTTTTTTGTGATAGGATGATTAAACAATTCAGTGGCTAACACATTTTCTTTATTCACTAAAAAATTGGATCCTGTTTCTAATATGATTCCGTTCCAAAAACGCTTCACTCCGGTAATTTTATACAATACTCTGATGGATCCTTCTTTCATTAAGATATCGTTGTCGCCTCCTGCCCCAGAGGTTAGAAGCAAGCCTCCTTCACTCTCTCCGATAAATCTCTTTATCGCTTTCAATTCATCGGGAGTAATTCTATCATCTTTATTCTTTTTATCATGTTGTATATTTCCAATGAATAAAATATCAAAATCTTCAAGTAGGTCAAAGTCAATAGGACCTTCATTTCGATCGATATAATGAACTTCATAATCATCTTCCCCTAATGAAAACTCCGGAAATTCTTCTATTTCTTCATTGTGAGATAAGTCAACTAATATTCTGTAGCTCATCGATTTATCCTTACTTTATTTTTTTTCCTTTTTTTCCAAAAAAAAACAAAAATTCTATTAAAACTACTGCTCTCGTTCTTCTAAAAAAATCCATTCTTGTTCTAATTAAAGCAATTTCTTTTTATAAACTTTATTTTTCCAAATTGGTACAATTTAAAGTTTATGGTTTATAAAATGACATTTTTATTATATTTTATAATTCTTAAGTTATTAATAAAAGTTCTTTCTTCCTTTGAATTAAAATAGAAATAGGTCTATTGAAATCATTTTCATGGATTAAACTAATATTTGAATTGAGACTAATCAAAAAATAATAGGTGTATTGAAGATTAAGAATCAATAATCACAATAAAATTTTTTTTGAAAATTTATCATGTAAAGAGTTATTGTTTATTGTATTTATTGATTAAACGTTTCACTTTAAATTAGTTTATAAGTTGCATGATTAACTTTTCCAAATTACTAGTAATTCATTTCTGTTCCAAGAGTTTTTTCAATTTTAAATTTTCAGATTTCATCTGATCAATTTTTTGGGATTGCTCGTTGATTTTTTGGGATTGCTCATTGATTTTTTGGGCCTGCTCATTGATTTTTTGGGCCTGCTCATTGATTTTTTGGGCCTGCTCATTAAGTAATTGTTCATTTTTCTCATTTTCCGTCAATAAGATTTCCTTTTCCTTGGGATTTATTAATACTAAACGATAAAGAGATTCTTCTTTTTGATGTTTTATCGCTCGTCTCCACAGACCCAAACGAAAAGGAACGATATCAGATACATCAATAATGGCATCCATGTCCAATACTCCTTCGATTTCATTGATAACTTTTCGGATTTCACGTACTTCATAAGTTCCATCTTGCTTTAAAACATAAGCTCGAAGAAAAGGAGGTTTATATAATTCTGTTGCCACATTATATGAGGGAAAAACGACATATAGGGATACGGATAAAAGATGGCATAGATCGACTTTTTCTCCTATATCGGAACGCCAGGTGCTTTTTGAGAGGATGTTAATTGCCATCGTTGGTACTTTATTATTAAATTCTCCCACTTTATATGATGATAATGTATAAGGAATTTTTAATCCTTTAAAATAGGAAATATCAAATTGGATATCAATATCAATATTTTTTTTCGTAAAATAATGATGGAGATCCCATATAGTTCTATCTTCAGGAAAGTTAGTTGTCAGTACATCATATAAGTAAGAAATTTCTGCAGCATGTGGTTCACTTTCCCTCCTTCCTAATCTTGGAACACTTGGATCAAAAGTATCGGGTTCTGCATCTCTATGACGTGTGCTTACAAATGGTTTATCATTAATAACAGCCTCTTTATGTCGATCGGACTCTTGTTGCATCTAAATTTTCACCAAAATCCAAAGATATAATAGATTTTTACATTTAAAAACTAATTTATTTTAATAGAATAATTTAATATTCGAAAAATCTTAATAATTTTTACCATTTTTTCCTGAAACCCATTCCGCCTAATAGTTTGCTCGATTGAGTCTAGAATTTTTTATACGCTTTTTCTTTTTCAAGATATTAATTCTTTTTATTTGTTCTTCAAAAAGAAGAATAAGAACAGCAAAATTTAATTTAAAAAGTTTACATGCGATAAAAAGAGTTAAAGATATTAAAGAAATATAATTTTTTATTGGTTAAACCTAATCCATATTAAATAGGGAAAAATATCCGTTCAGGAGTTCCTTCTTTTTTAATTATGACAATATCAATCCCATTGCCACTGGCCATATCCCGAATAATTGAGGCAGATATAGCTGTTTTTATTATGTTCTTTCCCTCTTCAACCGTTAGGTTTTCTTTATACTTGGCTTCAAGCACACCATATGAGAAATTTTGACCACTGCCAATAGCACAATATTTTTCAGGTAATAAGGAACCGTACGCACCCACATCAAAAATGACGGGTCCTTCCTCTTCCGTGATGCCTCCCAGAATTAAACCAACTTCAAAAGGAAATTGTTTCTTAGAATAAAGAATGTTTGATAGAATCTGGGCAGCAGATTTTACTTTAATGGGTTTTTCTTTTTCTAACTGATATAAAGTGGTCTCGGCTCTCAAAATGTCAATTAAATTTTGAGCATCTGCCACGGATCCTGCGATCGTCATCCATAAATGATCTTGAATCTTGTGAAGCTTTTCAGAAGTTTTACTTGCTACAAAATACATCATTGAAGCTCTTTTATCCGTTCCTAAGATAACAGCATCTTTACAAGTTAATCCAACCGTAGTGGTACCCGTTTTAATGTGGGCTTTTTTCGAAGCGAATGTATCTTCCCCTTCTTGCAGCTTCATGCTCTGGATATGTCTAAGAAATGGCGAAGTACGGTTTTGTAATAATTCTTCTTTTCTCATACTTTCTTTAAAGAACTTACTAAATTAAAAATTTTCTCTAATTAACTATAAATTAAAGATTAAATCAAAGAAATACATTTTAAATTATAATTCTAGGCTCAGGTTCGAATATTTATTCAATCTTATCTGATAGAAATTTGATCTCATTCAATTTTCCTTGAGATTCGTGACAAGGGATGTCCTTTTGCTCTAAAATCAAGTTCATTAAACCAACCAAAAGGAGGACGGAGAACTTTATATCCAGAATTATTTAAGTTTTCTTCTAATTTCTTTATTGCAGTAAATCCAAACTCTGGCGTACTTAATTCTCCAAAAAGATGAGCAAAGGAGAGCAGGACGATGTTATTTACCTTCAAATCATTAATAATTCTCTTTATTTCTTTTTCGGCTTTATCAAATAAGAGTGAATTATTCTCATCTAACTTTTCAAAACTGATAAAAAGTACGATGACTTCGTTCATTTCACCTGATTTATTTTCATCCGTTAGATCTTCTAGAATTTTTGAGCGGCTTTTCTTTGTCGTGTTATATTTGAAATAATCGCAATGAAAAGAAAGGAATCTCATTGTCCATCGTTATAAATTTATTATTTATCAAATTGCTATAGAGAACCTAATTCATCATGACTAAAAGAGATACCCATTATTTTCTCTGTAAGAAAATCCATGTTTTTACCCCGATTTTCTGACAAAATTTTCACTGCTTCTTCCGTGTTCATGTTTTCATGGATGATTTTGGATACCGCTAATCCCACAGCTCGGGGATCATCATAACCAGGATAAAGTAGATTACGCCCCACGAGACATCCTTTTATATTCTTTCCCGCTCCTAAGCCTTTTTCAAATTCTTCGAGAATATCCGTGGGATTTCCCGTGCTTTCTCCTCCTAACATCAGTATCGGATTACTCGTGCTTCTTACCACGTGTTCATAGTCATCTACGTAGGGAATTTTTAACCAGATGTTTGCCGAGCTACCTCCAATGGCAGTAGCTACTCCGATCGTTTTAATTAAATCTTCAGGAGTCAAGAGCACCTTATATTCCATTGTATCTTGACGCTCCACGGGCAATGGTTCTATAAATGCGGGAATACCGTACGTATTGCAAGCCCTAACCATTTTGGAACATGTTTCTAAGGTACGCTGACTATATCGAGCCATATTGGTTTTCAAGTCTAAACGAAACATCATTTTTACTCCATCCAACCCCAATTTATTAATGTCATCCACCGAATATGCCGTAACTACATCGTCCATTTCAAAGTTTGACCCAGATAATCCTCCACGATTAGTACACCCGATTAAAATCTTGTTATCCATGAAACTTTTTCCTTCTTTTTGCTTCATAAGATAGTTAAGGATCATTAGATCATCCATGACATCGGGCGTGGTCATTACCCCATCTATCTCATCCAACATTAAGACCCTGACGATTCTACCTAAATATTGCTGCCTATCTCCCATCGCTAATTCCTCACCCCTCACATTAGTGACCCTGCGAGCAGGATGATCTGCCGCAATAATAACCAAGTCAGAATTCCATGGGCGTGCTCTCTTTATTCTACCCTCATATTCTTTTTTAAGAATTTCATTAAAATTACCCTTTTTCATCTCGGTTATCATGTAGAAAATCTTTTCCGGTAAAAAACTCCTGGTCTTGAAACGATAGGATCCTAAAGCATAATTCACATCAATTTGCTGTCGTGCTTCTTCGAACCCAGCGATGGCAATTTTTATCACTGACTCGCTTAACTGCCTTCCACGTGGAGTATACTCGAATCCGATTCCTTCTTCATAATTAATTTCTTTCAAAACCTTAAGAAAGTTTTTGAGGATTTCTGGAGTAACATTTCCGTTGGGATAATCCAGGGAGACATGAGAATCCCCATAATTCTCGTCGCTCTTATCCGAAACGCTATTTGCGATATGGATCCAATTTAAGAAAGGAGCAAGAGCTCTAATTACGGAGAATTCCTCGTGATCATACCCATTTTTAATTAGAAACATGTGCGATAAATCATATAACAACCCGAACTCTTCATGATGATAAAGATTGCGTATTTCAACAGCAAGTGCGCGTGCTTCATCAGAAGGCCCAAGTAATTGATTTTTATGGCCCGGTTCATCTAATCTATCGAATGTTTCCAAGGTAATTTTCAAGGTTTTTTTTTTATATTTTTTCGCTAATTCTTTATTAAAATGGCATAATTCATCAATGGATTTGGTTAGAGAATCAATTGCCAATTTTCGGCTCCGATTTCCACTAGTTGTGCCTGGATCTTCACCGCTTAAAAAAGTAAATTGCTTTGCGTCATATTCATATGCCTCATTCATGTACCATTTTAGCCTATTCACCGCATTTTCTCGTTCTAATTCGTCAATCGAACTGATATCCGAAGAGTCAATCAATTTATCTTCATTAATAAGCTGGATAGGTTCTGCAGTATATGTGATGTATTTAAAACTCTTGATAGCATTTATAAAATTAGCTTTTATTTCAGGATCTTTAATATGGGTAATTTCCAGACCATCAAAATATTTCAAATTTTTTAAAAATTTAATAGAGTCTAATAAGTATTTTTCAGGAGCTTCTCCCAACATTGTAGAATGCCCTAAGCGAGGACCTGGAAAAGCCATGGGAAAGACCAAACTTTTTATATTTTTTTCAAACGCCAATTTTAAAATGATCCCTCTTTTTTTTGGGTTAATATGATTTTCTTTAAAGTTATTATGTTTTTTTTTAGAATTATAAATTCTTCTTCTAAAGTAAAAAAATTATTTTGCATATTTAAATTTATCTGTGGTTACTATGTGATAATTTAGATAAGCACTATTTTTTCTTTTAATATGATTTGAAGAAAAATTGATCTAAAAAAATAAAAAATAAATATAAGAAAAACCATACTATATTAAAGAAAAATCGAAATAACTTTCAAAAAAATCGTCATGCCTTTAAAAAGAGATTGGATCACGCGTATGATAGACATTTTTCATAAATTAAGATTAAATATTATATATAATCAGACAAATGTGAGAGACTTTCTTCGAGATGAGTGCGATGATTCAATTAGTTTACCTACCACGGGAGAGTTACTGACAAGTATCATTAAAGCTCAAGAAAATGGAATGTTATTTAAAATAAATAACAAGATTAGAAAACTTGAGGAAAAAGAAACATATAGTGGAGAATCGCGCTACGAGCTGATTGAATTCGAGGAGAATCAATAGTAAATCAGGATAAAAAAATAAAAATTAAGTTCCATTATTGAGTAATCTTTTATTTCTAGATATCAAATTTTGCTCTGTAATAAGAAACCTTTTATTAATAGTTAACAAACAATTAATAGAAAATAGAATGAAAATCAATCTTCAGTAATTTTTGATAATAATTTTTTATACTTATCAGAAAATATATTGATTGAGAATGTGAAGAATTTAGGTGTCATTTACATTTGAAACTATTTAAATTGGATGATAAAGGAAAATTGATAAAAGTTGAGAAAATAGATTTTGATTCCAAAGAGATATATGTTGTAGACGAGCAAGACTTATTAAATGTCTGGATTGGTTGTGAAACCACTCTTATTAGAAGAAAAGCCATGGATAAGTTAAAAAACAACATTGAAAAAAAAAGAGGAAATGAAATAAAGATACTCCTCATGGAGGAAAATAAGGAGTATGGTAGTTTTCTGGCAATCATGGATGATTTAAAGCAAGGAAATACAACACCACGGATTCTTGAGGAACGAACAGAATTAAAATTAGAAAAACCTAAGGAAGATAGATGGATGGAGCATATTGAAAAGTATAGAGAATGTTCTCCCGATAAGCAAGAATTTATTCAAAAAAGAGCGGATGAACAATTTTCTAATTGCGGCACGATTAAGAAAAACATTTCTAAAGAATTAAAAGCTAAAGTTTCAATTATAGCTTATTATATTTCCCAAGAAAAATATGAGTATAGCGAATTGTGCTGGATGCTTGCGGAAAGACTAATGCGACAGCAACCAAGAGCAACTATAGAAGAGATCCGGTTGAAGTCGGAACAAATCTTTAAATCATCTATTACCTATGATGAAGTGTGTTGGTTAATTGCTCAGATGGACGTGTTAGGAAAAGAAAAATATATAAAAGATACAAAGATCTCATTTTTATAGAGATATTCAATAGTTTTTAGTAATTCTTAAAAGATTTTTATATAGTATTATACAAATTATTAAAATAAAAGTACTTTAAGATATTCATGAACATTTTTTTTCAATTTTGTTTTAATAAAATTCAGAATTACCCGATAAGGAATTAATTTAAAGGTTCATATAACCATGAAATTATTTAAATTGGATGCCAATGGAAAATTAATAAAACTTTATAAATTGGCATTTTATTCAGAAGAAATTTATGTAGTGGATGAGCAAGAAATTGTAACTATTTGGATTGGAAGTCAAACCGCCCCTGAAAAAAGGGAATCCGCAAATCTTCTCAAATTGAAGATTGAGAAAGAAAGAGGCAATGATACAAAAATACTTGTCATGGAAGAACAAAAAGAATACGGTACGTTTTTAGCTATCATGGAAAATTTAAGAACGGGAAATATTCCAAAAACATATCACGTGGACCGTACGGAATTGAGATTAGAAAAACCTGAAACGGAGAAATGGATGGAGCAGATCGAAAAGTATAGGGAATGGTCTCCTGACAAGCAAGAAATTATTCAGAAGAAAGCGGAAGAACAATTCTCACAATTTGGAAGTAAGGAAGGGGATTTAACGGAGGATTTAAAGACTAAGATTTCTATTGTAGCATATTATATTTCTCAAGAAAAATATGATTATAATGAATTATGTTGGATGCTAGCAGAAAGAATAATGCGACAACAACCGAGAGCTTCCATAGAAGAGATTCGGCTGAAATCTGAACAAATTTTTCAATCCTCTTCGACGTATGATGAAATCTGTTGGTTAATTGCTGAAATGGATGTGTTGGGAAAGGAAAAGTACCTAAAAGATACTAAGATATCGTTTCTTTAAGTTATCTAAAAATCCATTTAGAAAATTCAATTATGATTTTAATATGAAAAATGAATTTCATTTCTAAGGGTTCTTTATGCAAATTGACATGTTTTAATTCAATGATACTTTTTTTCCAATTAAATGGAAGCATTAGTCGGATATTTATTCACAATTAATACAATTTTAACTTGGGCTTTCGCATCGTTAATTTACAAATTTGGGTTAAAAAAAACTCAAGCAAAAGGTAACGTGTTTTTTCGGTTGTGCTGCGTCTCAATAGGAACATTCCTCTTTGCAATAATCTTTAGTAATTTTGCAATAATCATTAATTTAAATGATACACAGAAATTTGATCTTTTTATTGCTTGTCTCATTTCTGGTGTAAGTGTTAGCATTGGTGATCTTGGTTATTTCATTGCATTACAAAAAATTGATGCGTCAAGGGCTTATCCCTTAACACAACTATCATTAGTATTTGTTTATCCTTTGGCTTTTATTTTTTTTGGAGAAGAAATTGAATTATCCTTGCTAATCGGGGGGACTTTAATACTTTCGAGTGTTTTTTTATTAAGTAAAAAAGATAAACCTATTGAGGAGAACAAAGAAAATGAAGATCAAGCTAAAATTTCAAAAGATTTAATTACAGGAGTGGTATTATCGCTTGTAGCGGCTTTGCTATGGGCATTAGCTTATGTGTCATTCAATCAAGCAAGGATCATTACGGGGGATGTGTTTGTTCCTAACTTTTTGCGGGTGGCATTAGCAACTATTTTTATAGGCATTCTTAGCATATTTCAGCGTGATTATTTAGCCAGTTTTCGCAAAGAAAATAGAAAATTTATTAAATATTCTTTTTATATTGGAATAGCAGGAGCTTTATCTTTGGGATTGGCAGATTCTTTATTTATTAAAGCTGCAGAAATCAACGGGTTAATTGTTACTTCCACACTGACTGCAAGCACTCCCTTGGTGCAACAAATCTTTTCAGTAATTATATTAAAAGAGAAATTTCGGAAAAGATTTTTATTTGCGATTATTCTTATACTCCTTGGGAATTATATCATTCTTTTTTTATAAATCAAATAGAAATATAAAAGGTAAAAAAAATGTTAGAAATAGAAATTAATCTCTTAACAAATAATAGTGTGATACCCTTTCAAGGAACTTATGGATTACCATTTATTGAGTTTAATAAGCTTTTTGCTACCAAATCTTTAGCTGAGCACGGCTTGGGTTTTTTAATCAACATTCATGAGAAAGAGCATCCCCAGGAGGAGTACAAAAGAACATTAATTAAGAAAATTATATTTGATGCGGGAGGGTCTAATTTAACCTTTTTACATAATATTAATGTAAGAGGATATCCACTTTATGATGTTGATGCCATTGCTTTATCCCATTGGCATTATGATCATACTGGGGCGTTTTATGACATTTTATGCGAAGTTGAAAGAGAAATCCCGGTATATTGTCATGATCACGCATTATTTGAACGGTTTTTTAGAAGGTCTGAGGACTTAACTAAAAGCGATTTAGAAGGAAAAACTCGTCAAGAAATTTTACCTTATTTATTAAATTCTAAATTAGTAAATCAAGAACCTATTGATCCTAAAAAAGTAGAACGATTAAAAGGGAAACTTATTTTTACACGGGAACCCCAAGTTATCCATGAAACATCAGGATTTAAAATGATTGTACTTGGAGAAATAGAGAGAACATTTAAAATTGAAGATTTCCACGGATTTTATTTCTTACAAGAGGGAATAATAAAGGAGGATAAAATCTTGGATGATCGGTGTTTAATCTTAGAGTTAGAAGATCAATGTATTTTATTAATTGGATGCTGTCATTCAGGAATAATGAATACAATAAACCAGGTGAGAAAAATTACCAATAAACCTATTACTCACGTAATAGGGGGATTTCACATGGCATCAGCATCTCATGAAAGAATGGAAAGCACGATTCAATATCTTCAATCCATTTGTAATGATTGTAATGATGATAATCCGCTTTATTTGTTTCCTATTCATTGCAGCGGTTCAAATTTTCTCAACATGATTAATTCGAGGGGATTTCTAAACCTTAAAGCATTTGACTTGAGCGTGGGAACTAAGTTCCTCTTTTCAACATCATGATGGTTTTACTTATAACAAATATTCTAACGATCAGAGAATTCCTTGCCCTTTCCATGTTAAAAATAGAAATAACAAATTTATAATGATTCCTTTCCTCATATAATTTAAATACTTAAGAATCATTTTAATTGAGATATGGAAAATTATTTATTAGTAAAATTTTAATATGAATTAAAGGGAACAACACTTTTTATTATAAAATAATATACTTCTATTATAAATTTGAACAAATAAATTAATTACATTAGTGAAAAGTAGTATGGGAAAAGATATTAAAGATGTTCTTGAAAAAATCGAAGAAAGAGAGGGGGAGGTCTCTACTCTTGAAGCTAAAATTGAACGATTAACTGAATTAGTGGAACGACAGAAGAAAGTTATTACTGAACAAGAACATATTATCGAAGAGCAAAAAAAAACTCAAACAGAAGCTTTGGAAGTACCTGAAGATATCCGCGATTTAAAAGAGATCATTGGCATGCAAAGAGCGTTATTAAATGAAAAAGATATGGAATTAGAACATGCAAAAGGGGCAGCTTCTCAAGCCCAAAAAGAAGCAGAACTTTATAAGGGACAAACTAACTCATTCGACCAAAAATACACGGATGCGCTAGAACAAGTAGGAGAATTAAAAGCAAAACTCGCTGAAAAAGAAGGACAGCTCAAGGCAAAGCTTGCAGAAAAGGAATCTGAATTACTCGTGAAGGAAGAGCGTGTCCAATTATTGGAAAATAGAGTAAAGGAATCCAGAGCCTTTGATGATAAGTATAAAGAAGAATATACTAAAGAAATTGATACAATCAGGACTGAATATAGAAATGAGCTTGAAAATTTAACCAAAAAGCATGCAGAAGAAAAGCAAGAACTACAAACCAAACTTACAAAGTTAGAAACGCTTCTTTTGGAAAGCGAGTTCATGTCGGGAGAAAAAGGAATAGAGGAGGTCAATTTTGAAGATAAATTTAACGAAATTTATACAAAACAAAAAGATCTGATTTCAAAAATAGAACAGGTCCAAAAAGAAAAGAGCGAAGCCCTAAACCAAGTCAAATCCCTGGAAGAGAAACTGAAAGAGTATCAAGAGCATATATCCTCCATTCAAGAATACGAAAAATTAAAACCCTTAATGGAGCAAGAAGGGATTTTTAAAGCTTATTTCATAATTAAAGATGTGGGACACATTTCTCTTGATGACTTGAGGAATGCAGTGGGTTCGCCTATTGTTTTGGTAAGGAAAATGGTTGACCAGTTAACAAAATTGGGGCTGATTGAGGAAGAAGAAGGTAAAATCTCACCTCTCTTGTTGTAATAAAAAAATCATTTTATACTCTATTTTTAAGGGGGGTTTTTAACGAGTTATTTTTTAGAAATTTTTTAATATCAAGTTCAACCCCGTAAATACTTTTAATAAATAATTTGAAGGTTATTAAGATATTATGATAAAATTTAACTTCAATATTTAGAATTTTAATTTAAACATTATAAAATATGGTGTATAAAATGGAAAAATCTATAAAAGGAATTCCGCTTTATCTCATCTCTGCAATATTAGGAAATGCTTTATATTATACTTTTTTAATTCCTGCAGCTTTTCTCTATCCCGGATACTCACCCTTTCTTTACACGGTTTCTGCCTTAGGAAATACCGAGAAAAATCCCCATGGTTGGATCCTGTTCTCCATATGTCTCATTTTGATTGGAATTGCATTAATTCCCTTCTTTATAGACGTTAGAAAATGGTATAAAACTCAACCAAGCTTAAAAAAGTATATAATCATCATTCAAATCATTGGATTTTTCAACAGTTTCTCGTTAGTGATGATAGCAATTAATCCGACAAATATAAGGTCGCCAGAACATAACTTCTGGAGCTTAATGGATTTTCTGTGCATTGAATTGATAATCCTTATCGTTATAGTTTGGTTAAGAAAGCATCCTGCCTATTGGAAGCGTCTATCAATAGTAGGAATCGTGGATTTTATATTATGTGCCACTTATTTACTCTTACTCACTTTTTACAGGCCGATTGCGACGATCTTTGAGTGGTTAACGTTTATTTTTGCATTGGGATTTGTTTTGCTGATTGCGATAAACATGTATAAAAAAGCATTATGAAAATAAAGTAGCCCGTAATAAATAATGACGATGAGTTCATAAATAATAAATTTTTTTCTCACTATTTTCTGCAAATTTCTCTAGATTAAAGAGAACTTCCAATAAATATAATAAAAAGTGAGGTTTGAAGAGAAAAAAAAATACTATAGTAACTTTAGTCATTATAGTTTTTAGAGAAAATTAAGCGAGTCAGTGATAAAAATTGCCATATTTTCTATTTATCGAATAATAACTATAACAGATTGGAACTCCCACGTGATAGTTATATAATATTGCGGGAAAAGTGTGGAAGTTGTCATGAATCTCGTACAGATTTATTATGAGTAAATTCAAAAGGCAAATATTTATTTAAACTAAGATTGATAAAATTGAATTATATCATACTCTTCTTTTGTAGGCAGCTCGAATACCCGAAAGAACATTTCTATGATATTTAATGGTACGTTATCCTTCCGCTTTTCATTTCTCTCAATGACGATTTCTCGGGAGACCAGCAACACTATCATGCGAATTTGCCGATTTTCGCATCTGGCCATTTGAACAAACGGATACCGTAGGCCGTGGTGAATGTTGGTGGCGTCAAGGATGCACTCCCATGTGGAAGAAGTAATGCATTCGTAAGCTCGCACCTCAATTTCATGCCAGATTTCCGCTTCTTTTTCTTCATCGAATTGCATTCCTGTCTCTTCATAATTTAAGATCTTTCTTCTGATCGCATCCGAGCTAATTACCTTGCGCATCTCCGGAACTGTTTCTACCAGTATTTTTGCGAGAGTAGATTTTCCCGAGCAAGGAACCCCCACTAGCATCGTGAGTGATTTTTTGGAAGGAAGCTCAACAATATTATCTATTGATGTGAGGTTGAATTTCTCGCTATTTTTGCTCATTATATATTTGGAATTAAACTCTATTCAATTTTTATAAATTAATTACTTCTTTATTTATATAAATTAATTATTCTTCTTAATATGCACCTGATGTAGATAATCCTTTGGTTCAAGCTTGATAGACCCCATTCAGCCTCATCTTCTCCATCATAATAAATATTTAAAAATGGTAAAATAAAGTGAAATTCAAGGATATCTCATGATGGTTGCTCAAAAGTCGTGAGATTTCCTTTATTCCTCGTAAATATACAGTTCATTATTCCTTTTCAAGCTATTTCATCTTCAGGTTATTAACCTAAAGATAATATTTAGTATAAATACATGTCTTTTAAGCTGTGTCCATCCCATCTTCAATTCTCTTTCATAATCCTTTTATACCTTTCCCTCATCTATTAATAAGTAGGTAATTAAATAAAACTAAAATTTAATATTATCTGCTATTATTATATATATAATTTATAATTATCATCAAGTAATTATATGAATCAAAAGGATTAAAAAAATGCCCGTAGGTATCTTAGTGATTAAGTGGGATAACGAAATAGGTCCAATCAACGAAGGATTTTATCCAGATAATCTACGCATCACTAATAATCTTCTAACTCAAATTTATAGTTCCCACCGTTATCAATCATTAAAACCAGGATTTGCGTCAATTTCATTAAAGAATTACAAGGTGGTATCCTTCTTTAGCGGAGTGGGAGAAATGACAGTTTCCGTGGAAAATTACGTAGTAGCATTATTACTGAGACGAGATGAAAAACCTTTCCTCTATAGAGAAGTGTTAAAAACAATTGCGGCGGAAATCTTAGATAAAATTCCCGATGGAAAGTTTAAATTAATTTTACCGGATCTTTATAAACAATTGACCAAGGTTGGCTAACTTTTTCTTTTAATTGAAAGGAATTTATAGTAAGATTAAGCTTTTAATTTCTCATTTTATGCGTCATGTTTCTTTAAATTTAAAATATTAAAGTTCATTCTTTTTTTGCTCTATTTTATAATGAACTTGAAACACGTAAATAACCTCGACTTATTATGAGTATACTTCTTCAAATAATAAGATTCGTTTTAAAAAATTAGGTAATCCTAAATCTTTAAATTTCAAATTAAATTTCTTTTAATTAGAGATTAATGTTATCTTAAAGTTCCACCTTTTTAAAAAATAATATAATTTAAATTCCGTGATTGTTAAATATTGAACTGCTATTTAATATAAAAAAAAAATAATTAACATTTATTCTTTATTGTAAAAGATTAAAATATCATGAATACAATCGTTATAATTAAAATTTCTCTTATTTTTACCTTAATTTTATTTATTTTAGGTTTCCTCCTTCCTTTAATCCTTATAAAAAGAGCAGGGAAAGATCCCCACGGAACTCACCATGGTAGTAAAATCTTAACCCGATTGAGTTCTATAAGTATTTTTGCTTGGCTCCTCTACTTGCTTCTCTTTATTTTTTTACCTCTTAATATAGTCTTGTTTGATTTATTAGAAATAATGAATATCTCTTTTTTCTTAATAATTATAGGAATTACTCTGACTTTAGTGGGATTCTTGTTTGAATTATTGGGAATCCTCACATTAGGCTTGAATTTCAGGATTGAATTACCAAAAGAAGAGACAGAGTTAATTACTTCTGGTATATATTCCATCATGAGAAATCCTATACTTTTCGGAATGTTTTTATTATTCATTGGGTCCTTTTTGATGATCCCCGATATTTTCCTGTTAATAATAACTATTTGCAATTTCATTACATTTAACTCTAAAGCTCTCGATGAGGAAAAATTTCTATTAACCCGATTTGGAGAGCAATATCAGGTATATAAAAATAGAGTGGGAATGTATTTTCCGATTCCTCTAAGAAGGATCTTCAAATTCAAAAAATCTTAAAAACTACTAACTTGATTTAATAGAAATCAATATTTCAAAGCGATTATGGGACAAGAGAATAGAAGGTGTCTCCATTAAATTAAACTTTAATTTTTGTATAAAGATAATCTTTAAATTCTAAAATTCTTGAAATTTTATCTCAAGTATTTTATTTATTGGTCAAGTTACCGATCAATTTTTACTTGTTAGATTGTTATTGATGAAAATTAAATTTTTAAATGTAATACTAAGGAAGTATTAAAAAATAATGGTAGGAAGGGGATTTGAACCCCCGAAGGCCTTTGCCACTGGATCTTAAGTCCAGCACCTTTGGTCTTGACCCAATTTGACCAGGTTCCCGAAAGGCATGTCAAATGTGCGAATTTTCTCGGTAATCCTACCAGCATAGAGCAAAAATTTGCGATAAGATTTATTGAAAGGTGTTAATTTGTTTTAACAATTCATTGTAAGATTAAAACAATAATTATAAAAAGAAATAAGAATAATTTAAAGTTTACTTAATCCCGAGGCTCATTAAATATCTTAAATTGTATCGATGAATTTAATTTAGAAAATTATTAAGCCCTTAATATAAGAATCTTTTAAAAAAGCGATGGTAAAAATCATTCCTTAAAAGGTTTTCTTTTGTGAGAGATGAACTTAAATCTCATGAAGGATATGATATTATATATAGAAAAATTTGAATATATTTTTCAATTTAAAGATCTTGACAAATATTTAAGTATTAAATAGAACAATAAAGTAGTCACATATATTGAGGAAAAGCGAAACTGATGAGTCTAAACATGGACGCTAACCTAAGGGAGCGGAATTTACCATGTCCATTTAACGAAACATGTAAATTACCTAAAAGTTTGACCTTATGCAATGCGCCTATTTGTAAAATATGTCCTGAGTATCAATTACGTCTAAAGAAAATGAAGTAATGAAGTATCGCATTATTGCGATAACAAATTCGTGTTATAATCTGACGATATTTCCTTATTTTTAAAACTTTTTTATCAATTTCGGGAACGGATTATGCCTAAACTATTTTTATCATAATTTAGCAAGTGATATGAAAGATTCCTGTTATTCTTTCACCTGAATTAATTTGTTGATTTGCTTTCTCCAGAATATCGGGAGTTTTAGCCTTGATAATGTTAATTTGTTGGTTTCGTTTTACATTTTCTAGCCATTGTACAACATTTTCGCTCATGGGCAATTCTCCAGACTGTCCCATCCCAATCAATAAAGTACTTGGGTTTTCTTTGATGAGATTTTTTAATTCCCATTTTGAGAGAGACCTATGTCCATTGATGCGTTCGGAATGAGATTTGTCTCGCTTTTCAATTTTTCCATTCACGTGAAGATAAATGTCGTGGTTATAAGTAATTCCCGAGATGGTTATGGAACCAAATTCAGTTTTTTCAAATTTCATCCTTCTCCACCTCTTTTAAGTTATATAATAAAACACGCTAATAAAAAAAATCTATAATCATTAATTATGTTCATGTTAATCAAAGGAGGAATCAAGGTAGATTAAACATCCATTCACAGCTTTGACGCTTTGAATGGAACATTCTTTTTTAAAATAATTCTGAAATTCTTGTTGAATTTTTTCCATAATGAATTGAGCATAAGATCTTTGTACAAGAAGCATCGCACATCCTCCCAACCCTGCACCAGATAATTGAGCTCCGATTATTCCCCTGTACTTTTTGGAAATATCGATGATAAAATCAATTTCAAGAATGCTACAGCCATACCCTCCACTAATTTCTGAAAGATCAAAAGAATTGCCATCATTTTCGCTCATAGATATTAAGCTTTTTACATGATCGTCAGATAAATCATTTTCTCTATTCACTTTTTCCTATGTATTGTTGAAAATAACCCGCTTATCCCCATCATGTGAAATGAACAACAAATTCCCAATTGCCTCATTATTTTCCTTCTTAAGTAATTGAATAAACTGCTTACTTCTTTCGCATTCAGATATACTGAAAGCCATAACATTTCGGATCGGTAATTCTTTTGGTTTGACTTGAAAGGAGTATTTTGCCTTAAATTCTTGCCATTCTTTTGGTAAAAGCGTGGGTAGCTCATCATATGATACTTTTTCAGGTATTTCTAATAATAATTTTAAAATCTCAGAATTTTTTATCGATAGGGTTTCAGAATTGAGATCTCTTAGATGATTTAATTTACTCTGAATAAAAAGGGGTAATTTTTTCTTTAATAAGGCAAGCCCAACCTCATATACTAAAATTTTTTCATTAAATTAATCCCGCTTTCCCGATGACTTATCGGCCATGACATTGGAATCGACCATTAGAATGTCTACCTCTTCGGGAATAGGTACCATTTCAAGAACTTCCAAATCAAAGAATTTTACATGAGACACCATGTTATTCCGGCACTTTTTTATAGCAACATGATCCCCGGCACCCCCTCTCGTTCCTAAAAACCATTCTGCTTCGGATGAAAGCCTTATAAGCTGCTCCTCACTAAAATTCAACCTGTTCCAAAAGTTCATTGACTCTAAAATTGCCACTGTAATTGCAGAGGAGCTACCTACCTCAGCGGCGATTGGAATATTTCCTAAAACACAATAATTAGCGCCACATAAAGAATGAGTGGGTTTGAAAGACATCACACGAAAGAGAACAGCTTTGAAATAATTTTCCCAATGACCATTTGCAGAACAAAATCGTTTCATCTTATCTTGATCTTCAACCATTTCAAACCACTCCTCTAAAATTAAGGCGGGATATTTTGAGAAATTTAAATTAATACTTGGAAATTGCTCGCTATTATCATTATGAGCGATGACAGCTTGATCACTTCTAAAAGAGGAAGTCATAAAAATCTCTCTGTCAATTGCGATTAAATTCACGCACCATCCTCTGTGATCGATGTGCCTTCCCATTAGATTAATTCTTCCGGGGACTTCTTATAAGAATAATATCTTCTTGTCCAAATTTTTGAACATGGAGATTTAAGATTCTTAAGATATCTTGTCTTTTTTGATCTAACCTTGCATAATTATCGCCATAATCCTTCTGTAAAAAGGCTTTAGAATTTTTAGAGTTTTGAAAAAATTGTATCCATTGTACCACATTCATTATAGAAGGAAAAATGTAGAGTCTTTGTTGGTTTTTTCCTTCTCAATTTGAGGAAAATGTATAGGTAAATTTAATTCGTAGTTACACTTGATTTGCACATCGATTTTCTAGCAATGAAAGAGAAGAAGAATCATTTATACGAATGATTTGGTTAAAAGTTGCAAAAGCTTTTTTAAGTTCAAAATATAATTTTTTCAAGCACTACAACTCTTAATTTCATTGCCTCTTAGAAGATTTCCATGACGGTTGAAAAAAATCTAAAAGAATTTATAGAAAAAATAGAAAAAATAGACCATAAATTATTCTTAGAATTATATCGGTATAAATTCTCAGAAAGAACGAGAGATTTTGCTAAAATATTTAGCTTTTTCGGAAACTTCTACTTTTGGGGTGCCGTCTGGTTAGTATTAGCAATTACTAGTTATATTACCAAGAATTATGATTTTTTCTTTTTCTTTACAGGTGGAGCGTTTCAATCTATAGGAATCCAATTTTTGGTACGGTATGTAATTGTGAAAAGAAACCGTCCTTATATAAAGCTCCAAAAAGAAGGTGTGGAAGGAAAAGACGAATATCTCAAGATTCCAATTTTAATGTCTCAATCGGAGAAGAGATCTTTTCCAAGCGGGCATGTTACCTTTTTCTTTTTCTTCGGTATTCTTATTTCGTATTACATAGCGAGTTGGGAATTATTATTGCTTTTTATTTTGTTAGATGCTATCATGGCATTCACGCGATTAGTATTAGCGGTCCATTTTCCGACAGACGTGTTATTTGGTTTCTTTTTCGCAGCTCTCTACGCTTTATTATATATTGGACTAACAGATTACTATTGGATAATGTTTTTTAACTGGATGAAAGCAGCTCTCTACGCTTTATTATATATTTTATAGTTACAAGAAGCATGTTATGATAATTTACTTTTTGGAAATAAAGGAGTAAATAGATTCAATGTGATGAAAAAAGTAGAAATGCCTCCTATAAAATAAGAGGAACTTAAGAATTCATGATCTGAATTAATCAAATTCAATATTACATTACAAGCACGGGAATTTTTGACGAGTTAATGACTCGAGTTGCCACGTGTCCTATTAATTTAACATCATCTTTTGATTTTAACGTCATGATGATAAGGTCATATTCTTCGGATTTGTCTATGATTTGATCGCTAGGATCTCCCCTCAGAACAATTGTGTTTAGTAAGCTTTCATCGAAATTTTCATCTTTGGCATTGTCCGTAGCTTTTTTCAAATAGATTTCAGCTTGTTCTTCATAAAATTCATTAATCGATTTAATATCTACATTTTTATAATTAGCAAGATGCCTTAGAATCTCGTCATTAATTACATGACAAATTGTTAAGCTACACTCTTTAAAATTCTTTGCAAACTTGAAGGCATATTTGACTGCCTTATAACTTCTATTACTCCCATCAATGGGTATAAGAATTTTTTTAATTTGCATGAAATCACTAAATTAAAATCTTCAAGATAATTAGAAATTTGATATCCTTTTAAATGCATCGTGATATTTTCTATAAATTGATCTCAAGAAATTGACTCGGTTACCATTATCTTTTGAGATTCATAACCTTCTTGTATATAAGGTTTTACAATAATTACCGCTAATATATAAAAGGGAATTAGAAATAATTCTACAACAATTGAAATCATGAAAGGAGCCTTCATTCCGATGTTATCCCAGGCCATCCCCCCTAAAATAGGCCCGGTGATATTGCCCAAATTCATGAAAGTGGAATGAATGCCGATGATTTTACCCCTGTTTTTAATCGTGATTCTGCTTAAGAAATTTTGTATGATTAGATTAGTAGTACTTGAAATAGTAACATCAATTACTAATAAAAGAGAAAATAGCCATATACTCGAACTATTGATTAAAAACCAAGTAGTAAGGGCTCCTAATACACTTGCACAGCTAATCCCCAGAGCAGGATGGATTTTATCTACCATTTTACCTAATTTGGGAGCAAGCAACATGGACACGATCCCACTAGGAATAAATGCTAATACTGCAATTTGAGGTACATTAGTTATTGTTTCTAATAAATACACGTTAAGAAATGGTTTAGCTAATGAGTTATTAATGTAACTGAGCAATAAAGCAATTATCAAAAATAGAAATCCAATTAGAAAAATAGTAGGGTTCTTTTCTTCTTTTTCATCATAATGATTATTTTCTTGTTCATCAATCATGACTGATGAAATCTTTTTTGATTCATCCACTCGAGATATATAGTGAAATCCTGCAATGATGTTTGAGATTCCAAAGAAAATCAAAGCACAATAGATAAGATAAGCATTCTCGGGATAAAATATTGTACCCATGATAAAAATAGTAAATCCCACCATGCTCCCTATAAAAGTTCCAACCCCCACTGAAAAATCCTTTCTGCCAAAGGCTTCTGATCGGTTATTTTTATGTGATTTTTCCGCAATTAAGGTATTAAATGGAATCCAAAAAAAGCCCGCGAAAAATCCTAAAGTGAAAGTACTTATATTTAGGAGAAAAAGAGATTTAAAAACCATCGCAGAATAGATCATAAAATATGATAAACCCCTTCCAATCGAGCCTACTAATAGAAGTTTTTTTTTAGCATTTACTCGATCCGTAATAAATCCCGTAAAAGTAGACGAAATGAAATATCCCATGACGAGAAAAGAAGATACCAATCCGATTTGAAGACCAGTTGCGTTTAACTGTTGACTCGTGAAATAAGGTAATAAAAAATCTAAAAAAAAAAATCCCAAACTATTAAAAATAACCAAAGTCACCATGGAATGGAAATCTTCTGAAAATTTTTTAGAATTTTTACTTTCGGGCATGTATGATCTTGAAAGATTATTTAAACATAAATTAGTAGAATTGAAAACAATATAACTGCAAAAAAATTTCTTGATTTAAATCTCAGAAAAGTACATATAAAAAATATGCATTTAATTTCATGTTTTTCTTTTATTAATTATCTAATTCATGGAAAAGAGAGAACATTAAAATGGATAACACGAATAATGACCCTGTTGAGGGAAAAGATACCGCTCTAAATTCTAATCCTACCTGCTATGATTGCAATAGTCTAAATTTTTGTGCCGTGGGACGTGCCAGTAAAATTTTAGATAATTGCCCAATGAAATTACACGCCTCTATTCTTAAAAAAGCCCGAGAGATTTATGAAACAAGAGAGGATATCAAAAAATTGACGAAAGTAGCTTCTATCGTGGAAGCGAAGGGATATATAAATTGGCCCCGGTTAAAAGACACTGTCGAATTTGCAAGAGGAATGGGATATACTAAATTAGGATTAGCTTTTTGTGTAGGATTATTAGAAGAAGCCAAAAAGGTGGCTGAAATTTTACAAAAGTATGAGTTTGAAGTATGCGGGGTATGCTGTAAGACAGGTTCGCTCAAAAAAAAGGATGTCGATGTTCCGGAAGAATATACAATGATTTCAAAAACCGGATACCCTATCGGATGGATTACGTGTAATCCTGCCGCTCAAGCATTATTGCTTAATAAAGCTAAAACAGATTTAAATATCATTATCGGATTATGTGTGGGGCATGATATTACTTTTACAAAGTTATGTGAAGCTCCCGTGACCACTTTAATTGCAAAAGATCGATCTACGATTCATAATCCCGCAGCAGTATTATTTTCCAGCTATGGCCAGGGTTTTTTTGCTAAAGATTTTAAAGAAATGAAGACTAAAAAAAAGAATGAGAATTAATATTAATTGAATTATTTAAAAACAATAAATTCAAGAATATTTTCCCTTTTTGAAGGATGAGGTACATTTTTTTCAAGAAAGAGGAAAAATATTACAACCATTCTGCAAATTGCTCAATCAATTTTCTGGTTCTCGGTTGCTCCTTCATTTTTTCTTTTTGCACATCGATAACTCCTATTGCTATGACTCCCATCAATTCAAATTTAGTGGGATCTAATTTGAATAATTTGTTGACCTCTTCTTTATTCTTCAAAATCTCTCCAATCCATACACCCCCCAGACCCAATGCATGTATCCCAAGAAGGATATTCTCCATGAAAGCTCCTATTGCTTGAATATCTTTGACGCGATCATAACTGGCTTGGAGATCGAGGAAAATAACCAAGGAAATATAAGAACTCTCGATAATCCCCCCATCGGTCGTGAGGTTTGCTAACAATTGCTTAACCGTAGGATATTTTATGACTTTTACATTCCATGGTTGATTATTCGTTCCAGAAGGGGCCCATCTACCACATTCCAAAACTTCTCTGATGATATCATCCTTAATAGTCTCAAATATAAAATTCCGGACGCTTTTACGAGACTTTATAAACGTGAGAAAATCTTCCTTTTTAACATTTTCAGGTTTTATGAAATTTTCTGTCATTTTTTCTATTACCATTTTGAATTTCTCTATTTTAAATTAGAGGTTTTAACATATTTAAATTCTACTGATCTTAAAATGCATTTAGGAAAAAAACAGAAGTTTTTTGATAGATTTTTACTTAAAAAATCGATCTTTAATGTATCGAATGATGGAATCAAGTCGAATTATCGTTAAATTTCCTCTTTTTTGAATTAAAACTCGAGAAGATTTTTCAAATTTTAAAAAAGAAAAAAGAGATTAAAAGAAAATAAAAAAAGTTAAGAGTTGAGTAGTTTATTCTTTAATATCTTTTGCGTCATCTTCGATGGGATCATAATACTCAATGTCATTTAATCCGCCAGTAGTCTCTTCTCTCCAATGAGCTTTAATGGGCATTCCAATATAGGTATCCTTAACATCAATTTTAGGATTCATTTCTGCTATATTCACGGTATCGGTTCCATCATGACGAACTAATACCATCGGAGCTTCTCTCACTCCCCCCGTGTCGGGATCCTTCAAAAATGCAATAGCATAGGTGGCTACGCTTGCAGTATCTCGTATGTCCACCCATCTATCCGGCTTTACCAGGCATTGACCGCAGACTAATCTGGGGGGATAAAATACACGATTACACCCGCTACACTGATTGGCAATTAATTTCTTTTCCTTTAACTTTTGTTGAAACGGTTTCATGTGAGTAATATTAAACTTGTATTTATAAGAATTCAAATACCACGAAGCTGGCATGGTGCGAGTTCTCACATAATCCTTCTTAATATAATCTAATGACTTTCTTTGGGTCATTTTTGACATTAGTTTCACCTCCATTTCCTCTTGGGTTCATCTGCCATGACAAGCATGGTACAGAGGTTAAGGGAACCACCCCAGCCGTGTCCTATAGAAGTATGCACGGTCTTTGGGACTTGATTGCTGGCTTTTCCCATGATTTGGAGTGCTGCTTCCGCGGGTCGTTCCATGGCGGATGCTCCTATTGCGTTGGTGGAATTAACTCCGCCCGAACAATTTATGGGTAATTCACCTTCTCTTGCCGTGACTCCCGTTTCATACATTTGGGGAGCAGTGGTCTCTTCAAATAATCCTAATTTCTCAACCCACATCAATTCTTGATTTGGGAACGGTGAATATACTTCTGCATAATCAATTTCCTTTCGTGGAAAAGAAATTCCTGCTTGGCTATATGCTAATTCAGAGGATCTCATAGCGCCTAATTGAGCCGAAGGGTCTACCTGTCCTGAGCCACTGCCGTCATAACCTAATACGGCACTTTCATTCGCCACACTAGCCACCCCATTCACGTAAACAGGAATATCACACATGTCCTTTGCCTTTTCTTCGGTAGTAAATAACATTGCACATGCTCCATCCGAGGCGGGACATACCATACCGTACCTAAGCGGATATTGAACATACGGAGTATCCAATACATCTGCTATGGTCAAATCCGGCATCTTCAAGTGAGCCCACCAGGTTTTTGCTGCATTTCTTCTATTTTGAACTACAACTCGGGCAAGATCTTCTTCGGTAATACGGCATTTACTCATGTAATTAGTAGCTTGATAAGCCGCGACTCCAATAGCCGCACCAGCTGATAATAAACGAGTAATTTGTTCGTAAGGAATTCCTAAAGTATTTAATATTGATATTTCACCATAAGCCACGCTTGCTAAACCCACGCTCGTATCACCTTGGGATTGCTGTTCAAACGCAATAGCTAATACGGTATCTACTCCCGGAATTCCCGCAGTAACGGAATAATACCCTGATATGGCAACCGTTCCGCCCGTGGTACCACCCGTTGTTACTCGCAATAATGGCTTGTTTCTAGCTCCCATCCAATCGGTCATCCATAATTCGGGAATATTTGCTCCCTCAAAGGCAGGCATGTTTCCGTTCACAAAAGCATCAATATTTTCCATCCCAACACTCGGGACGTTCTTAAGACAGTCTTCTACTGCTTCACTTATTAATTCCGGCATGCTCACATCAGACCGTTTTGAAGCATGCTCGCTAAATCCAGCAGAAACTATCGCAACTTGTCTTCCCATATTATTAATCAACCTCCAAAACATATACTATGTTATTTTGAGCACACATTCCTATTTGCCCCGTAGCAATCGCTTTCTTCGGATTTTTTACTTGATATTCTCCTGCCTCCCCTCGAAGTTGCTTGGCAGCTTCTATTACCCGTATTAATCCCGTAGCACAGGGAGGATTACCTCCAATGGCTCCACCAGAAGGATTTATTGGAAGGGTTCCATTAATTGCCGTATTTACTTCAGTTCCTTTACCTTTATCTGCCAATCCTAACGCCTCCATTAAAATTAATTCTTCATGAGCACAACTCTCAAATATTTCAGCCACTTGAATTTCTGCTTTAGGATCTTTAACTCCCGCTGCATTATAAGCCATTTTAGACGCTAATTCCATGGAATTACAGGAAGCTAAATCGCGATCTCCCAAATAGTATGCATCTTGAGAATATCCTACTCCCGAAATCCACACGGGTTTTTCCGTGATTTTAAGGGCTTGTTTTTCAGGTGCTAATAATACTGCTGCCACGCCATCGCAAGGAGGAGCAACCATTAATTCCGTGACAGGATCCGCATAAATCTCGGACTTCAACACTTCCTCGGTAGTAATATTTGGAAGCTGAGATTCTTTTAATGCCAAGGGATTTTTTGCTGCATTTTTATGGTTTTTTACGGCAACTTGTGCGATTTTATCAGCACTTACCCCATACTTTTCCATGTAAGCCCTCATTTGAAATCCCGAAGCCGTAATATCATTAACATATTGTGTTGGGCGTTCCCAAGTTGGGTCTGTTTCATACAAGCGAGTAGTATGGTATGGATAACAGGAAGCCATGCTCCCGCCCCATATCACCGCCAGCTTGTGATTCCCCGATAAAATGCGCATTAAACCATATAAAACGGCATGAGCTCCATCCATTTCCACTTTACTTTCATCTACCATGTATCCACCCCCGACTTCTACGGTAAAACAATTTGATATGGTTCGTCCATCATAATAATCATTGGTACAAGAAATGACGGTCGTGATGTCTTTTTTCTTTAATCCCGCGTTATCAATTGCTCCTCGAACGGCTTCGAAAATCATTTCATATCTGCCATAGTTCGCATCGGAATATAATTTAACTTGATTAAATCCAACAATTCCTACTTTTTCCATTTAGTTTAGTCACCTCATGCCATCGTGAAACCCTTGATATCGGAAGGGGCTCCACTTGGTTTTTCATCCCAAACGATTTTAACTTTTGAGTTCAATTTAATATTCTTGGGATTAACGTCCAATAAAGGATAGATAATGCTCGTATTACTTCCATCAATTTTCACCATGCCTAATGTCATTTCCTTCGCTTTTCTGTCTCTTCTATCGCTGACCCGATAAGGAGTAATTGTGTAATTGATTAACGTACCTGTATTGGGGAGATCCACCCAGTTCTGATCTAATGGAATCGTTACATTACATTTGCCACATATTTTACGTGGAGGTACAAAGACATCGCCGCATTTCGGACACTTATTTGCAACGATTTTCTTTTGCTCTAATCCATCGTAAAATTTATCCATGTATTGGCCAACCCAAAATGCAAAGTCAGCCTTTACAAGACCTTTATTAGCAATTATTACTTTTTCGCTCATTTTTAATCAGATTTTTTTTTTCTAAGATTAATATATTATTTAATATGTATGAATAAATTTCTAATTAAGTTAAATCTTTTAGAGTATTTAAGGAATAAAATAATTAATAATTCAAGGTAAGTGGGAAATATGATAAAATTCTTTTTTCCAAAAAATCCTCTTCTCTCTTAAAATATTTATGCACGTAAATTAGCTTACCCTTGACCTTTTTCTTAAACCCTAAGTTAATAAAAATTGCTCGTTTAATTAGAAAATTACTATACCTAAAATATTTAAAAATTAAAAATTCTTCTTTATATTAGGAGATGACATCCGGAAAAAAAGAGTTTTTTATCAATAACAATTTAAGCTTACGGCTGGAAAGGAATGGCACTATTATTTATGTAGGGGGCAGAGAATTTAGACAATGCAAGTATCTTCTATTAACGATTCCCGCAGATGACATTCAGAAATATGATGATATTACTTCCTTAGATAAAGCGATAGAGAGATATGATAAATCCATGGAGGGGAAAGATATTTATGATTTTGATATTTCACATGAAGAGGAATTTTGGGCACATTGTAGCAATTTGCACGTATGGGCGGAAAACAAATATAATCCCGCACTTTT
The DNA here is from genome assembly GCA_964388035.1 of uncultured archaeon. Taxonomy (GTDB): domain Archaea; phylum Asgardarchaeota; class Lokiarchaeia; order Sigyniarchaeales; family SOKP01; genus JALGVJ01. Next base: position 29,428 of record CAYLZE010000062.1, read on the forward strand.
AGAATCAAATTTAGCCTTTCCCTTGTTAAGGGCATTATGGAAGGTGGGAGATTCCCTTGCTAAAATCCGATTTTTAGAGGAGCTTGCTAAAAGATATAAAGATGGGACGGAACAAATGCGGCTCGAGATTGAGAGCATGAATTTTCTAATACAAATGGGAATTCACGTGAATACTGCTTTAAAAAATGAGCTTTTACCTCTATTGTTGGAGCCTGAAGAGCAAGTAACCTTCAATTTAATTAGGCAGAAAAATCCACCTCATAAATTTGAAGTTAAAAATGGTCATGTAATTTTTATTGAGTTTTATATGAATCAAAAAATTCTTCCACGAGAACTTCTCGATTTAGAATGGCTTCGAAAACTCACTGTTTCCCACGGGCTTGAAGAGCTTCCTTCATGGTTCGGACAACTATGTTGTGTGGAAGAATTAGTCTTGAATGATCTTAATATTTCCACACTTCCTAAAGAGTCTGGAGAATTAAGAAAATTAAAAAACCTCGTCATTGATAATATTAAAAATCTTAAAACTTTACCCGATGAGTTCGGGGATATCACCTCTCTTGAAACCTTAAATATTAGAGATTGCCCGTTTGAAGAGATTCCCACAGCCCTTACAAGATGCAGGGCGTTGAAAGAAGTGATTATACAAGACTGCTCTTTTCTTAAGGGTATGCCTAAAGGGATCGGAGATTTTCCCGCATTAGAAAGACTGACAATTTTGAATTGTCCGAATCTTAAATTCCTTCCCGAGGAACTATGTCAAATTAGAATCTTAAAAGAGCTGATCATCGAAAATTGTGAATTGCATGAGTTACCGCGCACAATCGGGCATATGTCCTCAATAAAGTTATTGAAAATAACCAATAATAAAGTAAGCCGGATCCCAGAATCAATCAAATCATTAAAAAATTTAGAAACTTTGATTTTAGATAAAAATAAATTGAATCAATTTCCTAAGGAGG
>CAYLZE010000063.1:0-30097 GCA_964388035.1 uncultured archaeon
GATTTAAAGAAGTATTTTGATGATGTAAAAGCAGTGGATGGAATTTCATTTATTGTAAAAAAGGGAGAGGTGTTTGGATTATTAGGTCCCAATGGAGCAGGAAAAACCACTACCATAAAAATGCTTTTGGGACTTCTTGAACCGGATGAAGGAAATATTGAAGTCTTCGGTTTAAATCCTGAACGAGACGATGTTTTAATAAAGCAAAGGATTGGATACGTATCAGAAGAACCTCTTATTTTCAAATCCCTCACTCCGAAAGATGCCTTTAATTTTATCGCTTCCATTAGGCAATTAGATGAAGAAAAGGTTTCTGAAAAGGCAAAAGAGTATTTAGAGAGTTTAGAAGCGATGCCATATTATGAACAATTAATTGCAACTTTATCCCACGGGAATAAACAAAAAATTCAAATTATCGCTTCTATTCTTCATAATCCCGATTTACTCATTCTAGATGAACCACTTTCGGGATTAGATGCTAAATCTGTGAAAGTCGTAAAGGAAATACTCGAATTACATACTCAAAATGGGGGATCAGTATTATTTTCCACCCATATCATGGAGATTGCGGAAGAATTATGTGATAAAATAGGAATAATAAATCGAGGAAAGATGGTCGGCATCGGTACCATGGAAGAATTAAGAAAAAAGGCAGATAAGCTGGGAGCAAGTCTTGAAGATGTATTTTTAAGACTCACGGAACAAGATAAATCCGTAAATGAAATCGTGGAACGCTTGAGAATCTCTTTTAGAAAAAGTAAGGAAGATTAATAATTAAAAATTTTGAAGAAAAATGAGAACATATAAGATTGCAAAATATACGACCCAAGAGATTGTTTTAGATGCTCAATTAATGTCGGCGGGGTCAAATCAATCTCGTATTTTAGAGAGGTTTGATGAACACAAGAAATCTCTAAGATATCAACTCATTGTCATGAAAGTAGTTTACACGTTTGTATTTGGAATGGTTTCCTTATTACCTTTTTTCTCCTATCAAGATGTTTTTAATTTGTTGATGAATGGAAATACCTCTCATATTTCTATTCTATTTGCTGGGAGTATCGTTTTCACCATAACATTCGGAATTCAATTTTTATATTTATTCTTGCTCGGTCTTTTTAATGTTTCTTCAATGATGTCGGGAGATGTTTTTCGTTGGTTGGAAACCTTGCCCTTTTCTAAAGAAACATTAAGGAAAATTGGTTTTATGACTCTTTTTAGAAGTTTTGATCTCCCTATAATTGCGACTATAACAATTTTCCCAATAATGATGTTGATTAGAACCCTAAATTTAGTCGTATTTTGTGTGTGTTTAATCATATCTATCCTTAATATCCTGTTTTCGTTTAGCTTATTAATTTTGATCGGGGAACGACTAAATAGAATCATGAATTTGGGAGATTTATCTTCAAAAAAAGCCACGTTTATAAGAATTTTTTCAATGTTAAGCTATGTTGCGGTTTCTTTCGGTACGGCATTTATCTTACAGTGGGCTTTTAGTTCTGTTAATTTAATCCTTCAATCAGATCTTTCTCTCCAATCCTCTGTTTTATTCAATGTTCTTCTTAGTATTATTCCTTTTCCTTTTGCTTCAGGATATCTTGTTGCTTTAGTTACTTATACCCTTGAAGTTCCTATTGAACTATGGATATCCCCTCTCATTGGATTGGGAATCTTTACTCTAATAACTTTAAAAACGTATAAAAGTGCTTTAAATTCTTTAAGAACGGTTACCTCCTCAGAAATCCGCACTGCTAAACGAAAGAAGAAAAAAGAAGTCCCAGAAGAGATTAAAGTTGAAATAGAGGTTATGACCCCAATAAGGGCCTATTTGAGAAAAGATTTGACTACCGCCACGAGAGATATTCAAACTTTAATGTATTTGATCATGCCTTTCATATTTCCCTTTTTATTTGCCTTTCCTATCATATTAAACACTCCAGAGAGTCTGAATTTCATCATTATTTGGGGAATTCTCATTTTGATTACCCCCTTTATATCCCTTATGCTTACATCGGGATTATTAGGAATGGAAGAATCTGGGGCTACTCTCTTGGCTTCCTTACCAATTATCCCGAGAGATCAAGCCTTTGCAAAACTCTATTTAATTTTTTTAATACAAACTCTCTCCTTTTTGATCCAAGTAATAATATTCATCACGTATGGGGATATCATCACTTATTTACTTCTCATTCCTGCTAGCTTGCCAGTTGTCTGGACATCCACATTTCTTGCTTTTATAATTAGAGTACGCTTTTTCGGAAAGCTGAAATATAAATACGTCGTGGAAGATGTCCATCCTGAAAAAAAAATTTTGAAATGGATTTTAACCATTATCCTTATTTATCTCTTTGATTCAATTTATATAGTATTAGGTGCTATTGTAAATTTTCTCTTCGGTTTCATTTATTTCCTCTTATTAATTGTAGGATTTGGTGCTTTGGGGGTATTATTAATGTATCTTATATTCAATCGCATGTTTCCTCACATACAGGCTATTCATGAAAGAAAAAGGAATAATAAAAAACCTTCCAATCAATACCAAGTAGCTTCAACATTATCCCGGGGAGGAACACTATAATATCTAACTTCGGGATGCCCAATTATTAACACGCCATTTACCCTCATTCTTTTAGGTATTCCTAAAAACGTGCGGAGTTTTTTGAATCGATTTAGTGCTTCTTGAGCGTATCCAATCCAACAAGTTCCCAAACCGAGAGAATGGGCTGCTAACATTGCATGGGTTAATGCAATTCCTGCATCTGCTTCAGCCATCCCTCCCATTTTTGTGGCATAACTTATCAATATTAAGGGAGCATTATAGAAAAGAGGATCCTTACCAGATTCGATTGATTTAAGGAATTCTTCTAATCCAACTTTTGTTGAAGGATCTTGAATGATTTTCCTTAAAGGGTTTGGTAAAAAAAACTTCAGAATCTTTTTAAATTTTATAACGATTTGTAATAAATGCATCATTTTTACGACACCTTTTTTTATCTCCTCAATTTTATTCCTCTCGGTAAGAATTAAAAATTTCCCCGATTGTGCATTATTTGCACTCGGTGCATAGCGAATAGTACTCAAAATTTGATTGATTTTTTCCTTTTCCACTTCTTTGGGTAAAAACCTCCGGATCGATCTTCTGGAGCGAAGAAATAGTAATAAGTTGGAAAAAGATAGAAAATTTTCAATATCATCGATCTGTTTAAATTTTACCGCCACACCATCACTTTCATAAAGAATTGCATCTGTGGGACAGCATGCGATACAATGACCACAACGAATACATCGCTCAAGAGGATCACCAAATTGTATCTTTCTATTTTCTCCTATTTTTGTAGGCAATTTTACAAACAAATTGCTCGGACACTCCTTCACGCAACTCAAGCATTTAATACATTTGATATCATCTATCCCGTTAATGATTAACAATTAATCACCTAACAAGTTATAATGTTTTTTAAATATGAATTATATATTATTAAAAATAAAGTAATTTCTTTTTAAGGGGGCACTTGTAAGTGAGAGATGAAGATTATTGGTTTCATTATGTTTTACATGAAGATCCGGAAAATATCAAGAAAATAATTGAAGAACAATTTATCTTTTCTAATGATATAAAAATCCACTTAGACATCTATGATGGCACCCAACCCATGAAGGGATCTATTATATTTATCCACGGAACATCGGTGTATGGAAGATTTTATGCAGAATTTTGTTATCGATTGTATAAAGAAGGATTTAGGGTAATAGCGCCCGATTTGATTGGACATGGTTTAAGCGGCGGAATGAGAGGACATTTTACCATGAAAAGATTTTCAGAAACAATTCAAGATGTTATAAAATTCATAATAGAAAAATATGGAGAAAAACCCATCCTCATGGGATCCAGTTTAGGAGGCATTGCCACGTTATATGGTACAGCGTTTAATGATGACCTGTTATTGGGGGCGATTTGCCATAATGCAGCGATTTTCAATGAAAAAGCGTATAAAAGAATCCTCCATCTTAGTGGAATCTTGAAGATATTGGTGCATTTAATCCCATTAATGGCTAAGGTATTTCCGACCATGAAGCTCAGCGTGTTTACTTACTTAGATTTTGAGAAGTTAGCGGGCTCAGAGTTTAGAGAAAAAATAGATTTCCTTTTAGATGATCCTTTACTTACCGATAAGTACACGTTAACTTCACTTAATGCTCAATTAAAAGAACCGTTATCCAAACCTGTAGAAGAAATTAGAACCGCTATAATGATCATTAATGGAGAAAACGATTTTTTATTTTCAATTGATTACATGCATGAATTATTTGAAAGATTGACTTGCGATCAAAAGAAATTGATTATTCTTGAGGGAGCTTCTCATTTAATTTTCCAAGAATCCATCAATGAAGTATTGAAGAACATCATCCCGTGGATTGAAACGAAATTATAACAAAAGGATCAAATTTATATGGAGAAATTTTGTATTATTATTAACTTTAAATTTATTTTGCTTGTTTGTTTATTGAATTTCTAACTATTTAATATCAATCATTTCTAAAAAGTGATTAAATGTCAGAATTTAAAGAGCTCGAAGTTTCGTGTCCTGTATGTCAAGCAGTGAAAAAGATAAATGTTCCATCTAGAATTTTCTCGCAGAAAAAATTTGGTACCATCAAAGTGCAAGTACCCGCCGGTGCAGTTTGTCCGGAACATCAATTTATCGTATTCGTCGATCCAAAAGGCATTATTAGAGGGTATGAGAAAATCGATATTTTCATGGCGGGTATTTCAGAAGTGAAAAAGGAAGTATCGGAGGAAAAGATAACCTTAAGAAAACTGCTCAATGTTTTAGGGACGTATGGTTTTTTAAGCTTGATCCATGCAAAATTATTTGATTATCCAAGTTATATTATAAAAACTGGGGATTCTAAAATCGATTCCGGTAAAAGTGATACTTTTTTTGACAAATTCCTTCCCTCAAGTCTCCAAGGTACGACACCCATTAAGAATCTTGAAGATATAAATTATGATAAAATTAAAATTAAAGAAAAAAATGCATTGATTATTGATCCGCCAAATATTCTGCAAACACCATGGGATCATTCTTCTTTAAAGTTTGAAGAAGAGCTTATTAAAAAAGCACTAGGAATAATTGATGATGAGGAACAATTAATTATAATCCAGCAAGGCATAGATAGCTTTTTAAAGGAAGTAGAATACGTGAAAACAACGCTTGAAGCTGTTGAAGAGATCTACATGAACGATTTAATTGAAAAAATGTCTAAAGACTTGAGAATGGCAAAAATAAATAAATATCATTTTGATTTAATTAAGGAGTACATACAAAATAGAATTTCTAGTACTCTTGTTAAGAAAATTAAAAATAAAGTTCATGAATTTTTAGGGTTACTATAAAATCATTCTTTACTTTTTTATTCTGCAATCTTCTTTCCTAATTAAGAATAACCATTATAAAGCAAGACTCTTAATCGAAATTATGATAGTCTCTCCCTTTGGAAGCATTTTTATCCATTAAAATTTTAAAAGAAAAGCAAAATTACTAAGATTAAATAAATATCTAATTTTAAATCTTTTAAAAAAAAAAAGTAATAAATAATTGGAAGTGTAAAAAAATGGACTGGGGAATGAAAAACAGATTATCCCGAATTATCAAGCCGAAGACGGGACATTGCGTCATGCTTGCAGTAGATCATGGAAAATATACATAATTCATGTATATTCATGAATATTTTGGCAATGTTCCTGGGACTTTAAAATGCTTTGGAGATTTAAACCCCTTATTTCAGTATGCTGACGCGTTAATGCTAACTAGAGGCATGCTTAGAAGTTGCGTATCACCAGATTTTGACATACCCATTGTTTTAAGGGTATCGGCAGGTGCCAGCATGTTGAAAGAATTATCTAACGAAGAAATTAACGTAACTATTGAAGATGCAATCCGTTTAAACGTATCGGCAATAACTTGTTCTATCTTCGTTGGAGGGGATTTTGAAAAGCAAACCATCATGAATCTCTCAAAATTAGTTAACTGGGGGCAAGAATACGGCATTCCAACACTAGCTGTAACTGCAGTTGGTCGGGAAATGGCCCGAGATTCCCGTTATTTAGGAATGGCTAGTAGATTAGCCGCAGAAATGGGGGCGACTTTTGTCAAGACTTATTTTTGCGATGATTTTGAGGAAGTCACGAGCATTTGTCCCGTACCCGTTGTTATCGCAGGAGGTAAAAAAATTTCCGAAAGGGATGCTCTGCAAATGGCTAAGAATGCTATAGATAAAGGGGCTGTTGGGGTCGATATGGGAAGAAATATCTTCCAAAGCGATAGCCCCATAGGAATGATTCAAGCAGTACGCGCAATTGTTCATGAGAATGCATCGGTGGATGAAGCTTTCGAGATTTATACGAATGGCCCAAAAGGGCTCTAGAAATTATTATTCTTTTTTTTCCTTTAAATTTTCTTTTTATTACATTTTAACGAGCATCCTTCAATTATTATTCAAAATGAAGGTAAAGAATAAAGCTTGAACTAATCTAAATCTTTATTAATTATAAACATGATGTTATCCGACAAATAAGAAATAATTCCATTTTCATTTTTAGGATCCTTTAAATTATAAAATAAAATTTAAAATAAGGAACGGGATTATTTTTCTAAAAAGATTTACTTACAAATTTGATAAAAATGAATCCATATTTTAAAGAATTTACGCAGTATTTATACGCTGATGACAAGGAAAGTAGTGTTAATTTTATTCTAAAAAGATTGGAAAATAAGGAGATTGACATTATTACTCTTTACAGCGAGATTCTTACTCCCGCCTTAAATACAATGTTTACTGATGAGGAACAAAATCAAAATAACAATATTTGGAAAGAGCACATTCGAACATCTATTGTTAGAACTATAATTGAATGTGCATATCCTCATATCATTCTGGAAAGAACTGAAAAAGGAATTAAAAAGAGGGATGAAAAGGTCATTGTCCTTTGTCCTTCCGAAGAATATCATGATGTGGGAGCTCGAATGATCGTGGACTTTTTCACCTTGTTGGGATTTGATGCAATTTTTATCGGTGCGAACACTCCCAAACCCGTTATCAATTCAGCTATCGAAATCCTCAACCCCAAATTTATAGGAATAAGTGTATCGAACTATTTCCATCTAGTGGAGGCTAAAAAAATAATAGATTTCATCAGAGAGCAAGAAACTTTTACGGGAAAAATCATTGTGGGCGGTCACGCTTTCTATAAAAATGAACATTTCTACAAAGAGATTCGAGCGGATTATCAAGTCCAAACTTATCAACAATTAAAAGCAATAGTGGAGGAGAGCTAAATGGGGTTATCTTCAAGAATAGCCTTTAGATTTTTAAAATCTAGTAAGTGGCAAACCACGCTGATTGTGATTGGGATCTCTATCGGAATTTCGGTTCAACTCTTTACAGGTTTATTGATTATTAGCTTACAACAAAGTTTAGTGAATACCACCGTGGGAAACTCTTCACAAATAACGGTTATATCAAATTTAGCAAAAAGTGATAATATAAGATATTATAAAAGATATATGGGAGAGATGGAACAATTCCCAGAATTTAGTGTGATTTCCCCCACCATAGATTATAATGCGTTAACGGATGAAAATAATAGAATCACGCCAATATTGGTAAGGGGCTTTGATATTGATTTAGCCGATAAAATATATGATATTAAAGCAAATATCATTAAAGGAAGAATCCCAGAAAACAAGAATGAGGTCATTATTGGCAAGCAGCTCGCCGCTAAATTGGATTTGGAGATTGGAGATAAATTTGCAGTTCAAGTAGAATCCAAAAATATCGATCATGACGTTAAAATTTCCGGTATCTATGATTTTAATGTAAGAAGCATTAATGAATTATGGGTTATTACAACCATTAGAACTGGACAAAGAATTTTTATCAATGGGAAGGATTTAGTGACCTCGATTGAAAGTCAAGTTTATAGTCAATATTTATTTGATGCAGATACCATTGCTAACAAGTTAAATAACGCTTTAAATGATGAGAGAGTTACCGTTACAAATTGGATATCTCAAAACGAAGATTTACTCACGGCTTTGCAATCTCAGTCTATTTCCAGTTATTTCATTCAAGGAGCGGTCTTAATATCCGTGGTTATTGGTATTGCAAGTATATTAGCAATATCAGTACTTCAAAAAAGCAGACAATTAGGCATTTTAAAAGCGATGGGAATCACGAATCGTGATGCAAGTAAAATCTTTCTAGTTCAAGGATTATTTTTTGGAATCTTTGGAGCTATTGGAGGGTTTTTATTAGGAAGTTTTCTCTTGTTTGGATTTTCTTTCGGAGCAGGTGCATCATCCATTGCGATAGTATTTGATTTTAATTTCATTGCTATATCCCTTGTAATAGTAGTGGCAGCAACCGTTTTAGCATCATTAAGTCCTGCAATCAAATCATCTCGGTTAGATCCGATAGACATAATACGAGGTGAATGAGATGTCTAAAAATGTCATTGAATTGCATAAAATAGATAAATTTTATTATACAGGAGTGGCTAAACAAGTGCTCTTTGGATTAGATTTGAAAATAGAGGAATCATCATTTGCTGCCATCATTGGCCCTTCTGGAAGCGGTAAATCTACATTAATGAATATCATTGGCACCCTTGACAAGCCAACTTCGGGTGAAGTTTACATTGCCGGAAAAAGAACTGACCAAATGAAAAAGAAAGAACTTGCCAAGCTAAGAAATGAATATATCGGTTTTGTTTTTCAGTTTCATTACCTTTTGCCAGAATTTACGTGCTATGAAAATGTCTTGATGCCCTATAGAATAAGCAAACAAAAAGTCGTAAAAGATATCGAAGCGAGAGCAATGGACCTTCTTAAATTTATAGGAATTGAAGGGGTAAAAGATAATCTAGCTCCGAACATGTCGGGAGGACAACAACAAAGAACAGCAATTGCCCGAGCGTTGATGAATAATCCTAAAATCTTATTAGCTGATGAACCTACGGGAAATCTCGATACAGAGTCAATGGAAGCGGTTTATGATTTATTTAGGAATATTAACCGGGAATTTGGAACAACTATTCTCACGATAACCCATGATCGTAAAATTGCTGAAAAGTCTGATCGTATTATAGAAATAAGAGATGGGCGAATTATATTGGATGTAATGCGGTAAATATTTAATCACTAAAAATTTTTAAGTTTATTTTTATAGTTTTTTTCCTTTTTTATTTTATTTAGTAATAAGAAATTGTCAAATTAACTTGATTTCGTTAAATTGAACAGAATTTAGTAGGATTAATTATTTTTATAACTATGATTCATATTGATGGGCTCCAAATTTCAAAAGTCACTCGCGATATATATCTAATTCATCAAATTGAGCCCCCTTTTTACTTTTCTTGTTGTGATGGGCTCCTTATTCTACCGAAAAAAGGAGGCGATGAGCAAGTTATTGTTTTGGATGTGAATATTGAACCTAAATACGTAAATGCATTAGCTTATGAAATTGGTCCCGTCTCAGATTATATATGCTCGCATGGACACATGGATCATATCGCTCACGTTCATGCTTGGGAAGAGTTAGGTGCTAAGATTTGGGCACCCCATCCAGAGTCATCTTGTTTACTTGATTTAAAAAACTTCTACAAAAGTTTTGGTTTTGATGAGGCGTTAGATTTTTCCATCATTCGGGAATTTGGGATCATCAATAGATATAAAAATTGTTCTATTATTCATAAATATACTCCGGGAGATATTTTAAACTTTAAGGGATATATTATTGATACCATCCCATTAAGGGGGCATTCTAAAGCACACGTGGGATATTTCTTACCCCTTGAGAAAATCCTTCATATTAGTTGTCTGGGATTTGACCTATCTAATGCCAATGCTAAAGGGTTTGGCCCGTGGTATGGGTTTAAAGAATGTGAGATTTCCCAATATCTTTTAGATATTGTGAAATGTAAAGGCATTTTTAAAAATCAAGCGAATCTTCTTACATCAAGTCATTCATACATAGTGTATCAACCAGATACTACTCCATTTGATTACATGAGAAATAAAATTATTGAGAATCAAATCAAAGTGGAGATAGAAGTTAACAGCTTAAATTTAAATGGGGGTTCTGAAAAAAAAATTTTATCCGAATTATTAAAGAAAGACATTTTCTTTCCAAAAAAGAAGATGAGAGGTTTCTTATTCGAAATTTATAATTTTTGGGAAAGTTGGATAATAAAGAAGCATTTAAAAAGAATTGAAAATCATTAAGCTCAATGAAATGGTTCTTAATTTTCATTAATCATGAAGATTAAACTAAAAACGTAAAATTAACTATTTGGGGATAATGACGCTTTTATTATATTCATCTCATGTTGTTTAAAATGATTGAGTAGTGAGGGCTGAGGTTAGAGTGTTTTGGGATAAGAAGATATTTTCGATCTTTTTTCGATTGTGGGGTAGATCTTGCCAGTGAGAGGAGGGGAACTATTATAAATTTCTTCTATATCAATTACCCCAAATTTAATTCTCCTGAATACATGAATTCCAGTATAAGTGCCTTTTATTGCCTGATTGGCATAATTAAAATTCATTCCAAATACAGCAACTTTATTATCTATGGGGATTTTTAACAAATCTTCTTTTAAAACAGAAAAAGGAAAGATTACTCTATTATGATCTGCTGCTTGAAGTTGGATACAAGGCACAAGGACGGGATATCCATCAGTTGGATCGATATATGCGATTACTCGCACGGCTATCATTGCGTTAAAAAGTTCATAACCCACAACATTTAGCCGTTTTTCCTTAAGATTGGTTTTTGCTGCACTCTTGCCAATCAAATTTGCTATTATCCCTTTTATGATTCCTCCCAACTTTAAATTTCTGATGGAAGAACCAGCGATGATATCATTATAATAAACACTATGTACTCTGACATAGGTTGTATATCGCATTAATTGTGATCTATTAAAAAATTCTAAATCTTCTCCTTCTTTTTCAACATGAGTAAATCTTGCTTTGGCTTGCAAGAATTTGAAGGGTAATTTAGCGGTCATGTAAATTATTCCTTGTTTGGGATTCTGCACCACGTTATGTTTGCTAGATCCTTCAATAAAAGCCCCCCACGCAAGCTTATTTTTGTTTAATGCTCTATTGCTTGAAATCATGGTAATGTGAGGCCATCCTCTTTCATCTATAGTTGCAATGAGCTTTAACATGATTTCTTCTTGAGTAAATTCAACGGCTTCTTCTGAAAGTTCTTGAAACCAAGAATCTATTTCTCTTCCTTTGCCCAAAATTATCTATCTCTTTTCCTCATAAGGTATTTAATAATAAGATATTTATATTATATATATGGAATATAATTTTAAAAATTAATTAACGAATAGAAATGAGGACCTCTGAATCTAAGTTTGATATTGCTAAACCGCATAATTTATCTCCTCGCTCTAAATGGTTAAGGGATTATTATTTCTTAGGTACAAAGCGAGAATGGAATAATGAATTCATGCCCTTTACTACGGGAACAGATTGGGACATCTTATTTAATGAATCTGAAAATTATATTGCACCTGAGACCCATACTTTTATAGGAAATAAGGGAAAGGGTGTTTATGAAAGTTGCTTTCGATCTACTGCATTATCCGTGAAATTACCAAAAGATTTTTGGAATCTGTCCTTACCTGAACGGAGAATCGTATTTTTTGAAGAAGTCATGCTTAATTATATTCCCCAAGAAATTATTTCTGAAAATGATCTCATTGCAGGTGGGAGTTTTAACACGCAATTGAGCAAGTGTTTTAATCAGAAGGAAGCAAGAAAATATTGGAAGAAAATTTTAAAAGCAAGAAAAATATTTTATAAGTTTCATAGAATGGGTTTTGGAAATGCAGGACCGGCAGGAGGGCATTTCATCCCGGATTACGAAACAATATTGACGAAAGGATTTAAATATTTACACGAAAAAGCAAACAATAAATACGAACTTTTAAGTGATACAGAGAGGAAGGGCTCTAAAGGAGAAGAACTTAGAGCTATGATGAAAGCCACTGAAATCCCTAAAAAAGTTGGCTTGAAATATGCTGAAGAATGCAGAAGGTTAAAAAAAAATGCATCTTCATTGGAAAGAGTCGAAGAATTGGAACAAATGGCAAGAAATTTAGAAGTAGTACCTTGGGAGCCAGCAAATACTTTTTGGCAAGGAATTCAAGCAATATGGCTTACTCACATGTTAATCATTGCCGAAGAATCTTACCCGGGAGCCGGAACTTCATTTGGACGTGCTGATCAACTTTTATGGTCATTATATAAAAAAGATATTTTAGAAGAAAAAACAATTTCAAAAGACTTTGCAAAAGAGATTCTGGGGAGTTTTATATTTCATTGTAATACTGTTTATGATGCCATGATAAGAATAGGAAAACAGGGAATAACTTCCTCGTTTGGTCAACTAATTACTTTATCTGGTTGTGGACCAAATGGAGAAGACCTAACTAATGAATTAACCTATACAATCTTGGAAGTAATTGATGAGTGGTATCCAATTTTAGAGCCAAAGATCAACATTCGATTACATAAGAATTCGCCCGAGAGATTATTGAATGTAATAATAGATATGATTGTGAGATCTCAAGGATCCCCTTTTATTTTAAATTTTGATGAGAGGAGCATGGCGGGATTGATAAGAGAGGGGATTCCCAAGGAACAAGTCTGGAATTATGCGTGCGTGGGATGTTTAGAAAATACAATGCAAGGAAATGATCGCTCTGGTACAGTCAATTGTAATCTTAACTTGGCAAAAACTATTGAATTAACTTTATGGAATGGAAAGAACATGCCCGGAAACAATGAAATAACTAATAGAAGTGAACAAATAGGACCAAAAAGCGGCTCTCCTGAAATTCTTAAAACCTGGGAAGATTTTTGGAATGCATGGAATGAACAATTAGAATTCGCTATAAAATACATTGTTGATATCTACAATATAACAGAAGTCCTAAGAGCGGAATATTTACCCACGCCTTTTTTGTCAACGATTTTCCGTGGGTGTATAGAAAAAGGATTGGACATTCAAAAAGGGGGACCTGAATTACGTTTTGTTACCGTTGAGGGGCTTGGATTTGCTACAACAGTTGATTCATTATTGGTGATAAAAGAATTAATCTATGAAGATAAGAAATACACTATAACACAACTAAAAAATGCCATTCTTCATAATTTCGAAGGAAAAGAATTCTCTTTGATGCAGACCGTTTTTAAAAATAAAGTTCCTAAATATGGGAATGATGACCCTTATGCTGATAATATTGCTCATAAAGTAATGAAGACATGGACCGATAAAATTTGGAAATATAAAACACCGACTAATTATCAATATCGTCCCGGAATGTTCTCAGGAAATTATTGGGCAGGAGCAGAAGCAAAGTGTACTATTGCCACCCCAAATGGCCGAAAAAGTGGAGTATATCTCTCAAATGCCATCTGTCCTTCAGTTGATGCAAGTTTCAAAGGACCCACAGCTCTTTCAAATTCAGTTGGATCTGCTTTGGGTGGAAAGACGGAATCGGGAGAGTATGTTAATCATTTACCTAATGGTGCAAGTCATACTATAACTTTTAATCCAAGTATGATTAAGGATCCCGAACATAAGGAAAAATTTAAGTCTTTCCTAAGAGGATTTATAGAAAATGGAGGAACATGTTTACAGATCAATATGATGGATGCTGACTTATTGAAAGATGCTCAAAAGCATCCAGAAAATTATGCAAACTTATTGGTTCGAGTAACAGGATTTAATTCATATTTTACTGCGATAGGAAAAGAATTACAAGATGAAATCATTGCTCGAGAATCTCATGAGATTTGAACCAAAAAAAAGGGTTCTATGATTTAATACTTAAATTGCTTTCTAGAATAAAATTAAACTTATGTAGGAAATTTCCTATAAGGAAATTTAAGAAATAAAAGAATAAAAAAACTAATTTTCAGATTTTATAATTTTTTCTTCGCCTATGCTAATCTTCGCTTTCTTTTCCCTTGCTCTAAGAATGGGTATTATTGAAATAAGCATTATGAAAGCACCGACAATGAAAATTGAAGAAGGGGGAATATTGCCCGGAATCCCATCGATTACGATCGGTTCTCCATACATGGTGGAAATCATCCCTCCAATAAGTGGTCCTATTGTCATGGCAATAAGCACGGTAAATAATATAAAATATCCACTGAATTGCCCGTATTTCTCTTCTTGATAAAGATCCTTTATCCATGTTTTCGAGGATATTCGAAAGATTGTCAAAAATAAAACCCAAGAGATCCCTAAAATGATTAGAAAAAGCACGTCTTGGAAAAAAGCAAATAAGATCAAAGATATGAATTCAAAGAAAACGGATATCATCGCTATGTTTTTTCTTCCTACTTTATCAATTATCATTCCAATAGGGATGCCTAAAATTATCGATACTAACAGTGCAAAAAAGACCACTAACGAAGCCAACTCTAATGATAATCCAATATTATGATTCAGATATATTAGAATTAAAGGAAAAAAAACGTTAAATCCTATTTCCCAGATCATAGCACCCGTTAAAACTAAAAAAAAATCCTTATTTTTTCTGACAATTTGAGGATTAAATAAAATTTTCAATTGGTTCAAAATAGTTGAGTTAAGGGGTTGTAACTTCTCGGAATCTTTTGCCAAAATAGTCCCAGTAATACCAAAGATTCCCACCAGAAAGCCAACGATAAAAAAGAAAAAAAGATATCCTAAATCTTGAATGATGTATCCCGATCCCCCATATATTAAAAGTACGGCAACGAGAGTCATTATTTCCATGATTCCGACAGCTTTTCCCCTATTTTGAAGGGTTGTAATGTCAGTAACATGGGCATTAAAGGTTGCATCATATGCAGTAGCTCCAAAGTAGGTCATAATAGAATCAAACAATATTGCCACCATAACTGCCATAATAACAGGCTTAACTAATGCTGCGAATGGAAATAGCGATGTTGTAATTGTCCAAAAAATGAAACCAAAAATCATAAATCTCCTCCTTTTTCCCTTGACATCACTATATGCACCCATTATTATTGCGGTTACGGTAGAAATGACGGCCGTAATTGCAACCATCAGGCTTACATAAATCGGCACTGGTGCAATTTCATTATAAAGAAAAACATTATAATATTGATTTTCTACAGCCCATGCTATTTGTCCAGCAAATGAAATCAAATATATACTTAAAATAGACTTTCTATCAAGTTTTTGACTCATTGTAACTCGACTTTATTTTTTTTTGGTATATTGAATAAATTCAAGATATTAATATATATGAATAATTGACAAAAATCAATAATAAAGATTTAAGTTTATGAAATGGAAAAAAGTTCTTGCAAGCACTTTTATTTATAATGCTTGCAAAATTTTCCAATTTGAAAAAAATATTAATTTCTTATTTATGGATTTTCAAGGAATCTAATAGAAATATTGAAATCTTGAATTTTAATGTTTTAAATAAAATAACATGACATTCCAATTTGGACAAGATTACCTATCACTAATATTTATTTAAGGTTTACAAGAAATACAGAGCCGTTCTTCTTCATTTATATCATTTTTATCTGGAATAGTAAATTTTCTTAAATATCTCTTTCCACACGAACGGCAAAGAGGGAAGAGATGATCAATTACTTCTTTACACGATTTTCTCGAACATATAAAAACCGAGAGAAAAGGTTCATTAGAGCTTGGTTTAAATATATCAAACATTCTAGCAGTACCTCGAATCAAATATTTCTTGCATTTAAAACAAATTCTACCATCTTCTTCACTCTCTTCAGTTTCCCTCTGATGATATATTTGCATTACATCATAGAAGTAATTCATTAATTTATTGTTCTCTTAAAAAAGTTTTTAAGAGGCGAGAAAAAAATTGCCCTTATAAATAGGGCATGATTGAAGATTTAGTGAATCATTAATAGTATAAAAAAAATTTTTAAGTCTTAATCCTTAATAATAAGATAAAATCCAAAATTCAACAAATAAAAATGATAATGAGTTAGCTATAGTCAACCAGGAAATTGGGAGGAGTCTGAAAAATTAGGAGGTACCTTTGTAATATACTTTTGCAAGCGATTTATGTTTATAAATTCACTAATATTAATAAAGAAAGAAAACAAAATAAATCCACAAATTTTACGTGTTCTTAATCTTAATAAAAAAAATTAATTTACTTTGGAAAATAACCGCAGAAGTAAAATAAATTAGAAAATATCAAGTCAAAAACCTATAAGGAAAAATGATCTTCACAATCAATTAATGACACATAATATGATCGAGGCAGATCGTCTAAGCGATAGAGTTGCAATAATAGATCATGGTAAAATAATCGCTCAAGGAACTCCTCAAGGTTTAAAAGAGAAATTTGGTCAAAACACACTTGAAGATGTGTTCTTATATGTTGCGGGAAGGGGGATATGAATAAAATGAGAATTAGAGAAAATAAAACAATATTAATTGCAATCATCTGGTTAAAAGATAGATTTCGTAGTTGGGAAAATTACCTCTTTAATTTTGGCTTTCCCATTCTGTTTTCTTTAATCTTCTTTTTTGTATATAATAGCATAGAAATTCCAATGACGGATTTAAACCAATTTGATTATGGTTTTCCAGGAATGATAATATATACAGCAGGAATAGGAACAATAAGTGCAGCAGTTGCATTTACGAGTTGCAAAACGTCCGGCATACTAGAGCGAATGGATACAATGCCAATAGGACGGAAAAAACTTTTTCTTGGTGTCTTATTATCTGAATCTTTATCTTAATGATCCAAATCATAATTTTATTCATTTTTGGTTATGTTATCCTTGGAGCTTATTTTGAAAGCATTAATGCATTGTTTATAGGATTTTTAATTACAGTTTTATTTGGAATATCTTCAGTAGGCTTAGGTATTATCATTGCAAGTTTTTCAAAAACTCCAGAAATTGCTAATGGATTTTCATTAACTATTTTTCTGGTATTGATTTTTATTTCTGGCTCTCTAATTCCCTTTGAAAGTATAATTGTATATTTCACCCCTCCTTTTTGGGCAAAACAAGTTTATTTACAAGTGACCTTATTAGGACATGAGTTTAATGATAAATTATATAGTAGTTCACTAATAGGTTATAGCGCAAAAACCATTTCTATCCCTTTATGGGGGGGTATTTTGATTGTTCTATCATTTACGCTTACATTTATAATCTTGGGAATTATAATATTTCAGAAAAAAACCAATCTTGGATAATTTTATGAATGAATATAAAATTATAAATAGATAAAGAGATATACAATGAATTTGGCATATCAAGTATTTAGGAGGAAGAAAACTAAAGCCTTATGGAAGGGTATTAAGAAACCTTTGGATAGAACATCCCTTGGGACGGAATTCTTAAGGATCTTAAGGATTTATAGAAAATTATCTGAAATTCTTGATTTATGGTTTCAAATGAAAATTCATATCCTTATTTATTTAATTGGGTTTCGAATCTCTAATGCTATATAGATCTCCGGATATTACTAACACATTATTGGATAAGGAACCAAACACTTATAAAATAATTGAAAGAATTTTTAGAAGATAACTTCTCTTTAAATTTTAATTGTTAATCACTCCATTGAAAATATGACTTTCATAGATTCAGCAGCTTCACAAACCACATTAAAAGCTTCTTGTGCTTGTTCAAGAGGAAATTCATGAGAAATTAATTCCTCGACTTTAATCTTTTGGAACCTGATCCAGTCATAGGATTCGTCAAGATCCACGGGTGCAGCTCCGTAGGACGTCATTATCTTAACTTCATTTCGCCAATAATCATTAATCGGGATTTCAATATTAATTCCTGGTTTCGGCACGGCAAAAAATATAATAGTACTTCCGGGACCAGCACATTGAATGGCTTGGTTTGCCGCTGATATGGCACCGGTACAAACGATTATGCAATCTGGTAATCGCCCCTCGTTATAGTCCTTAATTTTAGGAATTATTTCTTGCGAAGCATCCAGAGTCAGACTTGCTCCAAATTTTTTGGCCATATTTAATCTATAATCGCTAATATCTGTCGTGATAATTTTTTCTATTCCTTTAGCTTTAGCCAATTTCAAGTGCAATAGTCCCGAAACTCCGCTTCCTAAGATTAAAATAGTCTGCCCTTTAGAGATTTGAGCTAATCTCTGTGCCCTACAAACGCACCCTAAGGGTTCGATAAATACTCCTTGTTCATAAGTCACATCATCATCTAATTTGTACACTCCTTTTTTCTCAATATTAATGCTTGGAACGCGCAGGTATTCCGCAAATCCTCCCGGATCATAATTCGTATTATGCAATAGATGACATGCAGTATGATGCCCTTGCTTACAATAGTGGCATTCAAAGCAAGGGACGTGATGGGATACGAAGACCCGATCACCTATTTTAAAGTTGTTTACCCCATCTCCAACTTGCATGATGTCTCCCGCAATTTCATGACCTAAAATGAGCGAATCCACGTTTAATTTCTTCATCTTCGCAAACCGATAATATTCAAGAATATCCGACCCACAAATGCCAGATTTCTTAACTTTAACGAGAAGTTCCCCCGAATTAATTGCGGGAATTTCCATTTCATCAATTCTTAAATCTTTATTATTATAATATCTAGCAACTTTCATGGTTTTAACACCTTTCTTCCATTTCTTTTTTATTTTTGATGATATTTTCTAATATCTCCCTCGCTCTTGATATATTAACCACTCCACATACGCAAGGTTTTGCGAGTTTTTCCGCAGCTTTTTCAAGGGAAATTTTATTATTCTGGATTTGATCAACATAGTAATCTACAGATTGAGGGGAAACACAATGATGCCCACACATGGTAGTTAACTCTAATATTTTATCGGAAGGTAAGAGCTCCTTTTTTCCGAAAACACCCAAGGAAAAATGTCCCGTATGGAGGGTCAATCCTATCTCAGAAGCGGCTTTTTGTATTTCTTCTGTTAAACCTGAGACGACGATAGAAATTCCATATTTTTTATCTTTGAGGATCTTTAATATATCCTTTACAGATTCTATATCTTTAAAAGATGCGGTGATTATCGTGGAAATTTTCCAGACATTTTCAGTCATGATGTTTTCAGGATGATGATTTTTAAATATTGTTCCAATTTCACACAAATTCTTTTTAGCATCGGGATTTCTATCGTTGATGCTTGCGGCTAACATGGCAAGGAGCACGTAATCTCCTTTTAAATCATTAACATTTCCGCTTCTATGTAAGGTATGGGTCATTTTCTCTCCTCCTCTTAGAGAATCCCTAATCCAACGTTAATTTTGGCATTCGGTCTTATTTCAAATCCATTTTTCTTTACAGTGTCTAAAATGGGTATTGCTCCGTTAGAAAATCGTGAAATGATTCCCACGGTAAATACCGTATCGATCTGTGGTTCAACTTCACGAATAACCCGAAGTACTCGAGGAACCTTGTTCTCATCTATCTTAAATTCGATAATGGCAGATAATACCTTTTCATTTTTGATATCTTCTTTAATATGAATTTTATCTTCTTCTAAGAGAGAAGTAACTGGACTGGCTTTTTCATATTCAACTCCAATTTTGGATAATGGTTTTGTAAATAATTCTATATTGGCTAGCTTCGTTCCTATTCCAGGTCTGCCTATTTCTATTGAAAATCCAATTTCTCCTTCCTTAAATCGATTAGTGAGATCATTGGTCTTCATTTCTTCTGTGCCTCTTCCAGGTATGCCGGTGATTTTATGAGGAGCGATAACATTACTAAAAGCACTGCGAATTATTCTGGGCCATTTAAGTCTTGGAGGCTTAATCGCATCCACGGGACAATTTGCATCGCGATGACATACATTACATTCCACGCATGAATCTTCAGAGATTACTGCTTTATCATCTATTAATGTTATTGCTCCAACAGGACATAAAATGACACATTGCCCACAACCAATGCACAAGTTTTCTAATATTCTCATTATATATTGTAAAAAACGTTATTTGTTGAAATATACTACTTTATCATTCAAAATTCTTAAATATAAAACAATAAACACTCTTTAATTATAATAACTTAAATGAATTCTTTCTAAAAAAAAAATATGAATTAGTATAATTATTTTTTAAATTATCATTTTTTTAGTTTTCCTCTTCGATTGTTATTTCGCTTCCTTTATTTTGTATCTCTTTTGGCAACACTTTCATCAATGGAACGAGGATTATGTTTTTGTTCCATGCTAAATTATTATGGTCTAAATTTATATATAATTTTCCGTATAGAAAGAAAGGAGGATAGAAAAATATAATGGATTACGTAGAAAAAGAATTACCTGGCAAACCCATTACTGAAAATACTTCGGATTCTTCGATATTTGAAAAATTGGCGAAATTACCACGATTTTTCATCAAATTTCTATTAAAAAGAAATATTGAAAAAATTAGAGCAGGAATGGGAGGCGATTCAAAGGATATTACAACACAAAAAATCATGGTTAGAGATGAAAATATTCCGGGGTATAAAAGTCAGATTCGAGTGCGAATTTACTCACCAGAATCATCAAAAATACGCTCGCTCGTGGTCTTTTTTCACGGAGGTGGTTGGATAGGAGGCAGTTTAGCGGCTGTAGAAGAATTCTGTAAAGGGGTGAGTGATCAAGCGGATTGCGTGGTCATGTCAGTAGAGTATCATCTCGCTCCCGAGCACCCCTTTCCCGAAGGATTGGAAGATAGTTATTCTGCTATTAAATGGGCTCTTTCCGATAAGGAGAAATTAAAGTTCGATCCAAATCAGATTATTGTAGCAGGGGACAGTGCGGGCGGAAATTTTGCTACTGTACTTTGTTTAATGGCGAGAGAAAGGCGGGAATTTTCATTAGCCAAACAAATTCTCATCTATCCCGCAACTAATCTTATCGAAGAAGTAAACATAAATAAAGATTTAAAATCAATATACCCTCCCGCAGCGATCAAAATACTTGGTATCATGATGGATCTGTATTTTAAAGGTAAGGTCGATAAACTCAATCCTCTTATTTCCCCCGTATATGCGAAAGATCTCTCCAAATTACCTCCGGCATTAATAATAGTGGGGGATAAAGATTTTCTCCATGAAAGTAGCTTATTATATGCTAAAAAATTGGAAGCAACAGGCAATAAAGTTCGATTTATTCTTTACAAAAATGCCTATCATGCATTCATTGATGACACGGGAACTTCCGAACAAGCAAATGATCTCGTTCATGAAGTCGCTAATTTTATTAGAAATTGATTTTATAATCTGCAAAATTAGGATGATATTTTATCTTCTTAAATTAATTCTATGTTAACAATTAAGTGATATATCAGAGAATTTATAGTACCTCTTTATTACATTAGAAAAAAAGAGAAAGAAATAAGAAACTTCCTTTTATTTTAATTTCTTGCTTTTAGATTTTTCGTCATTAAAGATTTAAAACGCTCTTCTTCAAGATTTGCGTCCATTTCAATTTCTGCTTTTAAAAAGTCTTCAAGAGCCGCTCTAATGGCCTCAGAACGAGAAGAATATCGTCCTAAATCATTTAATACTTGAATTGCATTAAGATATTTTTCAGGTAAGTTAATAGTGATTATTTTCATTCAAATCGTACCAATTAAATTGAATTTTTATATATTCTTCTATATGATATATATTTTGTCGGATTGCTTTTAAATAAGGTATATTAATCCTTTAATTCTATTAATCCGTTAATCATGAATAAAAGATAGCCAATAATTCCCGAGATAAACCGTTTTTTTAATATAGAAAGAAGGAATGAAATAAAATTTGAACATGATTTAATTGTAACCCCGTTTTAATAGGGTTTTTTTAGCGATCTTACATGAAGGAGTAAAGAAAATGTTGATGTGTAAAGGTCAGCATGACTAACTTCTTTAATATCTTTCATATAAACAAGAGAAAAATCTTCTTCCTTTCTAAGATACGTCATATCTTTCGTTTTATGCTCTTCATCTAAAAATACATCGATCATCAACTCTTTCCGATCCCATTTCATGGGCATTTGAGGCATCAAGTTAAAAGAAAATAATACATCGGGCTCCCTTCCATCGTTTCCATTTAGGACAAATAAAACGTTTGGCTCGGTAGTCGCTATAAATGATTTTAAGGAATGATATAAATCATCAATATTTAAAGTAATGATATCCTCCTCTTCCGTAAGATCATGAATACTGCAATCACTAATTCTTGGGAGAAGGAATTTCTCCTTCCCGTGAAAAGCAAGGGAAAGCTCGTTAGCGTTAAGGTATTGTTTAATGATGGGATCATCCTTTTTTATAGTAAATTCCTCTGAAATTGGCTCACTCTTCACGTAAATAATCAAAGACCCCGCTGAAAGCAAATTTATTTTCTGATAATAAATTTTCAGCACGGGGTCATAGGGTAAAATAATAATATCCTTATTCCCACCCATTCCTAACTGAGCAAGCAGATTGGAAGGTGATTTGCTCGTGAGAGTAAAGAGTAGAAAAGATCGAAAGGAATCTAATTCAAGATAATTCGAAAAATCTTTAAATCGATTTTTAATTAATGCAATTTTATCTTTTAATTGTTCAGACATTTTAGTTGGATTAATTATTTTGTGTAATTCCTTATAGCTTTTAATACATAATATCAATTAAACCTATGGTAAATATTGATCTAAAAAATCTCTTAAAGATTGAGCCACATCTACGGTAATATGGTGTTCTATTTCACACGAGAGCTTTTCAACCAATTTTTCATCATGTACTCTTAATACTTTTTTGAAAAAAGTAGCTAATAACTTATGCGTTTCACTCAATTGCTTTGCTACTTTTTTTCCTTGCGCTGTTAATCGTATTGCTTTTCTAGGTTCCCAACTGATCAATCCCTGCTTTTCTAACTTTTCTAGCATTCCAGAAACACTAGCAGGTTCTACACTCAAGTGTTCTGCAATCTCCTTATTTGAAACCCATCCGCCCCTGTTTTTGCGCGATATCAAGTAGATTGAATCAAGATACTTTTGATAGCTCTCGGGAACATCGGGAATTCCTGATTCTTCCATTTCTTTTTTAAGCGATTTTATATCTAGTTTTTTATTATGAAATGTATTAATAGCTATGATTAATATACAAAAAAATCTTTATCTTTTTATTTTTTACGTGTACAATATAAAATAGATTTGTGCGAAAACTTAAAAAAATTAGGTATTGAATAAAAAACATCTTAATTCTTGAGAGTTTATTCTAGATTTATATAATTAAGTTACCATTAAATGAGTAAGATAAGATTATTTTCGATTCATAAAAATCTTATATGGAAAAAAAGGAGAGAATAAATAATGGGATTAGAGGGACTTGACCAATTTGAAATTATATATGGTATCTTTTCTTTAATTTTTGTGATCATTGCGATTTTTATGGGAATTAAGATTTTAACCAAATACTTCACTTTAAAACGCAAGGAAACCCTTTCGTTAGGTTTTGCTTTAATATTCCTTAGTAGTGCTTGGTGGGGGAGTGTAGGAGCATTTATAGGCTATGTTTTTTTTAATCAAGAAATTGGACCTTTCTTATTCTTCTTTTTAGGGGATGTTTTTATTCCCATTGCTATTATTTCTTGGATGTATTCCTTTTGCACCCTCGTATACCCACACTTAAAAAAAAAATTGGTAACGCTTTATATATTAATATTTATTCCATATGAAATTGTTTTAATTTCATTGTTAATCATCAATCCTTCTCTGGTTGCAGTAATTGAGGGAAAATTTAATTCCGATCATGAATTATTTGTTATTTCCTTCCTAATATTTGCAATTCTCACCTTTACCATCACGGGAATAATTTTTGCCAGAGAGTCGATGAGATCGCAAGATCCGAAAATTAAATGGAAGGGTCGATTCTTTCTTATTGGGGTGTTATCCTTCACCGTGGGAGCCGTGTTTGATGCTGGAATACCCGTGAATGCCGTAACCTTGATTATCATTCGATTAATATTAATTAGTAGCACTATTGAATATTACTTTGGGTTATTTCTTCCAGAACGCATGGCAAAAGTATTGATTGCGGAAGCTTAGCCTAATTTTTTAATCAATTTTTAATTTTCTCTCCCCTGAGAAATAATAAAATAGAAATTGGTGAAAGGTTATTAAAATTTTTCCCGGGATTCTCATTTTAGTGGTTGGTAATAGTGGATCTGGTAAAGATAGTATTATTTCGGGTTCTTTACAAAAATATCCTCCGAATCTCAAGCCTATTCACGTGGCAAAAAGGTTCATTACTAGAGAAGCTTCTGAATTCGAGGATAATTATACAATTACTCTCGAACAATTCAAGGAATTGGAAGAGGAGGGAAAGTTTGCCTTAAAATGGCAAATTTATGGATTAAATTATGGTGTTCCCATTGAAATTGATGAATGGTTAAAAGAAGGTCATGTAGTTATCGTTAATGTGAGTAGAACTATCATTGAAAAAGCCAGAAAAGAATATAAAAACATGAAGATCATTTTCATTCAAGTTCCTTGGCAAACCACAGTAGATCGAATAAAACAGAGAGGAAGAGAAAAAGGGGAGATATTGGAACAGAGAATTGAAAGAGCAAGAATTAATCAAGAGTTCCCCGAAGCAGATTTTGTCGTTGATAACTCCAGCACCTTGGAAAGTGCTATCTCTCAATTTTTAGAGTACATTGAAAATATAGATTAATGGTTTCATTTAAAATTAAGTGAATAATGACCTGGAACATGAATCTCAATTCTCATATGGACTTCTCAATTAAGCGATTTTGGAAAATGGGCATGTATTTAAGATATTGACTTTTTACACTATCTAATTATCTATTAATATTATCGCGATTTTGTATTTTTTTAAGTCTAATTTATATTGAAATTAATACCGGGAAAAGCTTCAAAATATATATTAATAATGATATTTTTTGAGAAATAGCAAGAACTTGGATAAAGGTGGAAATAGACTGTCTAAAAAAAATGAAATAATGGACATGATACCCCATAAATCTAAAATTGCGTATGGCGGTGCGAATGCTGCAAGCAATACGTTGTCGGGAATAGGTATGAGCGCGATTACCTTTTTCTATAACGTGAAATTAGGATTAAACGCCGAGCTAATTGGAATTGCATGGCTTATATTCGCCGTATGGAATGCTTTGAATGACCCGCTGTTTGGAATTATTGAAGATCGTACAAAAACCAAAATGGGACGCCGGATTCCTTATTTGCGTTTTGGAGCGCCCATCTATGGTTTTTTGTTCATTCTCTGCTGGTTTCCCTTAGTAAATGTATCGGATAAAGTTGCCCTTTTCTTTTATTTTCTCATCATGCTTTTTTCTTTTGATACCATATTTACAATTATCGGGTTGATTACATATTCATTACCAGCAGAAATGGCGCTCACTGCCAAGGAAAGGGCTAATTTATTAGTTTATTCTACTTTTATCGGGGCTATTGGTTATATAGTACAGTTTGTTTTCCCTATTCTCTATCTCACCGGAAATGAGTCCACGGAGGTTGACCCGAATTTTTATATTGCAATGATTGTAATCGCAATAATTTGTAGTATAGTAATGTTTGCCTCCAGCTACTTTTTGAAGGAAAATGAATATGCTCAATTAGAGGAATCGCTTGGATTCGTTGATTCAATCAAAGAGACCTTAAAAAATAAACCTTTTTTGATCTTGGAAGCATGTGTTTTTATCTTATTAATTACCTCAACCATTTTAACTTCCTCGATTTTTTATTATGTTGACTATGTTCTCCACTTAACGGGTTTCTTGACGGTAATTCCCTTATTGTTAGTATTTTTAACTATTTTTATATTCACCTATGTTTTTAGTAAAGTAGTAGCTAAAAAAGGCCCCAAAAAGGTAAGTATATTCGGTTTACTGTTCAGTGGAGTGAGCTTGATAATTTTATTTTTCATTGGATGGAATTTCATTACAGCCATACCTGGACTATTGTTAATCGGGGTGGGACTTGCCGCCGTGACATTAACAAATCAAATCCTTTTTGCGGATACCATCGATTACGACGAGACGCGCACGGGAAAGAGAAGGGAAACTACCTATTCCGGAGTAGAAGCTCTATTGACTAAACCCGCAATTTCTATTGCAAACTGGTTGTTTCTAACCATAATTTCTGCTTTTGGGTTTCAAGCGGGGTCTCAAATTCAGCCAAATTCTGTAGCAATGGGGATCATGATTGGTTTTACCATCATTCCTGCAATATTTGCATTATTCGGGGCAGTTATCATGAAATTTTATCCCTTGGATGGACCCGATTGGGAAGCACAAAAGCTAATTATCAGTCAAAATCACGCTAAAAAGGAAAAGGAATACCTGGAGTATCTGAAAAGGGAAGAAGAACATTAGAAGAAGCCTCCCTCGACCCTTAATATTTTATTTAATTTTTCCTCATGAGCAATTTATTTAATTTGTTAATTTTAAAAGAGTATAATTTATGATCTATTTAATGAAAGAAGTGTTGAAATAGGTCTGAATTCTCCCATGACTGAGCTAGAAGATGAATTATTACTTCAAAAGTGGCAAAATATTGTAAACATTTTAGCAAAAATGAGTAAGGTGCCCGTAGCTTTGATAATGCGAGTAAGATTACCATACATTGAAGTATTTCGTTCCAGTGAAACCCAAAATAATCCATATTCTGCGGGTGACAAGGAGCACCTTGTTGGGTCAGGGTTATATTGCGAGCGCGTGATTAATACTAAAGCTAAACTACGGGTTAAAAATGCACTTAAAGAAGAGGATTGGAAAGGTAATCCCGATGTAAAGCTGGGGTTGATCTCCTATTTGGGATTTCCCATTAAATTACCAAATGGAGAAATATTCGGTACGTTATGTATCTTGGATAGGAAAGAGAATACATTTTCTGACGATACTGAAAAATTAATGCTACAATTTATAGATTTAATTGAATCTCACTTGGACCTTATTTATAAAAATCAGCAACTCGATATAACTGCAGAACATGAAAAATTTTATAGAGACCTCGTAACTCATGACATAAATAATATCTTACAAGGATGTTATTCTAGTGTTGAATTATTAAAAGAGCTTTTAAATACAATCTCATTAAACAAAAGGATTAGAGAGATAATTGATTTGCTCGAAACACAATTTATTAAAGCAAACCTTTTGGTAAGTAAATCGAGGGCAATATCTTTATTGAAAAATAAGGAGTCAAAAATTGAGTCAATCGAATTTTGTGGGCTTTTGGATGAATCGATTAAGGAAATCTCAAACCTTTATTATTTAAAAGATATTGAGATTAATATTTCTTCTAAAATAGAAAAGATACATGTAAAAGCTAATAAATTAGTAAAAAACGTGATTGATAATATTTTAATAAACGCGATTAAACATAATCGGCAACCTAAAGTCATAATTGACATCAATTGCGAAATTGTGGAAAGTGATAATGGCAATAACTTCTTGGCTGCCTTTATTGATAATGGAATTGGAATCGCGGACGATAGAAAAAAAATAATATTTGCGGGAGGGGACCCTTCATCCATAGAGGGAAAAGGGTTAGGTATAGGACTACATTTAGTTGGTAAAATAATTGAATTATATAATGGAGAAATTTGGGTTGAAGATAAAATAAAAGGAAATCCTTCCATGGGAAGTAAATTTATTTTCTCACTTCCAATCGCTTGAATGGGATGTGTACCCAATAAAGTAAAAGATTACGAATTCATACTTGTTATAGGAATTTTGCTTCAAATTATACCTGCTTCATGTTTAGGGGAACTAATTCTTCAAGAAAAAAACTAAAAGCTCCAGATGCAACAGGTTTAAAAAGAAAAAATTATCAACCATTTATTTATATACCTTCTCTCCTTTTTCTCTCGCATTCATTGGGTTATATATCATGGAAAGAGTGATAATTAGAAAATGCTAATTTCCTTAAATATAGATTTAATTGATATTGAACTTGGAAGAGGAAAAGAAAAAGATTTTTGCTATAAAGTGAAAAATTAACGAAAGATTTATAAATTTGGATATCTATTCAAAAAACGAGAAGATTAAAATTTACAAAGGAGAGATAAAAATGTCCGACAATTTAAAGGATCTAATCGTTGACTTAAATGAAGTAGATGCCATCGAGCTCGTTAAGAATAAGATTAAAAATGGAGAGGATCCATTGAAGATCTTAGTGGAGGTTAGAGAAGCTATGGCCATAGTAGGGCAAAAGTATGAAGAAGGCGAATTTTTTTTACCAGATTTAATGATGTCGGGTGAAATATTATCACAGATTTCTGAATTATTAGAACCGGAACTTAAATCAAGTGACAAAATTGAAATTAAAGGTGAAGTCATTTTAGGAACAGTATCAGGCGATATTCATGACATTGGTAAAGACATTGTTAAATTCATGTTGGAAGCAAACGGATTTAAAGTATACGATCTAGGCGTAAACGTACCAAAAGAAAAATTTATAGAAGCTATTAAGAAAGAGAAGGTAAAAATAGTTGGTCTTAGCGGATTTTTAACGTTAGCATTTGACGCGATGAAAGATACCATTGAATCCATTAAAAAGGAAGGATTGAGGGACCAAGTAAAAATCATGATAGGAGGCGGTCAGATAGACGACACATTAAAAGATTACGTGGGTGCGGATGCATATGGAAAGGATGCCGTTAAGGCGGTTGAATTAGCTAAAGAATGGAGTCAAACTTAAAGGAGGTAGATAAAAGATGGAAGATAATTTAAGCATGAAGCAAGAAAAAATGTTTGAAAGATGGCTTAGTGCACAAGGAATCGATTTTGTTAATTCAGAAGCAGAAAAATCATACAAAGAGAGAATAACACGCATTAGAGATGCCGTTCAATTAAAGAAAAAACCGGATAGGATCCCAATCGTTCTAATGATGGGATTCTTTCCCGCCTATTATTATGGAATCACTCCTCGAGAGTCGATGTATGATTACGATAAGTTAATGGAAGCATGGAAGAAATATGTTCTAGATTTTAAACCAGATGCACATATCGGTGCTTTTGTTCCTGGACCTGGAAAGGTGTTTGACATATTAGATTATAAACTATATGCTTGGCCGGGTCATGGCGTTTCTGAGGATCATTCATATCAATGCCTTGAAAAAGAATATGTAAAAAGAGAGGAATATGATGAGTTCATTCGGGATCCGACCCAATTCTTTAGAACAAAATATTTACCAAGAATCTTTGGTTCGTTAGGACCCTTTCAACAATTAGCTCCTCTCACAAATATCGTAGAACTTCCTTTTACGGGAGGAAATTTACTTCCGTATGGACTTCCTGATGTACAAGAGGCCATGAAGAAACTTCTTGAAGCGGGTAATGAAGCATTAAAATGGGTAATGGTTCTTCAAGAATATGATAAAGAAATGGCAATCCATGGTTTTCCAGACTTTTTTGGGGGTGCAACTAAAGCTCCTTTTGACACTATTGGGGATACCTTACGAGGAACAAGAGGAGTCATGACTGATATCTATCGCCAACCAGATAAGCTTCTGGAAGCCTTAGAAAGATTAGTACCCTTAATGATTAAAATGGGAGTGGACCAAGCCAAAATGGTGGGAAATCCAATAATATTTATTCCTTTACATAAAGGTGCTGATGGATTTCTTTCAGATGAGCAGTTCAAAAAATTCTATTGGCCGAGTTTTAGAAAAGTTTTAATGGGATTGGTGGAAGAAGGATGCGTTCCTTTTTCATATGTTGAAGGTGGATACAATACAAGATTAGAAGTTATTAAAGACATGCCTAAGGGAACCGTAATTTGGTCCTTTGATCAAACCGATATGGTTCAAGCGAAAAAAATTCTCGGAGATACTGCTTGCATTGGAGGAAACATGCCCACTACCATTTTGAAGATTCAAACACCCAAGGAAGTGAATGAATATGCGAAAAAACTCATAGAAACTGCTGGTAAAGGAGGCGGGTACATGATGGTCAATGGTGCGGTACTCGATGATGTTAAGCCAGAAAATGTAAAAGCTATGATCGATTTCACTAAAGAA
>CAYLZE010000064.1:0-29640 GCA_964388035.1 uncultured archaeon
CCCAAGAATAATTATTTATCATGAATAAGATTCCAAATCTTCTTCAAAATTTGCCAAAGGAAGAGCTAAATGTAAAAATTGAAGAAATTTTTGATAACTTGATTGTTGAATTAAAGAATTATCTGAAATTAAGTGTTTTATATCCAAACGTGTATATCTTATTTCATGAAAACAAGAAAAAACCAGAAAATAGCCAAAATCATATTTTAGATTTAAGCGTGTTAAGAAATGTAAGTCATAATATATTAACTATCGAAATTTTTGATGATTTTAAAGAGTTTTTGCCAATAATACTCCTAAGAGAAGCATATTATTGTTTTGTTCCAAATATCGTAAAAAATTATAATTCGATTAAGTTATTAATAAACCAATTTGTAGAAAGTAATCTGAAAGAATTACCAATTATTGAGCAATGGCAATCTTTTATCCGACCTTTTATCATAAATTATGAAGAAGATAGCCTGAGGTTTATTAGAATTGAAAAGTTCATAAATTTAAAAGAGAGGGAAGAAGGTGAAAATCCTATAGTTTTTTCTCTTGACTTTATTCGGAGAAATGTTTCATCTATTAAAGATAATAAAGATGAATTGTATGACCTCTTATTTAAAGAATTCGTGTTTAAAACCTCAAAATCTTTCAGAAATGATGAATTAATTGAAACCATCAGAATTTTAATTCAGATTTTTTATAGAGTGAAAAAATATAATGATTTATTAGATTATAGAAAATACTTTCAAAAATTTCAAGAAGAGGGAATCATTCAAACAGATTTAAGTTTACGTAAATTCACGGAAAATATGCGCTGGATTCATCAATATAGTTATATTGCTCCATCATATCAAGTAAATTGGAAAGAGATGGATATGTGCACTATTGCTTGCACTCTAAGATTTAATCCAATGATTGATAAAAAGAGAATCACTAAATTTATTCAAAACCTCCCTTTTTTTATATGGTCAAGATCATCTGAAATAAGTTTTGCAATTGAGGTATTTGGATGGTTTAATCTTCCAAGTTGTTATATCCCGGACTTAAAAAATTTTTTGATAAAGTTACAATCTTTAAATTATCTTATAGAAATTAAAAGCATTTTATTTGAGTCTACCTATAATTTTCTAAATTTAAATTTTTTTAGATCTTTTCATAAGGATGGCACCTTAATTGATAGAAATTACAGAACATACGATAAAAAGTTTGAAATTCTATTTGAACTTAAACATAGTGAAACCTTTAATAAAAAAGACCTTACAGTTTTAGATTTTTTAATTTTAGATCGAATTAGATTTTTCTCTATTTCAGGATTTAGATTTGTAAGAAGATCTGACACATTAAAAACTTTAAAATCAGATTTAATAAGTGAGATATTAAAACTAAGATCTATAATTGTAGAATTAAAAAAAAATTTTAGACGTATCACTTCAAATAAGAAAATAAAAGAATTCCTATTAGAGCTTATAAATGTCTATAGAAAATCGGGATTTTATTATCTCGAAGATATTTTAAATAAGACTAATGAAGTTTTATTTAAATTGGAAGTTCAAATAAATTTAAATCAAAAAATAAGGAATCTTAATGAACTAAAAGATTCTCTTAAAACAGGGAAACTCTTTCATAAAATTGAAGATTTTCTTCCATTAAAAAATGATGAAGTAAAGAAAATTATCTTTAAAGAATTGCTTCCCCTTTATTTCATTGACAAAGAAAAATATAAAGAAAAAGTAAAATCTTACCAAATAGTCAATGAAATTATTAATCTATGCAAAAAATCACATATCATTAATTTAGAGGAAATTGAAAAAATTGTAGAGGACAATAAACTAATAGTAAAGCTATTTAGAAAAAAAGATGTGAAATTTGAAAAAACTTTTGAGGATTTGAATATTCGTAAAATTTCCATAAAAACTGTACATGGCATTTTAGATAAATATATTACATCCGAAAATCCCCTAATAAAACCCATTTTAATCAATACAATAACTACGACAAATATTGCTAATTATTATATTCAAATGATTATACAATATCGTGATGATGTAATAGACCAAATACATCAAATAAAATTTTTATTCCCAAGGGTCGTATTTAGTATTGGAAGGAACGTTCTATCAAACCAAAAGCTTATAAATTTGGAATTTTATTTACCTAATTTAAGAAGTGAAGAAAAAGAAATATTAATATCAGTATTAAAAAAAATTTTTGGAGAACGTTTGATTAAATTAAAACGATATTCTAATGAAAGTATTGACAAATCATTTTCAAGAAAAGAGTTTTATGATTTTGAAAAAAAAGAATTTTTTTATACAAAAGACCTTTTTAATGAATTTCTTAAATTCACAACAGTATTATTTAATATAAAGGTAAATAAATTTAGTGAAAATAAGAATAAGATTTCAAATAGATTTTGGCTTCAGAATGTGGGTTTTGATTCCTTAGCGCAGAAGATAGAAGATCGTGTTTCAAAACAAAAAAAAGGATTTGAATTAAATGATTTAAAAGCTTTAGCTAATTTTCATAAAAATTTAAATGTAAACCTTACAATTAATAAGCAATTCAATGAATTTACAAAAACCTTTTTTTTCCAAAATAATATCTCAAAAATCAAATTATTACCTAAATTTCAAGCATTTGGTTTAGGGCAATATTATCTTTACATTCGACCTATGGATTTGGATGTGATAGATTATAAACTATTATTACTAAATACTTTTCAGAAGGTTCAATATATTGGGGCTATTGACAAATCTAGCTCTTTTTTTATAAAATACATTTTTCCATATAGGAATCCGAATCAATCTTATTTAAACTGGTTAATTTATTCAAAAAAAATAATAAGCGAATTTTATCTTTTTTTCATAAAAAAAGTATATCAGATGTTTCATTTCGATTATAATCTTACATCTAAGGGATGGGATCTAGATTTAAATTATTTTAAAGGATATATACAAAAAATCTTATTTAATCCAAGTTTTCAATTTCAAGAAGTTCCATATAAGGATTTTAACTTAGGGGAATTAAAAACAAATGATTTTAAATATGGGAATCCCGAGATTGAAGAAAATATCAATTTAACTGAGATCTTTGATAAAAATTCAATAGATATTAAAGAATTAATTTTAGAAAAAAATAATGAAAAATTAAAAAAAATAGAACTTCTTTTAAAAAAAAATTTAATCTTTCCCTATCTAAAAATAAAAAACTTAGGTATTAAAGAGACACTATATATAATTATTCCCGATTTGAACAATGTTGAGATCTCATTAATTATTCGAATTTTTTCCTTTTTTAATTTTGGGTTTATTTATGAGGTAGAAGGAAGTTTTTTTCTTTATGGATTTGAGAAAATGAAAGAAAATCAAGAGGGAGTAATGATAAAGTTATATTTACCTGATTGTGATCTTAGTGAATTAAAAAGGATCCTAAGTTTGCTATTTGAATATTTAAAAATCGATGATTATATTATAATAAGTGATTTAATAAAGGGGGATAATTTCGTAAAGTCGATTTATGGAAATTTGATTAATAATAAATATAATCCCTTGAAAAATTTAATCTGGAGCGAGAATGATAAGAAGTGGTTAAATCATAAGTTGTTTACGGAAAAGTTTGAGCCCCTTTATCCAAAATTATTTTAAAAATGAAAAGGGTAATACAATTCTCATTTATATTAATTGGTATCACTCTACCAATTATTTCATTACTTAATCTTATGGCATTCCTTCAGCACAACCCGGCTCGTATATCCCGGCAGGGGCTAAACTCAACCCGTAGGAAAGGGTTAATTACAACAACAGGGTGGCCATTCTCTTTTTACTCAATTCCATTGGTGTTTAACCATCTTTTTAGCAACTTGTTGGGGCCTTTATATTTAGAACATTCTATTTAACCCACTCTTAAAAAAAATTTTAATTTTTTATAAATCAAAATAAATCAAAAAAAATACAAATAAATAAACGTTAATTTGGATTAATTATCAAAATAAACTAAAGAAATTCATTGGGAACCTCCATTCAAGAGGACATTAGTTAGTATTTTATGAATATTACTTTTATAAAGAGTTATATAATTTATAACCATCCCAAAAAAATAAAATGAATGATGTTTTTTCCTAAGTAATGATTATTCATTGCTTTTCTTTTAAAAAATTCGATAATTTATTCAATCCTAAACATATTGCATTTATTGGTGCTTCAGAAAATTCCGCATTTGGTGCCATGCTATATCTCCCGGCTTTTCAAGATTCCAAATGGAAGGATACGTTTTATCCGGTGAATCCCAAATATGAAAAAATCTTAGATTGGAAATGTTATCCATCAGTCTTAGATATTTCTCAACCTTTAGATATTGCATATATCTCACTTAAAACTAATCATATCCCTGAAGTGATTCAAGAATGTGTGGATAAAGGAGTACCTTGGATTGTTATTTTTGCATCTGGCTTTTCCGAAACAGGAGATCCCGAAGGAAAAAAATTAGAATTACAGATTAAGGAAATTATTCAAAACACACAGACGCGAATAATAGGACCGAATTGTCTTGGTCCTTTCAATGGAAAGGATGGAATGTCTTTTACTTTTACCAATCCCCACGGTATTCCGGGTAATGTTTCATTCATGAGCCAATCAGGAGGTCATTTGACACAGTTAATTGATATTGGTTTTAAACGAGATATTCGATTTAGGTATGGAATTTCCTTTGGCAATCAAATAGATTTGAATTGCGTGGATTTTCTAAAACACTTTCGAGAGGATCCAGAAACCAAGATCATAGCAGCATATTTGGAATCATTTGGTTCCGCAAAAGGACAAGATTTTTTCAAGGAATTGAAAAAAACTACGATAAAGAAGCCCGTCATTATATGGAAAGGAGGATATACAAAATTCGGTGAAGTTGCCGCATTTTCACATACTGGTGCGATGGCTTCCGATTTGCGCTTATGGAAAGCGATGACCAAACAAACTGGAGCAATTTTAGTTTGGGATAATGAGGAATTTTGGAATACCATAAAAACCTTTGAATTATTAATAACTAATCCCCCTAAAGGGCGGAATGTTGGGATTGTAACTCCAGGAGGCGGGTCTTCAGTAAATATGACAGACTTATTTGCTACATACAATTTGAAGATTCCCACTCTTACATTAACATCTCAAGAAAGAATTTCCGAAATTCTACCTAAAGAAAATGTTAACGTGAAGAATCCGATTGATTTGGGAGCCTCTGGATTTGTAATTGATATATTTTTGCAATGTATTAGCGTGGTGGCTAAAGATCCAAACATTGATATTATAGTATTACCATTATGGCCACATCACGTATATCCTCACGTTTTTAAACGCATGATCAAAATATTAAGTGAACACTCAAAACCTTTTGCATTTTGCTTGCCAAGTATTGCTGATGATATTGAATTAAGCAAAAGGTTTGATAAAGGTCGAGTTTACTTCCATGAAAATCGTGTTTTATATTATTTAACCTTGAGAGAAGCAGCTATAAGTCTCAGTCATCTATGTGATTATCGCGAATTTTTGTTGAATCATAATTTCCATGATACTAATTGAACCGAATTAGGATAAAATAAATTAGGATAAAACAAAACTCCTAAAATCCTTTAAAATGATAATTCAAGGGTTGAGAAGATAAAATATTCTTTTTTATTTTAAAACAAACCATGACCGTTCCTTGCCTTTATTCACAGAATTCACATGGGTTCAAATTGGAATACAAATACCCAAAAAATAATCATAGAAAAATTTACGTTTTTAATAAGAAGAACCTAGAGTTTTTGTTGATATCAAGTGATTTGATAAGGCTCTTATATTTTAGGTAAAGTATTACTTGGAAATTCATTCCATTCACAGGAGAATATTTCCAGATGGGGTAGATTTAATATTTTTTTAGGAATTTCTCTTAGTTTGTTGTTATTCAATAGTAATTTCTTGAGATTTCTTGCATTTCCAAGGCATTCTGGTAATGAGTTTAGTTTATTCCCATTTAAGATCAACTCTTTTAAAGCAGGTAACTTCCCAATTGAAATTGGAAGTTCATTCAGCTGATTTCCCCATAAATTAATATATTCGAGCAAGCGCAAGGAATCTATCTCTGCAGGTAACTCGTTTAATAAATTGTTATGAAGCTCTATAGTTTTAAGAGACATTAATCTGCAAAACATTTTTGGCAACGTTTCTAAAAAGTTACCGGAAATATCCAAGTGCTCTAACTTAGATAGTAATCCCATGCTTTCTGGTATGGTTTTAAGATTATTGTGAGATAGATGAAGTATCTTAAGAGATTTGAGTAAATTAATCTGAGTTGGGATCGACTTTATCTTATTATATGATATATCCAAGTATTCAAGTGTTCTTATTAAACAGATTGATTCCGATATGTGTTCTAATCTATTATTAGCAAGGTAAAGGAATTCCAATTTAATGAGATTTTTTATTGATTTGGGAAGCTCTGTTAAAAAATTATTATTCAAATTTAAGACTTTTAATTCAGTAAGTTGACCAATATTAATTGGTATCCTTATAATTCTATTAAAATTTAAGCTTAAAAGTTTAAGATGTTTTAAGTTACAGACGGAATCGGGAAGCTCTTTCAGATAATTTTTACTTAAGTTTAGATTTTTTAGTAAATGGAGTTCTCCAATCTCTTCTGGTAAAAAAGCCAAGTTATTACTTTCTAAATTCAAAGATTCAAGATTTGCTAAGGAATTGATTGTCTTAGGCAGTGATTTTAATTTATTGCGAGATAAATTCAAATTCTTGAGAGATGGAAGGAAACCAAATTTATTTGGAAGTTCTTGTATATAGTTTCCTTCTAGATTCAGTTCCTCTATCTTTTTTAAATTAATGATTGAGTCGGGAAGATTATATATTTTACACGATTTTAAAACTAAGTATTCCAAAGATTCAAAATATTGTATGAAATCGGGAATAGTAATTAAATGTGACCGCTCCAGAACTAATCCTACTAAAAAGCCTTTTTCTACTTTATATGTTATTTTGGGATACTTTTTTTTTAGAAATGCTGATAAATAAAAATTTATCAAGATATTTATCAAATCTGAATTTGGAATTTCCTCTATATCCTTATTTTCCCTGATTAACTGTTCGATTCCCTTTATAAATATCTCATCCTTGATCTTTTTAACGTGAGAGAAGAGATCCTTTTTAATCCTCTCTTCATTAGAATAATTAATTGCTTTTAAAAGTGTTAATTGACAATTGCAGCATATTTCGTTTTGAATGGTCCATTTCAAGGAAAATAATTTTAGAGAATTAAGATCTTTTAAATATCGAATTCCGCTTATCTCTGAGAGGTCTAGTAAATCTGATTTTTGACGCCAATTGATTAGAGGAGAATTAATTTCTGAAAAATCTAATTCTTTTATTAATCCCTCTTTTAGGCCATATTTTAAGTTTTGAAATTTTTTTTCTAGAAAAAATAAAGTAAAATAGTTAATTAAAAGATTAGCTAACCCTTCATTTGAATAATGTGTTATTTGGTCTGTTGTGATCAAACCCTCTATACTTTTTCTAAATCCAGAATGGGATATCTCTTGCAAGTATTTCAAAAATAGGTTTTTTACATTTTTAGTGTTAATTTTTTTTAAAGCTTCGATAATTTTTATTAAACATTCATAACAAGGCTCATTTCTTAAAGCCCATAAGAAAGGAGTTAGATTCTCTCCAGAAAAATTAGCTATTAAGGCATTAATTGCGGCATATCTCACATTTTCATTAGGATCTGAAATTAGCAGGTTTTCTAAAATCGAGTAAATGTTTGAATCATTTAAATTTAATTCGGATAAGCTATTGATTGATCTAATTCTAAAATCTTCATTTTCGCAATTGTTTATCATTGAAATAATAAATTCAATTGCTGAGCTTCTATCTATTTTTTTGTTTTGAAATAATACAATGATTTCTTCCGGGGTCAAAAACATTTTTATTAATTTTACTGTTTGAAGTGAGAGTTTCCCTTAAGTTATGTTTTTGAAAAATCATAAAAAGAAAAGTCTATTTTTTATTAAAAAAAACAATCCTCCTTTTATACTTCAAAATGAAATCTCCACTTTTAACTATAATTTTATATCTTTTGATTTACTAATGAATCTCATATATAATATTATCCAATCTATTTAATGAAGTAGAATTTTTAATAATACAGATATTAACAATTAGGTGTAAAAGATGGCTCTTAGTATCGAAGGTTAGTTGAATGGTTCCACAGCATTAGGGGTGGTAATTATCGATACCATCATTGGGATTTATTCTTTTTATAAATCAAGAAAATTGAACGCGAAGCTTTTGGCATATGCTGCTGCAACCGTATTTTTCATTGGATTGCTATGGTTAGGTCCAACAACTGATTTTTTAACCATACTGATAACTCAGGTGAATTTAAGTCCAATCTGGCTATATGGAATGTTAAGTTACATGTGGATCGCTCCCGCAGTCTT
The DNA here is from genome assembly GCA_964388035.1 of uncultured archaeon. Taxonomy (GTDB): domain Archaea; phylum Asgardarchaeota; class Lokiarchaeia; order Sigyniarchaeales; family SOKP01; genus JALGVJ01. Next base: position 8,462 of record CAYLZE010000064.1, read on the forward strand.
TTTTGGAATGTATATTTGGGCAGAACTTTTGCTTCCAGAGAAGAAAAAAGTTGTATTGGTAATTTATTTAATCCTTGGGATTTTATTTGAGATTTTTTTATTCTCAAATTTAGAAGGATCCTTTGATTATACACTACCTACCACTCCTGGTGAGGATTTAATTGATACCTCCAACGTGTATGGTTCTCCTACGTTTATATTACTGATAGTGTTTATCTTATCAGTTATCATTTTGAACGGTATAGGGTTTCTTCGTAAAGCGATGCAATCTACTGGAGTTATCAAAAGAAAATTTGCATACTTGTCATTAGGGTTTATTCTTTTTCCCCTCATTGCGACTTTTGATTCTTTGGTTCCTCCTGGTTTAGCTTTACCTTTCGTAAGAATTGGGGTAATCATTAGCACATCTCTCATTTTTATGGGTCTTAGGAGTTAATTAAAATTTTTTAATATTTTTTTCTTATTAATTTACTCTTTTTATCATTTTTCTAAATTTAACATTTAAAGAAAGAAACAATAGAAAAATGGGATATTTAATTAGACTATCCTTAAGAATAAGAAAATTTAAAAAATGTGTTCCTAGTGATTCTATTTCTAAAGGTATGAATTGATAATAAATACAATCTTTTTTTTTGTTTCAGATATTGAGAAATATGTGAATTATGAAATTAAGACCGCACCACGTTCAAATCCTGATTTCTTGAATTGTATCAAAGATATTATCGATTCTTTCTTTAAATGAACCAAATAAGCCCTCTTCTTCTGATACTACGGAGTTCACAGCAGTTTTAATCCCATAATGCCCTTCAGAAATAATCACACGTATGGGAAGGGTGAGAAATTCACTCACTAATAAAACTATTTCTTGAATAATGGATATAATTTTAGGAAATCTTTCTCTTGTCTTATCAATCGTTGAAGCATCTGAATCGATCAAGCCATCTTCGCGTTCCTTCTTTAATTCCTCCCAAATATTCTCCTTCAAATCTGAAAAAACAATCCCTAAATTTTCAAGAGCGATTTGGGCACCCTCAAAGAAAAATATTATATCATCCTTCCCAGAGAATTTTTTAACATTTTGTACCATCTCTAGCGGAGCTAATCCCTCAAGGAAGTTAACAAAAAGTTGATGGTAATCATTAATAACATCTAAAGGAATGAACAATAATATCATTTGGTTTAATTGCTTGAATATATAACCAAATACTTTTGCAAAAACATTATTTTGAAGAATTTTTTCTACAAGCCCTCCATATTCATTTAATAGATGTATGAATAGAAATCCCAGTATTCTTATCATATCTTCTTCATAATTTTGGAAATATTCAAAGAAATTTTCCGGTTCTAAATTCATTTTTTCCCGTATAAGCGTGGCTACCCTTTGTTTCACATTCTCCAAAGGCTCATCGAAATATTGCTCGAGTTTATCTAAGGATAAATAATCTTGAATTCTATCTACAACATCCATTTTAGTCTCCTGAATGTAATCTTCTTCTAATATTTCCTCGGAACCAGCAAACTCTTTCCATTCATTATAATCATACACTTTACAAATTAGTTGTAGACTATCCTCTCCTCTTGCGATACATTTTTTCTCAGAAATTCCAATGCGATAATCGTTTTTTTTTAATTTTAAAATATAATTAGCGACACTTTCTAGCATGCCACATAATCCACAAGCCATTCCCTCAGAATCCTTTCCTTTCACCTTAGCAAAATTAAAAGTATCTTCGGAATCATCTCCATATCCTCCGCAGATTGGACATTTCTTAATCGTAATCATATAATCCTCATACTTTGAAGTGCCCTTAGGTAACACTTCATATGTATATTCACCGATATCTAAACCAAATACTATACTCCATAAAATTTCAAAATATTCAATTACCTTCCCAGGAGTTCCGGGCATGAATTTAAAGATGTTAGAATGCCTTTCGCATGATTCTAAAGCCGATTTTCTGCCAATTTCCTTGAGAATTAAAAGAGATTTTTCTTCACTTTCTGTAATTTCATTGATCTCCTTTAAAATTTCTCTATATAATAGATTATAAAATAATGCAGTGGTTGTACGGCTAAATACCCTAGTAACTTTTTTTAATAACCATTGTATTGCCCCCATTTTACCGTTCCTCACCTTCTTGATATTTAAATAGTTGAATACATGATGAATTACCATATGAGGTAGATTCAATGACATCAATAGGAATTAGAAATATAGATGATTTTTGAGGGGAATTAATATTTACTTGAGATATTAATTCTGAAACAAATCCAAGTAAAATCTCACAACCCGCTATTTCTAAGTCTTCATAGTGGTATTTACATAACGCACAATTTTTATCAATTATTTTAACTAAATGATCATTTTCCTCTATGTCAATACTTATTGAGCTATTCAACACCTTTCTATATAGGGTTGTAATGAAATCTTTTAGATTATCTAAATTGACTTGATTGATAGGTTTCCAATATTTATTGAACGTCTTGGCTATGTTAACTCCCATTCTCCTCAATCTTTTTTTTATTTCAAGATGTTCTATGCTATTATCCTTCATGAAACGCGCTAGATGATATATGGCGTTACGCATTTGATTTGATACAGCCTGTATTTCTACTAAATCAGTTCTTGAATAATTCATTTTATCTTAAAACAGATACTTAGTTATAAAAATAAGTTATGAAAAAAACCATTCATTAAAAGTTTTTTAATTGCATTAAGACGATTATTAATATTTAAAAAGTAAGTAGAATTACGTGAAAATTATTGTTTTTAAAAATTCTATATAAATCTACATGTAGATGAATGTCCAAATAAAGAGTAATAATAAAAAAGAATAGTAATTCAAATGGAGAATAAAGAAATGCTCACATTTTTTCAATGATCTCTCTTAGAATTTGCTCTCCTACAGCACCTACCATTATTCCTTTGTTCACTAGACTACGATTTTGAATGATGATTTCATTATCCAACAATTTACCATTATTGAAGAATAACAACGTAGGAATGGCAGTAATTCCGAAAAGATTACCAAGGGGTCTATTTTGGTCAAGATCTACTTGGATTAATTGTATTAATCCCTCGTCTCTTAATTTATGAAGAATTGGGGCAACAAACTTACAGGGCCCACACCAGGTCGTGAATATATCAATAAGTAATTTTCCTTTCTTCATATCTTCAGTGATTTCTATACCAACATCTCTTAATTTTTCAATATCCAATGGAATTCAACTCACCAGTTTGTTTAAGTTCTTTTAATCACAATAATTTGATTTCAAAAATCAGTTGTAATTACTCTGACTTTTATAAATATTATAAAAAGAAAAAATAAATAATTTTAGGTTTTAAACCATTAAAATCTATGAAAATTCTATTATGAATTATTATGCTTAGAGAGAAATTATTTCTAAGTAATAGAGTTATAATTGAAAAAAAATAATTTTAAAATGAACTATAAGTTATTATAATTAAGATTAAAATAAGATATTAAAAAAAAAATGGCTACAATTGACTTTGAATTTAGAAAGCAGATTCTTGAAAATAGTATAGGAGATACGTTAGCTTATTGTTATCAATGTGCCACGTGTAGTGGGGCTTGTCCCGTTGCACAAGTCACGCAAGGGAGATATAATCCCAGAAGATTGATCTTGGATTCTTTATTGGGTTTAAAAGAAAAGATTTTTGGAAAAAATAATGCTTTCGCTATTTGGGGCTGCACTGTGTGCGATACTTGTGATGAAGTTTGCCCACAAAAGGTAGAATTAACAGAAATTTTTACCCTCCTGAAAAATATTAGTGTAGAGCGAGGAGAAGCTCCAGAACATTATACTGCGCAAGCATCAATAATACTAGATGCAGGAAAAGCAATACCCATGCAGTCTGCGATTGAACGAAGAAGAGAGCAATTAGGATTACCAAAAATTATGGAACCTGATTTGAAAGAGGTTCAAGAACTCTTAAAAACCACAAAAATAGCGGAAAAGATTAAAAAAGAAATATAATTTTCCCTCTTTTTATCATGCATTAATAATCATATCATTTAAGAAAAAAATAGTAAGTTATCTAAGCAGATAGTTTTATGGAATAAAAATTGTATTTTACTAAACGATTTAATTTATGAGAATTGCGGGTTTGCCCGGTAAGGATTGATTCGCTTTTTTATTTTCGGTTTCCATTTCATTGAAAATTTTAATTTTACATCCATACTTATTCTGAATAATTGGTGATATTTCTTTAAAAAACTCCAATTCTTTTTCGGGTGTTAGGGCATATTTTGGATATTTTCCTATATTCTTTAGGATTTTATTTATCGTTTGACTAATGAATTTACCGTGTGGCTTAAATTTTTCCTCTTTCATCACCAATTTTATCAGTTCGCCTTGATCTTTGTTTTCTCCTATCAAATCCATAAATTTATGATAAAAATCATACTTCCATGACGTTGCTATAATAATGTGAATCTCATTAATCTCGTCTTTATTGATGACTGTTAGTATTTTTTTAATGTCATCTATGATATCTTTTGTTAAATTCCATTTGTACTCATTTTCTTCAGTTAAAACAGTTTCATCACAATTTGGCCATTCCGCTAGACTCATATAACTTTTATTTCCGAGTATTTCCCATAACTCCTCCGTAATGTGGGGGACTATAGGATGAAGTAATAAAGTTAATTTAATCTGGCATTCTTGGAAAATACTTTTAATTACGCCCCTTTTCTTATATTTGGAAAGTTCAGATGTAAATTGAATAATTTGATTTATAGCGTCTCTAATAGCAATCGTTCCCAAATAAGAGGTTACTAATTTAATCGTTTTATTCAAATTATAAATGATAAGGGTATCATATATGGTTATCTTTTTTCTCTTTGAAGAGATTGGCTCTGCGATTAATTTAAATGTGTTTGTCAAGAACCTATAAGCAAAACTAACAGCATCATCGGACCATTCTAATCCTGATTCTGGACTGGCTCCAAATAAAATAAAAAACCTTGATGCATCTGCTCCATATTTATTCATTATCCCAATTGGATCAACAGTGTTACCTAAACTCTTGCTCATTTTTACACTTTTTAATATATATTCGGTACCGCATCTTTTACAATTCTTGTTGTTTATTTCTGCTTTAACAGCAAAAGTATCACAAGTAGGGCAGTATGGATGAACCTTATTTATCATCCCCTGAGTCAACAATCTCTGGAATGGTTCATTATGAGAATGAAGGCCAAGATCACGACTAACTTTCGTCCAAAATCGAGCATATAATAAATGCATGACCGCATGTTCAATCCCTCCAATATATTGGTCAACATTACCCCAATAATCAACCAATTCCTTTCTATAAGGCAATACCTCAACTTCCTCAGGATCACAAAATTTAAAAAAATACCAAGAACTGTCCACGAATGTGTCCATGGTATCAGTTTCTCTTCTTGCATCTTTTTTACCACATTTTGGGCATTTTACATTTTTGAAGTTTTTACTAGTTTCAAGGGGATTACCTTTACCGGTAAATTTCACATCTTTTGGAAGCATTACAGGCAAGTCTCCGTAAGGAACGGGAACTATTCCGCATTCATCACAATAAATAATTGGAATGGGACAACCCCAATACCGTTGACGAGATATCAACCAATTTCTCAATTTATAATTAATAGTTGCTTCTCCTACATTCAATTCTTTTAATTTTTCAGTGATTTCTCCAATTGCATTGCGATTTTCGATTCCATTAAAATCACCCGAATTTACCAAGATCCCATCCCCTTCATAAGCTCTCGTCATTTTCTCTGGCTTTAACTCGTAATCAAAGGGTTGAATTACGATTTTTATAGGAATCTCATATTTCTGAGCAAATTCGAAATCTCGCTGATCATGGGCAGGAACTGCCATTACTGCTCCAGCACCATATTCGTAAATTACAAAATTGGAAATATAAACGGGAATTTTATCATTCGTTAGAGGGTTAAGGCAATATTTTCCAATGAATATGCCCTTTTTTTCAATATCAACATCGGATCTCTCAAACTTATTTTGTTTCATGACATCATCATACAAAGAATTAAAAGCTTCATCATATTCCGTTCCCTTCACCCATTCTCTCACCCATGGATGTTCTGGCGCAAACACCATGAATGTTACCCCAAATATCGTATCTGGTCGGGTAGTAAATATATCAATGCTTCGTTCTTCTCCAACTATTGGAAATTTTATAATCGCACCTTTGGATTTTCCAATCCAATTTCGTTGCATTAATTTTACTTTCTCCGGCCATTCTAAGGAATCCAACCCATTTAAAAGCTCTTCTGCATAATCCCTTATTTTTAAAAACCATTGTGTCAAAAACCTCTGTTCTACATCATTATTACATCGCCAACACTTTCCTCCTTGAACTTGTTCGTTTGCTAAAACCGTGGCGCAACTGGGACACCAATTAACATAAGAATTTTCTCGGTAAGCTAATCCCTTTTCAAACATTTTAAGAAAGAACCATTGATCCCATTTATAATAATTAATATTATGACTATATACCATGCGGGTCCAATCATAGGATAACCCTATCCTTTGTTGCTGTTCTTTAATGGCTTCTATATTTGCATCTGTCCATTCTTCCGGATTAATGCCGTGATCAATAGCAGCATTTTCCGCTGGAAGTCCAAACGAGTCATAACCCATGGGATATAATACATTAAAACCGCACATTCGTTTATATCGAGCATATGCATCTCCGATAGAATAATTTCGAAGATGTCCCATATGAAGATGGGAAGAAGGATAGGGATACATTTCGAGAACATAATACTTTTCCTTATTGGGATCCATCTCTACCTCGAATATTGCATCTTTCTTCCATCTTTCTTGCCATTTCTTCTCAATTTTTAGGGGATCATAATCCATAATATCACCAATTAATTATGCAATTCGTTTTTTAGTTTTCTCTCGATTTTAATTATTATAATATATAAAAAATAAGATGAAACATGTTTTACTCTTCCGTATTATCATGAATCAATTATAACCATGTATTCATTTTCATTTATGTAAATAGAAAGATCTAAATTATTTTTTCTCCCATAGCATTAAATCTACAAATTTAATCAAAAAATATTTTAAATAACTATTTATAGTTTGGATAAAAATTAATGAAATTAATAATCTTATATTTCCAGTTTATTAGAATTTTAAATAAATTATTTCTAATTAATTTTTTCATTTATTGGATTGGATTTTTCTCTGAAATAGGATAAATCCTAAAATAGAATTTCCAAAATAAGTTCATGAAGGATGAATACTAACGATTTTGTATAAATATTTATTTTGCTTGAAAAACAATTACTCTTTTTACTTTATATATATCAAGCGTTTTTACTATTCCAGAGATATTTGATTAAAATCGCCTTCTTATATAGTTTTTCTATTTTCTCTCCAATCTTAGAGAAATCATGATATTCTAATACTTTTTTCTTAGCATTTTGAATTAAATTTTTTGCATAATCTTTATCATTGATAATTTTTTGAATTCCACGTTCATAATCTAAGAAGGAGTGAGCTTTAATACATGATTTTCCATCTTCTATCCAATCATAAGCGGGAAGGTCACTGGCGATTATGGGTAACTCACAGATTGCAGCTTCAATTAAGGGAATTCCTTGATTTTCCACCCTTGATGTATTTAAAAATAAATCTGAACCATAGTAAGCTTCTCTAATATCTTTATAATAACCAGTAAAAATTACATTTTTTAATTTTAAAGCTTCATCTATATCAGGATTATTATTTAAAGGACCTACCCACACGAAATAATAATACGGAAAGGATTTGGCGATATTAGCAAATTTATTTACTCCTTTCTTCTTCCAAGTGAGACCAACATTAAGAATGATCGTGGCTTGTTTTGGAATGGCGTAATTTTCAAATAGAAAATTCCTGAAATTTTGCCTAAAATCTTTTTTTTCCTTAAACTTTTCAATCCTAATTCCATTACTAACCACGTAAATTGGATATGTTCTGGAATGTTGAAAATTTAAAATACACTGTTTGGAATATTGGCTCGGAGTAATTAATAGATTTGCTGTACTGTAGAGAAGTTTTAACCAAAACTTAAAAATGCTATTAAAAATATTGGTATCGGGTAAGAAATTTCCTGCAATATCCTCCACGGTTGTATGAGCGTGAATTACAACTGCTGCGGTTTTTTTGAATTTCTTCTTCAATCTTAATAATTTGAACAAAGTTAAGGGATCAAACGAGGAAGTTGCTATGATATCAACATCTCCATCTCGGATCCATTCTGGTTCATTTGGATCTTTTTCGATTGCCCATACATTATGACCTCTCTTTCTCAATTCTAGTATAACATTTTCCGTATTAACCTCGATTCCTCCAATTGTTTTAATATCTGTAATTTTTTTATATAGAGAAAAAAAGGTTATAAAAATGATATTCAACTTACTTTTATTCATATTAGGTTGTGTTATGATTTTTAGGAAAAAAACTTAACTTTAAGAAAGAACTAAACTGATTGGGATGGTAGAAAAGATTAGAGTTTCAGCGGGAACGGCAAGTATACTAGGCTTAGATCGTAGAAATTTCAAAATTCATCCATCAACATGTTACTTAATGACTTATCGCGATGGCAAATGTTTCGCAAATTGTGCATTTTGTCCGCAAGCTCGAGATGCAAGTAGTTCGGGTGAATTGTTATCGCGAGTATCTTGGCCGGTTTACTCTTTAAGTGAAATGCTTTCTAAACTAAAGAATTTGAAAAAGTCGAATCAAATTGATAGAATATGTCTACAAACACTTAATTATTCTAATTTTATAACAGATCTCTATGAGATTGTTACTAAAATTAAACAAGTGACAGAAATTCCCATTTCCATCGCATTACCTCCTGTTAATAAAGCTTCCTTGATAGAGTTAAAAAATTTAGGGGTTGATAGGGTAGGCATTGCATTAGATTGTGCATCTTCTGAACTATTTGATGAGATTAAAGGAAGAAAGGCAAATGGACCATATAGATGGGAAAAGCATCTTGAAACCATGAAAATTGCTTTAAGTATTTTTCCTAATCATGTTTCCACTCATTTAATAGTAGGTGTGGGAGAAAATGAAAAAGAAATGATTCACATCATGGATTATTTAAATCAATTAAAAATTATAATATCCCTTTTTGCATTTACACCTATAAAAGGAACAAGATTAGCACAAAGAAAACCCCCTTCCCTGATTAGCTTTAGAAAGATACAGCTTTCACGTTTTCTTATAGTAAATGAAAAAGCAACAGAAGATGACTTTCAATTTGATTTAACTGGGAATATTATAAAGATCAATATTAGCCGTGATGAATTAAAAAAATTAATTGAAACAGGCATTCCCTTTTTAACTTCGGGGTGTCCCGGATGTAATCGACCTTTTTATACTTCAAGACCTTCTGGTCCTATATATAACTATCCTAGAACATTGACAAATTATGAAAAAGAAGAAATATTAATTGAATTAGAACAATTTGTAATTCTATAATATCGAGTTGCAAATGATGGATTGGAGACTTTTACCTTTAGAAACTAAAAATGGATATTTCAACATGGCTTTAGATGAAGCAATCTTAGAAGCAGTAATTCTTCAAAAATCACCAAATACAGTAAGATTTTATAAATGGGACCCTTCTACTGCAAGTATTGGGAGGAATCAAAGCCTAAATAGAGAAATTAACATCAATTACTCCAAAAATGCAGGATTCAACATTGTTCGAAGAATTACTGGGGGTGGGGCTGTATTTCATGACAATACTGGTGAGATCACTTATTCTATTATCTGTCCGATTAAATTCTTAAAAAGTCTTAATGCTACTAAAGTGATCGATCAATTTGAGATAATAACTCACGGAATTGTAAGGGGTCTTAGGATATACGGACTACTTCCAGAAAAAGGAATTATTCATTGTCCTGCCTTGTTTCTTGATGGAAAAAAATTTTCGGGCAATGCTCAAGTCCGAAAACGAGGATATCTACTTCAACATGGTACCATCTTGTTAGAAATTAATCCCGATTTGATGTATTCGGTGCTTAAAGCCCCTCCCAATGTAGGAAAATCAAGAATGGTACGTTCAGTAAGAGCTAAATGTATTGGAATAAAAGAACAAATAGAATTATACGATGAAGGTAAGTTTATTTCATGTTTAATCAAGGGATTTGAAAATACATTAAATATCAATTTAGTAGAAGGAACATTCTCAGAATATGAGTTAGACCTTGCTGAGAACCTTGTTGAAACTAAATATTCGAGAAAATGGTGGTTGAATAAATATGAATAGAACCAAATTATACGAAAATTTAAAAAATGAACGTGTTTCATGGGACGAACTTTCCGATATTTTTAAAATGGAAAAAGAAGATATTGACCAAATACTTCCATTTACTTTTAAAACAAAAACTAAACATTTTGGTAAGGACCTGAAAATTTATCTTCCTGGAAAAAAGTTTCCCTCAATAAGTATTACGGGTTCTGAGTGTAAATTAAATTGTGAGCATTGTAATAAAAAGTATATAAAAAGCATGCAATCATTTGTAAGTGAAACTAAATTAGAAGAATTTTTAATTTCTTTATGGAATAATGGGGGGATTGGGGCCTTAATTTCTGGTGGATGTGAAGAAGATGGTTCAGTCCCAATAGCACCCTATCTTGATACAATTTTAAAAATAAAACAAAAAACAAAATTAATCATCAATGCTCATCCCGGACTTCTTAATGCATTAACTGCTCAGATGCTAGCAAAATCAAAGATAGATATAATCTCATTTGATATCACGACGGATCAAGATATAATGAAAGAGATATATCATCTTGATGTTGGAATAGAAGAATATGAAAGCGCAATAAAAAAAATGCAAGAAAACAACCTCAATATCGTGCCACATCTCTGTATTGGCCTCTATTATGGGAAATTACATAAGGAATTAGATTCAATAAAATTCATTAAAAGTCATTTTTCAAATCCTAAAATAATAGTTGCAATAGCTTTAATTCCTCCCAAGGAATCAAAAAAGAAGTTTTCAATACCGGAGACTCTTGATATTATTAAAATTTTAGTTATTTTAAGATTAACTTTTCCACACACAGAAATAGCATTGGGTTGCATGAGACCAAAAAATAAGAATAAAGAAGAATTAGAAAAGCTTGCAATTAAAGCAGGAATTAATAGAATCGTTCTCCCTTCAAGAAAAACGATCAAATGGATTAAAAATGATCAATTTGATATAAATTTAAAATACTTTAGTGCATGTTGTGCATTACCCCAAGAATACGAAATATTAGCTAAAAGTAATGATGAAGATATTGTAGGATATTCAAAAATATAACTTATTTAAAAATTATAAAATGACTCATTTAGATATAATCAAGCAGAAATTTAGGGAAGATAAGTTTGCTAAAGGTTTAGGTATAATTCTGGATGATCTTTCTGAAGATCACGTTAAAATGCACATGCTGATTACACCTCAAATGGAAAATTTTTATAATCGTCCACATGGAGGAGCCATTTATGGATTGGCAGATGTTGCTTTTTCTCTGATAGGTAATAATCAAAATAATATCAGCGTGGCTTTGAGTTGCACGATTAATTATCATTCCAGTCCCGATACTGGTGAAATTTTATATGTTGAGGGCATTAAAATAGATCAATCTAGAAAAATCGGAACTTTTATGTTTGAACTCTTTAGCAGCAGTGATTTGAAGAAAAAGAAAGTTGCGACCATGATAAGTACACTTTATCGCACGGGAAAACCTATAGAATAGTAATAATATCTTTTCGGTGGTTAAAGTTAAAGCAATTGAAATTATTGGATTAGAAAGTTTGCCTCTGATTAAACCTGGAGACGATATTCCTGGAATGATCTTGGAAGCATTGAAACAGGAAAATATTTCCTTAAAAAGCGGAGATGTCTTACTTATTGCTCAAACAATTATATCAAAAAGCACCAACGTGATAAGAGATTTGAGGGATATTAAACCCTCCAAGAAAGCAATGTCGATTTATGAAGAAATGTCTAAGAAGACTGTATCAAAAGGTCTTCCCGAAAAATCTCCTGAACTTATCGAATGCATATTAAATGAATCTAAGAAAATTGTCCAATCTGAGCATGTCTTAATAACTGAAACTAAACATGGTTTTGTTTGTGCAAATGCTGGAATAGATAAATCTAATGTAGAAGGGGATTTTAAAGTAACATTGCTACCCGTTAATTCTGATATCGAAGCTGAAAGAATTCGAAAACAAATTGAAGATTTACTAAATATTAAGATTGCAGTAATTATTACAGATTCTTTTGGAAGACCTTTCAGAAATGGTGCGATAGGCGCTGCTATTGGGATTTCTGGGATGGAACCATTACTTGATAAAAGAGGTGCGAAAGACTTATACGGATATCAATTACAAACAACAATTATTGCTCAAGCGGATAATTTAGCTTCTGCAGCTCAGCTTGTTATGGGAGAAACAAATGAAGGTATCCCTGCAGTTGTTATTCGAGGTTATAGATTTTCATATGCAGAAAAAACCTCCATCAAATCAATTCTCAGAAGTGAAGAAGACGACCTATTTAACAAAGATGAATATTTATTAAATATTGAAAAGTTCTTGAAAAGTAGAAGAAGTTATAAAGCCAAGTTTTCTGAGAAAGAAGTTAGCCAAATATTAGTCAAGAAATGTATCGAATTTGCACGTTGGGCTCCAAGTGCTCATAATTCACAACCTTGGAGATACATGATATTAGAAAAAAATGAAAAGAGAACAGATTTAATAAAAGAAATGAATGCAAAATTAAAGAAAGATTTAGAATCAGATAGTAAATCTCCCGAATTCATAGCCAATAAAATAAATAAAACAAAAATGAATTTTTTTGAATCCCCTTATTTAATCCTAATATGTTTAGATATAAATGATTTAGAAATATATAATGATGTTAATCGCTCTCAAAAGGAGGAGCTAATGGGGATACAAAGTGTAAGTTCTTCAATCACCTATTTTTTGTTAGCACTTCATTCCCAAAAATTAGCTGCTTGTTGGTATTGCGCTCCTCTTTTTTCTTCTGAAATTGTAAAAGAAACCTTACATCTACCAGCATCATATGTGCCTTTAGCATTTGTCACTGTAGGGTATCCCGAGAGAGAGCAAAAATCACCTCCACGCAAACACATTGATGAAATCATTTTCGATTTGAAATCTAAAGAGGCTCAATAAACTATGAAAGAAGATATATATGTTATTCTCGCAGGGGGTGTAGGAGCTTCAAAGTTTATTCAAGGCATCGCACCTTTAGTGGATCCTCATCAATTAAAAATCATTGTAAATACTGGTGATGATATTGAATTATTTGGTCTAAAAATTTGTCCCGATTTAGATATAATAACTTATACTTTAGCAAATCTTATAGATAAAGAAAAAGGTTGGGGATATATTAATGAGACATTTAATTGTCTAAATATTCTTAAAAAATATTATGAGTTGGACTGGTTTGGTTTGGGTGATAAGGATTTAGCTACCCATATTTATAGAACAGACCTTTTTAAAAAAGGATATGCAAAAACACAAATTACTCAAAAAATCTGTTTGAAACTAGGAATAAATCATGAGATTTTTCCCATGTGTAATGAGCAAGTAGAAACATTAATAAAAACTATCGATAAACTCATGCATTTTGAAGAATACTACATAAAATATTCATCTGAGCCAGAGATAATTGGGATTGAATTTAAAGGGATTAAAAATGCAAAAATGATTCCTGCGGTAGAAAAATACCTAGAAAATGCAAAAAAAATTATAATTTGTCCATCAAATCCAATTGTCTCTATTGGCACTATCCTAAGCGTTGGGGAGATGAGAAAAATTCTCATGAATTATAGAGATAAAGTATATGCTATTAGTCCTATTGTAAAAAATGCCCCCATAAAAGGACCTGCTGATAAATTGCTGAAATATTATGGTTTAGAAGTTTCTTGTGTTGGTGTTGCGAAATATTATAAAGATATAATGAAACACTTCATAATAGATGAATTAGATCGTTCCAGAATAAATGAAATTGAAAATTTGGGAATAAATGCTTACTGTTTCGATACAATGATGACAAATCAGATGAAAAAAGAAAACCTAGCTCGCCATGTTCTTAGTTTATAGGGGGCAATTAAAAGTCCATAATAATGCTAAAAAATTAAGTAGTTCCCACTGTAGGGGTTTCACTTACTTCTGATCCCTCTTCTTCTTCCACCTCACTTACTCTAACATAATCTCCTACGGATGCTAATATCTCCTTAATTTTTCCTTCCTGTTTCAATCTTAATATGAGGGCTCTATGCTTAATATAGGAAATTATTCTTGAGATCACGGGAAATAGAAGTAAAATAGGTAACAGCAAAACTAATATAACTTCGGGCGAATATATTGCAACACTGTGTGTGATTGATTCTGGTAAGTCAAAAACTTTAACGAAAAACCATTGAGGATGAATAACCACAAAACTAATTAATACTAATAGAATCAATCTATAAAGTACTATGCCAATTGTGGATAATATCAAGCTTTTCGCCTTAGGCGCAGAAGATTTAGCTGTCAATGTATCCCTTGCATCCTTATCTTCCTTGAATAACCGATCAATATATCTACCTAATCGCCGTGTTTTAGAAGCGGCTGTGATTAATTTTTTTTCTTCAGTTTCGAGTTTCTTTCTTTCAATCATTTCTCTAATATATGAGATCTTTTGCGTGGTTTTAGCAAACACTTTACTTATCTTAATGCCCTCTAAACCTAGTTCTTCCCTTTTCTTTTTTGCCTCTTCTTTAATCTTATCCACATTAGCAGTAATATTGATTGATTCTCTCTCTAATATCTCTAATTGTGCTTCTAATCTACTTTTTCGCTCTAAAGTTGGATTCGTGACATTATCTATGTAATTAATTTGAAAGGAAAATTCTAAATAAATATAACAAACGATGGCTAAAATTGCAGCTGGGCTAGATAAAAAGACAAAAAAGTTATCCATTGGAATGGAACTTAATCCAACATTAACAGGATTAACCAAACTTTCGAAATATTCTACCCTCAAATTAAAAAGATGTAGCATATCTCTAAATCCAAAGATCATTAAGGGAAAAACTATCATTAATACAGTAGAACCTACACTCATTAGAGTGAACTTTGGATCGCTATTAAAAATAGATCTAATTACCGATATGATTGAAAATAAAATCAATATTTGAAAAATTAACAAGTAAAAATCGCTAGTGAAGCCTAAAAGCTCATTTATTATTAGAGCAGGGACCTCGAATAACTCTGGAACAGTTCCCGAGGGAAATCTAAACCATAAACTAAAATAATTATAAAAAAAATCGTCAATAAATGAAAACATGTATTGGGAATTAAATTGAGGAAAAACACCCAGAATAAACGTAATTATATACGCAAATGAAAAGATTACAATATAAAATAAAATATAAAAAAGGTAAGTGAACATGTTAATTATTCCTTTGAAAAATGATATAATAACTAACTCTTCTTGAGATGTAGTTATAACCGCTCCAAAATCAAATATCGATGAAAAAATAAGAATTATAAATACGTAGACTAATGCATTTAGACCTCTAAGAATGTATAAATAATATCTTGCCATTTTATTCTTTTTTTCCAATTAGCTTTTAATTATTTTCGATAATATAAATCCTCAATAAGCTTTTCCCTTCTTCTTTGCTTCCATATATGTTGAAAGTACAAGGTTCATCATATCATCAGGACCGACTGTTATAATATTAGTTCCAAATGTCCGCATTTCCTGTTTTATTTTCAATATATGTTCCATCATTTCCTCACTAATCGCCTCAGCTAAAGCTTTATCTGCTGATGATAAATCAAGTTCATGGACTTCAAAAAAGGGTGAGAATGGATTAATAATTATTATTGTGTGATTAAACGGAATCAACTTTTTTATTGCTTGACTTATTTCTTTCACGTCTGACTCTAAATCAGATATGATGAATATTAGGGATCTTTTTTGATGCCTTTTAGTAAAATAACCTATCGCTTCAATCCAAGATGCTTTTGAAGTGCATTTGATTTTAGCAACAAAATCTAATATCTGATAAAAAAAATCATCTCCTCCTTTAGGATTCAAAAAATTAAAATTTTTTTTATCTGAAAATGTGAATACTCCCACATTATCCCTTCGAGTCAACGCAACTTTAGCTAATAACATGCAAGCTCTAATAGAGTACTCAAATTTAGTATTTTCTATGGCCCCGCCTGCCATTGATTCTGAAGAATCAAGTATTACCATGACGGTAATATCTCTTTCTGTCTCGAATTCTCTTACAATCAATTTTTGAGTCCGAACGCTTGCCTTCCAATCGATCATGCGAAATTGATCCCCAAACACATATTTCCTCATACCATAAAATTCCGATCCTAGGCCTTTTTGTTTAGATCTTAGGGCTCCGAAATTTAATTGAAGTGAACGTTTTGATCCTAATATTTCAATTCTTTTTATATCATCATAAGGTGGGTAAACTAATATATCGGTAATACTATCTGGCACAATTCTTTCTTCAGAATTGAAGCCTAATCGATCCTTTATGATAATCGAAAGAGGTCCTAAAGGATATTCTCCTCTTACTCTTGGTTCAAGAATATAAGAAAAACTAATTCTCTCTTTTGGGCCAATTCTTGTAGAAATAAAATTTTCACCCAAAATTAATTTAAACAAGTCCGGATTAAAATTATCCCGAATTACAAGAAAATCAAAACTATTCTTGCCAATATTTTCAACTATTACCTTGATATGTACGAAATCATCTTTAAATACTTTTTCTTTTTCGATTTCACGATGAACTCTCAGCTCTTCAACGTTCATTTGGTAATAAAAAATAGGTAAACTAATGACGGTGCTAAATATTAGTATAATTGCGAAGTAGATCAAAAAATAATTTACAAAAGCAAATCCTGCCGTAAGGAAAAATACAGCAAACATGATCAAGCTTCTTCCTTTACCACCTAGCATTATAATCCACCTTAGACCTTTATTAGAGCTTCTTTAATTAGACTTATAATTTTCTTTTTTTAGTATTCTTTTATAATATGTTTAAATGGGAACAGGAATTTCTTGGATAATATTTTTAATCACGGCTTTGACGTCCAAGCCTTCCAATTCTGCTTCTGGCTTTAGAAGTATTCTATGATTTAATGCAGGAATGGTTAAAGCTCTCACATCATCCGGTGTAACATAGGTTCTACCTAAAATTGATGCTCTTGCCTTTGAACATTTCATTAAAACCAATGAAGCTCTTGGACCGCAACCTAAAGCGATTTGTGGATGACTCCTTGTCTTTAATACGATATCTCGGATATATTTTAATATCCGAGCATCAATATAGACATAATTCATTAAGTTCTGTGCTGATATTATTTCTTCTGCATTAGTAGTGATATCCACAGAAGGTGATTCTCCCGATAATTGGCGTTTAAGTATCTCTATCTCGTCATCTTGCTCGGGATAATCTAACCATAATTTAAATAAAAATCGATCGACTTGTGCTTCCGGTAAAGGATATGTTCCTTCCATTTCTACGGGGTTCTCCGTGGCAATTACCATGAAGGGTTTTTCTAAAGGAAGAGTTTGACCCTCTATCGTAATTTGGCGTTCAGCCATGGCTTCTAAAAGCGCTGCTTGAGTTTTAGGGGCACTTCTATTAATTTCATCTGCCAACACGATATTTGAAAAAAGCGGTCCTTTTTGCAAGACAAAAGCCCCTTCATTTTGATCGAAGATTTTTGTGCCCGTGATATCCGCAGGAAGTAAATCTGGGGTGAATTGGACTCTTCTAAAAGAAATTCCTAAGGTTTTAGCAAAAGTCTTAGCCATCACGGTTTTACCTAAACCTGGAACACCTTCTAGTAAGACATGCCCGTTTACTAAAAGTGCTATAAAAAGTTGCTGCAGGGTCTCTCCATATCCCACGATGACTCGTGAAACCTCGGATAAAATCGCTTGCGCAATTTCTCTAATTGGTTCTACATTTAATTCCTGGTGATTATACATTTTTCCCTTAATTTGCGAATTCATATTCTACATCACCAATATTAATTCTTTTCATTTAAATAAATAATAAATTATAAACTTAAATTTAATTAATTTTTTCAATTGCTTTTTCATTTCAACTTAAAAATTATATATTACTCATTGCCCACTCCATTTCAAAAAATAAGTTTTCAAATTCTCTCTCATTTTTAATTCTTCTTCCTCCTTTCTTAATTTGTATCATCTCATCCATGAATTTTGCCAAACGCCCGATTCTATATTTTGAAACATTGGGTTCTTTTTGAATAATCATATTTATTACATTTTTAGTCGTGATTTTTTCTTCACCTAAAAGTATATTCAATTTTCTTTCTACTCGTCGGAATAACAAGCTTAAAGCTTTATCGTATCTACGATTTTCTCTATACCAGTTAATTTTTTCTGCAAAAAAAGAAGATGTCCTAAATTTTTGCATTTCATCTTCGCGCTTTTTCTCTTGTTGGGCTTTTCTTCTCTCTTCTTCCTTACTTTTTTTTGGTACATATTTTCTAAATGTATAAATTGCTAAAAGAGGATATATCCAAGCAGTAATGGGATTAGTCGAAAGATGAATGATATATTGCATTATGAAGCCAAAAATTCCTGCAGAAGATAAATCCCTCGAATATTCTGGACGAATATGAGCTTCATCAAATACTACAACCCAATCATCTTTATTTCCTCCCCTCGTCAACCAATCTATAATATTCTTTCCAAATTGAAGATTATCATAACCCGGTTCACTAATTAATTCATTACTAAATAAACTTGCATCTCCTGAGACAAATACTCTCACATTACCCGTATCCTTTGCCATAAACACGGACTGAGGATAACCTCCTAAAGGAAATTTTGTAAGACCTTCCGGTAATTGAGGAATATAATCAGACATAAAACTCAAGTCAATATTGTCATCATCATATTTGTAAACACCATCACCATTCATATCCACATAACTATAAAAACTGGACCGACCCACCACAGTCCAGCCGAATATATCTACAAATGGTCCACCCAATGCACATGATGCCTCCGAAAGCACTACTTTCTTGACCCCCTTAGTGGTTGGGTGGGGCTCGAACCATTCTATTACTGGAAAATCTGGGCGTTTCGCATAAGATTGATTGTCTCTTAAAGTGCCCTCTGGGAAGATAGTAACCGGAATAATATCACTTTGATTCTTATTTATTAAATTTGCTAAAAAAATTTCCCATAGTAACATACTCGTGGAACCATAATCGTGACAGATTAATATAGAATTTTTACCTCCAAAAAAATCTATAAAATACGGGATTTCAAACACGGGATTATAATTTTGATTCGGTCCTAAAAGAACGAGTAAAATTGACTTATTAAGTCTTTGGGTTGCGCTTAAACTTGATTGTATGCTAAGGACATCATAACCTTCATTTTCAATTTCTTGTTTAAAGATTGAGGCCCCTCTCCAGTAATATGGTGAATCTGGATTTGAATTGTAAATTGAGAAATATTGGGTATTTTGACCTTGATCTATTATGGGACTAAAAAGAGGTACAAAAGCAAATATAAATATCACAATAAATAATGCCTGCTTATAAACCGATCCTAATCCTAATCCTGTTTTTTTCTTACGAACTGATTTTTTTCTTGTTTTTCCTATGGAAAGGTTTCTGAGGAAAATAAAAAATGATAAACTTAAAAAGACTGCAAATGCAAAAAATGCAAGGGGAAGATAACTCAAAAAAATAGGAAGCCCACTGGTATGAGTTTTTTGAAATACATTTATAAAGTCTGGTATAATAACACCTAAAATTATTAAATATACAATAAAAAAGAGATAAACAATAATTTTCGAACCACTAATGCTTTTATTGTACTTATTAGTCACTGCCATTTTTTATGCAAGTTGCAATATTCTTTTTTCTATACAAAAACTTCAAATTTGATATTAAAGATTAAATGATACTGTACTCCCCGTAATTTCATGATATATGGTTGAAAATAGCTGAATAGTTGTCTTAAAGTCTTCATTGTCTGGTTGTATTCCTCCATATATTATACTTTCGACTTTAGAAACAAAGGGATACACGTTTTCTGGTTTTTGATTTAATTCATTAACGCACGTTATTGCATACTCTCTTATAGTCTGATACGGTTGTCGTGGTTTGTTGTACTTACTTTTTATTACTTCATTGTATATCAAATAGATATATGCAATAGCTTCTTTAGACCTGCCCGAGTTTATTAGTGCTTTAACATTATTAATTTTTTTACTAATATCAAATGAAGATTGTACTTTCTTCTTTTTTGAAAATAATCCCAATTTTAAAACCTTTTCTTCTTTATATTTGATTAATTTTGTTTTTTCTATTTAAATTTATTTTACTTTTTGACTTAAAAATTCAATAAAAATTCATATCCCGTTAGATCAAAATAAACGGGACTAAATAAATCACAAATACTATAAAAATCATTATCTGTAATATCTAAAGGTCGACCATAAATAACCTTCTCTATATTTTGAATGAATGGATATATGCTTGTAGGATTTAACCCAAAGGTTTTGACACAAATAATTGCAAAATCCCTGATTGTTTCCGTTTCTTTAATATTTCTGCCAAATTTTCCATTAATTAAATCCATATATATAGCTTTAAATAAATAAGTAATAGCTTCTTCTAATCGCCCAGTATCTTTTAAGATCTTGAAATTTCTTATTTTTGGTGCAAGCGGTATGTTAATAAATGATGATTTCATTTTTAATCTTCGATAATATAAATATCCTCCCACACTAAGAGCCGCACCGATACTTATCATAATGGGAATGAAATAAAGTAAAAATGTTTCCCATGGCTGTTCTCCAAGAGTAGAAGGTGGTACTGATGGTGTAGTTGAACTACTTATGGATAAAACTTCAATTGTATTCGTTGAAATGATATTTTTGCCTATATCATTCACAACTTCTACTTGGAAATTCTTGTCTCCGGTTGCATTTGGTATTGTATATTTTAATGAAAAAGTACCATTTGAATCAGTAACAGTAGTTGCAATTAATTCACCTTCATAATAAACTCGAACATCCCGATCATTAATTCGGAGTGAAGGTTG
>CAYLZE010000065.1:0-29560 GCA_964388035.1 uncultured archaeon
AAAGATTCCAAAAGTAAAGTAAACCAATTGGGTTAATTGGTGAAATTATAGGGTTGATTACAATTTTTTCTAATTTGGAACACCTTTTACCTAATTTTTGTTCATTAGGTTTAGTAACAAATATAAATTAAGAAAAAATATTGTGAAAATCTTTATATTTGGCTATAAAAAATTATTTAAATTTATTATATGTTAAGAGTTTAGAATTTAGGTTAAGAGGTATATCCGCTTTTTTAAATATTAAAATATAAAAAAGGAAAGAATTAATGTCTTTTATTCAACAATAATGCACCAATTAATCCAGTAATTGCACAAGTAATTCCTATAAAGAAGCCATTTCCTAAGCGTCAAGTCAAAGATTTGTAAGTACCAAAAAAGACGTTATATTGATTTTCGGATAAAAATTCCATTCTAGGGATGAATTTATAGAAACCCAAATTTGTGTATAATTCATAGTAAGAGAACATAACACCAATAATCATTAGGATCGCAGCTATTATTGCTAATGATTTTAAATTTAAAGCCGTAGTGATTATTAGCACTAAGTTTCCTATTAAATATACCAAACCAGCTTATAAAAAAAGATAACTGATTAATTAGGCATTACTATTATATGAATTGGCATAATAACCAAAAAAACTTATATATTCATAATGACGATAACTCCATACAGTATACTCCACTTGCCACCATCCTAGAGCGGGTTCTATAATAGTGAAAAGAACAATGATTAATCCTACAATACCTCCAATTAAAGCGGGCAATTTTTTAGATTGAAATTCTCGATTTTAGGTTATTCTTAAATAAAGATATATCCAAGCTGGTAGTAATACAATAAAAGCACCTACAATAATTGCTAATATAAATCCTATTACGCTAGGTATCAACCCAAATACAGCTATACCTGTAACTATACCAATGCAAAATAAACACTTTCCCGATTCATTTGCCTTTTATTTTGACCCTTCTATGGGATGGTGGCAATTACCCTATAAATCCTCTTTTAATAATAAATAAGTATGTATTAATATCTTTGGCTATAATTCTAATAATTTGATCAATTAAATTTGAATAAAACTCTACTTCTTCATAGATATTTAAAAAAATAATATATGAACTTAATAAGTAAGAAAAATTCCTTTGATAAATCCAACATTGTTTGTTTCGATTTAAAAAATACTAAATAAAAAATAAAAGAGGTAAAATATAGAAATGGGAAATAAATTACCCGCGTTCATTGGAGCAATAATTGGACTGGCTGGAGTCCTCTTAGGCCTCGTAGAACCCTCTTTAGGATGGTGGCAAGTAAATTTCGTATTGGGGCCCATTAATGAGTATCTTTATATCAATGCTTTTGGTTATTCTTCAAATACATTCAATAATAGCACTGAATTAGTTAGCAATCTCCTTCTAATAGGGGGTTTACTTTATTTAGCCGGAACTTTATTGTTATTAATCACTACTGCTGCAAACAAGAAATCGGGGGCAATATTATTCGCAATTCTTATGATAATAGGATTAATAATATATTGCTATGGATTATATGCTAATGAAGATTATGGAAATATCTTATCAGGATTGGAATTTCTAAGTGGTAATAAGTATAACATCTTTTTTGGGGAATATCATTTTTTTGGTACTTGGACATGGCGCTTAGGTAACGGCTTTTTTATTTCAATAGCTGGCGCAGTTATAGGATTAATAGGCGCTGCGATGATAGATAAGAGATAAGATATAAAGTAATCCCTTTTTTTTTTAATTTTTTTGTAACCTCAATCATTTTTATCTGGATAATACTTTTTGGATTATAATTTCTCTATTTGGATTATATTATATTGTTGTAATACATATCATTCATGATAATATCTTTTTCTGTAACTATTTCACATGCAACCATTTAATTAATTAAGCTAAGCCCTATTCCCGTCCTAATTTTAAAAGAAAAATATTAATAATTATTAATATCATAAAATTATATAATAAGAACAAAAATTCCAAACGACGGAGATTTTTTAAATGAATAAAACAAAATTAGCTCAACTTATTGCAGGAATAATCGGATTAGCGTCCGTTATTCTTAGTCTATTTGGACCCTACTTCAGCTGGTGGCAAATATATTTTGAAATTTCATCATATTCTTTCCTCGAGATAAATACTTATTTTGAAGGATATTCAAGCTTACTTTATTATAATGCTTTGGGAATTTCCACTGACATTACAAACATGAAAATTACCCGCATACATGTTCATCCCATATTATTGAGCGGTGGAATAACATATCTAATTGGTACCATATTACTCCTTGTTGATTTTAAAATAGATAATAAACGAATCGCCTTGATTTCACGGTTATTAATGGTGCTAGGCGTCCTAATTTATCTCCTAGGATTATTTCTAACATATTCAATATTACCCTTCCTTTATGGCGGTTCTATCTTCTATGGTTATTGTGCAGTTGGAATTACACTTACGACTTGGGGATGTGGAGTCGGATTTTACATGGCAAGTGGGGGAATTATCCTTGCATTGTTGAGTCACGTAAAAATGCCTAAAAAAGAAATCAAAAAGCCTAAAATAGTTATTCCATAAAATTAAAAAAATTGAAAAAAAAAAAAATGAAATAGGTATTATAATCCAAGTTCTTTAATTTTTTGTTGATTTGCTTTCACTACATCTGGCGTTAATTTATACCCTCGCCATAAGAGAAGCACCGATACAACCATAAAGAGAGCGGGTATGAGCCCAAAATGGAGGGAAATACCAATGTTTGCTTCGGCTGATTGAGTTGCTGCTCCTTGTTGAAATCCTGTTAGTGTATGGACAATTGCGAATGTTAAAGCTTGTAATATAATAGCGGCCCTTCCAAAAAATGACTGGAAACCCATATAAATTCCCTCTTCACGTTTATGTGTGATGACAATTGATTCATCAATAACGTCTGCAAGAACTGGAGCTAAAATTGCCCAGAAACCCCCGAACCCTAATCCCCATAAAACCATTTCAATAAAAAGAACGATATAATTACGGATAAATGTTAAAGGAATAGTGAAAACAATTAGTACAATACCTGCATATATAATGACTCTCCGATTATCATTTACTTTGTGAGCATATTTTATCCAAAGAGGTGAAGAAATTAATGCCCCAATTAAAAATCCTGCAGAAATAAGTGTTTGTACACTAGCTGGCTCTCCTAAAACATAATTTATCTCATAAGGAAGAGAAGCTTGCATCGTGACGGTTAGAGTTTGATAAAAAGTATATGCGAGAATGAATACTACGAAACTTTTTTGCTTGAGAGCTATTTTTAATGTCTCTATGAAAGATTCCCTCTTAGCATGGCTATCATAGGTGGCTATATATCTTTCTACAGTTAGTTGATCATCTCGACTGCCAGGCATTGACGCTGCAAATATGAGAAAGCCAACCATGATCATGACACCCGCTTGTATTACATATGATTGAAGATCTCCGAAATGAATTATTAATGGAGGTAAAAGCGCACCAAGGGTAATTCCAATAATGCCCATGGGCGTTGCAATCGCTTGCACGGTTCTTCGTTCATTTACGCTTCGAAACTTATCCGGAAATAATGCTGAGAAGCCAATCCACCAAATGGAATTAAATGTATCATAAAGACAAGTCGCCATTATCAGCCATAAGAAGAGCCATATTGCTTGGGTTTGAGGATTCAAGGAAGGTGGAAGAAAAATAAGGGCATAACTCAACATCCAAGGAATGCCCCCCATGAGGATCCAAGGAAATCGCCTACCCCATTTCTTAGTAAATTTAAAGGGCCTGTTTGTAAGATAGCCAACTAAAGGGTCATTAAAGGCATTCCATATTGCAAATATAATATAGCCTAAACTGGTTAACCAGACGTTTAGTCCGATCTCTGTTTCATAAAAATAGAATCCAAAAGCTGCAAAAGCCATCGAGAATAGCTCATTTAAGCCTTTAGCCGCTCCGTATGACATCATATTCCATTTCGAGTGAATTATTTCAATTTCTTGCTTAGCCATATGTTATTTCACTTATTGGTTTATTTTTTTCCAATTCAATTAGGAATTATTCTTAAGATAATTTGATCCCATCTCTTAATAAAGGTATTCTTTTTATGTTAGATACTTGGAAAAAAGTCCATTGATTTAGAAATTTCAAATAAATTGTGAAGTAGAAGTTGCTATGATTTAATGATTAAATTTTTACTTTTAAAAGAAGAATTATCTATCAAATCATTAAATCAAGAGAATTTTTACACGTTTATAAATCAATAGGATATTTACCATATTCCTTAACTGTATCTATCATTAATTTCACGTTTTCATATCTGCACGTTTCTAAAACGTCCGATCCGGCAGCTAAAATATATCCTCCCCCAGGGGCTGCGTCTAAAATTTGTTGTTTGGTGCTGTTGATGATTTCTTCTTTGCTTCCATAAGTTAATAAATGAGTGGCGGAGATATTTCCTATTAAAGAGATTTTATCTCCATAATATTCCTTTAGTAATTTTAATTCTATTCCAGATTCGGGCTCTAAGGGTTCAATAGCATCCGCTCCCGAATCAATTAAATAAGGCAGAGTCTCGGTAATATTTCCGTCCGAATGGACTAAAAATTTTGCATCGTATTTGTGAGCATTTTCAGCAAGTTCTTTATAGACGGGAGTAATAATCTCATTCCAATGGATGGGATTATATAAGCATTTTTCTTTCATTGCCCAATCATCGCATATAAACACCATATCAATTCCTTGTTCAAAAAAGGAAGAATGGAGATCTTTCGTAATTCGACCAAGAGCGTTTGCTAATTTTTTTATTAAGGTGAGATGTTTTCGGATCATGTATGCAAACTTATCCATTCCGACCATTGACCAAATGGCATAGGCAACCGCACCCGATGTGGGAATGCATACTAAGTTTTTTTCCAAGTACTGGTCCCTTATTTTTTTGAAGCGCTTGTAATGAACATCTCCTGCAGATTCCCATGTCTTCATGTACGAAATCCATTCTTCAATCAATTCTGGAGTTTTCAGTACCCCATCCTTATACCACTCATTTTCATAACACCGACCCCAATCATCGCAAGAATCAACGCCATGAGCCTTTTTGATCTCTTCCGGAATCTCAGGTTTATTCTTTCTATTAATCTTGATTTTTTCATAATGATACCAAATTGCATCATACCCCAGATGTATTGCCGCATTCAACATGGGCTCTTTCATCTTTATTAAATCTTGACCATTCGGGGTTCCAATGGTGTTATAGACTTTTTGGATGAATCCATATTCCAAGATTTGAGCCATGGTAGGTACGCGGTCAGGTTCCTCATGATTAAGAGTTTTTAGTAAGCGTTCATGAACGTTCATTTTAATTAATAAATATTCTAATTTATAGAATTATTGGTATAATTCTGCATATTACTTATATAATTTCTTAATGGTTAGAATGAATTGAATGCCAGCCACAAGATCATAGAATAATAAGAAATAAATTCCTAAATTAAGAGAAATCGTAGCCATTAAACCATATAACAATGATCCCGCCATTCTCCCACTAGACATCATGGTTTGAAAGAAGCTAAAAGCTCTGGCACTTTCTTGTTTTTTAGCCTTGTAGGAAATTATTTTCATGGTACTTGTATAAATGATCCCTTGACCAATCCCCGTGATTATAAAAAGCAGAATAATCCATGAAAGAGTATCGCTTAAAATTAAGAATAACCAAGCAAATAAAATAAGGAATATAGAGACTAGTAGATTTTTCACTATCAATCCTTCTTTGGTGAGAGAAGAAAGAGTTGTTGAGAACATTTGAGAAATTAATTTCACCAGATTGATCAAAAAAACCCAATAAAGACCTTGATGAATCATGTCCATTTTTAAAGGTAAAAAGATAGAAATTACGCCATCTGTCATGGAATGAATCAATAATATGGCTAGCATGGAATAAAGAGGTAACTTTTGTAATTTTAAAGCTATCTCTCGTTGGGGATCCAAAAGATTGTCAAAAGTTGAATCACATTTAGAAATATCATCAAGGGATTCTACTCTCTCAGAGGTAGGTTCAAGAAAATCACTCACATTTTTTACAAATCCCAATACGATAAATGCCCCAAAAATCACGCCGAAAAGATTTAAAAAAAATGCGAAATAATTTGAATTAAAGAGGAATACAACTACAGCCCCACTTATCATTCCAAGAATATACCCGAAATTCCAACTGAAATTGTATCCACTCATGTATTTATGTTTCAATTTCAAGCCCCCATGCTTTTCCGCTAGTACGCTAATCTGTTGGATTGTTGGCCAAAATAAGCCTCCTACGGCACCGTCCAAGAAGAAAATCCCTCCAAAAAGTATTAAATTAAAGAAGGACTCAATTGGAATCAAATAAAACCCACTAAAAATCAATCTAAATAGTATTATGTAGCGCAAAACTTTTTTTTGTCCAAGTTTATCAGAAACATGCCCCCAAAAAAATGCAAAAAACATGAATCCCAGAGACGTCAAGCCCACTATAAATCCTCCAATCCAAGGAGCATAATGCAATTCAGAAATTAAATAATTAGCTGTAGCAATGCTTAAAATACCCCCTGTAAATGTCATTACTATTGCTAACAGATAAAAGGGGATAAATTTGTTAGTTACATTACGAGAGTAATGGAAAGATTCAGCATCCGTCATTTTGATTCGGGAACGCAAAAATAATATTCTTAAACGATGAAATTAAAACCAATAATACCTCATTTCAAATAAATTTTAGATTTATTGTTCAGTAACTTATCATTTAAGATAATTCTACATGTACTAATTAACAACGTCGCAAAAATGAAGAAACTCTTACAGCGTTCTTTTTTCACATTATTTTATCATAAATTCTCCTATTTTAATCATTCGTGTAAAATGGTTATTAGAGGAGTTAGTAAATTAATTTTAATTTTCTGTTTTCTATTTAAATCTGTTGTTTTTCGATTCTTCTTTGAATCATTAGAACTTGCTCAATGACTTTATTTTATATAATTTAAATAAGATTATCTCCCCCTTACTTATTGAAAAGGAAAAAAAAAGAAGGAAGAAAATCAACAGATTAGAGATTTATTCCCAATTAAATCCAATATATTTTTTGCAGTAAAACCATAGGTTAAATATTGAATTAAAAGACCTAATAAACCCACTCCTATAGCAATAAAAATCATGTAAAAACTCCAACGGGGCCAAGGATTATTTTTAAAATTATACCCCATTTTAAATTGTTCAAATAAAGCAACTATCCCCCAAGCAATCATGGCAATATCAAAAGTCCAGGTAGAAATTTCTTGCAATTCCGGAGTATAATTCTTTAACCATCCCGCATTTGGACCAAGACGCAATAAATCAATTTCAGTAGGAGCGCGAACCACCAAAAATACAATTCCGATGTGTATTATAGCAAGCCACGCAAATATAAGCATGTGCATGTTTAGCCATTCCCATGTTCTTTTTTGAAGACGGTCTTGTAAAAAAAGCTTCCCTCGCCTTCTTTCAATGATGACCAAAATACCAAAGACAGCTAATAAAATAAAGATTAAAAGCACCATAATATAGGGATTTACTGAACCTGATGATAAAATTGGTAAAAGACCCGCTTGAATTAAAGCAATGGTGCGAGGGATAACGCTTTTTTGATACCATGCTAGTCCCGTCGTAAGGAAGATTATACTATAGCCCCAATTATGTATAGCTAATGGGAATTCTGCCAGATAAGTAAACGAAAAGGGCATAATATACCAAATAAAATATACTGCCCCCAAAATCACTAATCCAAGACCTGGTCCAATAAATCTGTTATATTTCATTTCCTCACTTTTACCGGATTCTTTCTTTTTATCATTTTTTGCTTCAATATTCTCACTACTCACTTTCTTAACCTCACCATACATTCTTACTTAATTTAATGATTATATATGATTTGTTCCTATTCTGCTATTTATAGTTTATTCCTTAAAAATCTAGAACTTCCTTTTTTAATTTTTTTTAATAAGATGCCGCATTCTTGAACTCAATTGAATTTTTCATAAAGTTTAGAATTTTGATAATCTTGTAAATCATCTATATCCGAAAGTATGGGAAGAAGAAACAATCTCAATCCAAGTCCCTTAACATCTTTAATGGTATCTTTTAAAACACTAGAAGTGCTCCATTTTTTATTATTGAACAATTCGGGGTAAATTTTTTTGAGCCCCATCAAATAATATCCTCCATCTTTGGCGGGACCAAGGACTATATCATATTCCGATAATTTCTCAAAAGCATTCCTAATGATATCCCCAGTCAATTCTTCACAATCGCTGCCGATGATTACTGCTTTATCGTGATTTGCTAATACCAATTGGAAAGCTTTATGCATTCTATTTCCAAACCCATCTCCTTCTTGTAAAACCTTCTTAAACATGGTATTGTCCCAAGAATCCTCTTGGTCAATAAAATTCGAGTAAAAAAGAAAATGAGAAGCATCGATTTCAGCCACAATTGAGCGCGTGTATTCAAGCAACGCATTATAGACATCTAATGCTTTCTTTTCACCGATTTGTGAAGCTAATCTTGTTTTAACACATCCTAATTGAGGATTTCTCATCAATATAATTAAAGCATTTTTACTCATTTGCTATCCCCTTCTACTGTACTATTGTGGTACAATTATTATTTATTCTAACCAAATTAGTTGAAGGACCCTGTTGCCATTTGAGGTCTACATGGTCTCCTCTACACCAAGGACAGTATTCATCATGTGAATTCAAATTCCCATTTATTAGTCTTCGACTTGCACAACCTCCTTGACAAGGACAATCTGCAGCTACGGAGGGAATTTGCCGAGCCAGCCTGAAATAATCAGAATCAAACACTTTCATTTTAAGTGAGGTTAAATCCTCAATTTTAGGAACATGATCCGATACGATATTATTAATCCAATAAACACAAGGAATTACTTGTCCGCGAGGATTAATTCGAATACTTTTATACCCGCACGGAGAATATGCCTCTCCTAAATTTAAAGCTGCTCGGACCACCGGTTCCGAAGTTGATATTAATTTGCTTGCCCCGAGCAATAAGCGAAAACCTTCCCAAAATTCTCGATAAGTCAAATGAAATTTATCCGTATGCACGGATTGATAGACAGAAACGCGCAGATTCACATCAAATGCTCGCGCGAGATCCACCATCTGATCCATTTTATCATAATTTACCCCCATCATTGTTGTTAAAATCGTTAATGGTATGTGCTCGCTTTTACAACGCTTAATGGCTTTACATACTAAATCCCAATTACCCTTACCTCGAAATTCATCTTGATTCCCTTTTTTAGGAAAATCAATGGATACTTCCACGTCGTTAAAATACTTCAAATATTTTTCCTGAATTGTAGTTAGGGTGAGGCCATTGGAAGCAATGCTTATTTTAATATCTTGGGCATGTAGATAATCCAGAATCTGATAAAATTGCGGATTTAAAATATTTTCACCCGTTCCAAATCCCATAGTTTTTATTGGAAGGGCGTCACATAAAGTCTGGATTTGTTCCAACGTAATATTTGAGATTTGAGTAGTATCTCTATAGCAATGGCTACAATTTAAATTACAATTATTCGTTAACCCTATTCCCACTGAATATTTCATGTTATTTTTCAACTAATGAATTATTTATAATTTATTAAAGGAGGTTCATGGTAGTTCTCCACGAACGATAAAATACACAATACTTGCAAAATAGCGATTATTCTTAATATTAGATTTAATTTCTGCAACCCAGGATTCATATTCTTGTTTTGTGATAATTTTTTGTTCTAAGGCGCTTACCGCAGCGTGCCAGAGCGTTTGCGTTATAGAGCTATTCTCATCAGTGGTGATGCTGATAATAGGAAATATGGATACCCTATCTAATCCTCTGGATCTCAATAGACGATAGAGTTGTCGCCCGCTCCAATTATTTCCATCTTTATGATCAGTTCTCCAATGAAATATCCGCCGCGTTAATTCTCGATTTGAATGATCCACCACGAGAGTTTCAAAATCCCAATCCATTAATACAATTCTTCCCCCTGTTTTTGTCACCCGAATTAATTCTGTTATTATCTGGGAAGGCTTGTTGATATACAATAATAACCGAGCAGCAAAAGATCCGTCAAAAAGTCCATCAGGATAAGGTAATTTGCTTGCATCTCCTATCTCAAATGAGAGAGATTTATCTAAACCTACTTTCTCTGCATAATCTTTCGATAATTTTACCATTTCAGGTGAAATTTCGACGCCAGTGACATGACCTTGGGGGCTCATGCTCTGTGCCATTAAACGACATAACACTCCGCTTCCACTCCCTACTTCTAAGATGTGTTCATTATTTCGAGGGTTGAGGACGTCTCTTAGAGTATAGTTCACTTGAACTTGATCTGGATATTTCGCTCTTTCTTCAAGAAATTCGACGATATTTTTAGCCTTTTGAGGATCCTCTGAACCATTTAACCAAATATTCGTGGAATTCATTCTAAATTGTGAATTAAAGCCTTGTCTTCGTTAATAGTATTTGCTAATCATGTATATAATCTATTTTCACTTGTTTTATATATAAATTTATCTAATTAAAATTTAATATCGTGAGATTAGCAAGAAAATCTTTAAATCAATGCTCCCTCTTTATAAAAAAATGAGGTGAGCCCTTTAATCTTGAAAAATATCATATAAGAATATTCACTTGGAAAGTTTTAAAATATTATATATAATAGGAGCTTGTTACACAAATTTATTAAAATACATACAACAAATAATATATTAATACTTTTTATTGAATATAATCACATAAAAAAAATATAAAAAATGGCTGAAAAAATAGAATTTAAGAATTATTACATGGCGATCTTCTCATCTAATTACCTGTTCCAGGGTATCGACCAATCTCTCTTCGCTGTGATTATCCCCATTTATCTTATCCAGTTTATTGGTGTCCTGGATGCAGCCGCTCTTGCTTTTTTGGGGAGCATTATAGGATTGCCTTGGATTTTAAAAATATTCTTCGGGATTATTGGAGACAAGGTTGGCTCAAGGAGATTCGGCAGGCGGAGGCCATGGATAATCGCAATGATGACTTTAGCTGGGCTCATGTGGATTTTACTCGGAACCCCTAATTTATTCACCAAAGAGAATGCCATGAGCGTTTTTACTATCATGGGAATACTAATTTTTACGGGCGTAGCGTGGAGTGATACAATCATCGATGGATTGCTCCTAGATATTTGTCCTAAAGAAAAATTAGGACGCGCCTCTGGTTTTAACTGGGGTCTTCGGTCGGTCGGAGCTATTGCGGGAGGACCGATTCTGGCACTTTTGGTCGTATATGGTGGATTGGGAGTTCCCGTTCTTTTTATATTAGTGGGAATTTTCATGATATTAGCCTCTCTATTGACCATTATCATCAAAGAACCAAAAGAATATCCTGAAGTCATGGTCTTCACGCATTTAAAGGCCATGGTGAACAATAAACGGGATATAAAGACGTACGCCTTCTCTCTTTTCGCGGCAATTATCGATTCTGTCGTCATTCTTTTCGTTACTTTGTTCTTATTAATTCAAATGGGGTTACTATCTTCGATAGGCACGAGTTTGTCCCTTACTTCTACCGATCCAATAATATATCTATATCAAGGATATTTGACCATGATCATTTCCGTCGGGATCGTAATAGGTTCTATTGTAGGCGGACAAATAGCGGATAAAAAAAGTAGAAAATTAAGTGTTTACTTGGCATATATAATAACGACTGGATCATTGTTATTAATGTTGATTCCTTCCGTTTGGGGCGTTCTGTTATTTTTCTCAACGATTATTGGTTTAGCCATCGGTTGGCGTCATTCAAGCTATGCCTCCGTGGTAACGGGAATATCAAAGAACCATCCTGAAATGGTTTCTACTTATTACAGCATTACTAATGCATTCGCAAATCTCGGTGGGATTTTGGGCTTGTCTTTAACGGGTGTCATTTTAGCACAAACGGCTTCCTATCTCATGGTATTCCTTTTCATGGCGATCATCAGTAATTTAGGTTTAGTCGGTTTTGCGCTGCTAAGTCCAAAGGATTATGAATTAGAAATTCCCGCTCCTGAAGAAATGATGGAAGAAGGCATAAAACCATAACCTATTCTTTAATTTTTAATTTTTTTTTTTAATTAATTTTATTAAAATAAATCTATCTATGACTTCTGATTTCTATAACAATATAGAAGCATGAATAATTAATAGGCAATGAAAATGAAAATAGCTATTTCAGGAGTATCTGGATATCTTGCATCTTCAATTATCCCCTTAATGGAAAAAGATACTGATATAGATTCCATAATAGGCATGGATATAATAAAGCCGAAAGAAAGTTACACAAAATTAAATTTCATTAAAAGAGATGTGAGAGATGGCCGAATTCAAGAGGATCTAAAAGGATGTGATGCACTTGTACACTTAGCATTCATCGTGAGTCCCTTGAAGTCAATACAGGAAATGTATTCGATTAACGTGGAAGGAAGTAAAAACATTTTTGATTGCGCGGTGAAAGCGGGAGTTAAGCAAATTATTCATGCCAGTTCCGTCGCAGCTTACGGTTCCTTTCCCGATAATCCCGTTCCCATCACGGAAAACCATCCCATACGATTGATGAAAAAAAAATACTATTATCATGAAACGAAATACATTATCGAGAAATACTTAGATGAGCTTGAAGTGAAAAATCCCGATCTCATGATTACACGCTTGCGCCCTCACATATTCTTGGGTCCTCAAATAAATAACTCCTTTAGAGACTTGTTAACGGCGGAAAAACTCACGTCATTTTTCCCCGATAATCTAGAGCAATACGTTTGGGTGGATGATGTGGCCCACGCTTTTTACTTGTCTCTTAAAAAGAGAGTTCATGGTGCATACAACATCGCAGCCGATAATCCTTTAACCTCAAGAGAAATAGCCAGAGCATTGAATAAAGAAATTAAAAAACCCCCTTATAAATTAATGCTGGCACTCTTTTCTTTGACCTACAAATTCCATGTTCAAAGAACCATGCCCCCTGGATGGTTACGCATGACTCGGTACCCCATTATTGTTGATTGTAGTAAAGCAAAAAAAGAATTGGGATGGTCGCCAAAATATGATACCCTACAAACGTTAGTGGCGTTTGAAAATTCTTTAAAGGAAATTGAAAGGACATGAGCTGATCATTTTTAGTAACCTGGATATTATGAAATTGAAGATCTTCGGCAGAAAATTATTAAATTATAATCAATATTCTTATTATAAGTATCATTTTTGAATAAGTATTAAAAAAGAATATTTTCGAGCAACAGGTCATCATGGGAAGAAGAACGAGAGGGCGATGGGTTAAAAGAACGCCGAGCAATTTTTATTTTAATGAAGCCCCTTCTTCGCTCGATACTGCCGTCATTCTAGGAATTGCAGAATTTGAAGCCATGCGATTGAAACATTATTTAGACCTAAATCAAAAAGAAGCAGCGGACATGATGGGGGTATCCCAACCTACCTTCTCGAGGATCTTGGAAGAAGCCCATAAAAAAACCACGCAAGCGTTGATTGAAGGAAAAGCAATAAGAGTATCCGGAGGAAATATTAATTATAAAAAGGGATTTATTGGATATGGATGCTTGGAATGTGGTGCGGAATGGGAAGATGAAACCGCGTCCAAGGAAAAGCGCGTGGAGTGTCCTAAATGTAGTTCTAAAAGTGTTTATTATTTGGTCAAAGAGCCTATATGATTAAATATTAAAAGACTCGTGACTAACTTTTAGTTTATGTCTATTTTTAATGGTATGAATAAAATGCATGTTTGCATGTAATTATAAAATAAAAACATAAAATTGATAGCATGAATAATCCGGAATCTGATTTAACTATATATAGAAAACTGCAAGAACATCTTAACAATTTACCGGTTGGTTTTCCTGCCACGGAATCTGGAGTGGAAATTAGAATCCTTGAGCATTTATTTGCTCCTGAAGAGGCAAGAATTGCAATCCATTTAAGTTATCTCCCTGAACCCATTGATAAAATTTATAGGAAGGTAAAACGTGAAAATCTAACTAAAGAACAGCTACGAGAATTATTAAATAAGATGATTCAAAAGGGATCCATTAATTACGGAGAATTAAAGGGTGAAAAAGTATATGGAAACTCCTTTCTCGCAATAGGCATGTATGAATATCAATTAGATCGATTAACCCCTGATTTTGTTAAGGATTTTCATCAATACGTGGATGAAGCTTATTTGGAAGAGTTTCATCGTAAAACCTCCCAAATTAGAGTGATTCCCGTTGAGAAAAGCCTCTCACCAGATTTGGGGGTTGCCACCTATGAAAATGCCCGGAAAATAATTGAAAATTCTGGAGGTCCCATTGCGGTGGCAGAATGCATCTGTAAAAAAGGTCAAGACTTGATTGGAGAACCTTGTAAAAGAACCACCCTGCGAGAGATTTGCTTCTCTTTTAGAGGAGCTGCAAGTTTTTATATTGATAAAGGATTTGCCAGAGAAATTGATAAAGAAGAAGCATTAACCATTTTAACAAAAGCTGAGCAAGATGGATTAATCCTCCAAACGGGAAACTCTCAAAAACCAAGCTTTTTATGTTGTTGCTGCACGTGTTGTTGCGGCTTGCTGCGAAGTGAAAAGAAGCTTGATAATCCCTCAGATTACGTGTTGAATAACTATCGTGCTCAAATCGATACTGATCTCTGCAATGGATGTAATGCTTGTCTCGATACATGTCAAATGGAAGCAATCAAGACCGAGAATGATTTTGTAACCATAAATAAAGCACTCTGTATTGGATGCGGAAATTGCATCATTACATGCCCACAATCCGCCATAAGTCTCATTAAAAAAGAAATTATTCATGTCCCTCCCAAAAATACCTATGAGCTGTACTTGAATTTAATGAAAAACAATTAAAACTAATTAATGGATTTAGTTCTTTTAGTCGTATCATGTTCTACCCTAATATTATAAATATAACTTTTAGGGAAACAAAAAAAATACTTGCCTTTTAACTTAACAAAAATTTAAAGAAAATAAGCGATCCTCCGTCAAAGACGGTCATCTTCATAAGCTTTTTTTATTCCCACTATTTCATTTTCAAACAAAAAAAAAGATATAAAAAAAAAGGACTTCTTAAAAAAATAGAATTTATTAGATTAATTACTTGCGTAAAACCTTCTTATCGATCTTTCCAACCGCCGTTAAAGGAAGTTCATTGACTATATGTAATACTTTAGGGACCTCATAAGGAGCGCATTTTTCTTGGGCAAATTTCAAGATATCTTCTTTAAGTGCCGCCTCGTTACCATCATAATTAAAGTCGGGATCGAGTTGGATATACGCATTCACGATTTCAGAGCCAGGACGGTCGGGATTCGGTACTCCAATCAATGCGATTTGACCCACGGCGGGATGTTCAGAAAGCTCATCTTCCACTTTCGTGGAAAATACTTTATAACCCCCGACAATGATCATGTCTTTCGTACGATCAACAATTCGAATGTATCCCTCCTTGTCCATTACTCCTACATCTCCCGTGTGCATATAGCCATCTTTATCTATTGCCTTTTTAGTTTCCTCGGGTTTATTGTAATACCCCTTCATTACTAGAGGACCCTTCACGCAGATCTCTCCCGGTTCTCCAATTGGGACTTCCTTTCCCGAATCTGGATCTACAATTTTTAAATCGACATTTAAAAAGGGCATTCCAATGGTTCCCAGTTTTTTCGTTCCCAAAGAAGGATTCATGGTCGATACGGGAGAGGTCTCGGTCATGCCATAGAGTTCTAGCAATTTTCCTTTTCCGATGATGCTTTCCAGCTCTTCTTGAGACTCTTTTGGAAACGGTGATGCGGCAGAAACGCACGTACCCAGTTTTGAATGATCCAGCTCTTTAAAATTAGGATTTTTAATTAAGAGTTGATAAAGGGAAGGGACATTCACGAGATTTGTGACCTGATACTTTTGCATTGCATTGACAATATGGTCGGTATCCCGTGGATTAGGAACGAGGATTTGACTCCAACCCGAATAAAGTGCTGCCTCCGCAACTGTCAATCCCGCAATATGAAACATGGGAAAGCCCGAACACATGACTCCCATTCCTCTCTCCCATTGCAACCATTCAATTATGCTCTTGATATTGGACACGCAATTTCTATGTGTGAGCATGGCTCCTTTTGGTAATCCTGTAGTTCCTCCGGTATATTGTATCCAGCCCACATCATTCGGAGAGATGCTCACATTGACGGGATCGGTGGGATAAGCTTTTATGACACCTTTCACGAAATTTATTACTTTTATGTTTTCAAGGGGAGTTACCTTCCCTTTTGGAACTTTATTTAATGCCTTACCTAATACCTGCTTTATTTTAGGTAGAAAATCTGCAATATTCGTGGCAATAATAAGCTTGGTATCTTTTAATTTATCAGCTATTTTGGTGATATGACCGGCAAAAATGGCATCCAGCGTGATCAAGCCCACTTGTTTTTCTCCATTTCCTCCTAAATCATTCAATTGATATTCTATCTCCGGCGCGGAAAGAAGAGGGGATACCCCAGAAACGACGCATCCCGCCCTCAAAGTGCCTAATAATGCGATAATATATTGAGGCGAGTTTGCCACATTGATTCCTACCACGTCTCCTTTTTTAAATCCATTATCAATCAACATGTTAGCAAATTGATTCGCGTATTCATCAATTTGCTTAAAAGTAATTTCAACCCCCAGAAATTCCACGCACATCTTTTCTGCGAAATCTTCAAATGTGGCCTTGCACATCTCAACATAGGTTGTTTCAAACTCCTTAGGATTCAGATCTTTAAGACCCTTATCCCAGTTCTTCTTCCAAAATTTGCTTGCGTAACTTAATTGTTCATTCATTTTTTTTCAATTCCATTAGATTTGTGATAAAATGTTATTAATAATATTATTGGATAATTTCTTTAATAAACTTTATAAATTTTTCATTATTCAATTGGAAAATTTTGTTTTTCTCGAATACTTCAATACGAAATAAATGACTAATTTGCTAAAATTTAATAGAAAAAATTAGAATTTCCTAAATAGCTTCGACTAAATATCATTGATAATTTTGGAGAATCAATTTTGCGTAATTAAAAAGTAAAGAATAGATATTAGAAAAAAAGAAAATTAGAAATCGATATCTTTTCCTTCATAAGCATATCGATATAGTTTTTTGAAATCTTCTCCTGACGCCGAACGAGGAGCCATGACCCCGCTACTGTCTTGATAAACGAGACTTACTAAATCATCGAGATTTTTTTCCATCTCTTCCTCGGGAATGCCCAATTCCTTGAAGCTAAGAGGCAATTTAACCTGTTTTTGAAGTGCTACTATTTTTTCTATTAGCTTGTTAGCTGCAGATTTATCACTATCTTCCCATTTTGCCCATCCTAATTGTTTAGCGAATCTGGCATTGATCTCAATGCTTTTTTTACCCACTTCACTTGGATCATTCATGCAAAATTGCGTTACATATTTTAGGAGAATTCCGACGCATACTCCATGAGGTGTATGAAAAATAGCACCCCAACTATGACCCATGGCATGCCCAATGTGGACTTGTCCATTTCCAAAAGCGAGCCCTGCCATTGTTGCGGCTTGATGTAATTTATCTCTTGCCTCTAAATTTTTTCCATCCTTATAAGCAATGGGTAAATAATTGAAAATGAGTTCAATGGCTTTAAGGGCCAGAGCATCACTAAAATCATTCCTCCAGCTAGAAATGATACCTTCAATAGAGTGTGCTATTGCATCAAAACCAGTACTGGCAGTCAGTTCTTTAGGCATCCCAGTGGGAAAAATGGGGTCAACAATCGCATACGTGGGGATTAACCCCCGATGCACATACATGTATTTCTTCCAAATATTATCTTGGAAACGCGAGATAACTGCAGCATAAGTTGTTTCAGCGCCTGTCCCGGAAGTGGTGGGAATGGCAATCAATTTTGCTTTCTTCCCCATGTCATACATGTCAGATCGGAACGCATGGATATCATCTAACTGGAAATCCTGAAATTCATATAATGCCCACACTGTTTTTGCCGTGTCCATCACGGAGCCACCCCCTAGTGCTATAATCAAATCCGGAGCATAGTTAATACATTGTTCTCTGGCTTTTAAAACCCCTTCTTCATGCGGATCGGGAACGACATCATTGAATATTTTGTACTCTTTCCCATAGCTATCGAGCTTATCGGTTAAAATTTTTAAATAGCCGATTTTTTCAATCATCTTATCCGTTATAATAAAGCATTTTGCACCCGTAATATTTTCCAAAAAGCTTAGAGCATCTTCACCATAAATTATATTTGGAGAGAAAAAATACCACATTTTATTAGACCTCGCAACATTCTTAATTAAATTGTTTACTATTAATTTTGAATTGTTATTAATGTTAAATATCACGAATATCTAATTAAATATTTCATTGAAATTTTAAAAAAAAGTTAAAGATAAAGATAAACTAAGATTACTCCCAGAATTTAGCTCTTCTCAGAAGTGAGTATTATTTTGCTTAGGATTTTTTAATTAACTTGGATTTTTTGCTTTTTCTGTCTCTAATTCTTTTTTTCTTTTTAATTCGTGTTCTTTCTTACTAAGCACTATTTTTCTCAATTCCTCAGAAGAATAATTCTTCAACGAATGGATGATCCTTATGATTGCTCTTGTTAGTGGTTCGAAACTTTCTTGGTGTACTTTATCTAAAGTATCTGCGGGATCAAATAAATAAGGAGGTGCCGTTAAAAACGAAATGATGGGGACTCCCTTCGGATGATAAAAGCATCCGTCTGTAGGTGGTTTATCATTTCCAGGAGGAAATCCATCAGGAGGAAGAAATATTGAACGCTTCAAATTTTCTTGAATAATTGCCTCTTCCACGATCTGTTCTAATGGTAGTATTCGACTGACAAACCACCAGCGTACTGTGGGGGAATCTAAAGGGATTAAATTGCCATTTTCTGATGTAATATCACGAGCAAGGTGTTCTAAATGGATAGCTACGACGGTTTTCTTTAAAATATCTTCATGGGATTTCACAAAAGATTGGGCCCCTTGAGCACCTGCCATGTGAGCTCCACTCATTAAGAATATCAAATTAAAAGGACGCTGTTCCCTCGGGATTTGAGACCAATAATTTGCTTGTGCGAGGACTAATGCCATCCCAGTAGCATCTTCAACCGCAGAATTCCAAGGTCCATCATGATGGGTTCCAATGATTATCCAATCCTCTGAATTTCCTTTTAACGTTCCCACTATATTATGAGAAAGAGAATCAGAGATCTTAGCTTCATAAGATAACTTACATCGAACAGTATCTTGTTCCATGAGTTCCAAGATTTGTTTAGAATTTTTTGGACTAATCCAAACCGCGGGAATGTTCCTTTCTTCAGCATCATAAGGCACGTAATATTTGTCTGTTTCCCAAGGAAAATTAGTAAGAAGACCAATGAAAGCACGAGCCCCTTTTTTAATGGAATTATCCAATTCATTGCGGAATGTAAGACTCGTGGGTAATAATTGAGTTAAATTTTTAAATTCATTATCGGGATCATAATATCTATCCACCATCGCCATCTTTTTTAATACCAATAATGGTAATGTGAACATGTCCACTTTTGAAACTACGATCTTTCCTGTTAAAGGTACATTATTGGAATACATTACTAATTCTCCTTCTACATTGTCTTTTGGTGTAGTATAGGGAAGAGGAAAATTCGATATTTCAAAAGGAAGAGAATGGTTATCTTTTGTCCATGCTATTAAGGTACCCTCTTCTGCATCCCATTTCTTTATCGAGATTGGTTCTAATTCGATGTTCTCTAACCCACATTCTTCAAATTGAGTCTTTACCCATTTTTCTATTTGAATATCTGCCGGGTAGCCCGGACGACGAATGCCGTGATTATATATGATAGATGTCCATTCCATCATTTGCTTCATGGAAGGCACGAGTTCAAATTTAAGAACTGAAGGGTCGTTTATACTCATTTCAATTACTTAATTTTTATTATTGATACCAATAATCATGGAATGAATGTCAATTTAACTTTAAAGAAAAAAAGACCTTCTAAAAGTGTAATTTTTTGAATTGGATATAAATTTTTATATTTGATCCTCACGAATAGATCATTATGATTAATCATAATGATAACACAAGCGAAATTTCTTCATATCCCGTAATTGTCATTGGTGCTGGTCTCGGTGGCATAGGGGCAGCATGTCAACTCGCGTTATCGGGCGAGAAGGTTTTATTGCTTGAAAAGCATAATGTCCCGGGAGGTTTTGCTACTTCTTTTGTAAGGGGAAGATTTGAGTTTGAAGGCGCTTTACATGAACTAAGTGATATTGGAAGAAATGAAGGAAATAAAGGGACACTAAGAAGGTTCTTGGAAAGAATTGGTGTTTTTCCAAATAAAATCGAATTTAAGCAAGTTCCGGAATTCTATAGAAGTATATTTAGTGATGGATTTGATGTAACAATGCCGATTACCTTCGATGGGTATCAAGACAAGCTAATAGAACTATTTCCTCACGAGGAAAAGGGAATTGAGGGATTCATGGAAATGCTAAAAGCTGTTTTGGCAGGGATCGAATTTGTTGCTTCCCAGGGGGGAAAATTCAATCCCATGGAAGTGTTAAAAAAACATCCCTGGCTTCCCAGAGTATCCGGGCTCACGCTATCAGAAGTATATGAGAAATTTTTCACCGATCCTAAATTAATAGCTTTAATTTCCCAACTATGGGGGTATATTGGACTACCTCCTGACAGGGTAAATGCCTATGCATATCTCGCCATGTTAGTATTTTACTTAAATTGGGGGGCAGCTTATCCTATTGGACGCTCTCATGCATTCACAAGTGCGATGATTGATGCTTTTAAAGAGCTTGGTGGCGAAGTTAGGTTTAATGCCTTGGTAGATCAGATACTCGTTGAAGATGGTAAAGTTGCCGGGGTAGAGCTTCTTAACGGCGATATTTATAAATCAAAAGCAGTCATTTCTAATGTAAATCCTATTTGTACCGCCATGAAAATGTTTCCGGAAAAGGTAATTTCTGATGATTATAAAAAATCAATTTATGCCCCGGAGATAGGTCCATCAGGGCTTTCTGTCTATTTAGGATTAAATGCCTCTCATCAAGAATTAGGCTTTACCGTCCATGAAACCTTTATCAATGATACATACGACATGAACCTTGGATTTAAGGGATTCACTAATTTAGAACCTCCAAAATACATGGTTGCTGCTTGTTATAATCATATCTATGATGAGATTACTCCTCCCGGTACCACCCAAATCGTTCTTACCTCCCTTCAATTCGGGAAATTGTGGCAAAATGTAGCACCCGATCAATATTTTCATTTAAAAGATTATTTAGGTGATAAGATGGTAGAGCTGGCGGAAAGAACCATATGTCCCAATATTCGAGATTATATTGAAGTCGCTGAAGTTGCCACCCCCCTCACTTATTATCGGTACTCTAAAAATATCGAAGGTGCTATTTACGGATACACCCAAGACATATTAAACGGTCCCTTGCTTCGCTTAAAAAGCAGGGGTGCGATACCGGGGCATTATCAAGTAGGGGCTTGGACAAACGTGGGCGGAGGATTCTCAACCAGTATTTTAGGCGGAAGAATCGCCGCGGGCATGTATTTAAAAGATAAAAAAACGGGGAGGGTATAATGATGGATGATATAATGAAAGATGTTAAGAAATACCAACAAGCAGAAAAGTTGAAGAAATGGAGGGATGAAGTGCAGTCAATTCCCTGGTATTATGACGGTTTAGAAAGTTTAGCCAGCCGGATACATCCTGTAAAACAATATTTAAGAGTAACGGATATTTATAAATTGTCTCACGATACCAAACTCTATCGATTTGTTTCCGCGAAGGCGGACCAACCGTTATCCCCTTTTAGAGCGGGTCAATATATTGGAGTTACCGTGGAAATTAAAGGTGTTCGCACCTCTCGTCCATATTCTCTGGTGTCTTCTCCTAATCAGTTAGCATATTATGAATTGGGTATTCGAAAGAAAGAGGGGGGATTTGTTAGCCCATATATTTATCAAAACCTTAAAATTGGAGATATCCTAGAAGCAACAGAACCCTTAGGCAATCTATATCATAATCCTATCTTTCATGGAAATAACCTTGTATTTATTGCGGGAGGATGTGGCATTACTCCCTTCATATCATTAATGCGAAATATCACAGAGAAAACCTTGCCATTAAATGTATCCTTGATTTTTGGATGTGTAAGAGAATCTGATATCCTTTTCAGAGAAGAATTGATGGATATGGCTTCCAGAAGAGAAAATATTAATGTCAATTTTGTTTTGTCTGAACCTGATGCGGATTGGAAGGGAGATTGCGGATTTATCACCAAAGACATCATTCTAAAAACAATCGGATCAATTGAAAAAAAATACTTTTTCGTTGTAGGAAATCGAGCAATGTATGAATTCATTAAACAAGAATTAGCAAATCTAAAGGTTCCAAAGCATCGTGTTAAATTTGAGGCTTATGGCGTTCCTGATGATATAACTAAAGTACTAGGCTGGCCTCCACATTTAAACTCCGCTCATAAGGTGAAAATAAAAGTCGATTATTTTAAATCTGGAAGCAAAACAGAGAAAATTTTCGATGCTCCCTGCACAGAGCCCCTCCTAAATAGCATTGAAAGAGAATTAGGATTGGAATTACGACTTAAAAGTGCTTGTAGAAGTGGAGAATGTGCATTTTGCAGGACAAAACTGGTATCAGGAAAGGTATTTTTGCCTCCTGACGTTGTTATAAGAGAAAGTGATCAAAAATATGGATTCATCCATCCCTGCGTTTCTTATCCCATTTCTGATATACGCGTTGATCTTACTACCATTTAATTTTTTTTATTTCATTTCATTTTCCTTTAAAATTAGGATCTCTCTTTTCTTTTAAAGCTTTCATGGATTCTCGAAAATCATAGGTTGCAAAACATTTGCGTAAAGCTTTATTTTCTA
This sequence comes from uncultured archaeon, assembly GCA_964388035.1. Classification (GTDB taxonomy): domain Archaea; phylum Asgardarchaeota; class Lokiarchaeia; order Sigyniarchaeales; family SOKP01; genus JALGVJ01. Next base: position 23,084 of record CAYLZE010000065.1, read on the forward strand.
AATCCAAGGTTTTTATTAGAATATCTCGAAAATAAGAATGCATGGTTTTTTTCATTAATTTAATGGAAAGAGAAGGCCCCTTCGGTGGCATTAGTCTTTGTGCCTGTTCTCGAGCAAAGGGAAGTAACTCTTCTGCGGGTAATACTTTATTTACAAGACCTAACTTCAAGGCCTCCTGTGCCGTGATTTTATCCCCATAAAAAATGATTTCTTTTGCTTTTTGAAATCCTAAATAAAAAGGAAGAATAAAGGAATTTGCAAATTCCGGAATGATCCCTCTATTTATGAAATAAAATCCCAACCAAGCATCTTCTGCCATGTATATTAAATCAGCCCCAACCAAGGGCATGGTAATCGCTCCACCGATTGCCATTCCATTTATTGCCACGATAATGGGTTTAGGAAAATCCCATAACTTCAAGCAGAGTTTTTTCTGGGCGATATCCATTAAATCGATCTCAGGGTATTGTTGCAGCTTGTTGAACATGGCTTTCGTGAAGTATCCTCCCGATGAGAAAGCATTCCCTTTGGGATCTCCTGTAATGATAAGGACATGGGCGTGCTTATCTTTTTCCATGTCTTCCAAGACATGATGCATTTCCAAAAAAGTCACGTAGGTTACCGCATTTCTGCGCTCTGGACGACTGATTGTAATAGTGCATAACCCATTACCCTCTTTTTCATATTTAATATCTTCAAAATCTTCAATCTTCATTTTAGTTCAATCGTGATTTGACAAATATCTATAGATTGTATTTAATGCTTTTTATTATTAATACTTTTAAATTTTTTAATTTTGCATGGCAAGTGAACATGCAGCAAATCTGATAATGGCATGGTATTAAAAATCTTACTTATTCTTTAAAAGTAATATATATCACTTTTATTTTATAAAAAAGTCATTCATTATTTCCTTTTAATTTTAGATAATTGATCCATGAAATTATTTCATGAGAGAAGGATATTATAAGATAATTGAAACTCTTAACAGTTCATAAATTAAAGTTTCTATTTTAAATCAGTTTAGATTGTTATTTAGAAAATAAGAGAAGAAAAATGCCTTTTGTCCCAATACAATTTAGGGATCTAATTTTTGATCCGAAAGTTCAAGAAATGTGCGTATCTTCGAGTTTTAAATGTCCTTATTATAATCATTCTTGGAGTTGTCCACCCAGAGCGCCATATCTTGAAAAAGCCGTTTCTACATGTAATGATTTTTATTCAATCTATTCCCTTTTCGATTTAGAGTCTTATATTAAAAAGCAAAAAGAAATAAATCCGGATAGATCCGAATTTTATATAAAAAGCATGTTTTTATTAACGAAATCTTTTGAATTGAATAATTTGGAGGGAGAATTTGAAAAATTCTTATCTCAGCATGCTAAAGAATATAAAAAAAGATTGCTCTTATATGATGGAACGTGTCGGTATTGTGCCCTCCAAGGAGCAGGTAAATGCACCTTTGATGATAATTTACCCTGCCGATTTCCCAAAGATAGAAGATATTCGATGGAAGCAGTGGGAATAGAAGTTATTTCCTCCGTTATGAATTTAGTGAAAAAATCAAAATTAGAGATTGAGTATCCTTCCAAAAAATATTCTTATAGATTTGGATTAGCTTGTTTTAAATAGCACTAATTTTCAAAATCTGAAGAATATCGCAAAAGAGTTCAAAATTATTAACTAATAGTAGTTAATCTATCTGACAATTTTCTCAGATCTATTATGTCTCATTAAATACATTGAGTTAAAAAAAATCATAATCGGATCCCTCATTTGCATCGAGTTTTTCTTTAACTAGGTTTTCAACTTTTTCTTATTCTAAAAGTATAAATATATCCTAAAGTCAATTTTAACATATTAATTTATATCGATAATAAAATTAAATGAGATCTAAAATTGTGATATGAAGTCAAATTTAGGTAAGGTAGCGATTGTTGGCGTTGCACAGACAAAATACGAGGAGAACAAAATTGATCAAACCATGATGGAAATGGTATTCGAAGCGGTTAAGAAACTATTCGATGGTTTAGGGATTTCGAATGATGACGTGGGAAGCGTGATCACCAGCTCAAATGACTTTAATGACGGAAGAACCATCGCAAACATGGCAATTCAAGATGCTGTTGGCTCGGTAAGAAAATCCGAATCAAGAGTTTCTGGAGATGGCGCCTTTGCTTATGTTTATGCTGCAATGAGGGTATTATCAGAAGAGTATGATACCGTGATGGTGGTATCCCATGATAAATGCTCTGAAGGAGATCAGTATCTCATCAATAACTCGATTTTCGACCCTTACTTTCAAAGACATCTCGGGTTAGACCAAATATCCTCTGCGGGATTAATGGCTAACATGTACATGAAGAAATATGGAACCAGCATTGAACAAGCAGCGAAAGTTGTCGTGAAAAATCGGAAAAATGCGTTAAATAATCCAAATGCGCATTTACAAAAACAAGTTTCGCTAGACGAGGTATTGAATTCTCCGATGCTTGCTTACCCCTTAAAAAAATTAGATTTTCCCCCATTTTCTGATGGAGCAGTAGTAATGCTATTAGCGAACGAGAAGAAAGCAAAAGAGCTAACGGATACGCCTGTATGGCTCAAAGGATATGCAAGTTGTACCGATGCTTATTATCTTGGGCATAGAACGATGACTGATTTGATTGGATTAGAGTTAGCTGCCAAGGAAGCTTATAAAATGGCAGGGATTACAGATCCAGTAAAAGAAATCGATGTCGCAGAAGTCTATGACGCATTTTCTGTTCATGAATTAATGAGTTATGAGGCACTAGGGTTTTGCAATAAAGGAGAGGGAGGAAAATTCATGGATAGCGGAGCGACTCAAATGAATGGTGCGATTCCCGTGAATCCTTCTGGAGGTGTCTTATCCAGCAATCCCACCATGGCAAATGGATTAATAAGGGTTGCAGAAATTGCATTGCAATTAATGGAAAAAGCAGGCAAGCGCCAAATTCCTGATGCAAAAATAGGCTTAGCCAATGGAATGAATGGAATTTGTTCACAAGGAAATTGTGTATTGATCTTTGGAGGTGAAAATTAAAATGCCGAAAAATGATGTGGCCGTAGTTGGAATCGGTCAGACAAAATTTAGAAGCAAGCGAAGAGATGTTAACATTCCTGAAATGATCTATGAAGCCGTTAAAATGGCTTTGGATGACGCTCAAATGGAACCAAAGGATATTGACGCCATCCTAATTGGCAATATATAATGTCATATCGATATTAAATGCTAAATGGATCATTTTGAAGGAATCAACTTTTCTGAGATGTGGTGTGGCATTGATGCAGCTCCTGGTTATTTAAAACCGGTAGTAAAAATTGCAACGGGAGGTACCACGGGCTCTTCCTTAGCTATATCCGGATATTTCAATGTAGCTTCAGGAATTTATAAAAACGTCTTAGTCGTAGGATGGGAAAAACTAAATGAAGGAGGAGCCACTACGGGAATCATTACAGCATTTGATCCCGTATGGGAAAGACCTTCTCTAGCTGGGGCGCTCGGACCCTTGGCTTTAATGGCAAATATCTATGCCGATAAATACGGCATTACCTCTGAACAAGCGGCCAAAGTCACGGTGAAGAACCGGAGCAATGCTGCGAATAACCCTTTTGCACATTTACAAATGCCCAATATCACCTTAGATTACGTGTTGAGCTCTCAAATGATTTCTTACCCCTTGCGCATTCACGACTGTTGTCCTCAAAGTGAAGGTGCTTGCGCGCTCATTTATGCCAATCAAGATGAGGCGAAAAAAATCACGGATAATCCCGCGTGGTTCAAGTCTGTAGCAACGGCTCATTACTACACCTTTGGTACAGACGATATCATGTACGATTTGCCCACGGCTACCATTGCTTCCAAGAAAGCTTACAAAAAAGCGGGTATTCACGATCCTGTTAAGGATTTAGATGTCGCAGAAATTTACGAACCAACTTCTTGGGCAGAACTGAGCTGGACGGAGGCTTTGGGATTTGCTAAACCGGGCGGTGGAGGTAAATTGTTAGATGAGGGAATCACGCAGATGAGCGGTGAATTACCAGTTAATCCTTCGGGGGGGGTATTGAGCACCAATCCCATCGGGGCAACCGCACTTGTTCGCGTGGCAGAAGCCGCCATCCAAGTTATGGGGCGAGGAGGGAAAAGACAAGTCCCGGATGTTGAAACCGCTCTGGCAATGGGATTTGGAGGCAGTCTTTGGACTGAATTAATGATCTTAGGTAAAGATCCAAAACCAGTGAGGTGATTTTAATGGGTAAAAAGAAAAATGAGGAAAAAGTTTTTGAAATTAAATGGAAAACCGATTTACCATACAAATGGGCAAAGGGCAAGTTAACCGTCAAGTTTTTTGAAGAATTGAAGAAAAACAAGAAAATTTTGGGAAGCAAGTGTCCAAAATGTGGAAAAGTTCACATGCCTCCGAGAGGGGTGTGTGCGGAGTGCTTGGTACAAATGACGGTCGACGACATGGTAGAATTACCTCCAAAAGGAACGTTAGAAGGTTTTACGGTTGTCAATTATCCGTTCACGGATCCAAATACTGGGGGAATGCGTCCCTTTCCCTACGGGTATGCCATATTCAAATTAGACGGGGCGAATACTTACATGATGCATTTTGTCAATGAAACCGATCCTAGTAAGTATAAAATAGGACAGCGCGTGGAAGCCGTTTTTAAAGAAAAACGGGAAGGGAATCTAGGTGATATTCCTTATTTTAAATTAATCGAGGAGAAATGAATGAGGTGGAAAAAATGAGCCAAGACATGGAAAAGAAAATTTTTAGAGGAAGGATTAAAGTCCCTTATAAACACACAGCGGGAGCTTACGTGGAAAAATTCATAACAGAGATTGCCAAAAATAACAAAATTTGGGGAGTAAAATGTCCAAAATGCCAAAAAGTCTACGTTCCTCCCAAAATGATATGTTTCAAATGCTTTGAAAAAATGGAGGAATGGGTTGAAATTGGAAATCAAGGAACCGTGGAAGGATTTACCGTGGTAACCCATTCCACTCCCGTGATGCCTTTAGAACCCCCATTTGCTTATGGAATCATAAAGCTTGATGGTGCGGACACCAATTTCGTTCACGTGATCAAAGAGGGAGATCCCAGCAAAATTGAAGTAGGCATGAGAGTTGAAGCGGTATTTAAAGAACAACCAAGGAAAAGAATCTTGGATATTGAATATTTCAAACCTATTTAAATCTTATTTCTTTTTTTTTTCTTTTGTAATATTTTCATGATATAGGACAGATCTACTCTAACTCATGTGCGTCCTTTAGAATAATGAAATTAGTTCCAATAATTTATTTATAATGTAATAGCTAGAGAACGGAAAGGTCAATTTTGATTAAAGATTAATACATTCGGTTTTTAATTTATTCTTTTAATGTGTTTAATATTAATTTCTTGGAAAAAAAAAGAACTAAAAAAATAAAAAATAAAAGAAAAAATACTATAATTTTTTCAAAACATTCATGTTTATGGTTTATTTATCGGATAACTAAAACATCACAAGGAGCTGCATCTAATACGTGTTCTGGTACGGTACCTAAAATTCTCCTTTCTATAATATTATGTTTTCCCCCACTTCCTAAAATTACCAGATCGAATCCCTCTTCCTTGACTGCCTTCTTAACGTAATCTTCGGGTGGAATGTCAAATATAATTTTCGTTTCCAATTCTTGATTTTCTTTTTTAAACGTGTTCTTTGCCGTTTCCAAGATACTTTTACCCTCATCGATATAGTCTTGATGAAGAGAAAAAGTCGCCGCAGGATTTCCAACTGAAGAAGGAGTAAAACCCATATTTAGCTCTGCTAAATGATGGAGCACGGAGTGAAAGGCCACAATCTTGGCACCATCTTTCTTTGCATATTCTAATGCAGCTTGTATCACTCGCATGGAATGTGTAGAACCATCAATACCAATTAAAATTTTCTTATACATTATTTCACCATTTTACAATTTCTCATAATGGAGATTAAAAGCTTAGATATAATTTTTGTCCCTAGAAATTATTAAATTTTTTTCACTTTTATTTAGATGAAAAAAAAATATTTAAAATTTTATAAATAAAATTAATATTAATAAATAGAAAAGAGAAGAAAATCTCCTTCACAATCATTATATCAAATATATTTCTAAAACTACTATCAGATGGATATGTCCCGCTACCTCTGAACAGATATTTTCTCTGATACATTTGAAAGTTGGGGCAATAATCTAAAAAAAATAAAAAAAAAGTCCTGCTTTTTTTGTTAGTAATCATTTCTGTTAATGACACGATTTATCGAATAATTAAAACATCACAGGGCGCATCATTCAATACGTGCTCAGGTACCGTACCCAAAATCCTCCTTTCTATGATAGAATGATGCCCGCCACAACCCAGGATGACCAAATCGAATCCCTCTTCCTTGACTGCCTTCTTAACGTAATCTTCGGGTGGAATGTCA